>DATMEX010000081.1:0-198381 GCA_035556455.1 Pseudolabrys sp.
TTCATCGGCTCGCCGGCCATGAATTTCATCCCGGCGACTCTGGAAAGCAATGGCGACGCCCTGCGCGTGCGTCTCACCGATATGCTTGCCTTCAACGTTCCGGAGGCCCGTACCGCGCGCTACAAGCCCTATGCCGGCAAGAACGTCGTGTTCGGGCTGCGGCCGGAGCACATTACCGAGACGCGCGGTCACCACAACGGCACCGGCCAGGAATTCGACGCCACGCTCGACGTCGTCGAGCCGATGGGCATGGAGACCATGGTCTATTTCCGCATCAACGGCACCGAGGTCTGCGGCCGGGTCGAGCCTACCGCGGCGGGCGAGGCCGGCGCGCAAATGCCGCTGCGCGCCAATCTCGATCATATGCACCTGATCGATCCGGCAACGGGGCTGGTGCTCTAGGCACACCGGTCCAGCCATCGGCGCGACGTTCTCCTGCAACTCATTTGCAGGAGCAAACATCGCTGTCGAAATCGCAATGCCATTGCGCTAGACGGTCGCTCCCGGCGGATACCCCGATCCGCTGCGCCATCGCGCGAGACCCCATGCAACGTGAGAAAGAAAACGTCGTCCTCGTTTCGATCGTGGCCTCGGCCGGCCTCGCCATCGCCAAGGGCATCGTTGGTGTACTCACCGGATCGCTGGCAATTCTGTCGGAAGCCGGCAATTCGCTAATCGATCTCGGTTCCACCGTGATGACCTACGTCGCGGTGCGGATGTCGGGCAAGCCGGCGGACGAGGAACATCACTACGGTCATGACAAGATCGAAAGCGTGTCGGCGCTAGCGCAGACCGCCTTCCTGGTGCTGCTGTCGGGCACGGTCGGCTGGCACGCGGTGGCGAGGCTGCTCAGCCACGACACGCATGATGTCATCGCCAACCGCTGGGCCTTCGGCGTCATCATCGCGTCGATCATCATCGACTTTTACCGGTCGCGCGCGCTCCGGCGTATCGCCAGGAAAACCTCCAGCGCGGCGCTGGAAGCCGATGCGCTGAATTTCTCGTCGGACATGTGGTCGTCCTGCGCGGTGCTGGTCGGCCTCGGCGGCGTCTGGCTCGGCTATTGGTGGGCCGACTCCGCCGCCGCGCTCATCGTCGCGGTGATGGTTTCGTTCGCCGCTTTCCGGCTCGGCAAACGCACCATCGATACGCTGACCGACCGCGCCCCGGCCGGCGCCACCAGAACGATCACCGGCATTGCGCAGAAGGTTCCCGGCGTCGTCGCCGTCGAGCAGGTCCGCGCCCGCGCCGTCGGCGACAAGACGTTTATCGACATTACGGTCGCGGTAAACCGCATTCTGCCCCTCGACCGGGTTGCCGAGATCAAGCTCGCCGTCGAGGCCGCGCTCGAGAATGAGATGCCGGGCGTCGATGCGATCGTCACGACCACCCCTGTCGCCATCGACGACGAGACCATCGTCGACCGCATCATGGTGATTGCCCGCAACCGCGCGCTGGCGGTGCATCATGTCACCGTGCACACATTACGCGACAAGCTGGCCGTGGCGCTCGATCTCGAAGTCGATGGCAGGTTGTCGCTCGCCGAAGCTCACGATATCGCCGATGGCCTCGAAGCCGCCATTGCCGGCGAGCTCGGCGACAATGTCGAGGTCGAGACCCATATCGAGCCGCTGCAGCCCGGCGACCTGTCGGGCCGCGAAGCCCTGCCCGAGCGTATTGTCGTGGTGGAAGCCGCGCTCAGGGAGCTTGCAGCGGCCGACAAGGCCCTGCGAAACATCCATGATGTGCGGGTGCGCGAGACCGACGATGGCGAAATCGTCAACTTCCACTGCCATGTCGATCCGGACATGACGGTGCTCGACGTTCATGACAAGGTCGATGCGCTCGAGCGCGCGTTGAAAAGACACTCGTCGCTGATCAAGCGCGTCATCGGCCACGCCGAGCCGATGCGCACCTAGGCTCGCGCGAGTGTATCGCGCGGGCTGCGGCGTTTGCCGTCGGCGATTCGATTGAATCGCAGCCGCGCCGGCGTTTCGATGAAGCGATAGCTTGCAGCTGCGACAACGATCACGGCCAGAACGAAATCGACCATCAGCAGGCCGGACGAGCCGATCGGCGCCGCCTCCCCGCCATCGTGAAACGTGAGCGTGCGATAGCCGAAATACCAGGCGCCGTAGCAAAGCACGATCAGCATGGGCATATGGATCATGTAGATCGAAAACGAATAGCGGCCGAGCGCGCGAAAGGGGCGCGTCAGCAGCAGCAGTGACACCAGCCCCTGCTGCCGGGCGAAGACGACGACGGCCCAGCCGAACACCAGAGGCGCGGCAAGGCTCAGCGGCGAGACATTGTCGCCATTCTCGCCGGCCATGGACACGAACAGAACGATGCCGGAGATCACCGCGACTTCCCACATGGTGGCGCGCAGCAAGGTGGTCGTTCCCACGAGGCTATAAACGCGGTAAGTAACAATGCCGGCGAAGAAGCCGGCGATGCAGCGGATGAACCCGTAATCCCATGTCGAGTTCATCAGCGCCGGAGCGTTCCAGTAGAGCACGGCCAGCGCGGCGACCGACAGCGTCAGGGCTATGATGACCAGCCGCTGTACCCAGAACATCATGACAAGCGCGAACAGCAGATAGGTGTAGAACTCCGCGCCGATGCTCCACGCCGGCCCGTTCCACACCGAGCCCTGCAGGCCGAAGGCCGTCAGCAGGAACGCGCTCGGGACGATAGCCTGCACGGTATAGCTGCCGGTGTGCCAGGTCAGATCGAGCGCCTTCGGATGCGGCAGCATGCCGATGGTGACGATTGCGGCGATGAAGGCGACGAGAACGGTGGCATGCAGCGGCCACACCCGGCCGACGCGCTTGACCACGAAGCGCCAGAAGTCCTGCGGCGAGGCAATACGGCCACGATAGCTGTGGCACAGCACGAAGCCGCTCAGAACGAAAAAGAAATCGACGAAAAGGTAGCTGTTGCGAAAGAACGTCACCTGACGCAGATCGCTGTCCATCTCCGCGATGAAGTGAAAGACCACCACAAGAATCGCGCAAACGCCCCGCCCCGCATCGAGCGCTTCGAATCTTTCGCCACTACCCATGTCATCTCGCCGTTTGTGCAAACGATGCCCAACGCCGCGAGGTAAATCCGGTTCCGGGCTGTATTTTGGAATGTTTGTGCTGGTGATGTGGCGCCAATCGTGGCGAGGAGGTGGCCGCCTTCAGAGAGGCATTACGGCAGCAGCACGGCCGCGCCCTGCAGGCGGCCGTCGCGCAAATCGGCCAAAGCTTCGTTGGCCTGGTCGAGGCGATAGCGCGCCACCGTACAATGCACGCCGGCCTTCGGCGCTATCGCGAGGAATTCGCGGGCATCATCGCGCGTCAGATTGGCGACCGACATTACCTTGCGCTCCTCCCACAGCAGCGCATAGGGAAAGCCCGGAATGTCGGACATATGAATGCCGCCGCAGACGACACGGCCACCCTTTCGCACCGCCTTCAGCGCCAGCGGCACCAGCGTTCCGACCGGCGCGAAGATGATGGCAGCGTCGAGCGGCTGCGGCGGCATATCCTCCGACGCGCCGGCCCAGACGGCGCCGAGCGAACGGGCGAAATCCTGCGCCGCGCGGTCGCCGGCGCGTGTGAAAGCGTAGACGCGGCGGCCTTGCCAGATCGCAACCTGCGCCAGAATGTGCGCCGCGGCGCCGAAACCATAGAGCCCGAGCGCGAAGTCGCCCGCCCGCGCGCCTTCGGTCGCCATGCGGTAGCTGCGCCAGCCGATCAGGCCGGCACACAGCCATGGCGCGATCTCGGCGTCGTCGCCGGCTTCTTCGAGCGGGAAGCAATAGCGCGCATCGGCGATGGCGTGGCTGGCAAAGCCGCCATCGCGCGTGTAGCCTGTGAACAGCGGCGTATCGCACAGGTTCTCCCGGCCGTCCCGGCAGTAAGGGCAATGGCCGCAGGTCGCGCCGAGCCACGGCACGCCGACCCGCTCGCCGATGGCAAAGCCGTTGACGTCAGGTCCGATGGCCGCGACCCGGCCGACGATCTCGTGCCCCGGTACGATCGGCAATTTCGGCTGCGGCAGGTCGCCATCGACGACATGCAGATCCGTGCGGCAGACCCCGCAGGCCGCGACCGCGATCAGCAATTCGCCCGCGCCGGGCGTCGGCACCGGGCCTTCGCGCGGTTTCAACCGCGTTCCCGGCCGCTCCAGGACCATGGCCCGCATCGTGGTCATCGTGTGGCGCTTCCTGCTTCTTCCCATTCGCGCCCGAACATCCTAGATCACAAGAATGCGCACCGACACCGCCCCCGTCATCCGCCTTTCCGACTACCAGGCTCCCGATTGGCTGGTTGATACCGTCCATCTGGATGTGGATCTCCACCCGACCGCGACCAAGGTTCGGGCCGTGCTGGCGCTGAGGCCGAACCCGGCCACCGCACCCGCGCCGCTGGTGCTGGAAGGCGACGGCCTGTCGCTGGTGTCGCTGACGCGCGACGGCGTGCCGCTCGCGCCCGGCAGCTATGTGGCGACGCCGGACAAGCTCACCATTGCGCAGCCGCCGCACGGGCCCTTCACGCTCGAGATCGAGACCCTGGTCGATCCGACCGCCAATACCCAGCTTTCCGGCCTTTACCGCTCCAGCGGCACCTGGTGCACGCAGTGCGAGGCCGAAGGCTTCCGCCGCATCACTTATTTTCCGGACCGGCCGGATGTGATGGCGATCTATACCACGCGCATCGAGGCGGATAAGGCCGAAGCGCCGGTGTTGCTCGCCAATGGCAATCTCGTCGAAAGCGGCGAACTCGACAATGGCCGCCATTTCGCCATCTGGCACGATCCGCACAAGAAGCCGTCGTACCTGTTCGCGCTGGTCGGCGGCGACCTCGCCTGTGTCGAGGACACCTTCACCACCGCCTCCGGCCGCGAGGTCGCGCTGCGCATCTATGTCGAGCACGGCAAGGAAGGTCGCGCGGACTACGCCATGGACGCGCTCAAGCGCTCGATGCGCTGGGACGAGGAAGCCTTCGGCCGCGAATACGACCTCGACATCTTCATGATCGTCGCTGTGTCCGACTTCAACATGGGCGCGATGGAGAACAAGGGCCTCAACGTCTTCAACGACAAATATGTGCTGGCCTCGGGCGACACGGCGACCGATTCCGACTTCGCCGGTATCGAGAGCGTCATCGCCCACGAATATTTCCACAACTGGACTGGCAACCGCATTACCTGCCGCGACTGGTTCCAGCTTTGCCTGAAGGAAGGCCTGACCGTCTACCGCGACCAGGAATTCACCAGCGACATGCGCTCGCGTCCGGTCAAGCGCATTGCCGACGTGCGCAACTTGCGCGCCGCGCAGTTCGTCGAGGATTCAGGGCCCCTCGCCCATCCGGTGCGGCCGGAGGCCTACAAGGAGATCAACAACTTCTACACCGCCACGGTCTACGAGAAGGGCTCGGAAGTCGTGCGCATGATCGAGACCCTGATCGGCCGCGACAAATTCCGCGCCGGTATGGATCTCTATTTCCAGCGTCACGATGGCGAGGCCGCCACCGTCGAACAGTTCGTGCAATGCTTTGCCGATGTCAGCGGCCGCGACATGACGCAGTTCATGCGTTGGTACGCGCAGGCCGGCACACCGGAAGTAACGGTGAAGACGCGCTACGATGTCGAAAAACGCACTTACACCATCGCCCTGAAGCAGACGCTGTCACCGACGCCGGGGCAGCCGCAAAAGGAGCCGATGCTGATCCCGCTGCGCATGGGCCTGCTCGACAAGAACGGAAAGGCTCTGCCCATCGTCGCCGCGGAAGACGGCTCGATCGAGCGCGACGTGATGATCCTCGACAAACCGGAGCAGGTCTTTGCCTTTGACGGCATGGCGGAACGGCCGGTGCTGTCGATCAATCGCGGCTTCTCGGCGCCGATCAAGCTCGTCACCGATCTCACCGGCGCGGATTTCGCTCTGCTGGCGCGCCACGACAGCGATCCGTTCAATCGCTGGCAGGCACTGCAGACGACGGCACTGCGCCTCCTCATCGACAATGTCAGCCGCCTGCGCGTCGGCGGCATGCCGCGCGCCGACGACAGCCTGATCGCCGCGCTCGCCGCCATCCTCGATGACGCGAACCTCGAACCCGCCTTCATCGCATTGGCGCTGACGCCGCCGGGCGAAGGCGACGTTGCCCGCGAGATCGGCCGCGATATCGATCCCGACAAGATCCACCGCGCGCGTCTCGCCTTGCGCGAGGATATCGGCATCCGCCTTGGCGCCGAGCTTTCGCACGCCTATGAGCGCCTGACTTCGTCCGAGCCTTATTCCCCCGACGCCGCCTCGGCCGGGCGGCGCGCGTTGCGCAATGTCGCCCTCGACCTGATGGCAGCGACGGGCGCCTCGCCAGCCTTCACGCGCGCCAGCGAGCAATATGCCGCCGCCGACAACATGACCGACCGCATGGCGGCGTTGTCCACGCTCGTGCAGCACGACGCGCCGGGCCGCACCGAAGCGCTCGACGATTTCTACACGCGCTATGCCGACAATGCGCTGGTCATCGACAAGTGGTTCTCGCTGCAGGCATCGAGCCCGCACAAATCCGCCCTCGACAAGGTGCGCACGCTCACCGCGCATCCCGCCTTCTCGATGGGCAACCCGAACCGCGTCCGTGCGCTGATCGGCGCATTCGCCCATGGCAACCTGACGCAGTTCAACCGCGCCGACGGCGCCGGTTATGGCTTCGTCGCCGATGCTATTCTTGAGATCGATCCGAAGAACCCGCAGCTCGCCGCCCGGCTCGCCACCTCGTTCCGCACCTGGCGCACCTTCGAGGCCGGCCGGCGCACACTCGCCGAGGCGCATCTGCGGCGCATTCGCTCGCACGGCAACCTGTCGCGTGACCTTGCCGACATCGTCGAGCGCGCGCTGGCCTGATTTGAGCTCGGCGAAGCCCGGGGGTCCCGGCGCGCATCGTCGAGCGTGCGCCGTTAGTGATTGATCGGACTCAGTTTTCCGTGGGTAACGAATTTTAAAGAATTGACTCCGCGGACTCTCGACAAATCAGCACGCATCGATTCCAATGACCCCTGTTGATTCGGTGCGATGTGCGGCGTCCGAATCCGGGGCGGCAGGGGAAATTTGAAAATGGAGGCCTCCATGGCGCGCGCCCAAGTGGCGAGTGCGTCTGCACAGAGCGATTCCATCAAGGGCCTCGCGCAATCGATCGCCAAGCCGGCGTATCGTCGCCTCCTCACAGCGGAGCCCTTGCTGAGACGCGCAGTGCCGGTGCTGATCATCGCGTTTCTCGCGACGATCTGTGTCGGTGCCGTGGTGCAGGTCCTCGACCAGCGCCGCCAAACCCTCGACATCATGGCGCTGTCACTTGAGGCCGCCGCCGATGTCGCCTCCGAGCGCCTGCAACGTCCGCTGAAGAATGCACGCGACGCCGTTGAGCGGCCGCAGCAGTTGCTGGGCCAGGCCCTGCCCGACTGGGCCAACGGCAATGGCCGCACCTTCCTCATCACCGACCGCAACGGCATCGTCACCGCCGCGATCCCTTCCGCCAACGCCACCATCGGCCGCCGCCTTATTGAACTCCTCGGCCCGACCCAGCCGCTGACGACATTCGGCGCCGAAGCCGGTGTGCTCGGCGTTGTCACGCCCGCCGGGCAGAACCTGCTCGCCACCGTGCGCACTTTGAAGGAGCCGTTCGGCCAGCTCGCCGTGCTGCAGACCCGCGACGCCGCGACGGCGCCGGCCCGCTCGATCACGACGCTGACGGTCACACTGTCGGCCACCACCGGCTTCGTCGTGCTGATCCTCGGTTTTGCCTTTCATTGGCAGGCGACGCGCGCCCGCGAAGCCGACACCATTTACGAGACCGTGCGCACCCGCATCGACACCGCGTTGAACCGCGGCCGCTGCGGCCTGTGGGACTGGGACCTCGCCCGCGGCCGCATCTTCTGGTCGCAGTCGATGTTCGACATTCTCGGCCTCGAGGCCAAGGACGACCTCCTGTCCTTCGGCGACGTCAGCGCCCTCGTCCACCCCGACGATGTGCAGCTCTATGACGTCGCCCGCGAACTCGCCGAGGCCAAGAGCGCCACCATCGACCAGGCCTTCCGCATGCGCCATGCCGACGGCCACTGGGTCTGGCTGCGCGCGCGCTGCGAGCTGGCGCGCCAGCCCGGAGACGCCGCGCTGCACCTCATCGGCATCGCCGTCGATGTTACCGAGCAGAAGAGCCTCGTCGAGAAAACGGTCGCCGCCGATCTGCGCCTGCGCGACGCCATCGAGACCATCCCCGAGGCCTTCGTGCTGTGGGATGCCGACAATCGTCTCGTCCTGTGCAACTCGAACTTCCAGGAACTGCACGGCCTGCCCGACGAAGCCATCGTCTCCGGCGCTTCCTATGAGTCGGTCGTCGCTCAGGGCCGCGAGCCGATCGTGCGCCACACCGTCACCTCGAACGGCCCGACCAAGCCCGGCGCCCGCAATTTCGAGGCCCAGCTCGAGGACGGCCGCTGGCTGCACATCAGCGAACGCCGCACCAAGGACGGCGGCTACGTCTCGGTCGGCACAGACATCACCACCATCAAGGCGCATGAGGAAAAGCTGGTTGACAGCGAGAAGCGGCTGATGGCGACCATCGCCGACCAGCGCGCCTCGCAGCAGCGTGCCGAGGACATGGCCGGCAAATACGCCGTCGAGAAAACCCGCGCCGAGGAAGCCAATCAGGCCAAGTCGAAGTTCCTCGCCAATATGAGCCACGAGCTGCGCACGCCGCTCAACGCCATCATCGGCTTCTCGGAGATCATGCAGTCAGGCATGTTCGGCCCGCTCGGCGCCGAGAAGTACCAGGAGTACTGCTCCGACATCCACTCCAGCGGCAAGTACCTGCTCGACGTCATCAACGACATCCTCGATATGTCCAAGATCGAAGCCGGCCGCATGCGCCTCGACTTCGAGGAGTTGTCGCTCGACGCCCTGCTCGCCGAGTCAATGCGCGTCGTGTCGGCGCGCGCCGAGGAAAAGAACGTCACGCTCGCTGCCCGGATCGCTCCCGACCTGCATCTGCGCGCCGACCGCCGCGCCCTCAAGCAGATCGCGCTCAATCTCCTGTCGAACGCCGTCAAGTTCACGCCCGCCGGCGGGCAGATCACCGTGCGCGGCCGCGCCACCGACCACTGCGTCGTGCTCAGCATCGCCGACAGCGGCATCGGCATTGCCGCCGACGCGCTGACCCGCCTCGGCCGCCCGTTCGAGCAGGTCGAGAGCCACATCACCAAGAACTACCAGGGCTCGGGCCTTGGCCTCGCCATCGCCAAGTCGCTGGTCGAATTGCACGGCGGCTCGATGCGCATCCGCTCCGCGCTCGGCCAGGGCACCATCGTCACCGTGCGCCTGCCGCTGTCGCCGCAATGCCCGCTGCCGAAGGAAGAAGCGGCCTAGGGCTCCCCGCCCAATATCCGCACGAAGCTGGCGCGCACCTTGGCCTGCGTCTCGAACACGGTCGCGTTGAGCGTGGCGAAATCCGGCACGTCGGCGGCGCGCGTCAGCAAACGCAGCAATCCCGGACCGGCGGACTTGGGATCGAAAGGCCCGGACAGGCACAGCCGCAAGATCTGCGTGAGATCGTGATAAAGCTGCGCCGCCGATCGCAGCACCTCGGCATCCTCCACCGAGATCAGGCGCAGTTGCCGCGCAATGTCGAGCACGCGCGCGGTCGACGTATCGAGGATCGACGGCTGATCGTGCGCGTGCACGAGCTGCAGATACTGCGCGATGAATTCGAGATCGACCAGACCGCCTTTAGCGTATTTAAGATCCCACGAATTGCCGTCGCCCTTCTCCGTGGCGATGGCGCCGCGCATCTCGAGCACGTCGCCGGCGATCAGCGCCTTGTCGCGCGGCCGGCACAGGATGTCCTTGATGACGGCATCGACGCGCACACCGAACTCCGGCGTGCCCGTGATGACCCGCGCCCGCGTCAGCGCCATGTGCTCCCAGGTCCAGGCCTCGTTCTCCTGATAATGCACGAAGCTGCCCAGTTGAGTAGCCAGCGGGCCGGCCTGCCCCGAGGGCCGCAGCCGCATGTCGACCTGATACAGCGCGCCGTAATTGGTCTGCGCCGTGAGCGTGTTGATGAGCCGCTGCGTCAGTCGGGCGAAATACTGGCCGCCATACAAGGCACGGCGGCCATCCGACTCCGGCGTCTCGCCGTCGAAATCGTAAATCAGAATGAGATCGAGGTCCGAGCTCGCGGTCATTTCCCGGCCGCCGAGCTTGCCCATGGCGACGACCGCGGTCTGCTCGTCCTTCACCTGGCCGTAGACCGACGCGAAATTATCGGCCACGGCGCGATGGACCGCGCGCAGAATGGCGTCGGCGAGCCGCGCATAGGCCTCGCCGGCGGCGCGCGCCGTCAGCGTGCCGGTGAGAATGCGCACGCCGATGAGGAACAGATATTCGAGCCCGAACATGCGGATGCGCTCGAGCAGGTCCTCGTCGTAACGCGCCTGCGCCAGCGCGGCATCGAGCCGCCGCTGCAGCTCTTCGTCATTGGGGAGCGCGCCGAAGAAGCTCGGATCGACCAGCGCATCCATCACCTCCGGATGCCGCGCCAGTGTTTCGCCGAGCCGTGGCGCCGCGCCAAGCACCAGCGCGGTGAGCGCAATGAGCTCAGGCTTCTGCTGCAGCAGCGACAACAACCGCGCCGCGCCGTGCAGATTGCCGAGGAAGTGATCGAACAGCACCAAGGTCGCGTTCGGATTGTCGGTGCGGCCGATCTGCTCCAGCAAAACCGGCAGCAGCGTCACCAGATGGCTGCGCGCCGCCTCGCCGTTCAGCGAGCGATGCTCGCCGCGCAGCCATTGCCGCACGATACCGGACGCTTCCAGCGGCGCGCGGAAGCCCATGTCGCCGAGCCGGGCTACTGTCTTCGGATCGTCGGCTTCGTCGGGGAAATTCAGCGCCGGCGCGTCGCTCTCCGGCTCCTTCTGGAACAGCCGCGCGTAATGCCGCTGCACCATCTTGAGATAGCCGACCAGAACCGAAGCGAAGGCATCACGGCTTTCGAAGCCGAGGAAACGGGCGAAGCGCTCCATCGTTTCGCGGCTCTCGGGCAGTTCCTGCGTCTGCTCGTCATTGATCATCTGCAGACGGTGCTCGACCGAGCGCAGGAACAGATAGGCCGCCTTCATCTCGTCGCGGGCCTCGGTGCCGATCCAGCCGTCGTCGCACAATTTGTCGAGCGTGGTCAGCGTATCGCGATCGCGCAGATGCGGATTGCGGCCGCCGGCGATGAGCTGCTGGGTCTGGGCGAAGAACTCGATCTCGCGGATGCCGCCGCGGCCGAGCTTGATGTTGTGGCCCTCGACCGCGATCTCGCCATGGCCGCGGAACGCGTTGATCTGCCGCTTCATCGCGTGCACGTCGGCGACCGCGACATAATCGAGATATTTGCGCCAGACGAAGGGCGACAACTCGTGGAGGACAGCCTCGCCCGCGGTAATGTCGCCGGCGCAGGGGCGGCCCTTGATGAGCATCGCCCGCTCCCAGTTCTGCCCGATGCTCTCGTAATAGGAGAGCGCGGCCGGCGTCGAGATGGCGATGCCGGTCGAGCCGGGATCGGGACGAAGCCGCAGATCGGTGCGGAACACGTAGCCGTCGCCGGTGTGTTCCTGCAGCAGCTTCACAACGCGCTGGGTGATGCGCACGAAGGTCGGCGCTGCCTCGATTCCCTCGGCGAGTGGCGCGATGTCGGGATCGAAGAAGACGATGAGGTCGATGTCGCTCGAATAGTTTAGCTCGAAGGCGCCCATCTTGCCCATGGCGAGCACGATGTAGCCGCTGCCGATCTGCGGCTGAGCCGGATCCTTCGGCTGGAGCTTGCCGGCGCGCGCGGCTTCCGCCAGCGCAAAGCGCACCGCGGCATCGACCGCGGTGTCGGCGAGCCGCGTCAGCGCGCGCGTTGCCTGCATGATCGGCCAGGCGCCGCCAATATCGGCCAGCGCAATGAGAAGCGCCGCCTCCGCCTTCATCTTGCGCAGCGCGCGCATGGCAACGTCGATGTCGTCGGCCTGCGCGGCCGCGCCGCCGCATCGTTCGAGCAGCGCATCGAGATGCCGCTCCGGCTCGGCCTGCAACAGCGCGGCAAAACGCGCCGCGTCACCGGTGACGAGGTCCCAGAGGAAGGGCGAGCTTTCGGCCAGGCTTTCGACGAGGGTCGCGGCGCGCGGATGCGTGGCGAACAGAGCGCGCAAAGCCTGCGCGTCGCCGGCACTCAAGGACGACAGCCATTCATCCACACGGGCGCGCGCCGCCGCTCCATCGGTCAAAACGGGAGCGGAAACGATCAGTTCGGCCAGCGTCAGCCCGGCATGCTGATTCGGCGCATTCATCCCGCCATCTGTACCGGGCCTGTGCGCGGCAAGGCAATGATGCTCTTCAGCCCCGGGGCATTGTCGGCAAGGATCAGTTCACCATCGTGCAGCCGCGCCACCGCCGCGGCGAGGCTCAGACCCAGGCCCGATCCCGGCAGTGAACGGCTTTGTTCCAGCCGCACGAAGCGCTCCAGCGCCCGCGCACGATCGGCTTCGGGAATACCAGGACCGTTGTCGGCTACCGTCAGCAAGACGCGGTCACCCTCGACTGCTGCGCGCACGACAATCGCCGGCGCGGCCGCGTCGGTCGGCCGGTCCGCCGCGAGGCTGTACTTGATGGCGTTGTCCACCAGATTGGCCAGCGCCTGGCTCACCAGATCGCGGTTACCCTTGAGCGTCGTCGGCGACCCGGCCTCCACCGTCAGGGCAATACCCTTCTCGTCGGCCAGCGGCTCGTAAAGTTCGCCGATGTCGCGCGCCAGTTCCGCGGCGTCGAACTCCTCCATGTCGTCGCGCGACTGGCCGGATTCGGCACGCGCGATCAGCAGAAGCGCGTTGAAGGTGCGGATCAGCCCGTCGGATTCCTCGATCGTGCCTTCGATCGCGGCGCGGTATTCGGCTTCGCTCTTGGCCGTGCGCAACGCCTCTTCGCTGCGATTGCGCAGACGCGTCAGCGGCGTCTTGAGATCGTGTGCAATGTTGTCGGAAACTTCCTTTAGACCGTGCATCAGCGCCTCGATGCGTTCGAGCATCAGGTTGACGTTCTCCGCGAGGCGGTCGAGTTCGTCGCCGGTGCCCGCGACCGGCAAGCGCTCGCCAAGATCGCCGGCCATGATCGAACGGCTGGTCTCGGTCATGGCGTCAACCCGGCGCAGCACGCGGCGCGACACGAACAGGCCGCCGCCAAGCCCCAGCACGATCACCAGCGCGATCGACCATCGGCCGGCCGAAGCAATGATGCTGTAAAGCCGCTCGCGCTCCTCGAGATCGCGGCCGACGAGCAACCGGAAACCGCCTGGCAACTGGAATACGCGCACCAGCGCGTGATGTTCAGGATGGTTCGCGCCTTCGGTCTCGTCAAGACGGCGATATGGCGTTTCGATCCAGCCATCGGTGTCGAGCACGCCGGTCGGCAGATCGGTGACGTTGCCGGCGAGCGTATCGCCGTTGAACGTCGTCACCAGGTAGAGACTCGAGCCCGGCCGGCGCGCCCGGCCATCGACGGTCAGCACCAGCCGGCGGATGCCGCCGAGCCGGTATTGCTCGGACAGGCCCGTAATTTCGGCATTCACCGTATCGGTAATCTGCTCGGTGATCAGCCGGCGGGTGTTGAAGGCGAAATAACCGAGCAGCGCCACGGCGAACAGCGCGAATACGGTCAGATAGACCAGCGTCAACTTGAACGTGGTCGTGCGGAACAGCTTGCCAAGGGCCGATAGCTGCCGCGCCTTCTTTTCGTTCGCCGGAGAATCCTGGGCCATGGGGGAACTTTAGACGAGCCTACCGAAAAACTCTCCCGTCATTCCGGGACGCGAGCCAACGGGTCCGCGCGGAGCGCGGCCCGATGACAGGCTCCGTGAGCGGACCCGGAATCCAGCGGCAAACGCGGAGCCTGCGTCTGGATTCCGGGCTCGGCCCTTCGGGCCGCCCCGGAATGACGGCTTTGGATTTCAAGATGACGACCGAAGCGAAAACCGCCTACCGCGCGCCATCGCGGACCATGTAGCCGGCGCCGCGCACCGTGTGCAGCAGCGGCTGGGCAAAGCCCTTGTCGATCTTTGAGCGCAGGCGCGAAATATGGACGTCGATGACGTTGGTTTGCGGGTCGAAATGATAGTCCCAGACGTTCTCGAGCAGCATGGTGCGCGTCACCACCTGCCCGGCATGTCGCATGAGATATTCGAGCAGGCGGAATTCGCGCGGCTGCAGCACGATCTCCTCGGTGCCGCGCCGCACTGAATGCGACAGCCGGTCGAGATAGAGGTCGCCGACGCGCAGTTCGGTCTCTTCGGCGCGCGCGGCGCGGCGGCGCGACAGCACCTCGACCCGGGCAAGTAGTTCGGAGAACGAATATGGTTTCGGCAAATAGTCGTCGCCGCCGGCGCGCAAACCCTTGACGCGGTCATCGACCTGGCCGAGCGCGGACAGGATCAGGGCCGGCGTCTCGATGCGCTTCTTGCGCAGTTCACCGATGACCGAGAGGCCATCGCGCTTGGGCAGCATGCGATCGACAATGAGGACGTCGTAGGGCGTGTCCAGGGCAAGCGCGAGGCCATCTTCGCCGTCATGGGCCGCATCGGCGACATGCCCGACTTCACGGAAAGCCTTGACCAGATAGTCGGCGGCGTCGCGATCGTCCTCGATGATGAGAAGGCGCATGGTCACCCGATCCGGCTGCGCCTCGGCTCTGGGGCCGACCGGGCGCTGGCTAGTATTGAGGTCGAAATTAGCCATCGGATACCATCACTTCCAGGCGATTCGGCGGCTGGTCTGCCTGATTGCGCCGCTGTCAGCCTCCTTGCAGGCCCTTCCGGGCGGGATTGCGATTTTTAGGGTCGTACGCGAGGGGGTGACGGGGCTGGCCCGCCACCCCCTCAACGACCCCACCCCGGCGGGGGCGACGGTTGCCAGGGTGAAGCACGTTTGCCGTCAGATCCGCGTACGTACGGCCCTTCGGCGTAGAGAGGCGGGACGGGCTCGAGGCCCGTCCCGTTGAGGGTGTGCCGGCAGTGGGGGCGACGGTAACCGCCGGCACATCCCCAAACTTGGCGTTAGCCGTTGCTCACCGGCAGCGCGACGAAGCGGCTGTTCTCGCCCTTCTTCACGCGCATCAGCACGGTGCGCTTGCCTTCGGTCCGCACCGCGGCGATCGCCTGGCGCACGTCGTTCGGCGAAGAGACCTTCTTGCCGGCCACTTCGAGGATGACGTCGCCGATGGCGAAGCCGCGCTCGGCAGCGGCGCCGGAACCATCGACATCCGTGACGACGACGCCTTCAGCACCAGCTCCCGCGACCTTTGCGGCCGGCGCGAGCGTCAGGCCGAGCTTGCCGACCTCGGCACCGTCAATGCCGCTGTCGTCGTTCTTGGCCTGTTGCTGGTCGGTCGGCAGCGTGCCGAGCGACAGCGACACCGTCTTCTCCGAGCCGCCGCTCAACAGCGTCAGCTTGACGTTCTGCTTCGGCTGCAGCGCACCGATCTTCTTGGCCAGATCGCGCGCATCCTTGACCTCTTCGCCGTTGACCGCGGTGATCACGTCGCCGGCCTTGATGCCCGCCTTCTGCGCCGGGCCACCGGCCTGCGGTTCGGCGACAAGCGCGCCTTGCGTCTTCTTCAGACCGAGCGAGTCGGCGATGTCCTGAGTGACCGGCTGAATCTGCACGCCGATCCAGCCGCGCGTCACCGTGCCATGCTCCTTGAGCTGGGCGACGACGGTCTTGACGGTGTCCGACGGGATCGCGAAGGCGATGCCGACCGAACCGCCCGACGGCGAGAAGATCGCGGTGTTGACGCCGATGACGTTGCCTTCGACGTCGAAGGCCGGACCACCCGAGTTGCCCTTGTTCACAGGCGCGTCGATCTGGATGAAGTCGTCATAGGCGCTGGCGCCGATGTCACGGCCGCGGGCCGACACGATGCCCGACGTCACGGTGCTGGAAAGACCGAAGGGGTTGCCGACCGCGAGCACCCAGTCGCCGATACGCGGCGGCTTGTCGGCGAGCTTCACGAACGGGAACGAGGCGCCATCGACTTTGATCAGCGCCAGATCGGTCCGGGGGTCGGTGCCGATCACCTTGGCCTTATAGGTCTTGCCATCATCGGTCTTGACCTCGACGGTCTCGGCCTTGTCGACGACATGGTTGTTGGTCACGGCATAGCCGTCGGCCGAGATGAAGAAGCCCGAGCCCTGACCGGTTATGGTCTGATGACCGCCGCGGCCACCGCGCGGGTTCATGCCCTGGCCCTGGCCGGGCATGCCATCCGGCATACCGAAGCGGCGGAAGAAGTCGCGCAGACCGGGCGGCACATTCTCCATATCGGTGTTGCCACGACCCACGGTCTCGGAATCACGGTCAACGGTGACGCGGACCGAAATCACCGCCGGCTTCACCTGCTCGACGATGTCGGCAAAGCCGTTCGGCGCCGGCAGCTTACGCGCCTGCTCGGTGAGGTTCTGCGCCATCGCCGCCGGGTAGTGCAGCGACAGATTGAAGTCGGGGACCGCCACGAACGCGGCAGCGCCGAGGCCGGCAACGGTGGTCGCCAGCAGGGCGGCGCGGCGCAAGGTCAGCGCACGCGGCTTCTTCGGGGAGTTGGGGGACTGGGGAGCAGGATTAACGCTCGCGGACATCTCGAAAATCTCCATCGGATCGCATCAGGCGCTCGCCGCGCCGTTGTTGATGCGAAGATGGAGGTCGCCGCCTTACAGCGTCCTGACGGGCGGATTAAAAATCGGTAAGGTGGGGAAAGATATTCTTTATAAAAATCAATAACTTGAAGATTGGCGCCGTTAGTCGGGGCGGCCCGACTTAACAATCGCGTCGAGACGGCGCTGTTCATCAGCGCTCAAGGTCCCGGTTTCCAGCGCCACGCTGCGCCGCCGACGCGCCATCACAATGAGGGCACCGACGCCGACCATGAGCATCAGCGGCGACACCGCCCAGAGCAGCAGCGTCTGCGGTTCGACCGGCGGCTTGAGCAGAACGAAATTGCCGTAGCGATCGACCAGGAAGTCCAGCACCTGCTTGTCGCTGTCGCCCTTTTCGAGCCGCTCGCGCACCAGCAGCCGCAGATCGCGCGCCAGCGGCGCGTCGGAATCGTCGATGGACTGGTTCTGGCAGACCATGCAGCGCAGTTCCTGCGACAGCGCCCGGGCCCGCGCCTCCAGCGCCGGATCCTTGAGGATTTCGTCGGGCTGTACGGCGAAGGCATGGAAGGGCATCAGCAATGCGGCCAGCATGGCTATGACGGCAAGGCGGCGCATCACCCTACTCCGCCGGCTGCAAGATGGACTTCACCTTGGCCGGTTTCGGCGCACCGACGCGCAAGCGCCGGTCGGACAACGACAAAATGCCGCCGAAGGCCATGATCAGCGTGCCGATCCAGATCAGCAGCACCAGCGGCTTGTAATAGAAGCGTATAGCCAGCGAGCCGTCGGAATTGGCATCGCCGAGCGACAGATAAAGCTGGCTGAAACCGCGGCTGAGCAGCGCGGCTTCGTTGGTCGACATGCTCCGCGCCGAGAATGTCCGCTTCGATGGCGCCAAGGCGCCGACCACCCTGCCGTTCTCGCTCACCGTGAACTTGCCCGCCAGTTCGCGGAAGTTCGGCCCCTGCCGCTGCACCATGCCATTGAAGGTGAGGTCGTAGCCAGATAGCGACACCGTCTGACCTTCCTTGACGGCGACGATGCGCTCGGTGCCCCATGTCGAGGCGCAGACGATGCCGATCAGCGTCACGCCGACGCCGGCATGCGCCGCCGCGGTGCCCCACACGGAGCGCGGCAAGCCGATGGCGCGCGACAGCGACGTGCCGAGCGGGCGGCGGAACAGTGCGACGCGCTCGGTGAGATCGATGACCGCGCCGAAGATGACGAAGAAGCCGAGGCCGATGCCGAATGCCGCCAGGACATGCTGCACACCGGCGACGGCCAATGCCGCCGCGACGGCAACAATGCCGACGCCGAACGCCGCCATCAGCCGCTGCGTGACGCCGTAGAGATCGCCACGCTTCCACGCCAGCAGCGTGCCGAACGGCATGGCGAACATCAGCGGAATGAACAAAGGCGCAAAGGTGAGATTGAAGAACGGCGCGCCGACGGAAATCTTCTCGCCGGTCAGCGATTCAAGCGCCAGCGGATAGAGCGTACCGACGAATACGGTGAGGCACGCAATGGTCAGGAACAGATTGTTGAAGACCAGCGCGCCCTCGCGCGAGATCGGCGCGAAGATCCCGCCCTGCCGCAGCAGCGGCGCCCGCCAGGCAAACAGCCCAAGCCCGCCGCCGATAAAGAAAATCAGAATGCAGAGAATGAACACGCCGCGCGTCGGATCGGTGGCGAAGGTGTGCACCGAGGTCAAAACGCCGGACCGCACCAGGAACGTGCCGATCAGCGACAGCGAGAAAGCGAGAATGGCTAACAGGATGGTCCAGATCTTCAGCGCATTGCGCTTTTCCATCACCACCGCCGAATGCAGCAGCGCGGTGCCGGCCAGCCACGGCATCAGCGAGGCGTTCTCCACCGGATCCCAGAACCAGAAACCGCCCCAGCCGAGTTCGTAATAAGCCCAGTACGAACCCATCGAAATACCGACGGTGAGAAACATCCACGCCGTCAGAGTCCACGGCCGCACCCAGCGCGCCCAGGCGGCGTCGATGCGGCCTTCGATCAGCGCGGCAAGCGCAAAGGAAAACGCGATCGAGAAACCGACATAGCCGAGATACAGAAGCGGCGGATGGATCGCGAGGCCGATGTCCTGCAGGATCGGATTGAGGTCGCGGCCTTCGAGCGGCGCGCGCGGCAGCCGCTGGAACGGATTGGAGGTCAGCAGGATGAACAGATAGAACGAACAGGCGATCCAGGCCTGCACCGCCAGCACATTGGCCTTCAGCGTCATCGGCAGGTTGGCGCCGAACGCCGCGACCGCCGCGCCGAACAAAGCCAGGATCAGCACCCACAACAGCATAGAGCCTTCGTGGTTGCCCCAGACGCTGGTGAATTTATAGATCAGCGGCATGGTCGAGTGCGAGTTCTCGAATACGTTCGCCACCGAGAAATCGGAGGTGACGTAAGCCGTCATCAGCGCCCCGAACGAAATCGCGACAAAGACGCACTGCATGATCGCCGTCGAAGTGCCAAGCCGCATCAGCGCCGCATCGCGCGTCTGCGCGCCGTAGAGCGGCACCAGCGCCTGAATGAGCGAGAGCCCCAGCGCGAGCACCAGCGCGTAATGACCGATTTCGGGGGTCATGGCTTTTTCCCCTCGCCATCCTTGACGACATTATCTTTAACGACATGCGCGTCGGTCCGCATCTCGCCTTCCTGCCAGCGGCCGGTCTTCTTCAGGGCATCGACCACTTCGCGCGGCATGTACTTCTCGTCATGCTTGGCCAGCACGGAGTCGGCCGCGAGCATGCCGCCGGGCTCCAGCCGGCCCTCGGTGACGACGCCCTGCCCTTCGCGGAACAGGTCGGGCAGGATGCCCTTATAGTGCACCGCGACCTGATGGGCGCCGTCGGTGACCTTGAACTTCACTTGCAGGTTGTCGCCCTTCTCGAGACTGCCCGGCTCGACCAGTCCGCCGATACGGATGCGCGAGCCGGCCGGCAACTGTTTCTCGACCACGTCGGATGGCGAATTGAAGAACACGATCGAGTCCTTCAGCGCGAACAGCACGAGTGCAGCAGCGACGCCGAGCACCGCGAGCCCGCCGCCGATCATCGTCAGCCGCCGTTGCTTGCGCGTCATCCTTCGAGTCCCATGCTTTTGATCGCCTCGTCTATCTGGCGCAGCTTGTCGGGATCGGCGGCGAGCGCCTTGCGGGCATCGCCTGCCGCGCCCTTGGCCTTGTCGCGGTCGCCGAGCACCAGATAGGCGCGAAGCAAACGCTGCCAGCCGGCAACATCGCTGTTGTCTTCCTTCAACCGCTCGGCAAGGCGCGCCACCATGCCTCGGATCATCTCGCCGCGGTCCTGTTCGCTCATCTGCGTCGCCGCCGCGATGTCCTCGACGGTCGGCCCCGGCTGTGCGGGTGCAGGCGCCGTCTCGGCGCGCTTCGGCGGCACGCCGCCAACGCGGGTCAGCGCTTCGCTCACCATCGGCGCCCACGGCGCATCGGCCGGCGCATCCTTCAGCATCGAAAGCCAGATCGCCGCGGCCTTCTTGCGGTCGCCATCCTGCTCGGCGGCAAGCCCGATGAAATACAACGCCTTGAGATCGTTGCGGTCGAGTTCGAGCGCGCGCTCGAACGCCGCCTTGGCGTCGGCGGTGATGACGCCATTGCCAAGCGCGGCCAAGGCTTCGCCGAGATCGGCCTGGCGCGGCGCGCTCTCGCCGGCAAGCGCAATCACCTTGCGCCGCGCATTGACCGCGTCGGCGAAACGCCCCAGGCGCAGATAGACCGGAGCCACCACTTCATAGCCGCGCGCGTCGTTCGGATTTTTCTCGAGATGCGCCTCAACGCGGGTGATCAGCGTCTCGATCGAATTGTCCTGCTGCGCGGCGGCACGGCGTTCCGCGAGCGGCTGGCCCGGCAATTGCGGCGAGCCGAGCGCGAGATAGAAGGCGCTGGCGCCGACCGGCAAGAGCACAAGACCGATGATAGCCGCGACGCGCCGGCGCCATACCGGCGCAGTCTCGGCCGCGGATGCTTCCTTTTCCGCCGCGTCGGCAGCGGCAATCAGCCGGCGCGACACTTCGGTCCTGGCGGCGTCCGCCTCCGCCGCACCGATGCGGCCTGCGGCGCGGTCGCGCGCGATCTCGTCAAGCTGGTCGCGATACACCGCAAGGTCGCTGCCGCCCTCGACCTTCGTGCGCCGGCCGAGCGGCCACAGCACGGCGAAGATTGCCGCGGCCGTCATCAGCGCAAACACAAACCAGAGGCTCATCGGACGGTGGATTCCATGCGGGCGGGACAACGGCGGCGCCACGGCCGGCTTTTAATGACTATAGGCCAATACATCAGCCGTGATCATGGCGGCAATGAGCAAAATCAATTGCGGCTGCGGCGAAAAAGCTGCGATTCGGGCCTTGAATCCGCATCCGGACGTCCAGTTCGGACCTCAGGCGCTCGCGGCCTTGACGCCCTTGGCGCCGCCTTCGGCTGCGGCCGCCGCGACCTCCGCCGCCCGGGCGAATTGGACGGCGTAGTCCTTGCCGAACACCAACGCACAGAGGCGCACCGCGACGTCGACCTGCGACTTGCGGAACGCCCGCTCCCCCGGTCCCGATTGACGCAGGGCGTCGATCAGGCTGTTCATGTTGTTGTCGAGGAACTGCTGCAGGTCGGAATAGGCCCGCTGCGTCATCTCGTTGATGGCGAGCTCGCCGGCGAAGTGACGGCAGGTGCCGACGAACGACACCAACGCTTCGGTCTCGGCCGCATCCTGCTCATCGACGGTCGATCGCGGCGCGATGTTGGCGGCAGAGCGAATGCGCAGCAGCCGGCGCACCCTGCCCGGCATGGATTCGATCTCGGCGCGCAAGGTTTCGCCGATCTGACCACGCAGCCCCGACAAGGTACGGCCCCAGGTGGAATCGACCGGCAGGTCGAGTTCGGTGCGCAGGCCGCGCGCGGAATCGTGGATGGTCTTAAGCAGCGCGCCGGTCGCAACGCCGCGGCCGCTGCGCAGATCGTCGCGCAATTCGAGCACCTGCCGCTCAAGCTCGGACAATACGATGCTGACCGACACGCCGTAAGGCGTCTCGGCGACGCGCGCCGCAGTGTCGCTGCCGGCGGCCTTGACGCCGAAGCGAATGAGTTGCCACGGCGCCGCCAGCCGGCTGCGCACCGTCAGCAGCGAGTACAGGAAAATATCGGTGCCCGGCGCGCCGGTCTTTTCGATCAGCGCCTTGTATTCCTCGAGCGTTTTGCTCGAGAGATTGCCAACCTGCACCGGCAGACGCGCCTGCATGGCATTGAGGCCATCGCGCGCCCTGAGCACGCATTTCAGCGTCTGCGCATCTTCCTCGGCGCGCTGCGTGCCGATCTGTCCAAGCAGACGCCGACGGGCCTGCTCATCGACAGCGGCCGACCGCATGCTGTCATTCAGCGCGACGGCGACGCGGTCCTGCAACGTGCGAATGAGATACTGCGCTTTCTCGTCGTCGCCGGCCTGCAGGGCCGTGTTGACGAGATCGTCCATTTCCGCGGTGTCGCGCGGCAGGAGATCGCGACCGATCCAGGTCCACAGCGGCTCGAGCGAGGCGCGCGCAATGCGGCCCGGGTGACGATGCTGGCCGAGATCGTCGACGAGGAATGGTTCGAGCGGCTTGAAGAACATGCGCGCGGTGTGACCGATGCGCGGCGGTCCGGCCTGCTGTTCGCGCGCGATGCGGCGCAGCTCCTGCAGGACGATCTCCGCGGCGCCGAGATCCTCGCCACGCAGCAGACTGCGTTCGAACTCGCCAAGCAGCAAAGCACGTGCCTGCGGCGCTAGCGCTCGCAGATAATTCTGCAGTCGTTCAATCGTGTCGGCGCCCGCCATCGCCGGCTTTGCCCACCATGGTCGCTAAGCGGGTGTGATAGCGCGCGGGCCGTTAAGAAGCGCTTAAGCATATCGCGGCGGCGCGACGTTTCGGTGCCATTCGGCCCGAAACGTCGGCGTTATGCTACCGCAAGTCAGCTCAACGGCGTCCAAGTGCCGTCCGGGTTGCGGCAGGCGGTGCCGCGCGCGGTCTCGGGCTGGCCACCGATATAGATGGTGTGGGTGTACGAACGGCAGTTCCTGCCACGCTCGACGTAGGCCGGGCCCGGCACAACCGTACCGTAACGACCCGAATCCGGATTGCGCCAGCTCACCGGCGCACCCGAGGGCCCGCGCTCCAGCGCATCCATCTGCGCCTGGTAGGCGCGTTCGCGATCGCGCTCGTCGAGCGACTGGCCGATCTGGTTGCCGATCAGGCCGCCCAGCACGCCGCCAATGGCCGCGCCAGCCAGACGGCTGCCGGTGCCGCCGCCCGCGACCGCCGCGCCCAGAAGGGCACCGCCGCCGGCACCGAGCAACGTCCCGCTCTGCTCACGCGGTCCGGGGCCCGAACCGTCCGGGTTGCCGGCACAGGCGGCGAGCGACAGGCCGACAGCGGCGATGGCAAGAAGCTTGGTTGCGGACATCAGGACCCCCGGAGTGAGAAGGAGAGAAACGGCAGGCGATCCGCCTGTCTGGAACTTATACCGGTATCGAAAGGCAAGAAATGGGGCAAAAGTCCGGCGCCCACAAGCGTTATGCCGCCGCCGGCAGCGTCAAATCCGCCCGAAGCCCCCCGATCGGCGCCGAACCGAGCGTGAGTTCGCCGCCATAGAGCCCGGCCAGTTCGACCACGATCGACAGCCCCAGCCCAGAACCCGGCTTGGTTTCGTCGAGCCGGCGGCCACGCCGCGCGACCTGCTCGCGCTCGGCCGGCGTCAGGCCGGGGCCGTCGTCATCGACCACGATGCGCACCACCTGTGCGTCGCCGGCGCCGTCACGCAGCACCTCGATGACCACCCGCGAGGACGCCCATTTGCAGGCATTGTCGATCAGGTTGCCGAGCATCTCCTCCAGATCGGCGCGCTCGCCGCGAAAGCGGATGCCCTCGCCTGTCCGCACTTCGATGGCGATGGCGCGATCGCGATGGATCTTCTCCATGGTGCGCGCCAGCGCCTCGACCACCGGCGACACGTCCGTCACCGAGCCGACCACCGTCACCCGCGCCGCGATGCGCGCGCGCTCGAGATGGCGCGCCACCTGATCGCGCATGATTGCCGCCTGCTCTTCAACCTTCTCGGCGAGCGGATCGCCGGGCCGCGCCGCGGCCTCGTTGACCATCACCGACAGCGGTGTCTTCAAGGCGTGCGCCAGGTTGCCGACATGGGTCCGCGCGCGCTCGACGATGCCCTTGTTGGCCTCGATCAGCGCATTGGTCTCGCGCGCCAGCGGCGCAATCTCGACCGGGAAATTGCCGGCAAGCCGCTCGGCATTGCCGGAGCGGATCGCGGCGAGGCTGTTGGTGATACGCTTGAGCGGCGCGAGACCGAACCGCACCTGAAACATGGTCGTCAGCAGCAGCACCGCAGCGAGAATCGAGAAGGTAATCAGCAGCGCCCTGTCAAAGGCGCGCACGTCCTCGGTAATCTCGGCCGCATCGCCGGCCACGGCGACGAGATATTGACCGTCCTCGCCGAGATCGATGTTGCGCTCGACCAGACGCAGATTCTGGTCTTCCGGCCCGGTGACATAACCCTGTCGCGAGCCATCGGGTCCGGCGGCAATGCCCTGATCTTCCAGATGCGGCAAGCCGCCGTCCCACAGCGACCGCGACGCCCGTATTTCCGGCTTGGCAGCGCCGAGCTTGGTGACCTGCCAGTACCACCCCGACAGTGGCAGTTCGAACAGTGGTTCGCCCAACGCCTTGGGGAAGCGGTCATCTTCGGGCGCGGCGACGTCGGCCACCAGGGTCCGCAGATAAACGCCGAGCCTGCGATCGAACGAGCGCTCCACGGTCTGCCGGTAGAGCGACGACAAAACGATGCCGGTCACCAGCAGGATCGCCACCGTCCAGGCCGAAGCCGACAGGAACAGGCGCAGCGCGAGCGAATTGAAGCGCATGGTTACCCGCTTTTGCGCATGATCTGATCCGAAAACCGGCTTCCACTTTTCGGGATCATGCGCGTCAGCTGCCCGGCGGCGCGAGCATGTAGCCGAGGCCGCGCACGGTCTGGATGATATCGATGCCGAGCTTCTTGCGGATGCGGCCGACGAACACCTCGATGGTGTTGGAGTCGCGATCGAAATCCTGATCGTAAAGATGCTCGACCAGTTCGGTGCGCGACACGACGCGGCCATTGTGGTGCATCAGATAGGCAAGCAGCCGGTATTCATGGCTGGTCAGCTTCACCGGATTGCCGTTGACGGTGACGCGGCCGTTGCGCGTGTCGAGCCGCACCGGCCCGCATTCGAATTCGCTTTTGGCGTGACCGGTCGAGCGGCGCAGCAGCGCGCGCAGCCGCGCCAGCACCTCCTCGAGATGAAACGGCTTGGCGACGTAATCGTCGGCGCCGGCGTCGAAGCCCTGCACCTTGTCGCTCCAGCGATCGCGCGCGGTCAGCATGAGAACAGGCATGGTGCGGCCGTTGCGCCGCCACGCCTCCAGCACGGAAATGCCGTCCATCTTCGGCAGGCCGATGTCGAGCACCACCGCGTCATAGGGTTCGGTGTCGCCGAGAAACAGGCCTTCCTCGCCGTCGAAGGCGCGGTCGACCACATAGCCGGCGTCGGTCAGCGCGCCGGTCAGTTGGCGGTTGAGGTCGGGGTCGTCCTCGACGACGAGGAGGCGCAAGGCTTTGTTCTCCGCACGATTCGCATTCGGCCAGCGATCCTAGCCGAAATCACAAGACGGCGATCTCAACGGAAATTATGCCTTTTTCGCGGTCGGGGAAGACCGCCGAAGCTTTATAGCCCTGATATCGGCTGCCCGTTGCCGGCGTCCAGCACGGCACGGGTCACCTTGCCGCTGCGGCCGAGCAAGGTCAGCTCGTAGACGAGCCTGTCGTCCCGCCGGCACAACTCGGCGCGCACCACCTCGCCGCGCCGGCCGCGCTCGCGCAGCAGCTTGATCGCGGACGCGAGCGGGATGGCCTTGCGTTCGGCGATGGCCTCGCGCTGCTCGGTCCGGGTCAGGCAGGCGCGCGGCGACGGCTCGGCGCCAAGCGAGGCCGCGCTCGGCATGGCGAGACAGCCGAGCAGGATTAACGCGGTGGTTATGCGGGGAACCGGCATGAGGCGGGGGATAGCAGCGCGCCGGTGAACGCTCGCTGAACGGGCGCCGGATTAGAGCGTTTCCAGGCGAACTGGACACCGGTTCGCCGTCCGGAAACGCGGCCGGACACAACCCCCTCAGCTCTCGAAGCCCTCGAACGAAGCGAAGTCCTCGAGCGGCGCGCGGGGCGCGCGCCATTGGTTGATCGGCGCGGCGGGGTCTTCGTAGCCCAGCGCCATGCCGGAATAGATCATCAGGTGATCGGGAAGATTGAGAAAGGCGCGCACCGTCTTGTGAAACGACACCCAGGCCTGCTGCGGACAGGTGTGCAGGCCATGCCCGCGCGCAAGCAGCGCGACGGTCTGGAGGTAGCCGCCGATATCGGCCCATTGCGCTTCGCCGTGGGACTTCTCGCGCGCGAAGAACAACGCGACCGGTGCTCCGAAGAATTCGTAGTTGCGGCCGAACTGCCGATAACGCCCGGTCTTGTCCTCGCGCGCCACGCCGATCGCCTGATAGAGCAGCTCACCGACCTTGAAGCTGCGCTGTCGATAAGGCTCTTCCATCGGCTGCGGATAGATGACGTATTCGACGCCCTCGCCTTTCGGCAATTCGCTCGCCATGCGCGGCCGCAGCAACGCCCTGAGCTCTTCGACGCGCTGGCCCGCCAGCGCATAGACGCGCCACGGCTGCATGTTGCCGGCCGACGGCGCCCGCGCCGCTCGCTCCACGATGTCACGCACGATGGCTTCCGGCACCGGTTTGTCGAGGAAGGCGCGGCAGGAATAGCGAGACGAGACGGCGTCGAAAATGTCCATGAGTGGCAAGGCCCCGTAAAAGTCCTCTATAATGCTGCCGATCGCGGAAGACGCAAGGCCACCACCGCAGGGGCTAAACATGGCCGGGGCGAGCGAACACGGACGCATCATCGCCGCGGCGGCAACGGCCGCATTGGAGCCACTTGGATGCGTCCGGCGCGGCCAGTCGCGAATCTGGCAGGACGACCGTCGCTATTGGGCTATCAACGTCGAATTCCAACCGAGCGGATGGTCGAAGGGTAGCTATCTCAACGTTCACGTTACGTGGCTGTGGGCCGCCGTGACCCGTGGCTATCAATTCTCATATCGTGCCGGCTCTTTCATTCCCTTTGAAACGGCAGAGCAGTTCGCGCCATTGATGGCCGACATGGCGGCCACCGCGGCGGCCGAGGTCAAGAAAGTCAGAGAGCGTTTCAAATCATATCCTGCCATTCTCGCTCACATACGAGCCAGTGCTGCGCGCCGGCCAGACTTCTGGAACGACTACGATGCCGGCGTAGCCTCCGCACTCGCTGGAGATATTGCAGATGCGCAGCAATATTTTGCGCAAATTGATGCATGGGACACCGAGGGATGGCCATGGCGCATTCCAGCCAAAGAAAACGCCTCGCGACTGAAGGCTTTGCTCGGAAGCCCTCAAAGCTTTCAAAACGCGATCCTAGCGGACATCGCGCTGCGACGACAGTTCATGCGCCTGCCGCCCGACGCACATTGTCTCGATGAACTGGGTTCCATAGTGAAGCCATAACGCAGCCAACGCTCCTCATTCGGACGCGACCACCTTTAATTGTCGCGCCACGATTGGCCTGCAACTCGATGATAGGAACGCCGATACCGACGCCAGTTTTTGCGCGTAGTTCTCGGACTCTCGCTGGGGTCAAAACTGCCCCTCCGGTCTTGACGTCGTAAATCGCGATAATGTCCCCTCCATCATTTCGCAGCAGCACATCAGTTCTAACGCTACCTGGCGATCTGTCGCCCCCAAGTTCACCCCCACGGAAACTTTGCTCAACTTCGACGCCACGTAATCCTTGCGATCGCACTTGAGCCGCAAAGTTAGCGTGCACGGCTGTGCCGTAAAGTGTAGGCGTCCACTCGGGAATGAAATCGACGCGAGACATCGTGTCGCCCAAAGTCTCGCTGAGCTTCTTCGTCGTATCATCAATCGTCGAAACGCCTGTCAACGCTCGCGAATAGTCGATTGTGACGCCGGTGCGCGAGCCGACAAATTCGATATCGAAAGGGCTAGCCGAGTAACGGTCAACATCGATTTTCTCCGTAGAAACATCAACACGGCCAGTATTACTCGGCCGGCCGTCTTGTGCCGCGCCGGTGCGGTCGCCGAAATCGCCGCTGCCACCCTCGTTCGTCCACTGTCCGCCTTCTCTCGAACCGGCGGGCACACGGGCCTGATCCGGTCTGTATTTTGTCAGCCACTGTGCGTAGGCCGACGTCAGAAGATACAACTGCGCGCGGCGTACGGCGCAATCGGCCGATAGCGACAACGAGATCATCGAAGCATCTTTCATGGTTAGGACCAAGGCGCGTTACTTCCTCGCCAGTATTCTCGCCACCTTCTCCAGGCTCCGGCCGCCGAAATAGGCCGTGAGCACGATCATGGCCCAGTCCGCCACGTCGCCCTTCAGCGGATCGGTGACGCCGAGACCCAGCACCTTGTCCCACACCACCACCTTCCAGACATAGATAATGAAGGCGCCGGCAAAGAGCGGCCGCGGCAGCGCCGTGTACCAGCGGCCCTGCTCGGCGACGATCAACTTGGTTGCCAGTTCGCGCTCGCGCGCCTCGACATCGAGCGCGCGGGCGGCAAGATCGGCGGCGATCTTCTCCGACGTGTTCTCCGCCGCGAGCCTGGCGCGATAGGCATCGACCGCGGCCTTGGCGAAAGGCCCACCCAGAAGATTGCCGAGCCAGCCGAGGATGGTGGCAAGCATGGCATCAGTCCCGGTTGAGCGTGCGCCGACGCGCCAGTTCGGTAATGAGCCCGATGGCGATCACATAGTAAGGCACGTAGCGCGGCTGCAGCGCCGCCTGCACGGCCTGCGACACCGCAGGATCCTGCAGCATCGTTTCCGCCGCCGCCATGACGAGGCCGGCGCAGGCAACCAGGCGCGCCCACAGGATGGTCGCCGAATGTCTGAACCAGTTCGTGATCCGCTCCCACATTTTATGTCCTCCTGAACATCGCGATGAGAAGTGAGGCGCAGGCATGAAAAAGCCCGCGCGCGGCGGGCTGTTCATCTCTTGCGGTGGTGATTGGCGGTGGTGGTGCGCTCGCCGATTTCGCCATCGTCAGCGCCGCCGCTCTCACTTCGGCGACGCGGCGGCCCCAGCCTTTGCCGAACACCGGCCAGGTCTTCAGAGATTTCAGAAAGCGCAGCCGCTCGTCGCAGATCGCCGCCACCAGCGCCTCTGCATCCGCGCGGCGCGCCGCGGCGAGCACCTCGTCGCTCACCTTGTGCGTTGAATCCGGCAGCTTGATAAGCCGCCGCAGCACCTTGCCGGACCGGCCGATGCCGGAATTCACGCCGTAATCGAACACGGCATAATCGACGCCGGCCGGCAATTCATCGCAGCGCTGCGCATCCCAGTAACGCGCGCGATAGATCGTCTTCGCATCGGCAACCGACATCGCTTTCACGTCGGCCGCGGTTGCGTCGGCTTTCACATATTTGCGGTAGTCCGCAATCGTGATGCCGAAGTTCGTCGGCCCACCAGGATCGGACGGGTGGTTCGTGTAACCGCCCTCATGTGCGAGCAGAGCCGCGAGCGCCCGATCGTAAATCCGCTTGGCCATTGTCATCCCTCCTTTGGCCGGAAGCAAAAAAGCCGCCCGACGGCGGCCAAGTTGCTGGTCCAACATTCCCCATCTGCTAGTTGAGTGCGACCCCGTTTTCCGGATTTTGGAATGTCCGAGTTCATCTCTCTTGTCGAAGCCAACCCGTATGCTGAATGGGCCATCAACAACGTCCAGACGCGCATGCTGTGCGACACGGCCAACTTCAGCGGGCCATCGGACAACAGCATGGCGGCCTCGGCGCGAGACAATCTTGAGCGCCACTACACCATTATTGGCTTTCAGGAACGACTCGAAGAGTTCTTCGATGCGCTTGCCTCGCTCTGCGGATTCCGGCCCGAGACGCCGGACCTGGTGAATGAAACCGGGCCCTATAAGGAGCATGTCGAGCCAGAGCATCTGGCGTTTGCCGCAAGGCATAACGCGCTCGACATGCAGCTATACGAATGGGCCAGATACAAATTTCCATCATGCGGGCGCCCGAGCCCTATCGCGACCGCGCGCGCGAACGCTGATTTCCGCAAACTCGTAGTGGGACGGGACTATTTCGAGATCAATGTCGTCAGTGATGGCATGCTTGTCTATCCTACCGACACAAAGAATGCCTGAACGACACGGACCCTCAGGCTTGTGGCACGTTCTAGATGTAAAGCCCGCCACCCGACGTGACGCCGGCCGCGTTACCCGGCAGGTAATTCGCGCCGGCACCGCCGACATACAGCATCGAATTTTGTACGCTGCCATAGCGCACCCCCGTGGCGCCGCCGCTGAAGGTGTTGCCATGCAGATAGGCGACGGCGAGCGCGCCGACGAAGGCGAAATTCGAACTGAAGGCCGGCGTTCCCGTCAGGGTCACCGTCTTCCCGGCACAGGCCAGAAATCCACTCTGGTTATACCAGTGTGCCATCGCGCCTCCCGAAATCGTGCTGTTGCCGCTGGCGGTCACCATCGCGCTCTTTGATCCCAGCACGACATGGAAGGTGGCCGCCGCCCCAAATTCCAGGTTGGCGTATTCGAGCGGCCCTGACCCGGAATGGCTGATGCAGCTGCCGGAGGCCGCCGTGGTCAGCTTCATGTCTTTGATCGCCAGCACGCCCGGCAGCGGACAAGTCACCGAAATGCAATCCGCTCCCGTGGTGCCGACGGTCACATTCGACGGCACGCCGGCATTGCCTTGGACGACCAGTTGCCCGCCTCCGGTCCAGGGCTGCGACACTGACAGCCCGCCGGCATATGTGCCATCGGCGATTTGCACGGTGATCGTCTTGCCGCCGAGGTCGAGCGACGACGCAATAACATTGTACGCTCGTTGCAGGGTAAGGAAAGCGCCCCCGGCCGAATTGCTCAGGCCGTTATTGGCGTCGCTGCCGTCGCCTCGTACATAATAGGTGCGGTTGCCGCTCAGGATCTCGCGGCCGCCGGCCAGCGTTGAATTGGGAAACGTCACGGCCCCGGTGTTGCGGTCGATGACAATGCCGTCGTGCCAGGCACTGCCGTCGGGCGAAACCTTGAAATGGAAATTGTCGTCTCCGGTCAGCCCGATCTCGGCGCGGCCGGAATAATTGTCCTGGAATAGCAACGACAGTGTCTTGGCCGCGCTCTCCTTGCTGAGCTTGTAGCGCAAGTGGCCGTCGCCGCCCTCCGCCACGGTCTTCGCGACAAACAGCGTATTGTTGAGCTTGGCGCTCAATGGATTGGTGGCGTCCGCCGTCGTACCAATGCCAAGCAGCGCCATATTGTTGAGCGAAGTGAGCGCGCTGATGGCGTCGATCCAGGCCGATCCGCTCCACACCACCAAGGCGCCTTCGTCGATCACATAAGCGAGCCAGCCGGGCCTTGGCTGCGAGATCTGCCAGACGCCATCCTGCCGCGCCATGATCGCGCCTTCGCAGCCGGCCCAGGCGCCGGTTGCTTCCGCGTTGACGATGTACCGGTCGCCTTCGAATGTGTGTTCCGGCGGCGCGCTCAGATCGCGGTCGATAACCGCGAGGTGCACCAGGGTGTCGAGAATGCGCAAAGCCTCGTTATGGGTAACGTGCTTCTGCGCCTGGCTGCCTTGGATGCAAGGCAGGCCGAGATTGGCCGTCGTTGTCATGGGTTTGTCCGTTGGTGGGAGATCAAAGCAGCAGGGTTTGCTGCGCGGCAAAGCCCCGCCCGACCGTCGCCGACAGCTGCGCAACGCGCACCGTGAGGAACGGCCGCGCCGCGCCGAAGTCGACGATCTCATCCGACGCGGCATAGAGCACCGTCGGCGTTGTGCTGGTGAGTGTGCGTTTCACCGTGCCGCCAGACATGATGTCGATCTCGTAGCGCTCGCTGTCTTCGCCGAGCGGCACCTCGCCGCTCCAGCTGTCGCCTTCGACGCGCGTGCGCCTGATCCAGTACAAGCTCACACCGGCGCCGACGCGCACGCCGCGCAGATGCACCGGCGCCAGCGGCTTGAGCGCGGTGTCGGTTGGCGTGACGTCCAGCGCCAACGCGGCGGCGTCGGCGGTGTCACGGCCGGCGGCGACGATCTTCAGAGACAAAGGCCGATCGCGCGCCTCGATGCCGCTGGCGATGGTCGCCGCATGACCGTCGAGCAGCACGAACGGTGCGCCCGCCGCCAGCAGCGGTGCCATCGCCGATTCGCTGCCGCCCTGCCCGCGCAACAGCTTCGACAGCCGATAGGTGCGCTCGCCGATCAGCTCGGCTTGCGCAAACTGGATGACTTCCCATTGTCCGTCGGCATTGCGCAGCGCTGCGGCGTTGGCGCCGGCGAGCACGGCGATATCGGAGGCCGATGTCAGCGCGCCGCCATAGATTTTCACCCGCACATCGGCGCGATGCCAGAGCGCCGTCGGCCCGTCGCGAAGATCGTCGAGCGTCTCGCCGATAACGGAGGGAGCCACCGCCAATGCCGCCCGCGTGTAGCTGGCGCCGTCGCGCGCCGCCCACACCGCCACCGCGCCCGGCCACGGATCGGCGAACACTGCGAGCCGCGACAGCACCACAGGCGTCTCGGCATTGAGGTTCGGCAAATCGAGCGCCACCGCAACCGGCGGCCCGACCGGCGCCGGCACCGTCACCAGTTGCTTCACCGGCGGCGACAGCGCCACATTGAACACCTCCGGATCGATCGATCGCGCCGTGATCGTGCGCGCCTCGGCGTCGGCGATTTCCTCGATCTCGATCAGCCGCCGCCGGCCATTGACTGTGAGCCCCGCGACATCGCCCGGCGTCAGCGCGAGCCGGCTCGGCGGCAGCGCGAAGCTTGCGCGCTCCCGCGTCGCCCACAAATCCTGCAGCCAGATATTGGCGCGGCGCTCGACCTGCTCGCCGCGCCACACCATCGCCAGTTCGGCATGAGCATTGCGCGTCGAAGCGCCAACCAGCCGCCGCGATGTGGCCGTGGCGCGCTGATAGTCGCTGCCGACTTCGGTGAAAGCGAGCGACACCTGCCGCGGCAGGTCGCTGTCCTGCGCCCGCGTCAGTCGTGCAAGATAACGATCTTGTGCGGCGTCGCCTGCCAGCACGAGATCGTCTTCGGCAAGTTCGGCAACCGGCAGACCGCCGCGTTGGCGAAAGCGCAGCACACCGTCCTGCTCGAGCGCATCGAAGGCGAAAGCCAGCGCCAGCGGATCGAGCATCGCGCGCGGCGCCATCGGCCGGTCGATGGCATAGCCTTCCGGCCCCTCGCCGAGATCGCGCGTGTCGACATCGGTGATGCCGCTGTCGGCGCAAAGCGCGCCGACCAGTGCATCGAGCGGCGCGCTGCCGAGCCGTCCGGTCAGCCAATGCCCCGTATTCCAGTTGCCGGCATCGCCCCACACATCGCTCGCCGCCGGAAACAGCGGATAGGGCCGCGCGTCCCAGGTCCACAAATAGATCGATCCCGGCGCGATCATGCGCCCGCCATAAACGCCCGACACCGGATTGAGCGACGCATGGCCGAAGGCCGGATCGAATGCGCCCAGCACCGCCTCGAGAAAGCGCCGCTGGATCAGATCGTCGCGCCGGCCATTGGAGAAATGCGGCAGCCCGCCATCCGACGATTTCGGATCGGGAAACACGTTCGGCGCATTGGCGCCCTTGTCCACGGCCGGACAGCCGAGTTCGGTCAACCAGATCGGTTTGGATTGCGGCACCCACGCCGTCGGCGCGGGCAGCTCGGCGCCGCCGACGCGCTCATGATGAGGCTGCGACCAGAAACTCCAGATATCCTTCTGCCGGAACACCCACGGCTTGCCGAGGCCGTCGGTGATGGCGCTGCGTTCCTGAGCGAAACGCGCCGCGTCGTCGGCGTAGTACCAGTCGTACCCCTCGCCGCCATTCAAACCTCCAGCGAGATAATCCGTGCGATACGGATTGTCGGTCAGCTCGCGATCGAGTGCATCGGCTTCTTCGCGCCAGTCCGACAGCGGCGCGTAATAGTCGATGCCGACGCAGTCGATGTTCGGCGACGCCCATAACGGATCGAGGGGGAAGCGCACTTCCTGCGCGCCGGCATCCACAACATGCGCGCCATATTCCGTCCAGTCGGCGCCGTAGGTGACTCTGGTGCCGCCGCCGACGATCCCCTTCACCTCCGCGGCCAGCGCGACCAGCGCATTCACCGCCGGATAAACGCCGGAGGCCGAGCGCACGCGCGTCAGCGCCGTCAGCTCCGAACCGATGAGGAAGGCATCGACGCCGCCTGCCGCCTGCGCCAGCGCGGCGTAGTGCAAGATCATCGCGCGATAGTTCCAGGCGTCCGGCCCGCCGCTGAAGAAATCGTTCACCTGACTCGCCGCCGTAGATGTACCGTCCGGCGAGCCGGCGACACCCGGCGCCGGATCGCAGGTGATGCGGCCGCGCCAGGGATAGAGCGGCTGCGCGCCGGCGCCGCTGTAAGGATCGGTGCGCGTGTTGCCCGCGGCGATATCCATCATCACGAAGGGATAGAGCGTCACCTTCAGGCCGCGCGCCTTGAGATGCGCAATGAGATCACGCAGGCTCTGGTCGGACGGCGTGCCGCCATAGGCGGCGCGGCCCTCGAACTGCGACACCACATAGGCCGAGCCGCGGCTCACGCCCGCCACCAACCATGTCGCGCCACTCGTCTCCTTCACCGCATTGTCGATGCCCGGCCTGATGCGGCATGTGCCGCAGCGCAGGTCGTCGCCGAACCAGGCGACGACAATGGCGACGCTTTCGAGGTTCGGCGCCACCGCCTGCAGTTCATCCAGCGATGCGACGATGTCGGATGGCGCGAAACTCACGTGGCGGTTCTCGGCGGCGAACTGCCCGGGCCCCATCACCCGCACCACGGTCGATGGCGCATAGCCGAACTCGGTCGAGCCCGGGATCAGCGTCACCGCGCGCGTCATCGTCTCGAGCTTGCCGATGGCGCGCACCACCTCGAACGACAATTGCGGGATGCGGTTGCCGAAATCCGCAAGCGGCAGCCGTTCGAACACGACATAAGCCAGCCCACGATAGGCCGGCGCCTGGCCTTCCTTGGCGACAATCAACGGGTCGGGCGTTTGCGTCTCGTCGCCGCGATAGACGCGCATCGTCAGGCCGGAGAGATCGAGCAGCTTGCCGTCGGCCCAGACGCGGCGCACCGCGCTGATCTCGCCTTCGCAAAGGCCGAGCGCGACATTGGCGTAATAGGAATAGGTCGTGGTGTTTGTGGTGACGCGCGAGCCGCCCATGCCCTTGCCGCCGCCGCCCGTCGTTTGACTTTCCGTCGTCACGACCTCTTCGAGATTGGTTGCCCAGATCATCTGCCCGGCGAGCCGCGCGCGGCCATAGACGCGCGGGATCGGCGCGCCGTCGGTCGAGGCCATCACCTCGAGATCGGACAGGCGTGGCCCGGTGACATTGCGCTCGCGGCCGCCGAACAAGGCCTGGTCGATGGCGTTGCCGGCCAGCGCGCCGACAAGCCGCCCGGCAATCGCGCCGGCCGGCCCGAATACGCGGCCGACGCTGGCGCCGGCGGCTGAAAGAAGAAGTGCGGCCATTAATTCACTCCGGGAAACCGGAAGGCATAGGCGATGCGACGACGCCACCACGGCGCCAGCGCGACTTCGGCAACGCAGGCGCCGTCATGGGCATGCACCATCAGGTCGGGCGCGCTGACGATCGCCATGTGCTTGGCGGCAAGATTGTCGCGCCAGCGGAACAGCAGCACGTCGCCCTCGGCGCATTGATCGCAGGCGATCGGCGTCAGATGCCGCGCCGAAGCTTCGGCGAGCGGCTCGCCGCGCGATGCCTCCGCCCAGTCCGGCGCGTAAGGCGGCGCGCGCTCGGGTTCGGTGCCGACGACGTTGCGATACACGCCACGCACCAGGCCGAGGCAATCGCAGCCGACGCCCTTGAGCGATGCCTGATGCCGATACGGCGTGCCGATCCACGACCGCGCTTCGGCGATGATGAGAGAAGGAGGGATGGGCATGGGGGACTCTCTTCTTATCCCTCCCCGTCTTCGGGGAGGGTGGCGAGCGATAGCTCGCCGGGTGGGGTCATCACCCACCCCACCCGGCCGCTCGCTAACGCTCGCGTCCACCCTCCCCCTTCGGGGGAGGGATCACGCTTGCAAACTCGAACCGTCATTCCCCGGCTCGCCGGCCACCGGATAACGCAGCACGAAATCGTTGCCGGGGATGTGCGGGAAGCCGCGGAAGTTGACGATGTTGTTGAAGCGGCCGTGACAGGTGGCGAAGCGCTTGTCGCAGCCCGCCGTCACCGTGAACGTGACACCCGCTTCGATCGGATGTGGCATCGCCTGCCACAGATCGAGGCGTACCCCGCCGCGGACACGGTGCGACTTCACCTCGACCGATAGTCCGGCATTGGCGCCGCCGGTGAAGGTCAGCTTGCCGGCGGTGAACCAGTCATCGGCGAAAGCATCGAGCCCGCCGGCGGCGAAGCTCGACGTCGCCGTCACCGCCGCCACCACGCCCACGCCTCGATACGCCGGCGCATTAAGATTGATCTTGCATTTGCCGTCGCCGAGATCGGCGCCGCAGTTCGAGGTATAGAGCCGCCCGCGCTCCTCGCCGAGCGCCTGGCTCAAGCCCCGCACCTCGGCGACGAAAGCTGTGCCGTCGCGTCGCACCTCGCCGAGCGTGCCCTTGGCGATCAGCACCCGCAACGCCGGCTCGCTCCAGTCGACCAGCCACAGTTCGACCTCCGCCGCGTCGTAGAGACCGGCGGCAAGATCGTCCTCGTTGAGCGTGTCGGCGTTCAGCGCGCCCGACAGCTCGGAGGAGTCGACGGCCAGTCCCTGCTTCTGCGCCACCTCGCTGCCGGTGAGGCCGGTGCCGGCGCGGCAGGCGGTACCGCCAACAACAACATCCTCATCGTGATCGGTGAAGCCCTGCACCAGCCCATCGCGCCGGGTCACGATCCAGCAGCGGCATAACGTCGTGACGCCGGACGAGAGCTTCTCCTGCAATGCAGGGGGGATGCTTCTCATGGCTTGATCTCCACCAGCGGGATCTTTGGAATGGCCCCCGCCGCGAAAGCCGACAGATCGACCTCGAGATAGTCCGTATCGAACCGCACCGGCACGTCGAACAGAAAGCCCGCGGTCACCGCCTGCCCGGTCGCTGGAATATGTCCATCGAGAAACGTGACAATGCCGCTCGTACTATCGACCGTGAACGCGCCGCCGTCCGCTTCAACACCCGCGACCGCAACACGAACGCTGCCCGAAACCGGCTTCTCGATGCGCCTGTGATACGGCGCGTGAACGCCGCCATAGGTCTTGGTCAGCGCGAAGCTCGCCGTTTCGCCATCGCCCGAGCCGATCACCTGGTCGAGCGCGGTCACACTCACGCCCGGCGCGGCGGAGGAATGATCGAGCCGGTCGCGCCAGCGAAAGCCGTGCAGCCTGCCGCGCCGCTCCTCGAAGAATTCGATCACCTGCGACAGTGCCTGATGCGTCTTGACGCCATAGCCGGCGTCGTAACGCCGCCGCGAATGCGCCCAGCGCGCGTTGCGCTCCTCGCGGCCCGAACCGAGCGTCACCACATCGGTGCGGCGCTCGGGCCCGCCCGAGCTCTTGAGCGCGATGTCGAGCGGGAACAGCACCTCGTGAAATGCGGTCATCTAGAGGCCCCTCTGTCCGCGCGCCACCGCGCGCGCGATCTGCCCGGTGACGTAGGCTTCCGAGCGGCGGAAGCTGTCGGCGTCCGGCGTCGCGATTTGCACGGTGATGCTCGCCGCTGACGGCGCGCCGCCGGCAATGCCAAGCCGTCCGCCCGGCCCGCGCGACAGCGGCATGATCGCTTCCGGGCCCGCCTCGCCGGCGAGACCCAGGCCGCCCGCCATCGGGAAGTAGCCCGGCGCGCCGATGACGCCGCCCGAGGCGAAGGGCGTGATGTTCATCGTGCCGCCCTCGTCGTCCTTGAACCCGCCGGTGAAAATCTTGCCCAGCGGCTTGAGCGCGCTCTGCACCGCGAGCTTCGACAGGCTGAGCGCCACGTTCTTGAGCACATCGTCGAACTGCTTGCCGCCGGTGACCGCTTGCGCGAAGGCGCGCGTCATCGCACTCGAAAACTGTCGGACAAGGGCTTCGAGTTCACTGGTCTGCTTGCGTGCCTTCTCAACTGGCGGATCGGGCCGCGCCGCGTACAGAACGTCGTCAAAACCGTAGTCATCGCTCATCGGGATATCTCTTCATCAATGCGGCAAAGCCGTTGCGGTCGAGCGGCGCGCGGCGTCCGGTCACCGCTTCGATCGCGTAGGCCAGTTCACGCGGCGTCATGCGCCAGAACTGATCCGGCGGCAGCCTGAGCACGCCAAGGCCGAAGCCGATCGCCTCGCGCCAGGGAAAGGGTGTCATGTCTCATCGCCGAACGTCGCGGCGATCAGCGCCGCCGCGATACGCACATAGCCCTGCGCGCCGCCATCCACCGCGAGGCGCGCCACTTCGTCATCGCCGATCGCCTCCCCGGCGCCGCGCAGGCCGGCGCCGATGATGCGCGTCAGGTCCAGCGCCTTGAGCCGCCCCGTGCCGATGCGTTCGGTCAGCGCGACGAGATCGTCGGCGCCGAACGCGCTTTCCAGTTCGGCCAGCGCGCCGAGCGTCAGCACCAGCGTGCGCCTGGCGCCGCCAAGCTCGGCCTCGATCTCACCACGATGTTTGTTCGCCATAACGTCACGCCGCCGCGAAGGTGACTTCGCCGGCCGACTCCATGGCGACGTCGTAGGTCACCTCGCCATTGTGCTCGCCGGCGAATTCGAGGCTGACGATCTGGAACGGCCCCTGCACCGTGCCGAAATCGGGAATGACCACCTGATAATTCTTCACCGCGCCGTCGAAGAAAGTCTGACGCATCAGCGCGTCGGTCGCGGCGTCCTTGAACAGGCCGCGGCCCGACAGCGACGCGCGCTTGACGCCGGCGCCGTCGAGCAGTTCGCGCCAGCGGTTGGCGCTCTCGGCGTGGGTGATATCGACAGTCTCGGCGTTGAAGGCGAGCCGGCGCGTGCGCAGGCCGGCGACGGTGGCGTAGCCGGCGCCGTCCGCGATCTTGATCAGCAGGTCTTTGCCCTTCTGAGCGGTCATTGTCTCTTCCTCATGTTGAAATCACACCGGCTCGGTCACCGCGCGAAAGCGCACCAGCGCGTGATAGGTGCGGCCGTCGGCCTCGCGCCGCACATCGGCGACGGCGAAGCGCAGATTGACCAGGCGATGATCGGTGAGCGACAGCGGCGCATCGTCAAGCGCCGAGAGCAGCGCGCCGGCGATGACATGCGCTTCCTTGTGCCCGCCCTGCCGCGACCAGGCATGCAGCGTCAGCGTATGCTCGGCGCCGCCGCCGTCGCCGGTCGAGAAGTCGGCGATGCGCGCCTCACCCAACGTCACATAGGGAAACGCCGCGGTGCGTGGCGGCTCGTCGTACACCTTCGGTCCGCCGAGCGCGGCGAGCAGCGCGCCATCGGCGTTGAGCGCCTCGCGCACGGCCGCGCGCAGCGCCAGTGAAGCAGGCGTTGTCATGTCGATGTTCCCGGTTTCAATCCCGCCGCTCTTCGGCGTCGATCTCGAGGAAGCGGCGGCGGCCGCTCTCGCGCAGCGCGACGATGCGATAGACATGCGCGCCATCGATAAAGCGATACCGTGTCGTCACGTCGTCGCGAAAGCGGATGACAATGCGCCAGCGCAACGCCGCCCCAAGCCGCTCGGCGTCAACGTCGCCGCGCGCCGACACGGGCGTGACGCTCGCCCACAAGGTCGTCACCGTGGTGTAGTCGCGGGTGACGCCGCCGGCGCCGTCGTCGATTTCGCCCGGCGCCTGCAGGATCAGCCGGCGATCGAGCGCGCCAATGTCGACGGCGCTCATAGCGAGAGCATCCGGTACGGCGCGATCAGCGCCGCCACCGTCGCTGGCAACGAACTGCCCGCACCGGCAATGCCGCGGTTCTCGTACCAGTGCGCCGTCAGCAAGCGCACCGCGTGGCGCAGCGGCTCAGGCACATCGCTCGCCGCATCGCCGTAGCCGGCGATGATATCGAGCTCGATGCCCGCCGCCGCGCGGCCCGGCTGCGCCAACGCCCAGGGCGCGAAGACGAGCTGCGATCCCGCCTTGTCGATAACGAAGCTCTGCAGATCGAGGCTGGTCGCGCCGCTGCCGTCATAAACGCGCGCGGCGTCGAGCGCGGCCAGCGGCGCCGGTAAAACCTTGAGCCGCCCGTCCGCCGGCCAGGCGTCAATCACCAGCCGCCAGTGTTGCGTGATCAGCGCGCGCCGCGTCTGCGCCTCGACATGAATGCGCGCCGAAGCGATCAGCGCACCGATGACGTCGTCATCGTCGCCGTGCTCGACGCGCAGGAAGGTCTTGGCTTCGGCCAGCGACAAAGGCTCGGCCGCCGGCGCGGTGAGAAGAATGGAGGGCATGGGGTTTCCTGAAAAGATTGACAATCGTCCGTACTCAAGGCTCATGCCTGTCCGCATGCGCCTTGCACTTCTTCTGTCCGTCGCCTTGGCGACGCCGGCCTTCGCCATCACCGGCAATGCGCCGCCGGCGTCGGGTTTTGCCGCGACATCCATCGTGATGCTGGTCGACAGCCGCGGCGGCCTCTGCACCGGCACGGCGCTGGCGCGCGATCTCGTGCTCACCGCGGCGCATTGCGTGGCTCGACCGGCGAATTATCGCGTGCGCCTGAGCAAGGACGGCGGCGTCACCGAAGTCGAGACCACGCGCAGCCACCCCGGCTTCAACATGGCGAACTACGTCGCCAACCGCGCCACAGCGGATGTGGCGCTGGTGAAACTCAAGACGCCCCTGCCCGCCTCCGTCGTTCCCGCATCGCTCGGCGGCACGCGCCGCGTCGCCGTCGGCGAGATAATGATCGTCGCCGGCTACGGCGCGACGCGCGACAACAACGAGCAAGGCGCCGGCGAACCGCGCATGGCGCCGCTCGTCGTCACCGGCCAGCCCGGCAGTTTGCAAATTCGTTTGCAGGACCCGGACACGCGCAACACGCGCGCCGGCCTCGGCAGTTGCACCGGCGATTCCGGCGGCCCCGCTTTCGGCCGCAAGGGCGAGAACGGCGGCGAAGTCATGGGCGTGGTCAGCTGGTCCACCGCGCCACGCAACGAAGCGGGCTGCGGCGGCCTCACCGGGTTGACGCCGCTGCTCAACTACCGCACCTGGATCATCGACACCGCCAAAGCGCTCGGCTCCCCGCTTGAGATGCAATAGTGTCATTCCGGGGCGCAAGCGAAGCTTGCGAACCCGGAATCCAGCGAGCCGTGCCGTGCCAGCGGCTGGATTCCGGGTCCGGCACTTTGTGCCGTACCGGAATGACAACCACCGACCAAGACATTACGCCGCAGTATCGCGCCGCCCGGCCCGCGGCTAGGGTGCGCGCCTCAACCGGAACCTTGCCCTTGTTCCCGACCGACCTGTCCTCGTTCCTCGATCTGCTCCGCCAGCATGGCGACGCGGCCTACACGTTCCTGTTCGCCTATGCGACGTCGCACGCGCTGCTGTTCGGCCTGTTCGCCGGTTACGCGGCCTTCGCCGGCGCGCTCAAGGTTTCGACGCTGATCATCGTGTTCTGGATCGGCAGCTTCGTCGGCGACGTCGTGCGCTTCTATCTCGGCCGCCGCTACGGCCCGCGCCTGTTCAATCGTTGGCCCCGCATCGAGAAGATGGTCAACATCGCGGCGCGGCTCACCGACAAGCACGCGATCCTCATGGTGCTGTTCCATCGCTATCCGCACGGCATTCGCGGCGTCGCCGCTTTCGCCTACGGCCTGTCGAATCTCAGTTGGCCGACCTTCCTGGTGCTGAACTTCATCGCCGCCGGCCTGTGGAGCGTGGTCATCGTCGCCGTCGGCTATGCCTTCGGGTCGGTGTCGGAGAAGCTGATGAACGACGCCTCGTCCGGCTTCGGCATCGTCACCCTTGTCATCTTCCTCGGCCTGTCCTGGATCCTCAGCAAGAAACTGGAGAGCGTGGTCGAGGACAGCGCCCAGCCGCAGGCCGGCAAGAAGTAACGCTTCGCTAACCATGCGCGCCAACCCGCGCTTAACGCGGCGCGGCTAGACCGGCGTGCATGAGCTCCATCGGCGGCATTTCCCAATCAATGGCCGGCCTGGTCGCGGCATCGCAGAAGATGCAGGCCTCCATGGTCAAGATGGCCAATGCCAGCGACGGCGGCGACATGGCCGCCCTGCTCGCCGACATGATGACCTCGCAGGTCTCCTTCGCCGCCAACGCATCGACCCTGAAGGCGCAGAGCGACGGGCTCGGGCAGCTGCTGGATGTGATGGCGTAGGGCAGCGCGCCCTTCCCCTTCCCCTTCCCGCACCCACCTCGTCATGCCCGGCCTTGTGCCGGGCATCCACGACTTCCTTGACGAAGCCAAGACGTGGATGGCCGGGACAAGCCCGGCCATGACGATAAAAGTTGGCGCACCTGCTCCTCAGCTCGCCGCGAACTTCATCAGCTTGATGGCGTCGAAGTCCTGGACGCCGCCGCCGACGCGCTTGGTCGTGTAGAACAAGACGTAAGGCTTGGCGCTGTAGGGATCGCGCAGCACGCTCACCCCGGCGCGGTCCACGATCAGATAGCCGCGGGCGAAATCGCCGAAGGCGATCGACAGCGAATCCGACGCCACATCCGGCATGTCCTCGGCTTCCACCACCGGGAAGGTCATCAGCGAGGCGCGCCCGCCCGCCACCGCCGGCGGCTGCCACAGATAATGCCCGGTCGTATCCTTGAACTTGCGGATGCTCGCCTGCGTCTTGCGGTTCATGACGAAGCTGGCGTTCTGCCGGTAGCCCGCCTTCAGCGCATAGATCAGATCGACCAGCGTGTCCGACGGGTTCGATCCGGCGAAGGCGCCGTCGGCGCCGGAGGCGATGGTGCCGAGATTGCCCCAGCTCCAGGAGGCGTTGGCCACCGTGGTGTAGCTGAGGAAGCCCTTCGGCTTGTTCGAGCCGTCGCCGGTGACGAAGGCCGTGCCCTCCTGCGCCGCGAACACGGCCTCGACTTCCTGCGCCAGCCACTCCTCGATGTTCACCGCCGAGTCCTCGAGCAAGGTCGCGGTCGCCGCCGGCTGGGCGTAGAGCTCCATCGCCGGGAACGACAGCTGATCGAGCGTCGCCGACGACGTCTGCGGCCGCGAGCCGGTCTCGCCGATCCAGCCGACCGAGGGGCCGGCCGTCATGAACGGCTTCTTGTAGACACTGCCGGAGATGGTGCGCACGCCGGCAATCGAGCGGATCGGCGACATGCCGGTGAGGCGCTTGCCGATCTCGCTCTCCAGCTCCACCGGCACGGTGTAGCCGCCGTCGGCATTGGAGCCGATCGACATCGCCTTGGCTTCCAGCGTGGCGAGGCCCGCGGCGTCGCCGCCGCGCATATAGGCATCGAAAGCCTTCTTGTGCTCGATGGCAGCGGCGCTGCGCGCCGCCTTCTGTTCGCCGCCAAAGGCCGGCCGCGCCGATTTGAGCGCGATGTCGTCGAGCTTGCGCTGCTGGGCGTCGAGTGCGGCGTTGATGCGGGCGAGCTTGTCCTCGACCAGCGCATCGCCGGCGCGCTTCTGCTCGAGCGCCAGGCGCTCGTCATTGCCCTCCTTGAAGGCCTCGAAGACGCGCATCATCTCGGCATGCGTCACCACCGCATCGTGCGGAATGCCCGATTTGGTCTCGTAAGCCTTGGTTTCCAGCGTGGTCGTGTCGATATCCATCGTCGTTCTCCTGTTGAATGGATGTCTCTGGTGAAACGGCAAAACTTCGCTATCCTCGGCCGGCCGGCGCCGGGCGAAGAACAAGATCGGCACGTGAAAAAGAGGAAACGCCAAGTGACCACCGAAATCCGCTCGGCGATCGACTTCTACGAGCGCCATCCCATCTCGGCCGACATCATCAAGGCCAAGCTGCTGGCGGCGCGCGGCAACCTGACCGGCATTAAGCCGGACGAATTATTCCCGCACGATCAGGATCATTACGGCGGCCTCGACGCCAATGACGCGCTGGCCCAACGCGCGCAGATCAAACCGGGTATGCGGGTCGCCGATTTCTGCGCCGGCTTAGGGGGCCCGGCGCGCTATCTCGCCCATCGCTACGGCGCCGATGTCACCGGCATCGAGCTCACGCCCGCGCGCGTGCGCGGCGCGGCCGAACTCACCGCGCTCGCCGGCCTGTCCGATCGCGTCCGCGTTCTCGAAGGCAATGTCATGGCGGTGCCGCTCGGCGATCAAAGCGTCGATGCCGTCGTCAGCCAGGAGGCCCTCCTCCATGTGCCGGACAAACCGAAGGCGCTGGCCGAGGCGCATCGCATTCTCAAATCAGGCGGCCGCCTCGCCTTCACCGACTGGGTCGCGCACAAGCCGCTCGGCAAGGACGACGCCGAGCTGATGTGGGCCGGCATGGCCGCTACCAATCTCTACGACATCCCCGCCTACAAGAAAGTGATCGAAGCTGCCGGCTTCACGGTGACATCGGTGGACGATCTCACCGCCGACTGGGCGGAGATCCTCAAAGTGCGCCTGGCGATGTATCAAAAGCTGCGCGGCGAAACGCTGGCCGCCGGCACCGTGTCCGGCCATGACGCCTTCTATGAAAGCTATGTGCGCTTCGTCGAACTGGTCAGCGAAGGCGCGCTCGGCGGCGCAAGGTTCGCGGCGGTGAAGGCGGATTGACGGTCTATGCCGACCGACACTACGCGCAATTGCCGCATCCACCTCAGGAATTGACAATCCGCCAGAGCTTACGCGCCGCACCCGCTGCGCGATCGGTATTGCCGGTCAGTCCCATGTCGATCGTCTCAATGTCGAGAAGAAGTCGAGACAATTCATCAACCGATGCCCCAGCTCGAAGGCGTTCGGCAATTTGGCGCGCATAGGCATCGTATTCGTCACGCGCTTCGGGATCTTCCCGAATGCCGACCGGATCCCAGTCTGACAAGAGGATGACACGGACATCTTCGGCCAAATGTAAACCGGCGGTCATCTTGTCCTCCAAGGCCTCATGCATTAGCGACGCCAGACGGTGACAACACCGCCCGCGGGATTGAGCACCACAACGGCGTCTTTGCCAATATGGCGCGTCGTCCCGTTAGACTGTGGGACGATCCGCAGCGCCACGGCATGTCGCCGCATGGCGCGCTCCAGGCGCGTCTCCGCGGCCAGGCACTTCAGTTCGCTCAGCGCGCAGGCGAGCTGCCGCAGCGTCAGCCGGCGCTGCCATAGGAGATCGACAAGCTCCGCCCGCATCGCATCACCCCGCCCGCCGCCGGAGGCGTTCGACGCGCGGCGGCGCCAGCGGACGTGGCGCGGCAGCAAACGCCGCGCCCTCGCCCGCCAGCATCGCTCGCCACTCATTCTCCGCGCGCGTGCGCGCGAATGACGGACGCCGGGAGGAAGCGCCCTTCACCGCATGCACGCGCGCGCCCGCCAGCAGCGGGAACGTGACGATGGAAATTTCCCAGAGATCGACCGCGAGCAGCGCGCGCACCCGCGTCCTGGGATCGATGCGGCCCTTCACGGTGCGAAAGCCGATCGACAGGCCGTCAATGGCGCCCGAGCGGATCAGCGCCAGCAATTCGCGGCCACGCGCCACTTCGGGGATGAGCCTTCCGCGCGCGTAAAGCCCGCGCTCGTCCTCGCGCAGCTCGAGCCAGATGCCAACCGGCTCGGCCGGGTCGTGCTGAAACAGCATCGGCACGCGCTGGATGCTTTTCTGCCGCAGCGTCTGGGCGAAGGCGCCGCGCACCACCATGTCGCGCGCCTGGTCGATGGCGCCGAACAGCGAGGCATAGCCTTCCACGGTGCCGTCCTCGTGAATGCGCGTCTTCGGCGCGAACACGGAAGCGATGGTGGGGTCGGAAGAGAGAGTGAGCATGATTCTTCCTTCACCTCTCCCCGCAAGCGGGGAGAGGTCGACGGCCTCGCGCAACGAGGGCGTCGGGTGAGGGGCTGCTTAATACGGAACGAGGCCCCTCACCCGGCTCGCAGCTATCGCTGCTCGCCACCCTCTCCCCGCACGCGGGGAGAGGGAAAGGAAGCCTCGGATGCGTTACTTCCTTCCGCGCTTCGCTTTCATCTTCGGCGCACGCGGCGGCACGCTCCTGCGTCTGCTGGCGCGGTCGAGGTGATCGAGAAATTCGCGAAACACATCGAGGTGGTCGCGGCGGTCGGCGGCGCCGCTCCGGGTGTCGGCCTTGGTCTCGCGTTTGATCGAGCGCAGCACGGTATGCAGCGTGTCCATCATCGGTCTCCTGAGCGGTCGTTGAAGATGTCGTTGAAGCGCGCCAGTTCGCGCACGAAGTCGTCGAAGCGCCGGATCGCGGCGGCGAGTTCGCGCAGCGCGAACCAGGCCAGCGCCGACGCCGTCAGCGCCCACAGCAGCAGCGCCACATGCGCAAGATCGCCGCGCGTGGAGAAGGTCTCGACAATGTCGGGCATGGGCGTGTCACTCACGCGAGGTCGTCATCGTCCGCGAAAGCGGACGATCCAGCCCTTGCGGCGAGTGCTGCAAGCGCGGGATCCCCGCCTGCGCGGGGATGACCCGAGAAAATCGCAAGCGCGCCGCACCGCGCCCGGGACAACGGCTACACCACGTCCCCGCCCTCGAGCGCGCCGTAACCCGTCGCCGCGCGCTTCTCGTTGACGGTGAGGAACGGCGCCTTGGTCACGCGCTCCCACAAGGCGGCGCGGTCGGCATTGAGCGCCTCGATGCGATCGGTATCGACGCCAAGCGTCAGCGCACGCGCGCCGAAGCCCGGCGACAGCCATTGCGCCAGCGCCGCGCCGATGCGGCTCGCCAGCGGCAGCACGCTGCCACGCCAGAACACGCGATTGGCTTCGGTGTAGTTCGAATAGGTGTTGTCGCCGGGAATGGCGAGCAGCATCGGCGGCACGCCGAAGGCCAGCGCGATCTCGCGCGCCGCCGCGTTCTTGGCCTCCATGAAGTCCATGTCCTTGGGCGAGAGCGACATCGCCTTCCAGTCGAGCCCGCCCTCGAGCAGCATCGGCCGCCCGGCATTGACCGCGCCCTGATAGTCGCGGTCCAGTTGCTCCTTCAGCCGCTCGAACTGGGCGTCGTTCAGCACGGCGCCCTCCGCGCCGGAATACAGCAGCGCGCCGGAAGGCCGCGCCGCATTGTCGAGCAGCGCCTTGTTCCAGGCCGTCGCGGAATTGTGGGTATCGACCGCCGTGGCCGCCGCATCGAGCGGGCTGAGGCCATAGTAATCGTCGAGCGGATTGAACAAGGTCAGATGCAGGATCGGCGGCACGGCGCCGTCCTGGACGAAGCGCACCGTGTTGCCGGCCACCGTATAGTCGAAGGCCGCCGGCCAGCCATCCGGCCCCGGCACCACTTTCACGCGGTCGGGCCGCAGCGCATAGAGTTCGCGCGGCGCGCCCTCGACGCTCACCGCTTCGACATAGGCATTGCCGGACAGCATCAGATGCGCGGCGATGGCCTCGAGGAAACTGGCGCCGTCCTGGCGCGGGTTCGGCCGCGCCAGCACATCGAGCAGCGGATGTTCTGTCAGTTCATGGGCGCCGTCATAGAGCACGAAGGACAGCGAGCCGACCGCCTCGGCGGTCAGCCGCACCGAGCGGTGCACGATGGCGTTGCGCGTGTAGCCCTCGCGCGTCAGCGCCGCATAATCGCGCGGCGTCCAGCGGGCGCGGCCGCCGCTTTCCAGCGCAATGAGGCGCGCCGCGCGCGAGGCCTTCTGTTCGGTGGGACGCAGCAGTCTCTTCAATGTGTCGAGCATAAAAAAAGCCCGCCGGTGACGGCGGGCTCCTCTGGTTGGATTCTGTTGCTGTCATCGCCCGTGACAACGGGCGATCCAGTATGCGCAGGCGTTTCAGGTGATTGCTGGATGCCCCGCTTTCGCGGGGCATGACAGCTTCTGAACGTCTCTAGTTCGACGCCATCCGCGATGCATGCGGATTGACGATGGCATAGCCGGCGATCGAACGGACATGCCGGCGCGTCTTGCCGCCACCGGAATTGCCGTCATGCACCAGCCACTGATTGCCTTCGACGTGGCTCATCAGCACGAAGACGTGGCCCGAACGCGCGGCGACCATGCCGGGCGCCGCCTGGGTGCGCGGGAATTTGCGAACCCAGTTGGCCGCGAGATTGAGGTCCTTGCGGATCTCGCCGAACACATAGAGCGAGGCCTCGCAGCCGCAGAAGCGATGCGGGCATCCCTGCGGCCGGCCGCCAAGGATGACGGCATTGCCGTTGGCGTCCACTTGCGTCGCGCGCCGGGCTTCGGCCCGCGCCGTATAGGCCGTCGTGCTTGCCGACGTCGTACTCGCTTCCGGTGCGCCACGCTCAGGACGTTGCGTTGCCTTGCGTGCAGCCACCGCGGTCGGGCTGTCGGAACAGCCGCGCTGGTCACACGTTACTTGCGCTACCGGCGCTTGCGCCTGCTGGCGATGTTTCGGTCGGGCGTCGGCGCTCGTCGCCGCCGCCGTGATCGAAGCGATCGTCATGATCGCGAGTGCAGCTCGTTTCAATATCCCAGTCACCTGTCTTGAAGAGCGGCATTGACGCCGCTGAGGGAAGGAAGCGGCAGGACAGCCGCGACGTATGAGGGCCCCTTCCGCCGCCTCAATGTGACCAAAACATGACGATGAGCGGCATGACTCGGCCTTCAGCTATGCGCGTTAACGATTTTGTCGCAATAAGGCACAATCGGAATAAACAACTGCGATAAAACAGCTTCGTTCCACGCTCTGAGCACATTCTCGCCCAGAAAAATTATTGTCCGTGGCAGCGCGCTTTATCGCGCATGGGTAGCAGCATCTCCCGCTTGTAACCCCGCAATCTGTCTCACTACGGGTCATCGGCGCGATCATCGGCCGGCTCCGGGTCCGATGATTGTGTTTCTAAAGCCTCCTGATCCTCGGCTCCGGCCGCGCGGCGAATGTGAGGCCCGCCACCGCCCACACCATCGCATCGAGCCGATCGGGCGAATGGCCCGACGACAATCCATCGAGGCCGAAGTCGCACATCTCGTCCTCGAGCGAGGGGAAATTGCCGGCGTGCTTCACCCGGCCCTGCTCGTAGAGTTGCGACACCGGTTCGGCGCGGTGATACTTGCCGCGCGTCGCCCGCGTCGTCGTCACCGGCACGCCGCTGTCAATCGACTTGAGCACCGCGCTGACCATCTCGCCGCCCTGGTTGATCTCGGCGATCAGCGCATCGGCCTCGTATTTGCGCCACAGCGCGATGGCGCGGCTTGCCCAGCCTTGCGGCGTGGCGCCGGCAATGCTCGCGTCCTCGATCACATAAACAGTGCCGTCGCTCGCGCGGCCGGCGGCGACAATGCCGCAGGCATCGGCGCCGCGCTTCGACGACGCCGGCGGATCGATCGCCACGACGATGCGCGTCAGCTCGGGCGCCGCGGCAACGCGGCAGCTCTCCAGCCCGGCGCGCGTCCACAGCGCATCGGCGCGCTCCTCGACGATCTCGCCGTCGAGCTCCTGACGGCCGAGCCGCGTGCCCTTGTAGCGCGTGAACACCTGCTCGACGAAGGACGCCGACAGGTTGAGCGCATTGGCCACCGTGCCGGCGCGGGTCAGCACCGTCGCCGGATCGGCCATGATGGTCTTGAGCAGCGCGATCGGCCGCGGCGTGGTGGTGATCACCTGCCGCGGCCGCTCGCCAAGGCGCAGTCCGAACTGCAGCATGTCAAAGGTTGCTTCGGCTTGACGCCACTTGGCGAGTTCGTCGCACCACGCGGCCGTGAATTGCGGGCCGCGCAGGCTTTCGTAATTTTCCGCCGAGAAGATCTCGGCCACCGCGCCGTTCTGCCATTCGAGCCGGCGCAGCGACGGCTGCCAGGTCGGCCGCTCCCAGGTCGGATGCACGCCGAGCAAGCCCGATACGCCCTCCACCATGACGGCACGGACATCGTGTTCGGTCTCGCCGACCAGCGCGATGCGCGCCTGCGCGTCGTGGCAGGCGACATGGCGCACCCATTCGGCGCCGGCGCGCGTCTTGCCCGCGCCGCGGCCGCCGAGGATGAGCCAGGTGCGCCACGGCGCGCCGCCCGCGGCCAGCGCCGGCGCTTTCTGATGCCGCAGCGCGTAGAGCCCGAAGTCAGTCTTCAGTTTCTCGAGTTTGCGGCCCGGCAGTTTCTCGAACAGCCGCTTCAGGTTCTCGTGCAGCGCCGCCTCGCCGTTCGTCGAGAACTGCGCGAAGTGCGCGTGCAAGCTCGGCACGGAACTGGTCGACGTCGTAGGGGAAAGATTCGTCATGAGAGACATCGCGCTTCTTTTCTTCATCGGGCGGCTGCAGCAGGTCGTGCGTCTCGCGCAGCGAGCGCGACACGGCGGCGACGACGCGTCCGCTGTCGCCCAGTTCGGATTGTGCGGTGACCAGCTTGTTGACGTGGTCGATGGCATCCAGTTGGCCGCTGATGGCCTCGCGCAGGCGCCTGGACAGCGCCCGCCTTTTCGGGACCGCGCCTGCGGTCTTTTTTGTCCCGGCGCTCGTCAATTTCCTTGGCATCGCCTCCCCCATAAAAAAACGCGCCGGCAAAACCGGCGCGTTCGAATGTCGCAGAGACCGCCCGTGCGGCGCGCGCGTCAGGCGGTGAAGAACACCATGTAAACGATCGCAAACAGCACGACGACGCCCGTGAGGCTGATGAACAGCACGTTCCTCACGCTCGGGCCGCGCTCGCCGGCGCGCGCTTCCGTTGCCGACTCCACGATGCGGCCGTTTTCCATCTTTGCCATCGCGTGCTCCTTATCGCTTTGTCGCTTTGTCGCGTCTTGCCGCTTTGTCGCGTCTTGCCGCTTTGTCGCGTCTTGTCGCTTCGTGACCGGATGCCGGGCCCGTCAGGGCACAGCGTCATGTACGGTCAACGCCAGCGATGGCATCGCGTTCCCGCATGCGGCGAACCGCGTCGGCCCGCCTTTCCCGGCGGGGCGCCTTATCGAGCGCAACTGTGGAGCATGCCCAAAACATAGCGGAGGAGCGTCACGCTGTCAACGCCTATTTTCCTAGTTTGTGATTTTTATCCGAAACACACCGCCTGGGCGCAAAATCCTAACGGCGCCAGACACATAGCCGGGCCGGCAACGGCGTCGCGACCGGCGCTGACAGCCTCCCGCCACGAGGAGACCCGAAAAATTTTGAATAAATTTTTTTGTCGCGCCCGCTTTTCCGTGGTTGCCGGCGATTGCTTCAAATTCGTTTATTCCGCTTAAGGCAATCTGAGGGGGGCGGCCGCTAAAACGGAGCGTCCCCGGATGGCCCAATGCGATCTGCCTTGCTGAAAGAACGACGGAAAACGCCGCGACGCGCGATCAATCGCGTGGCGCAATACTATACCGGCGCCGGCGCGCTGCCGCGCAGCTGTTTCATCACGGACATTTCCGACAGCGGCGCCCGCCTCTACTGCGAGTCCGGAATGCCCGACAGCTTCATCCTGTCGCTCGTCGGCGACGATGGCGAGGAGCGGCGCGATTGTCAGGTGGTGTGGCGGCTCGGCGGCGAACTCGGCATCGAATTCATCGACCGCAGACGCTAGAAGCCTGTCCAGCAGTTGTCGAAAAAGCGCCGCTCAGCCGTCGACGCGGTCCGGCTTGAGATCGAAGCCGATGTCGAAGACGGCGCGGCCCTCGCGATCGAGCACGCGCATGGTCCAGCCCGACAGATCCTGAATGCCGGGGTCGCACATGGCGGCTTTCAGATCGCGCACCTGGCGCACCGCATGGCGGCGCGCGGCGGCGAGCCCGCCAAATTCCTGGCCGGTGTCGTCGGTGAACCAGCGACGCCCGTCGCTGAAATTAAAGAAATACCGGGGCACGCGACTAACCCCCCACGAACAATCAGCCCCACCTGCGATCGGCGACCGCCCCCACGGCCATCCGACCACTGCTCACAGGCTATGGTAATTCGTTACTAGCCGTCCAGAGGATTTACGGTCGCGGTTGTGGTCGTTCTGCGTCCAAAACCCAGCAAGGACGCGGTTTTTAGACCAAAGCATGAGGCGACATGACGCCGCGATGAAATTGTCGCAGCCGCGTCAGGTTGCAGCGCCCGCGTCAAAGCGCGCGCGCGCCTGCTGGATCGCCGCGCGGTGTTGCCGCGCCCACAGGCCGAGCTCCTGGACCGGCGCGAGCAGCGAGCGGCCGAGGTCGGTCAGCTCGTAATCGACCCGCGGCGGAATGGTCGGAAATACGGTGCGCGTCACCAGTCCGTCGCGCTCCAGCCCACGCAGAGTCAGCGTCAGCATGCGTTGCGAGATCGAGCCGAGCGCCCGGCGCAGCTCGTTGAAGCGCTTGGGCCCGTCCCCCAGCGTCGAAACGACCAAAACCGTCCACTTATCGCCGACTCTGGCCAGAACCTCGCCGACGGCGCGGCAATTCTCAGCCACATGAAGGGTACCGGGTATGGCGTTTGTGCCTTCTTGCGCGTTCAGGGCAGTCATCTATTTATCCTCGGTTACAGACCGTAACTTAGGCTAAAAAATAGAGGTTTCAATGGCCAAGCTCAAACTGGGGCTCATCGTCGGCTCCAACCGCAAGGAATCGATCAACCGCAAACTGGCGCTGGCGCTGGCCAAGCTCGGCAGCGACGCCTTCGAGGCCCGCCTGATCCAGATTGACGACCTGCCGTTGTACAATCAGGACAACGAGCTTCCGCTGCCGGCGCCGGTCGCCCGCTTCAAGGGCGAAGTCGAGGGCTCCGATGCCCTGCTCTTCGTCTCGCCGGAGCACAGCCGTACCATTCCGGCCGTCCTCAAGAACGCCATCGACTGGGGCGCGCGGCCCTGGGGCAAGACCTCCTGGCCCGACAAGCCGGCTGCGGTGACGGGCACCTCGGGCGGGGTCATCTCGACCGCCGTTGTACAGCAGCACCTCCGGTCCGTGCTCGGCACGCAGGGCCTGCACCTCCTCGGCGGCGAAGCTTATATTCAATATACAGCGGACATGATCGACGCCGATCATAACGTGATTGATGCCGGCGTGCGTGACTTCCTGAAGACGTTGATCGACCGGTTCGCGATCTTCGCACGCAAATTGGCTACAGTATAAACAACCGGTAACATCGCTCGCGTGCCATGAATAATATGCCGCACGTGGCCCGTTTATGGGTTCCAAAAGCAGGCGACAAGCACGGCTTCAAACATAAAGCATGTGTATAACGTCCGTGTTATCGTACCTCGAATAAACTACGCACGATAAGAATGCCCCCGTGGGTGACCCCACCCACGGGAGGCGCGTGCGTGACAGATCAGCCGATGGTCCCAGCGGCCATCCTTGAGACGCCGGCCCGGCCACTGAGTGCGCGTGGGCAGTCTGGCGGCCGCTTTGGCGGCGGCTCAGGCTGGCGCGCCTGGTTACAACCGGCGACGTTCATCGGCCTGTGCATGCTCGCCGTCGTCTACGGCGTCCTCGCCCTCCTCATCGTCAACGACCGGCGCGAGGCCCTCGCCAATGCCACGCGGACGACCGACAATCTCGTGCGCATTGTCGATCAATCCTATTCTCACATCTTTCGGAGCGTCGATGCGACGCTGCAGCTCCTGCGCCGCGCTTATCAGCAATCGAAATCCGCCGATGAGCTCCAGGCGTGGCTGAACGACAAGGCCGCCCAGACCGAACTTGAATACCGCTTCGTGATCCTCGACAAGAACGGCGACGCCGTTGCTGCTTCGAACGGCATCGGAGCCGGCCTGGGAATGCTGCCGGCCGGCCAGAACTTCGGCGACCGCGAGTATTTCCTTCGGCAGAAAGATACGCCGACGGACGAACTGTTTTTCAGTGCGCCAATTCAAGGGAAGCTGACCAACCGCGCGACCATCGTCGTCACGCGCAGGCTCGTTGCCGAGGACGGCACCTTTGCCGGCGTCGTGGCCGCGGTCGTCACGCCGGACTCCTTGATTCAAGTGGGCGCTGATCTGGACCTCGGTACCAACGGCGCATTCGGCCTGATCGGCATGGATGGCATCGTGCGGGCGCGCGCCGTCAACGGCAAAGCCGCCAACGACCCGCAGCCCACCACCCGCCTCGGCCCCTCCTCCACATTGTTCAGTCACGTCATCAATGCCCGCAACGGACATTTCTTCAGCCAGTTCAAATCCTTCGATCAACATACGCGGCTGGTCGCCTATCGAGTCATCGGCGACTTTCCCTTGATCGCGACGGTGTCCGTCACCGAAGACTTTATTTATCGACACGCCAACAGACAGGCGCAGATCTATTGGATGATCGCCCTCCTCGTCACGGCGGCGATCCTGCTCGGCATCAGATGGGGCATTGCGCGCGAGGAGAAGCTGCTCGCCGCGGAGGACGACCGGCGTCGCAGCCAGGAGCGATATCGCCTGGTCGAAGAAGCCGTCAATGACGGCATCTGGGACTGGAACATCGAGTGCGGCTACAATTACAAGTCACCGCACTGGAAGCGGCTGATGGGCGTCGCTGCTAACGCGCCGCCCACCGATTTGCAGGCCTTTCACGCTCTCGTTCATCCCGACGATCGCGCTGCCGTCAAGGAGGCACTGCGCGCTCATCTCGAAGACGGCGCGCCTTATGCGGTGGAATTTCGAGTCCGGCACGCGAAAGGCCATTACATCTGGGTCCAGTCGCGCGGCATGGCGCAGCGCGACGCCGATGGCAAAGCCGTTCGCATGGTCGGTACTTTGTCCGACATCACCGAGCGCATGGAAGCGGAAGCCTCGCTCAAGGAAAGCCGCGACAACCTTGCCCGCGCCGAACGGCTCGCTTTGCTGGGGCACTTCAAGAACAACCTGTTGACCAGAACCATCACCTGGTCCGATGGCATCTATGCCATGTTCGGCTTTACGCCCGACTACTCGCCGACGGTGCGCGGGTTCTACGAGATGGTCCTGCCCGAGGACCAGCTCGCCCTCAAGAACGCCGGCAACGACGTCATCGCCGGCCGGGAAATTCCCAATCTTGTCATTCGCGCGCGCCGGCCCGACGGCGCGATCGTCGATCTGGACATCTGGATGACGCCGGTACGCGATGGCGACGGCGCCATCACCGGCATATTCGGCACGATTCAGGACGTCACCATGCGCCGCCGCACCGAGGAATTGCTGGCGCGCGCCAATCAGGAGCTGGAGGCTCGCGTCAGCGCCCGCACGGCCGAACTGGCGCAGGAGATGCGGCGTCGCGAAGAAGCGCAGATGACGCTCGGGCAGATGCAGAAGATGGAGGCGGTCGGCCAGCTCACCGCGGGCGTCGCGCACGACTTCAATAACCTGCTCTCGGTCATCGCCGGCAGCCTCGAATTCGTCGATCGCGCCGCCGCGCGCGGCCTGACCGCCGACCCCGATCTGGTCGATGCGGCGATGCGCGCGACGCGGCGTGGGCGTGAGCTGGTGCGCCGCCTGCTGGCGTTCTCGCGGCAGACGCCGCTGCGCGCCGAACCGACGCCGATCGACCAGATGGTGCTCGACACCCTGCGCCTGCTGCAGCGGACGCTCGGCACCAATATCGATCTCGTCACCAGGCTCAATGCCAAGGACGCGGTGATATCGGTCGATCGCAATCAACTGGCCAATGCGCTGCTCAATCTCGCCATCAATGCCCGCGACTCCATGCCGGAGGGCGGCCAGATCACCATCGCCACCGAGTGCCGGCCCTGCGACCCCGCGCTCGCCAAGTCGTCGCGCTGGCCGACCGGCGAGGAAGTATGCATCACCGTCAGCGACACCGGCTTCGGTATGACCGAAGACGTGCTCGCGCGCGCCGCCGAACCATTCTTCACGACCAAAGCCGATGGTCTTGGCAGCGGTCTCGGCCTGTCCATGGTGCAGGGCTTCACCGAGCAGTCGGGCGGCCAGCTCAGAATCGAAAGCAAGCCGCAACGCGGCACGTCGGTGACGATCAAGCTGCCGCGCATTGCCTCGGCCTGCCCGCCCGACGAAGCCGACAACGCCGCCGCGGGTGCCGATGCGCAAAGCGAGAAGATCGTGCTGCTGGTCGAGGACGACGCCGACGTCCGCATCGTGGCCGGCGCGCAGTTGCGCCATCTCGGCTTCAAGGTTCACGCCGTCGCCAACGGCATGGAGGCGCTCGATCTGATCGTCTCGCCGGCGACGATCGATATCCTGCTCACCGACGTGGTGTTGCCGGGCGGGCTGGACGGCATATCGCTGATCAAGGAGGCGATCACGGCGCGGCCCGGCATGGGCATCGTCTGCATGTCCGGCTACGACCCGGCGCAGAAGCACCGCAAATGGCTGAGCCAGCAGAACATCGCGTTTCTGGAAAAACCGTTCAACACCCAGAAGCTCGGCCAGGCGCTCGAGATGGCGGTGGCCGACTAGCGCGCCGCAGGATCAATGCGGCTCCACCGCCGGTCCGCCGGGGCCGCGCAGCGGCACTTCCTCCAGCGCGAAGATGAAGCCGAGGCCGCAGGCCAGCACCGCGGCGCAGACCGCGAACACCATGCGGAACGCCAGCCCCAGATCGTGCGCCGAGGCCGAGCGCGCCAGCACTTCCACCGAGGCGCCCGCGCCGCCGCCCAGACCGCCGAGCACGATGGCGCCGAGGATCGCCACCACCAGCGCCGCGAACAGCGCGCGGAAGAAATTGGCCGCGCCGGTGGCGATGCCCATCTGCGGGTGCTCGACGGCGTTCTGCATGCACACGGTGGACACCGGAAACACCATGCCGAAGCCGAGGCCGGCGATGCAGGTCAGCGTCACCACCGCGGCCATCGACAGCCGGTCCGGAAAGATCGCCATGATGACGAGCGCGGCAATCGCGCCGGTATTGCCGGCGATTGGGATGCGCTTGTAGTGCTTGAGGCGCATCAGGCCCTGGCCCGCCAGCAGCGCCGCCACCGTGACCACGCCGAGCATCGGGATCAGCGCCAGGCCCGACTGCGTCGCCGTCAGGCCCATGACGCCCTCGAAATACAGCGGCATGAAGATGGTCATGCCGACCAGCGTGCCCATGGTGCAGGCGCCGGCGAGCGTCGCCGAGCGCACCACCTTGTTGCGCAGGATGTTGAGCGGCAGGAACGGCTCGGCCGCGCGCGCCAGCCGCAGGGCGAACAGCCCCCACAGCACCAGCGAGCCGACGACCAGCGCGGCGATCTCGAGCGACAGCCACGGATAGCGCGCCCCGCCCGACGACAGCGCAAGCAGCAGCGCCACCGAGGCCAGCATCATCAGCGCGGCGCCGATGGCATCGAGCTTGTGCTCGCGCTTGTGGAACGGCACCAGCTTGAGCATGTGCCAGGTCATGGCCAGCGCCAGAACGCCGAGCGGCACGTTGATCCAGAAGATCAGCGACCAGTCGATATATTCGGTGAGGATGCCGCCGAGCACCGGGCCGCCGACCGAGGACAGCGCGAACACGCCGGCGATGTAACCCTGATAGCGGCCGCGCTCGCGCGGGCTCACGATGTCGGCGATCACCGTCTGCGCGAGCGCGATCAGCGCGCCGCCGCCGAAGCCCTGGAAGCCGCGCGCCAGGATCAGCGCCATCATGCTGGGCGCCAGCGCGCAGGCGACCGAGCCGATGACGAAGATCGCCACCGCGCTGAGCATCACGACGCGGCGGCCATACATGTCCGACAATTTGCCGAGCAGCGGCGTCGCCGCCGTGCCGGTGAGCAGATAGGCCGTCACCACCCAGGCCAGATCCTCGACATTGTGGAAATGCCGGCCGATGGTCGGCAAGGCGGTGGCGACAATGGTCTGGTCGAGCGCGCCCAGGAACATCGCCAGCGTAATGCCCTGCACGATGCGGACGATCTGCTGGTGCGTGAGCGCCGGATGCGGCGCGCCGCCCGGCGCGGCGCTCGAGATGGGAGGCTGCTCGCTCATGGTGATGTCACGCCGCGCCTATTTCGGCCGCGTCTTGCCGCGCGAACCCTTCGGCCAGCGCTGCGGCCATTTGACGATGTAATCGACGAGATCGCGGTCCGGCACATCGACCTCATTGGCCGAGACCTTGCCGCGCACCGAAATGCCCGCCTCGTGCACTGTCTCCGGCGTGCCCGAGATCAAGGGATGCCACCACGGCAGGTCCTGCCCCGAGGCCACCAGCACATAGCCGCAGGTCGGCGGCAGCCAGGTAAGCCGGCGGATGTTGCGCCACGACAGCCGCACGCAATCATGCACCTTCTTCTGCCGGTTCTTGTAATCGGCGCAGCGGCATGAGGCGGTGTCGAGCAGCTTGCAGCCGACATCGGTGTAGACGGTGTCGCCCGTGTCGATATCGGTGAGCTTGTTGAGGCAGCAGCGGCCGCAGCCGTCGCAGAGGCTCTCCCACTCGCGCGGGGTCATCTCGCTCATCTTCTTGGTGCGCCAGAAGGGGAGCGACCCGTCGGGGGCGAGCTTGTCGGCGGCCAGTTTGCCGGCGGCCAGTTTGTCGGCAGCTTTGCGGGACTCGGGCATGGGCTGAAGGTTTCCTGCCCCTCCTTCCCGCATTGGCGGCGCGGTTACAAGCCCTCACAGCTTGAGCTTGCGCACGCAATCCAAAGCCGCCGCGATCTGGTCGACGAAATGCGCCTCCATCTGCTCGTCGGCGGCGATCTCCATCGGCGTGCGGACCGTGGCGCGGCCGGCGCGGAACCGGTTATAGCCGGCCATCGCCGCGGAAACGGCGTTGATGGCGGCAAGACGCGCCTCCCAGACCTGCCGCCGATCGGCCTTCGCCCGCGCCTTGACGCCGCGCGCCGCCGCGGCAGCGCAAGCCGCCGACGCCCGCGCCCGCGCCGAGGGATCGAGCGCCTTGATCCCCTGTACGTTTCCTTGCTCGACCGGCCGCCCCGCCTCGCCGCGCGGCACGAAGCGGCCGCCGGCGCCCTTGACCGGCTTGACCGCATAGCGTCCGCGCCAGCCGCCGCGCGCGGCGTATTTGTAGATCGTGCGCTCGGTGACGCCGCAGAGCCGCGCGATCTCGCGCACCGGCACGGCGGCGTCCTCATAGAGCGCCTGGACGCGGACCATGAGGGAGGGAGCACGGCCCTCCCCGATCTCCGCGCTTTCCCCTCGCCCTTGTTCGGGCTGTTCCTCTCCCGCTTGCTCGGTCTTTTCCCCTCCCCCGCGAGCGGCAGCGAGCAGTGGGGAGGGGTCAGGGGTGGGGGCTCTTTCTTGAAGCCCCTCCACCTCCACCTTCCGCACCGCGCCCTGCCCCGCCAGAGGCGCGAGCGCAAACACCAGCTCCCGCCCCGCCATGGCGAGATACTGCCTGCGCGCAGCCGCGCGCGACGACTTCCGCGGCGTCATGACAAGACCCCGTGATGAGAGATGCGATTGTGGAGAATGCCGGAAAACTAGCGGAGCAGCGTCACGCTGTCAAGGATTATATTCAATAATCGTGGCTTATTCGGCGAGGCGGTAACGCTTGCGCGTCAATGCATTCGATCACGATGCCGAAAAATGATATCGTCCATTTTGAAACGACATGCGATCAGCAAACCGGCAAGATACTGCAGACGAACTTGAGACCCCCCAGTTCAATTTTAGGATTCGGAGGCTCTGATGAACTTCACGGCGTGGCAGAATCAAGTAAACAAATCGCTGCTCTCAGAATTCGCCATCTCGATTGACGACGCCGGCATTGACGATCCCGACCTTGTTAAAGCTCATTCACAAGGCCTCTCCCCGGAAGAATACGTTTCTTGGTTTTCAGAAAAATACGATCTCGTATCGCGCCGCGAGGCCGCCGATCATTTCTTGAAAATATTATCTCGGTGAAAACGTAGATAATTTTGGCTTGGCCGGAATACGTCGCTATCCGGCAAAATCAATCTCCCGTCCTGATTGATCATTTGGCGCGCCTGGGCCGGAACGCTATTTGACACTAGTATTCCGTAATCGTCTCGAATTGAAATCATTCCCCGATCAAACAACCAATGAAAGGTCTGGGACAAAGCGATTCCATTTCTGATCGCGTCTGGGCCGTTCTGCGAAACCGGCCGAATATGCGCAGCCTCGACCTCTGGCCTTCCGCCGCCATTTATGAGCTGCAAACCGGTTACTGCACAACGATTCCTATAAGCAGCTCTTACTGCAGTCCGAAATGCGCGATCTCTGAAAGGCCGCGCAACGGTCATTTCAACGATTGGGCGCTCGAAAGAAACCTGTGGCTCTGAAAATCCAAGCTCATATCCCAAATGACTTTCATAACTAGGCGGATTTATCTCGGCGGCGAATCCAGCGCGCAAGATGAGGTCAAACTCAACTTCAGAAAGAAGCCTTACCGCGCGCCCGAATGCACCTTTATTGACCGAACCGTCCTCTTTACGAAGTCCCTTCTCGAAAAATGAGACCCCATCCGTAAATGGGACTGGCTTGTCGAAATCGAGATAGTCGGAAAGGTGCGCGTAGAAGTGATCTTGCCGAAACGGATCTTCGCTGACATCAACAACCGTCGCCATCGCAAAGTACGCCATACGGCCGACGCCCGCCTCTGATCGGCGGGGCTCGTAATAAATTATGCTATCCCCAATTGAGGCCCGCACCTGATTCAAATAAGTGCGAGGAAAATGATAACGGTCTTCCCGATCGTCGTCATATCCCGAACCGGTTTTTATCGTGAAAATAGCCTTCGTCAAAATAGAGCTCGTCCACTAAACCGCCGAACGAATTATTAGATTAGATTATCTCACATTGCCCCCACTACCTCCACATCCGTACTGCCGAAATCCGTACCCTTGAACAGCAGCGGCTCGGCCTCCGCGATGGCCAGCGCGTAGGAGGCGCAGTCGCCGAAATTCAGCCCGGCCTTGTGGCGGCCCTTGCCGTAGCGAACGAAGGCGTCGCGGGCGATGTCGGCGTGATGGTCGGTAAAGGGGATGATGCTGGCGGCGATATCGCGCAGCAGATCGTCCAGTCGACGGCCGCCTTCAGGCCCGAAGCGGCCAGCCATCACGATTCCCGATTCCAGCTTGGTCATGGCCGATACCAGTCGTGTCGGTGCCGCGTCGATCGCGCGCTTGAAAGGCTCGCGGTCCGGTTCGCCAAACAGGATGGCGATCAGAACTGAACTGTCGATCACCATCAATCGAAATGGCCGTGTTCGTTGTAACCGAGGATCTCGTCGGGGCTGCGATCGTCCAGCACGGGCAGTTGCTTGACCTGCTCGACAATGGCCTCGATCCGGCGGCTGAACGCCTCGTACGTCTCGCGCTTCGGCTTCTTCCGCTCGCGCTCGACCTCGCGGCCGATCACGTCGGTCAGCACTTCGGTGATGCCCTGTCCGCGCAGTTGCGCCAGTTCGCGGATCAGCTTTTCGGTCTCGTGGTTTTTGATGTTCAGGCCCATCGGACACCCTTTTGAAGTCTACCTTTATGTCGTCTTTCTACCTTTTTCAACCAAATGCTTGATTGTGGCTGACGTATCCCCTTTTGCGGGAGGCTGTTCGACGCCCTCGCTTCCTTCGCCACCCCCATTCCCGCCCCAATTCCCGTTCACCTTTCGGCCCGATAACCGCCTCGTTTCGATAGAGAAATCGGCCCCGATGCACTAAATTGGCACGGGGGGCCGCGCCTGTGGCAAGGCCCGGCCGCTTCGCCCTGGCCGGCGGGCGCCGCCCTCGCGGCCCGCGCCCGGCCCGTAACCGTTTGAAAAGTCTGATCTAATGGCTCTCGACGACCTGCCTCCCGAGACCGCGCGCCAGAAGTTCAAGCGCGCCATGCTGGCGATCGACGCCTGGGTCGATTTTAGCGTGTTCCGCTCGGCCGCCGGGCTGCGCGAGAGCTACGAGCGCTTCTCCACCTTCATGGACCGCTTCCATGTCGCCGGCTGGCGGCGCTGGGCCGTCGAATTCGCCTCCGAGGGCGCCACGCTCGGGCTCGCCGGCGGCGTCCTCATGGTGGCGCTGGCCACCTCCGCCTTCCAGATGACCCAGGACGACGACTGGCTCAAGAAATCCGAGCTCGCCGTCACGTTTCTGGACCGCTATGGCAACGAGGTCGGCACCCGCGGCATCCGCCACAACGATTCCATCCCGCTCGACCAGTTCCCCGATCACCTGATCAAGGCGGTGCTGGCCACTGAGGACCGGCGCTTCTACGAGCATTTCGGCATCGATATCGCCGGCACCGCGCGCGCCATCGTCACCAATGCGCGCGCCGGCGGCGTCGTGCAGGGCGGCTCGTCGCTGTCCCAGCAGCTCGCCAAGAACCTGTTTTTGTCGAACGAGCGCACGCTCGACCGCAAGATCAAGGAAGCGTTCCTGGCGATGTGGCTGGAGTCGCGGCTCACCAAGAACGAGATTCTGAAGCTGTATCTCGACCGCGCCTATATGGGCGGCGGCGCCTTCGGCGTGGACGCGGCGGCGCAGTATTACTTCAACAAGTCGGCGCGGGACGTGAATCTGTCCGAGGCGGCGATGCTGGCCGGCCTGTTCAAGGCGCCGACCAAGTTCGCGCCGCACGTCAATCTGCCGGCGGCGCGCGCGCGGGCGAACGTCGTGCTCGACAATCTCGTCGAGGCCGGATTCATGACCGAGGGTCAGGTGTTCGGCGCCCGCCGCCACCCCGCCACGGCCGTCGACCGCCGGGCCGAGCAAGCCCCGAATTACTACCTCGATTGGGCGTTCGACGAGATGAAGAAACTCGTCGACACATTGCCAAAGTCGATGACCGAGAGGGTGTTCATCGCGCGCACCGCGCTCGATACCGGAATCCAATCGGTCGCCGATCAGGCCGTTGAATCAATTTTGCGGCAATACGGCCAAGAGTATCACGCCGGCCAAGCCAACACCGTGGTCATGGAGGTCGACGGCGCGGTACGGGCGATGGTCGGCGGCCGCGATTACGGCGCCAGCCAGTTCAACCGCGCTACCGACGCCATGCGCCAGCCCGGCTCATCGTTCAAACCATACGTCTACGCCACCGCGCTCGAGCACGGCTTCAAGCCAGAGTCGATCGTGGTCGATGCGCCAATCTGTCTCGGCAATTGGTGCCCGCGCAACTATGGCGGCGGCTATTCGGGCTCAATGACGCTGATCTCCGCGCTGACTCGCTCGATCAACACTATCGCCGTGCGCCTGTCGATCGCCGTTGGCGACGGCAATCCCAAGCTTGGCCGGGCCCGCATCGTCGAAACGGCCCGCAAAATGGGCATCACGACGCCGCTGCCGGACACGCCTTCACTGCCGATCGGCGCCGATGCGGTCACTATGCTTGAGCATGTTGGCGCGTACGCGGCCTTCCCCAATCTCGGCATGGCCGTGAAGCCCCACGCCATCCTTGAGGTGCGCACTGGTGACGGCAACCTGATCTGGCGTTTCGACCGAGACGGCCCCAAGCCAAAGCGTGCGTTGCCGGCCAATGTCGCCGCCGGCATGATCAAGATGATGAATAATGTGGTCGAAAGCGGCACTGCACGGCGCGCGCGACTCGACGGCGTCGCCGCTGCCGGCAAGACTGGCACCACGAACGATTACCGCGACGCCTGGTTCATGGGCTACACTGGTAACTTCGTGTGCGGAGTGTGGTTCGGTAATGACGACTACACGTCAACGAACCGCATGACCGGCGGCTCGCTGCCGGCGATGACTTGGCACACCATCATGGAATACGCCCATCAGGGCATCGAACTTCGCCAACTGCCGGGCGTCGCAGTGCCCGAGCGGCAGCAGCAGGTCGCGGCTCGCGCTACTCGCTCCGACGACAAGAAGACGGCGGCGCGGCGGCCGACCCTGTTGTCGAAACGTGGCGCCGAGGCCTTGGTGCGGGTGGAGAAGCTTTTGGACGAAGCAAGCCGGACTATGGCGCCACTGCGACCGACGGTGGCCAACGAGGCCGGCAAGCGCGCCGACCTCCTCGGGCACGGAACCACGCCAGTCGCGGCTGAAGGCGGCGCTCTGGCCGCGGCGCTGGAAAACGAGGCCCTCGGCCGGCGCAACTGAATAGCCGCGCTGGCATCGGCAGCGTAATCTGCCGCCTCATGCGACTCACCGTCCCTCATCTGCCAGCGGATCGGCCGTGCGGCTTCTAACTTCCACCCTCTTTGCCCTGATCGTCGCCGGCGCGGTTGGCCTCGGGTTGACCTATTTCGCGCTGACGCGCGGTGCCGCCTTCGGCGCGCTGACCATTGGCAGTTGGACCGCGTGGCCGAAAACCGGCACGGCCGACGCCGATCCCTACGCTCGCGCCAGCATCGCCCGCACCGGACAATTGCCCGTTGCGCTCGGGGACGGCGTCTTCTTTAACGCCAGGAGCGACGACAACGGCTTGGCGCTCGACGGCCGCTGCGACGTCGTGCTGTCCGGCGTCACGCCGGCGGCCCGGTTCTGGACGCTGTCGCTGTACAGCACCGACGGCGAGTTGATCGCCAACTCCATCGACCGCTACGGCTTCACGAGTCAGGAAATCGTGCGCCGCGCCGATGGCAGCTTCGAAATCGTGGTGTCGGCGCGCGCCACCCCCGGCAACTGGCTGCCGACAGCCGGTGTCGATCGCTACATGCTGGTGCTGCGCCTTTACGATACGGCGGTCGGCGTCGCGACCAAGGCCGGACGTGAAGTGCCGATGCCGGCCATCGAAACGCGTAGCTGTCCCGAGGACCAGGCGAGGAGCAGACCATGATCCGCTGGCTGCTCCTGTTACTCGGCGGCGCGCTGCTCGGCGGCGTCGTGCATCTCGGCACCATCATCCTTCTGCCGCGCACCGCGACCCAGGATGCCTATGCGCGCCTCACCAGCGACACGCCGGTGAATAGCGTGGCCGCGCTACCACAGCCGCGGCCGGAAAAGGCGGCAATGCCCTTCATGGATCCGGCATTCGCTGCCGGCATTTGCCGCTACGATCTGTCGAATGGTCCGCTCAAGCTGACGGTGCCGGTCAGCCTCGCTTATACGTCGGTGTCGTTCTACACGCGCTATGACGTCGCCTATTACGCCATCAATGATCGCGCAGCCGGACGGCGCGTCATCGAACTCGACCTGATGACGGCGGAGCAGAAAAGCGCCATGCCGGAGGAAGAGGACGTCACCGCCGCCGACCGGCTGATTGTCGAGTCGCCGACCGTCTCAGGCATTATTGCCATCCGCGCGCTGGCGCCGGAGCCGGGCCTGATGCCAATGGCTCAGGCCACCATTGCCAATGCACGCTGCGCCGTGCAGGCCGCCGGGACGGGCACGCCGGCGCCGCGCCGCTGACGGCCAAGTCATCTTAAAACTATCGCTGAAAAGCGAGGCTCGGTCCGCGCTGATAAGGCGGCGCCGTCTGCACGCGATAGTGCGAGACTTCGGCATGCAGCCGGTTGAGCGCCTGCTCCACCGTCACCGCTTCCTGCGACGGCGAGGAAATCACCAGCCGTTCCAAAGCGTAGCGGTAGTTAGCGACGCGCCGCCCAAGGCTCGCCCGCACCCGGGCGATGACGCGGTCGTTCTCCTTGATGCGGTTGAGCGTGTTGGTGCGCTCGGCCGCGGTCAGGCCGGGAATGAAGGCGAGGCTCTTGCCGCGCTTGGCGTCGAGGTCGACCACACGCGTCGCCGTCGAGAAGAAGCCCGGCAGCCGCTCGCTGTCGTTGCGAATGTCCTGGGTCAGCGTCGCGTATCGTGACGTCGGCGAGCGCGCCTTGTCGTCCATCATGTGGTCGTAATAGGAGGCCGGGTTGGCCATCGGCTTTTCAATATCCGGAGTGATGCCGTATTCGTTGGCGATCGAATAGAACTTGTGCCGCAGATACGGCGGCTCGATTAAAGGATAAGCCAGGTCGCGCAGGCTTCGTTCTTCGTCGGTCAGCTCGAAGCTGGACGGCGCGATCGGCTCACCCTTGGCATTGTCGCGACCGATCCAGTTGTGAACGTTGTCGCGAACGAGGCTGGGATTGATCTCGTCAAAATCGGCGCTGAGGCCGCAGCCTGTCAGCACGGGGGCAATTAGAATCGCGACGACAAGCGGCAGCGTCCGTGGCATTGCGCGCATCGCGACCCTTCAAGAGAAAAATGCGAACCAGCTCAGCGAGCCAGCCGGCGGCGCCGGCGGCGGCCCGAACTGTTGCCCTGGTCAGGCTCAAGCCCGTCCGGCGCACGTTCGATCCGGATGACCGGCAGAATGATGACCGTCGCAGGTTCCGAGCTTGCATCGATGGTACGGCCCCGGCCAAAGCCCAGGCTGTGACCAGCGTCTTCGGGAAAACGGATGACTTCGCCCATTGCAGTCCCCTATTCCGTCCCGGCTTGGCGTCTCGCTACGGTATCAATGTGCTGTCGAACTCCAACCTCGCTCACCAAACTGTACTCGATACCCACGGACCTGCCGGGTCGGTGCTTACGATTAAAGGGGCTGCAAGGTTAACGCTCTGCTAACGCGGTCGCTCTAATGTTCGGCGTAGCCGCCGAGTTTTCTTAAGTATCATGATCAAGCCCCCCAGCATTTCGCCGATCGACGGCCTTGTCGACCTTGCCTGCCGTGACGGCGTCGATGTGCGGCCGACGCTGCTGCGCGTCCTCACCGACCTTTATGTGCAAAAACCAGCGCACACGGCCGACGAGACCACCCAATATGTCGAGCTGGCGCTCGGCCTGATCGACTCCGTGGACGACACTACCCGCGCCGCGGTTGCTGCCAGCCTGTCGCATTACGCGGCGGCACCGCCCGCCATTCTCGCCAAGCTCGGTCTTTTGGACGACATGCCGGCTCCGCGCCAGGCCATCCCCGAGGTGACGCCCTTGCCCGAAGCGACGCCCTTGCCCGAGGTCATATTCGCACCCGAAGCAACGCTGGTGCCGGAAGAGACGTCCGACTTCGACCATGCCGAGAAAACGGCAGCGTCGATCGCCACCGCGGACCTGACCGACGTCTTCTTCAACGCGCCCCCGGCCGACCGCCGGCTGATCCTCGCCAATCTCGATATTGTCGCCAATCCGGCGGCGCTGATCGCACCGTTGTCGGACGACCAAGTCGCACGCCTCGAACAGGCCGCGCTGCACCGGCAACCCGCCGCCTTCGCCCGCGTCGTCGAAAATGCGCTCGGCATCAATCGCGACCTTGCCGCCCGTATTACCGCCGACGATTCCGGCGAGCCCATCGTCATCATGGCGCGCGCGCTCGGCATCAAGGCCGCTGTGCTCCAGCGTGTTCTTTTGTTCCTCAACCCCGCCATTGGCCAATCGGTCGAGCGGGTGTTCGATCTTGCGGTCCTCTACGACGAGATCTCATTGGCCTCCGCCTGCCATATGGTCGGGCTGTGGCGTCAGGATGCTCCGGCCGCGCAAGCGCCTCAGAAGGGCCGTTACGAGCCGGTCTATCAGGACGATGCCCGCACGGTGCGCCGGCCGCCGGTGCGCGACACCCGCCGCGCCGATCCTCGCGAGACGGCTATGCCCCACAAGGCTACGCGCTGAATTCCGCGCCTACGCGACGATCCGGTCAAGGAAGTGCCGTCCGGCGCGGTCTTCGCTCTCGACGATCCAGAGATCGGGATCGAAGCGCATTTCCTTCTGCAGCCGGGCGTCGATATCCGCTTCCGGCGCTGGGCCGTCACGGCCCACGACAATGCCGAAAGCCCGGTCTGCTGGCGTCTCGTCGGAAAATTCCGTCTGCGGCGCCGGACCGTAAAGGGTCGCGGTGCCGTCCAGGCGGTTGACGATGATGAAAATGGCGCCCGCCTCTTCCGCGCCGCGTTTGCGTACGACGGCAAAGGCGCCTTCGATATTGCAGCGGCGCACGTAAGCCGCGACCCAGATGCTCGATTTCAGCCGCATGCGCCTGAGTAGCACGCCGGGGCGCGGACGATCGACCCTTATTCGATGGGCCGGCCGGTCATTCCCGACAGTTCGCGCACGAAGCGGTCCGATATCTGCCCGGTTACCGGCAGCTTGCGGTCGCGTTCAAATTTCTCGATGGCGGCGCGTGTCGCGGCATCGAAATTTCCGGTCGGCTTGATCTGGCCGTAACCGAAGTCCGCCAGCGCCCGCTGCACCGCCAGCACGCGCGGTGACGGCGCGATCAGTTCGGCGATCGGGTCGCGGCGCGCCGGTTGCGGCAATGGCGCCGCAGCGGTGGTCGAGGTCTGCATGGCCCGGAGCAGCTCTTCCGGCGCATTGGGATCGACCTTGACGCCGGCCGACTGCGCAAAGTCGCGCGCGCCGGCATCGGTCTTGGCGCCCCAGATGCCGTCAGCGGTGCCGTCGTAGAAGCCGCGTCTCGTCAGTTCACGCTGTATCTCGGCGATGGTCTGCACGCGGTTGAGCACCGGCGCCGCGGGCTGTTGAGCCACTGGCGGCAAAGCCTGCACCGGCGGCACGCGGGTCGGCTGGGCAACGACCGGTGCTGGTGCTGGCGATGGCGTTGGCGTAGCGACGACCGCCGGGCGCGCGGCGAAGAACGGGGCGGGATGCGGACCTTTCTGCATGACCAACGCGTTGGCGAAGATGATGACGGTCGCCGTGCCTCCAAGCAGCACGCCGACGAACTCGCGCGGGTGCGACATGATCAGGCGCCCGATGCCGCTGGACGACGGTTGTTCGATGACGGCGGCCGCTGCCGCCCGGCTTTTCCGCTTAGGCACTTTTCTTCACCAGTACTTTGGCGACCGCGGCGAGATCGCCGGCCCGCTCCGTGACCAGCCGGATAGGATCGGCCGGCGCTTTATGTCCTTCGCAATCGATCGGCAGGCGCACGGTCACGCGTGTGCCTTCGCCGAGACGGCTGCGAATGTCTATGTCGCCGCCATGCAGTTTGACCAGACCTTTCACGATCGACAGGCCGAGGCCGGTGCCGTCGTGGCGGCGGTCATAGGTGCCGCGCGCCTGGAAGAAAGCTTCGCCAAGCCGCGGCAGGTCCGCTTCGCCGATCCCGACGCCGGTGTCCTCGACCGACACCGCGATGCTGCCGCCGTCGCGATGAGCGCTGACAGTGACGCTACCACCGCGCGGCGTGAACTTGATGGCGTTCGACATGAGATTGATGAGGATCTGATTGAAGGCGCGGCGGTCGCCGACGATTTCCGGCAGATCGCCAGGCAGTTTCGCTCTGATTTCGACACCGGAATCGCGGGCCTTGAGCGCCAGCAGATCGCAACAGCCGGTCACGACCGGCGCCGGTGCGAAAGGCTCCGGCGTGATTTCGAAATTGCCGGTCTCCATCTTCGACATATCGAGGATGCCATTGACGACCGACAGCAGATGATGACCCGACTCGTTGATCAGCCGCGCATATTCGAGCCGCCGTTCCGGCTGTACGACCAGATCCTGCTTGGTCAGCATCTCGGAGAAGCCGATGATCGCGTTAAGCGGGGTGCGCAGCTCGTGGCTCATCGTGGCCAGGAATCGGCTCTTGGAGAGGTTCGCGCGCTCCTGCTCGGCCCGGGCAATCTCCATGGCCTGCTCGTGCACCTTGCGCTCGCTAATGTCGCGCATCACGGCGACGACTTCGCGTTCGCCGGCTGGCGCTCCGGTGTCATCGTCGAGCGGGCGGCAGCGCATTTCGACCCAAACGAAGCGACTGGCCTCGATACCGTCGCCGCCGCGGCGAATACGGAACTCAACCGAACGGTCTTCACCATGCGCCGACGCATCCGCCAGCGCCGTCAGGAAGGCCGGGCGATCGGCGACATGGACATGGTCGAACAAGCCGTGCCCGCTCAAAGCGCCGGGCGCAGTAGCGAAAAGCGTCTCAGCGGCCGGCGAGATGAACAGCACCGCGCCGCTCCTGTCGTGGCGGGTGATGACGTCGGTCATGTTGCGCGCCAGCAGGCGGTAGCGGTCTTCTTCGGCATAGCGAAGCCAGACGCTGGTGCGCGCCAGTTGCTCGGCGCCGAGGGCCAGACCGGTAGCATAGAGCGCGGCCGAGACCACACCGAGCGCGGCGAGCGCGCCGTTCGATGAAGCAGCCGGCGGGATAAGGTCGTAGGCGCCAGCGAGCAACATCAGGCCGGCGGCGGCCAGCGCAAAGATCGATGCGAGAGCGACAACGCGGCGCGACGCCGACAGCGACGCCTCGAGCGGCACAACTACGAGCCAGATCGCGGCGAAGGAGAGAATGCCGCCATTATAGATGGCCACCGCCGTCACCAGACCGGTCAGCGCCAACGACGACAGCACATGGGCGGCCTCATAGCGGCCCGTGCGCGAGAGGAAGTAGGCAACCAGGATCGGCGCCACCAGCCAGGCGAAAACGCCGAGTTCCAGGGCGCTCGGGACGCCGCGCAGCGCGATGAAGACGGGGAAAGCCGCAAGCGCGACGAAGCTGAAGACCAGGCGCGGCGCGATGAAGGCGCGGTGACGCGCCGCCGTCAGCGCGTCCTGCCGGGCGGCCGGATACACCAAGGCATCAACATACTGCCACAGTGGAGTGAGAATGCTCACCGTCCCTGTCACACGCCCTTTGCAGACGCGCCCCTTGTTCGAGCCGCGACCTTAGGGGGCGGCCGCTTAAGCGAAAGCTAAGGCGACGCGTCCGGAGCATTGCGCGCTGGCGAAGCGGCGTAGCCATCGCCGCTATTTGGCTCTCATGGTGAAATTTCGGTTGCTGCGCACCCTCAACGCGCCGTTAAAAATCCCAAACCTTACCGGCGCGGTAACCATGCGGAATTTGTATTCGACGCTGCGGTCTTGGGCTCGGCTCGAGTTCGCTAAAATTTTAGTCAAATGCTGATTTCTACAATTCTCATCGAATTCGAGTCGAACTCGCGGCAAGTTTGAGCAAAATGCGCGTTTCATCGCCAAGGACAGCTTCAAGCCTGTCTGCTAAATTTGAATACAAGGCGGCGCAAAAGCCGTCGGGGACGATAATAGGTGGGTCATGTTCTTCCTGTTGCGGATGGCCTTCTGGCTGACGATCGTATGCGTGCTTCTGCCGGGGACGGGTGAGAAGGCGCAGTCGCCGGAGGCGAAGATTGATGCGGTTCAGGCGATGACATTCGCCGGCGCTGCCGTGTCGGATATGCGTGGCTTCTGCGAGCGCAATGCGGAAGCCTGCGTCGTCGGCGGCAAGGTCGCGACCGCGATCGGCCACCGCGCCGAGGCCGGCGCGCGCACCATCATCGATTTCGTCAGCAACCAGATCGCCGACAACAAAACGGCGCCGTCGGATGAGCCAGCCCGTATCGCCGGCGTCTCGACGACCGGCGCCCTCGGCACGTCCATCAATCACGGCACGCTGACCGCCACCGACCTGAAGCCCGCCTGGCATGCGCCGGTGCCGCTGCCGCCGCGCCGCGAGGCCCGCGCCGGCCGCCCGTCGGCGTAAGCTTCCTTCTCATCGCTGTCGACGGGGCGGCATGAGCAATCGTGTCGTCCGGTTTGGCCTTTGGAGCAATCTGCCTATATACGGTTCGCAATGAGCCGCGCCGGGAACCGGTGTGGCCGAACGCTGCCAATCGCGAGCCAATGACCCAGATCGACGACATCGTGGAAAACTTCGCCCTGCTCGATGAGTGGGACGACCGCTATCGCTACGTCATCGAGCTTGGCCGCGAATTGCCGGCAATGGCCGAGGCCGATCGTACAGAGGCCAACAAGGTGCAGGGCTGCGCCAGCCAGGTCTGGCTGAAGACGAAAGTCGCGCCGAACGGCCCTGCCGGCCCGGTCATGACTTTCGAGGGTGACAGCGACGCGCATATCGTGCGCGGCCTCGTGGCCATCCTGCTGGCGCTCTATTCGGGCAAATCCGCGCGCGACATTCTCGCCACCGACGCGTTGGCGCTGTTCGACCGTATCGGCCTGCGCGAAAACCTGACGCCGCAGCGGTCCAACGGCCTGCGCTCGATGGTCGAGCGGGTCCGGGCCGAGGCCAGCGCCGCGCTCGCCGCCACCTGACGCTATAATTTATTCGACACGGAACGTCGCCCCCTCGGCGAGCCAAGTGCGGACCGGTGCTTCGTGGCGTCCGTGCGCTTGCGCCAGGTAGCCGTAATGTCGCGCCAGCCGGTCGAGAGCGAGTTGCAGTACGACCTTGGCGGAGCGGGCCGGCCACCCACGGGTCCGCTCAATATCGTCCAGGCCTTTGAGAAAGCAGCACAGGTCCATGAGCAGGCCCGAAAACTCCGGGCCGACCGCTTCCATTGCCAAATTGACGCGTTGGCGCGCCGCAATAGTGCCATCGGTCATGCTGCCCGCGCTCACCGGCATCGCACGACGCTTCGACGAAATCGGGCTCGACCAGTCCGCCGTTGTCCGTGGCATCAATTGAGCTCGGGTGAAATCCGCGCGCAAACGCTCTCCAGCTTCCAACTGATGCGGTGCGATCAGCGCACGGCCGTCGCGGCCGCGGCGCCGGGCCAGCCAGGCAAGAGGGCTTTCCAGGTCGTCGACCGTAACCCGTTGCGGACCGTTCGGCGTATCGACCACCTGCTCGCGAAGCGAGAGACGGGCGGCCCGCAGACGCCCGACATCCGGGGTCGCCGCGGTACGCAGCGAGAGGGAATCGGATTTCGGCTCTGCGCCTAGAATGCCACGGGTCGAGGTCGGCCTCGTGGTATCCGGCATGGTCGGGGCTGTGACTGCGGCTTTTGACGACGTGGCTATCATGGGCATCGCGTCCTTTTCTAGGATGCAATACCCATATCGCGAATGCGCGGACCGCGCAAGGACTATCTTCTTATTTGCGCGCAAATAAAAACCCGCAGCGTTTCCGCTGCGGGCACTGACGCGAGGACTACTTGGAACGGCGGCGACGCTGCTGACCCAGGCCCATTTCCTTGGCTAACTGCGAGCGCGCTGCGGCGTAATTTGGCGCCACCATCGGATAGTCGGGACCCAGGCCCCACTTCTCGCGATACTGCTCCGGTGTCATATTGTACTGAGTGCGCAGATGACGCTTGAGCGATTTGAACTTCTTGCCGTCTTCGAGACAAACAATGTACTCGGGCGTAATCGACTTCTTTACCGAAATCGCCGGTTTCAAAGGCTCTGCAGCAACGTCGCCCGCCTTGCCGGAAACGCCCGCCAGCGCCGCATGCACCTGGTTGATCAGCGCAGGGATATCGGCAGCCGCCACGGTATTATTGCTCACATAAGCCGAAACAATCGAGGCTGTGAGTTCGATAAAATTGCCGGGATTATTCGCTTCGCTCATTGTCGATCCCTCACCCCCGCACATGGCTCGCCGCCACGGTCCATCCCGCCAGTCGTTTAAAGGCCCGTCAGCAATAGATGTAACGCAAGGCCGGCTCGGGCCTCGTCTCGTATCGCACCGATTTCGGACTTCTTATTCTTGGCTATCTACTATTTGGCCCCAAGCATTGCAAGTCATTCTGCCTGGATCGCCAATAGAACCAAGTCTTCGTAGCGATGGTATTGAATATACGCGACGCCGATTGGACGCCCCGACCCAACGCGCCCGCAACCTATGGAAGAATCTACACGTCTGCGCAGACGGAGAGCACGTCAGGACGTCCTTTCGAGATGCGCCCGCAATTCGTTGATTGAGGCGAAGCGCAACGTTCCTTGCGGTAACTCCGCCTCGATCGAGCCATCGACGTAGAGCGTATAGCCCATGCCATCGACCACGCCCGACTTGAGGATTGGCACGGTGCGCGCCTCCTCTTCAGCCGGCGGCTCTTCCTGCTCGACTTGAGATACAGGCGGCTCCGGGGCCCACTCTGCGAACTCGGCGCGAGACGAACGGACGTCCGCGGCCTTCGGCTTTTCGTCGTCTGCCGGCCACATCGCGTCGAAATAGCTATGCTCAGGTTTTTCCTCGGCAACCGACGCTGACGACGTCGCCCCCTTGGGCGTTGGCCCCAAAACGGGGGGCTCCGCTTCGACCGCGTCGACCTCGACCACCTCGACCACCTCATCGGATCCGGCAGTCTCGTCCCATTCTCCGGCTTCGGCCAGTTCAGCCGCCTCTGCGGCCTCGACGTCACCGGGACGGAAACGGTCTGACCGATCGAAATCAGGGATCTCGGCCGGATTGGGCAAGGACGGCGCGCCGAACAATTCCTCCGCCGGCCGGGAAGCAGGAGGAACAACGGGCAACGCAACGGGCGTGGTCACCGGCCGCCTGCTCGGAAGCGGCGAAGGCAGGTCGTTGCGCACGGGCGTAACTTCCTCCCGCGGCTCAGGCGCGGGTGCAACAGACACTGCCGGCTCCTGCGGCGGCGCCTCAGCCGGCCGCAGGCCGGCAGCCCTGGGCGGGGACGGCATGCGGGCGGCGGGAGGCGGCGGCATGGGGCGCGGCGGCGAATCGAAATCGGATGCCTTCGGCGCCCGAACGCTGGCGCGGCCATACATATCAGCAAGGTACTGCAGTTCGCGGACGACGACGCCAAGCGCAAGAACGATCAGCCCGCCGACCACCGTCACCGTACCGGCGATGATAAGCGTATTCCCGAAGCTGAATTCATTGATCGGAATGCCGAAGCCAATCACGGCCGCACCGATGGCGACAAAAAGAGCGCCTGCGACGTAAAGCAGAATCGACATGGCGGGCTGCATTCCTCAAGAAACCGCGGCCAAAGTTACGTGCGACCGCTTCAATTCTAGCTAAACTATTCTACCGATACGAAATTCTGACCTTTTTACGCGGCCACGGCAAGGTCGAATGTTAAAATAATCCTGTTCTTTCCCGGTCAACAGCGGCTGCGGAGCTGCCGTTCATGGCGGGGTCATGGCCTGGCTGCATAAATGACCGGGCCGCAGCCGTTGCTACGGAACGCGGCCCGGCCTAATTAACCGCATTGAGGAACTCGAACGAGACGTGCCGGTTGCCATCCGGAACCGGTCAATCCGCGTTCGACCCGTCGTGGACCGAGGAGGATCTGATGTCATTCACGCTGCCCGAACTGCCCTATTCCTACGATGCGCTCGCGCCCTACATGTCGCGCGAGACGCTCGAATATCACCACGACAAGCACCACAAGGCTTATGTCGACAATGGCAACAAGCTGCTTGAAGGGTCGGGCCTCGAAGGCAAGTCGCTCGAGGAAATCGTGAAGGGGTCGCACGGCAAGAATGCCGGCCTCTTCAACAATGCCGGCCAGCACTACAACCACATCCATTTCTGGAAGTGGATGAAGCCTAATGGCGGCGGCGACAAGATTCCGGGCAAACTGAAAGCCGCGATCGATTCGGACCTCGGCGGCCTCGAAAAGTTGAAAGCCGATTTCGCGCAGGCTGGCGCCACGCAGTTCGGTTCGGGCTGGGCCTGGATCGAGGTCAAGGGCGGCAAGCTCGCGATCTCCAAGACCCCGAACGGTGAGAACCCGCTGGTCAACGGCGCGAGCCCGATCCTTGGCTGCGACGTGTGGGAGCACTCCTACTACATCGACTATCGCAACCGGCGCCCTGATTATCTGAAGGCGTTCCTCGACCACCTTGTGAACTGGGAATACGTGGAAGAGATGTACGCCGCCGCCACCAAGTAAGGTCTGGCGAATGTTAGAAAGGGCGGCGCAATAACGGCGCCGCCCTTTTGCTTTGCACCCGGGTCAGGTCGGATGAATAAGAACAGCGTGGAAGTGGCGATCATCGGTGGCGGCGCAGCCGGCATCGCCGCCGCGCGCAAGCTCGCGACGCAAGGCATCGATTGCCTCATCATCGAGGCGCGCGAGCGTCTCGGCGGACGCGCCTTCACAATCCACCACCCCTCCGGCAACGCACTCGACATGGGGTGCGGCTGGCTGCATTCGGCTGATTGCAATCCCTGGGTCGCCATTGCGACCGCGCAGGGCCGCATATTCGACAAGGCGCTTCCGCCCTGGGAGCGCCTGACTATGACTAATATTGTGCCAGCCGAAACGCAGCGGGCCTTTCGTCAGGCGATGGGCCAATTATTCGCACGCGTGTCCGAAGCCGCTGCGACTGGCATCGATTGCCCGGTCTCGGACCTATTGCCAGCCGACGGGCGATGGAACGGCATGCTCAATGCCGTCATGACTTACATCGCCGGCGCCGAACTCGGCCTGATGTCGACCATCGATCTCAACCGCTACGAAGATACTGAACTCAACTGGCGTCTCGTCGGCGGTTATGGCGCCATGATCGCGGCCCACGGCGACGGCCTGCCTGCCGCCCTCGGTTGCGAGGCGATGCGCATCGACCACAGCGGCAAGCGCATCGTCATCGAGACGTCGAAGGGCAACATCGAGGCAGACCGCGTCATCGTTACACTGCCAACCAGCATTATCGGCAGTAACGAGCACCTGTTTTACCCCACCCTGCCCGCGAAGACGCAAGCCGCACGCGGCCTGCCGCTTGGTCTCGACGACAAGCTGTTCATCACTCTCGAAGGCGCCGAGGAGTTCGAAGTCGAAAGCCGCGTTTTCGGCCGCACCGACCGCGCCGGCACCGGCAATTATCACTTCCGTCCCTTCGGCCGCCCGTTAATCGAATGCTATCTCGCCGGGCAACTCGCACGCGATCTGGAGGCGGCGGGCGAGCCTGCTTTCTTCGATTTCGCCGTCAGTGAGCTGACCGCCTTGTTCGGCGCGAACTTCGCGAAACGGCTCAAGCCGATCGCCTTACACCGCTGGGGCAGCGACCCATATGCGCGCGGTGCCTACTCCTACGCCGTGCCGGGAGCGGCCGACCAACGCGCCGTTCTTGCGGCGCCGGTCAACGATCGGCTGTTCTTTGCCGGCGAGGCCTGCTCCCGTCATGACTTCTCCACTGCGCATGGCGCCTTCGTAACGGGAAGCGAAGCCGCTGACCGCATACTCGTTGCGCGCCGGAAATCGTGATTTTACGCATCGACACGATTGTGGTCTGCAAGGCTGCGCCGCCCCGGACAAATATCCAGACTTCCCCCCGCGAAAATCCTGAACCGCCTCACCGAAATAGCGGCCTTGGCCTGAAATTTTTTACCGTCCGAGGGCTGGCGGCGGCAATTTCATCCCCTTATATCGGCTTCGCTCACACTTTTCATAGCGCGCGACTCATTCATGTCATCGATCATTTCCATCCAAGACCTGTCGAAGACCTATGCGTCAGGCTTCACCGCGCTCAAGACCATCAATCTAAACATCGAACGCGGCGAGATCTTCGCCCTGCTCGGCCCGAACGGTGCTGGCAAGACGACCTTGATCGGCATCATCTGCGGTATCCTCAATGCCTCGACCGGGACCGTGACCGTCGGCGGCCACGACATCGTCAAGGACTTCCGCGCTGCGCGCTCGATGATCGGACTGGTGCCGCAGGAACTCACCACCGACGCCTTCGAGTCCGTGTGGGACACGGTGAGCTTCACCCGCGGCCTGTTCGGCAAACCGGCCAAGCCGGCGCACATCGAGAAGATCCTCAAGGACCTGTCGCTGTGGGACAAGAAAGACAACAAGATCCGCACTTTGTCCGGCGGCATGAAGCGCCGCGTGCTGATCGCCAAGGCGCTCAGTCATGGACCGCAGGTGCTGTTCCTTGATGAGCCGACCGCCGGCGTCGACGTCGAACTGCGCAAGGATATGTGGCAGGTGGTGCGTGACCTGCGCGCGGCTGGCGTCACCATCATCCTGACAACGCATTACATCGAAGAAGCCGAGGACATGGCCGACCGCATCGGCGTCATCAGCAAGGGCGAGATCATCCTGGTCGAGCGCAAGGCGGAGCTGATGCACAAACTCGGCAAGAAGCAGCTGGTGCTGCATCTCCAGAAGCCGCTTCAGGCGCTGCCCGCCGAGCTGGCCGGTAATCGCAATTTGATGCTCGCCAACGACGGGCGGGAGTTGGTCTTCACTTACGACACCCAGGGCGAGCGCACCGGCGTCACCGGATTGCTCACCGATCTCAATCGCCTCGATATCCGCCTGCGCGATCTGGAGACGAAGCAGAGTTCGCTCGAGGAGATTTTCATCGATCTCGTCAAGCAGAATGAGCGGGCCGCCGCGGGAGCCCGGTCATGAACTTCCACGCGATTTTGGCGATCTACAAGTTCGAGATGGCCCGCACCTTCCGCACCGTGTGGCAGAGCATCGTCTCGCCGGTTATCTCGACGTCGCTCTATTTCGTCGTGTTCGGCGCCGCCATCGGCTCGCGCATCACGGAGATCGAAGGCGTCGCCTACGGCGCCTTCATCGTACCCGGTCTCATCATGCTGACGCTGCTGACGCAGAGTACGATGAATGCCTCATTTGGCATCTACTTCCCGCGTTTCACCGGCACGATCTACGAAATCCTTTCGGCGCCGGTGTCGGCCTTCGAGATCGCCTGCGGCTATGTCGGCGCAGCGGCGACCAAATCGATCATCCTCGGCCTCATCATTCTGGCCACATCCTGGCTGTTCGTGCCGATCGAGATCGCCCATCCGATCTGGATGATCGGCTTTCTGATACTCACCGCAGTTACTTTCAGCTTGCTGGGCTTCATCATCGGCATCTGGGCCGACGGCTTCGAGCAGCTTCAGATCGTGCCGATGCTGATCATCATGCCGCTGACCTTCCTTGGCGGCACGTTCTATTCGACACATGTGCTGCCACCGTTCTGGCAGAAGGTCGCACTGCTGAATCCGGTCGTCTATCTCGTCAGCGGATTCCGCTGGAGCTTCTTCGAGGTGGCCGACGTCAGCCCGGCCATCAGCCTCGGCATGACGCTGGCATTTCTCGTCATCTGCCTCGCAATCGTCTGGTGGATCTTCAAGACCGGATATCGGTTGAAGAAGTAGCTGGCCTCCCCGGTTACCCACAGAACTTATTATGGAACTCTAGCCTCCCCGCCGCATTGATCGTGCGGATTGTGGCCTCGGGCGCGCGTGGCCGGGAGCGTGCGCCTACCGCAATGGGAGAGCTTTTCGTGAATCGTCGGCAATTTTTGGCGACAACGGCCATCGCTTCGGCGGTTGCCGCGCTGCCGCTGCGTAATGTCGTCATCGGGGCGCCCCAACAGGCGGCAGCCGCACCGCCGCGCCGCGGGCCGGTGCCATTTGACCCCGCGAGCGTGCGCCAGATGGCTAAGGAGCTTGCGCAAAAGTCGTTCGCGCCCCCGGATCAGAACATCCCGGCCGCGCTGAAGGACATCGGCTACGACGGCTATCGCAAGATCCGCTTCGTGCCCGAACGCGCGCTGTGGCGCAACGAAGGCTTGCCATTCCAGGTGCAGATGTTCCACCGCGGCTTCATGTATAGCGGCCGCGTCGATCTCTATGAGGTCGCGGACGGTCAGGCTAGCGCCGTTCTCTATTCGCCGGATCTGTTCACCTTCGACGACGTCGAGCGGCCGGACCCCGGCTCCGACCTTGGCTTTGCCGGCTTCCGTATTCACGCGCCGATCAATCGGCCGGATTATTACGACGAAGTCGGCGTCTTTCTGGGCGCCAGCTATTTCCGCGCCGTCGCCAAGGGCGAGACTTACGGTCTGTCGGCGCGCGGCTTAGCCATCAACACCGCCGATCCAAAGGGGGAAGAATTTCCCGCCTTCCGCGCCTTCTGGATCGAGAAGCCTCAGAAGCACTCGAACTCGGTCGTCGTTCATGCCCTGCTCGACTCCAAGAGCGCGGCGGCGGCCTATCGTTTCACCATTCGTCCCGGCGAAGCAACGATCTACGACGTCGAGATGTCGGTGTACCCGCGCACCGATATCGCCGAAGCCGGGATTGCGCCGATGACGAGTATGTTCTTCTTCGGCCCCAACGGCCGTTACGGCGTCGACGACTTCCGTCCGCAGGTGCACGACTCCGACGGCCTCGCCATCCTTAACGGCCGCGGCGAGACGCTGTGGCGGCCGCTCACCAATCCGGCCGACCTGCAGATCTCGAGTTTCTTCGATACCAACCCGCGCAATTTCGGGCTGATCCAGCGTCAGCGCGACTTCGCCGCGTATCAGGACCTCGAATCGCACTTCCAGAAGCGGCCCAGCCTGCGTGTCGAGCCGATCGGCGATTGGGGCAGCGGCGCCGTGCGCCTGATCGAGATCCCGACCAAGGAGGAAGTGCATGACAACATTGTCGCCTTCTGGCGCCCGAAGGACCCGCTGAAAGCCAAGGGCGAATACAACTTCACCTACCGTCTGCACTGGGGCGAAGGTAAAGCGGGCGGCGATCTCGCCCGCTTCGTCAAGACGATGAGCGGCGCTGCCGGCGAAGGCCGGCTGTTCGTTCTCGACATCGCCGGCGACAGGCTCAAGGACATCAAGCCCGACAACGTTCGCGGACAGGTCAGCACCAATTTCGGCAAGATCAGGAATGTCGTGACGCAGCCGAACACGGAGACCGGCGGCTGGCGACTTTCGTTCAACCTCGACCCCGAGAAGAATTCGGTTGTGGAATTGCGCGCCGCCTTGTTCGACGGTGACACGCCGCTGACGGAAATCTGGGTCTATCGATGGACGCCGTGACCAGCGCCGGCATGCCGAGGCGCAGCGCACCGCCGCTGTCCCCCGGCAGCGACGTGCCGCCGTTCCTGCCGCCGGAAGTGCGTCTCGAGATGCCCGGCCAGGCGCTGCATAGTGACACGCGCCGCAACCCGCCGGACGACTTGCGACCTCGATTCCTGACGCTGCGCCGGATCTTCATCGTCCTCGCGACGCTGACCATGACGGGCATCGCCGCAGAGCAGATGTACCTCGTACTCGCGGTGTCGTCGCTCACCATCCTCGAAAGCATGATCCTCGTCCTGTTCGTGGCCATGTTCGCCTGGATCGCGTTTTCGTTCGCCAATGCGTTCACCGGCTTCTTGCTAACGCTGGCAGGTCCCGATACCGCGCTTGGCATCGACCCGCGCGCGCCGTTGCCAGCTCTCGACAAGCGCCATGCGCTTCTGGTGCCGACCTACAACGAGGATCCCGCCCGGCTGTTCGCCCGGCTGCAGGCAACCTGGGAATCGGTCGCCGACACCGGCCAGGGCGATCGTTTCGATGTCTTCGTGCTCAGCGACACCACCGATCCGGCGATCTGGCTCAATGAGGAGGAGCAGTATCTCGCTTTGCTCGCCCGCACCGGCAGCCGCCGCATCTACTACCGGCACCGCCGCGAAAATGTCGCGCGCAAGGCCGGCAATATCGCCGACTGGGTGACGCGCTTCGGCGGCGCCTATGAGAGCATGGTCATTTTCGACGCCGACAGCCTGATGACCGGTGACGCCGTGGTGCGGCTCGCCGCGGCGCTCGAACGCCATCCGCATGTCGGTCTGGTGCAGACGCTGCCGGTCATCGTCAATGGCGCCAGCGTCTTCGCGCGGCTGCAGCAGTTCGCCGGCCGCCTGTACGGGCCGATGCTGGCGCGCGGCATTGCCTGGTGGTTCGGCACCGAGAGCAATTACTGGGGCCACAATGCCGCGATCCGCGTCAAGGCTTTCGCCGCCCATGCCGGCCTGCCGGAACTCACCGGACGCAAGCCGTTCGGCGGCCATATCCTGTCGCACGACTTCGTCGAGGCGGCGCTGATGCGGCGCGCCGGCTGGGCCGTCGTCATGGCGCCGAGCCTGCAAGGCTCGTACGAAGAGACGCCGCCATCGATCACCGAATTCGCCGCGCGCGACCGGCGCTGGTGCCAGGGCAATCTGCAACACCTCAAAGTGCTGCCGGCGCGCGGCCTCCATCCAGTGTCGCGACTGCACTTCCTCATCGGCATCGGCGCCTACATCACCGCGCCAATGTGGTTCGTGTTCCTGATCATCGGCATCCTGATTTCGCTGCAGGCGCACTTCATCCGGCCGGAGTATTTCCCGAAGGGCTTCGCGCTGTTTCCTGTGTGGCCGGCGGAAGACCCGATCCGCGCCGCTTACGTCTTCGGCGCCACCATGGGCATGCTGCTCTTGCCAAAACTGCTGGCGCTGATCGCCACGTTGTTGCGCGGCAGTGAACGGCGCAGCTTCGGCGGCGGCTTCCGGCTGATAGCCGGCGTTCTCGTCGAGATCGTGATCGCAGCGCTGATTGCGCCGTCGATGATGGTGTTTCAGTCATCGGCGGTGTTCAGCGTCCTCGCCGGCCGCGACTCTGGCTGGCAGGTGCAACGCCGCGACGACAGCAGCTTGCCCTTCGCCGAACTGATGCGCCGCTACGGCCCACTCACCCTGATCGGCCTGCTCCTGGCCGCCGCCGGCTACGCCGTGTCGTTCTCGCTGTTCCTCTGGATGACGCCGGTGACCGTCGGCCTGACGCTGGCCATGCCGCTCGCGGCCCTGACGGCGCGCAAGGGCCTCGGCGCTGTCATGGTGGCGCCGGAAGAGCGCACGCCGCCCGCCGTACTGGTGCGCGCCAACACCCTGGCGAGCGAACTCGGCAGCGCCGACGCGCCGCTCGACGAAGTGCTGCGAGCGCACACCGAGGTGGTCGAGGCGCACCTGACCCAACTGGCGCCGCCGCCGCCGCACAAGCCGGGCGACATCGACCGCGACCTCGTCATCGCCAAGGCGCGGCTCGCCGAGTTCGACAGCCTCGATCAGGCGATGGCGCTTCTCACGGCGCACGAGAAGCGCTCGATCCTGTCGGACCCCGACGCTTTCCGCAGCCTGATGGCGCTGGCGCGCAAGTAGCGGATTTTCTTGATCGCCCCTCCGGACGGCGAAGCGGTTTCCACGTCGCCTGGAAGGGCTCCTAGTACTTCTCCGGCACGTACAGTTCCGGTGACAAGGTCTTGCGCTCGTAGTGGGGATCGAAGACGCGTTCGGGCAGCGTGATGCCCTTGTGCGGCACCGGCTCATAGGGAATGAGCGACAGGAGGTGGTCGATGCAGTTCAGCCGAGCCCGCTTCTTGTCGTTGCCCTCGACGATGTACCACGGCGCCTCCTCGATATTGGTGCGCGCGAACATGTCCTCCTTGGCCCGGGTATAATCCTCCCAGCGCACCCGCGACTGCAGGTCCATTGGCGACAGTTTCCACTGTTTGAGCGGATCGTGAATGCGCATGAGAAAGCGCATCTGCTGCTCTTCGTCGGTGATCGAGAACCAGTATTTGACGAGGGTGATGCCGGATCGGACGAGCATCCGCTCGAACTCGGGCACGTCCTTGAAAAACTGCTCGACCTGATCGGGCTCGGCAAAGCCCATGACGCGTTCGACGCCAGCCCGGTTATACCAGGAGCGGTCGAACAGCACGATCTCGCCGGCGGCCGGCAGATGCGGCACGTAGCGCTGGAAGTACCACTGCGTTTTTTCGCGGTCGGTCGGCGCCGGCAGCGCCACCGTGCGGCAGACCCGCGGGTTGAGCCGCTGGGTGATGCGCTTGATGACGCCGCCCTTGCCGGCGGAGTCGCGGCCCTCGAACACCACGACGATCTTGTTGCCGCTGGCGACTACCCAGTCCTGCAGCTTGATCAGCTCGCCCTGCAGACGCAGCAAATTCTGGAAATAGTAACGACGGTCGATGCCCGGCGGGTGCGTGGTCTTGTAGACCTTGCGCAATTCCTCGGTCAGCGCCGGCTCGGACAGTTCCAGCTCGAAATCCTCGTCGAGCGTATCCGCGAGTTCGGCCTCCAGCCAGTCATCGCTGCCGTGGCTGGGGGCGTCGGGGTCGATTTTGTCGGTCATGGCCGCGAACAATGCCGCCGCCGTACGACGGTTTCATGACGACGGTGGGGCGCTCTGCCGCAGGGGCGGTCAGCCCTGCGCCAGGGCGTCGATGATGCGGGCCCAGGAGCGGATGCCCTTGTGGAAGCATTTAAGGTCGAACTTCTCGTTCGGCGAATGCACCCGGTCGTCGTCGAGCGCGAAGCCGACCATCAGCGCGTCCATGCCGAGCACGCTCTTGAAGTCCGAGACGATCGGGATCGAGCCGCCGGCACCGACGGTGACGGCCTTCTTGCCCCATTCCTCGCCGAGCACCTCACGCGCCCGCACCAGCGCCGGATTGTCGAACGACAATTGCAGCGCCGCGCCGGCGCCGAAATTGCCGAACTCGACCTTGCAGTCGTCCGGCAGGCGGTCGCGAACGAACTGGCGGAAGGCCGCCTTGATCTTGTCGGGGTCCTGGCGGCCGACAAGGCGGAACGACACCTTGGCCGAGGCTTCGCCCGGAATGACGGTCTTGGCGCCCTCGCCGGTATAACCGCCGATGATACCATTGATCTCGGCGGTCGGCCTTGTCGTGATCTGCTCGATCAGCAGGCGGCCTTTTTCGCCGGCCGAATGCTTCAACCCGATCGGCCCGAGGAACGTCTCCTCGGTAAGCCCGAGAGCGGCGAGGTCGGCCTTGATGTCGGCCGGCAGGTCGTCGACGCCGTCATAGAAGCCGGGAATGGTGACGCGGTTATCATCGTCCCACATGGCGCCAAGAATCCTGGCCAGCAGCCGGATCGGATTCTGCGCCGCGCCGCCGAACTGACCCGAATGCAGGTCGCGGTCGGCGCAGGTGATTTTCACTTCCTCATAGATGAGACCCCGCAGCGAAGTTGTGATCGCAGGCGTGTTCGTGTCCCACATCGCCGTATCGCAGACCAAAGCCAGGTCCGCCTTCAGCTCGGCGGCATTGTCGCGAACGAAGCCCGGCAGGTTCTTCGAGCCGCACTCCTCTTCGCCCTCAATCATTGCGGTAACATTGAGCGGCAGTTTGCCGGTGACCGCCTTGTAGGCACGGCATGCCTCGATGAAGGTCATAAATTGACCTTTGTCGTCGCAGGCACCGCGCGCGACGATGATTTTGCGGCCGTCGGGCAGCGTATCGATGCGCGGCTCGAACGGCGGCGTCTTCCAGAGGTTGAGCGGATCGACCGGCTGCACATCGTAGTGGCCGTAGAACAGCACGTGCGGCGCTGTCGCGCCGTTCGATTTGCCAACGACAACCGGGTGCCCCGCGGTCGGCCGCACATTGGCATCGAAACCGATGGTTTTGAGGTCCGCGGCCACGTGTTCCGCCGCCGCCCGGCACTGTTCCGCGAAGGCCGGATCGGTTGACACCGAGGCAATACGCAACAACGCAAACAGCCGCTCCACGCTTTGGTCGATATCGCGGTCGATATGGGCCAGGACGGCCTCAAGCGTGCTCATCAATTCGGTCCTTTCAGATCGTTGGTCGCGGCGGAACTCAAAGCCCGCACAAAAACTGGCCTACGACTTTCGTTGCCGGGCGTTTGCGGTGCGATATTCAGATACTCTTAAGCGATATCGGTCAAGACGGCGTCCCACGCCAAACGGCACGCATAAAAACGCCATATCGTTTGTGCATGACGCCGCACGTACCAATGAAGCCAATGCAATTGCCTGACCTTACATCCGATTTGACGCAAATGCCGATCAAGATGATCGATCGGCCGTGTGACGGCCGTCACATCGCGTCGGTATCAGGTGCCGTATCAGTTGCAGCATCGCAATATGCATCAACATTCGCGCGTCAGGCGTCGCATCATGCTTGTCAACGTCGACAAAACGTTCAATATCATTTTTAAACTCCGCCGATAGTGCGGAGCGTGAGGGGACCATGAACGATCTGGTTGCGCGTCTTGTTGCCAATGTCGGTATCGACCAGGCGACCGCCGAAAAATGCGTGGGCATCATTCTCGACTTCCTGCAGAAGGAAGGTCCGGCAGACAAAGTGCAGGCGCTGATCAACAGCCTTCCCGGCGGCGACGCGCTGCTCAAGGCCGAGCAGAGCAGCGGCGGATTGTTTTCCATGGGCGGCCTCATGGGCGCCGGCAGCCGCATGATGGCGGCAGGCCTGAGCATGGGGCAGGTGCAGTCGGTTACCAAGGAAACCATCGGCTTTGCCCGCGAAAAAATCGGCGAGGACGCCATCGGCGAAATCGTCGGCTCGATCCCCGGTCTCGGTCAGTTCGTCTGACCTCGTTCCTCCCTCACGCACACCAAGCACATTTCGTCGGTAGTCCGGAGTTTCGTATGTCTTATCCCATCACCGACATACATGGGGTCGATGGCGACGTCGCCGCCGCCCTCAAGTCGGCCGGGATCCGCTCGACCGGCGCGCTGCTGGACAAGGCCAGCACGGTCAAAGGCCGCAAAATCCTGGCCGAGAAGACCCGGTTCGACGAGAAGCAGCTTTTGTGCTGGGCCAATGTCGCCGACCGCATGCGGATCAAGGGCGTGAGCAAGGAGTATGCGGCGCTGCTGCACTATGCCGGCGTCGACACGGTCCGGGAGCTCGCCCACCGCAACGCCAGAAACCTCACGGCGGCCATGGCCAAGGCCAATGAAGAGCATCAGATCGTGCGCTTCCTGCCCTCCGAGAAGGTGGTCGAGCGCTGGATCGAGCACGCCAAGAAGCTGCCGCTGAAGATCTCATACCGGCGCTAGGCTTCCGCGCCCTTCCCTCCTCTGCCCTGCTTGACAGCCTGCCGTGGGCCGCGCCATGCCACCCGCATGTCAGGTATTCTGGAGCCAGCCCGGACCCGCGAAACGACGCCGCAGCCGCTCGCCGCGCTGCTCGCGCACGGCCGGCCGCTGGTGATGGGCATCCTCAACGTCACGCCGGACTCTTTTTCGGACGGCGGCAAGTTTCTCGATCCCAAGCGCGCTATCGCCCATGCCGAAGAGATGATTGCGCAGGGCGCCGACATCATCGACATCGGCGCGGAGTCCACCCGGCCCTATGACGGCATGCAGCCGGTCACCGCCGAGGAGGAAGTGGCGCGGCTGAGGCCGGTGCTGCCGGCGGTCGCCCGGCTCGGCGTGCCCGTCTCCATCGACTCGTTCAAAGCCGAGGTCGCGGCCTGGGCGCTCGACCATGGCGCGACCATCGCCAACGACGTCTGGGGCCTGCAGCGCGACGCCCAGATGGCCGAGGTGGTGGCGGCGCGCGGCGTGCCGGTCATCGTCATGCACAACCGCGACGAGGCCGATCCGCGCATCGATATCGTCGCCGACGTCGAGGCGTTCTTCGCGCGGTCGATCGCGGTGGCCTCCGAAGCGGGCATTGCCCGGGAGAACATCGTGCTCGATCCGGGCATCGGCTTTGGCAAGACGCCGGAGCAGAGCATCATCACGCTGGCGCATACCGCCGCGTTCCGCAGCTTCGGGCTGCCGATGCTGGTCGGCGCCTCGCGCAAGCGCTTCATCAACGCGGTGAGCCCGGCGCCGCCGACCGAACGCATCGGCGGCTCGATCGCCAGCCACATCTACGCCGTGCAGCAGGGCGCCGCGATCGTGCGCGTGCATGACGTCGCCGCGACGGTGCAGGCCTTGCGCGTGCTCGCCGCCATCGAAGGAGTCGCGCCGTGACCGACCGCATTTTCATCCGCGGGCTGGCGCTGCACGCCTATCACGGCGTCATGCCGCATGAGGGCAAGGTCGGGCAGACCTTTACGCTCGATCTCGATCTCGACCTCGATCTGTCGGATGCCGCGCGCTCCGACAAGGTCAAGGACACCGTGTCCTACGCCGATGTCGCGCAATGCGTGGAGAAGGCTTTCACCGGCCAGCGCTTCCGCCTCATTGAAGCGGCCGGCGGCGCGGTGGCCGATGCCGTGCTGGCCGCCTTCCCGCGCGTGCTCGCCGTGGCGGTGACGATCCACAAGCCGCATGCGCCGATCGCCGCCACCTTCAGCGACGTCGGCGTCACGCTGACGCGCAGCCGCGCCAAGGCCAAATGAGCGCCGAGGCCGCCCGCGCCTTCCTCGCCTTCGGCGGCAATGTCGGCGACGGCCGCGCAACGCTCGACCGCGCCGTGGCCATGCTGGCGGCAACGCCGGGCATCGCGCTCGCCGCGCGCTCGTCCGACTACAGGACGCCGCCCTGGGGCGTGACCGACCAGGCGCCCTTCATCAACCTCGCCGTCGCCATCGACACCACACTGGCGCCGCTGGCATTGCTGGCGCGCGTGCAGGAGGTCGAGCGCGCGCTCGGCCGCGACCGAGCCAACGAGCGGCGCTGGGGCCCGCGCACCGTCGACATCGACATCATCGCCTATGGCGACCTCAGCCTGGACGAGCCCGGGCTGGTACTGCCCCATCCGCGCCTGTTCGAGCGCGCCTTCGTGCTGATGCCGCTCGCGGAAATCGCCGGCGGCCACCGGATCGCCGGGCGCGACGTCCAGACGGCGCTGCGGAGCGTCGATACCGCCGGGATCGAACGCCTGCCGCCGCGGTCCTGAGGCCGGCAGGCTTGTCATATCGCAATAGCGAGATGGCTTCTTCTATGGCAGTTTGCCGCCCATGAGCACCGCCAAACCTGACACCAAGCCGCTGTCCCTCGCCGCCGAATTTCCGCCGACCGACGCCGCCGAATGGCGCAAGCTGGTCGATGCGGCCCTCAAAGGCGCTGATTTCGACAAGCGCCTGGTTACGCGGACTTATGACGGCCTGCGCGTCGAACCGCTCTACCCGCGCGCCAAGGACGCTCATGCCGTTGCCGGCCGCGCCGCCGGCGCGCCCTGGCAGGTGGTGCAGCGCGTCGATCATCCCGACGCCGTCGAGGCTAACAAGCAGGCGCTCATCGACCTCGAGAACGGAGCCACCGCCCTGTCGCTGGTGTTCGCCGGCTCGCTCGGCGGCTACGGCTACGGGCTCGGCGGCTCGGAGCAGACCATCGCTCGCGCCCTGCGGGGTGTCTGGCTCGATGCCGTGGCCATCGAGACCGATTTCAGCGCGCAGGAGAAGGAAGCCGGGCTGAACCTCGCCAAGGCGGTGAAGGCACGCGGCATCGATCCGGCGGCAACGCAGATCCGTTTCGGCCACGATCCGCTTGGCCTGATGACGCGCAATGGCGCGGCGCCGCGGCCCTGGGCCGAAACGGCGAAGATGCTCGCCGGCTTCGCGGCCGATCTTGCGGGGCAAGGCTTCAAAGGCCCGTTCGCGGTGGCCGATGGCCGCGCCGTCCATGCCGCCGGCGGCTCGGAAGCGCAGGAGCTCGCCTTTGCGCTCGGCAACGCCGTGGCCTATCTGCGCATGTTCGTCGACAGCGGCGTGCCGCTCGAGCGCGCGCGCGAGTTGATCTTCTTCCGCCTCGCCACCGACGCCGACGAATTCATGACCATCGCCAAATTCCGCGCGTTGCGGAAACTGTGGGCGCGCGTCGAGGAAGCGAGCGGACTGACGGCAAAGCCGGCCTTCGTCTCGGCGGAGACGGCATGGCGGATGATGACGCAACGCGACCCTTACGTGAACATGCTGCGCACGACGATTGCCATTACCGCCGCCGGTGTCGGGGGTGCCGACGCTGTCACGGTGTTGCCGTTCACACAGGCGCGCGGCCTGCCCGATGCCTTTGCCCGCCGCGTCGCGCGCAACCAGCAACTCATCCTGCTCGAAGAGTCGAACCTCTACCGCGTCGCCGATCCGGCAGCCGGCGCCGGCGGCATCGAGACGCTGACGACGCAACTCGCGCAGGCCGCATGGTCGCTGTTTCAGGAGGTCGAGAAAGCCGGCGGCGCAGCAGACGCCATTGCGCAGGGTGTCGTCCAGAAAAAGGTGGGCGAGACGCGCAAGGCGCGCGAGGGCAATGTCGCGCGCCGCAAGGACCCGCTCACCGGCGCCAGCGAATTTCCCAATCTCGGCGAGGCCGAGGTCAAGGTGCTCGGTGTGCCGCGCGTGAACATTGCGCCCGTCGCCGGCGCGATCACCTTCGACGCGCTCGCCGCGACACGCCTTGCCGCGCCGTTCGAAGCGCTGCGCGACAAGTCCGACGCACTGGCGCGCAAGACCGGCTCACGGCCTAAGGTGTTTCTCGCCACACTCGGCAAGCTCTCCGACTTCACCGCGCGCGCGGGCTTTGCCCGGAACTTCTACGAGGCCGGCGGCATCGAAGCGATCGTCGGCGACGGATATAAGGACCGCGCCGAGATGCTCGCCGCGTTCAGGAAATCGGGAACGAAGCTTGCCTGCCTCTGTTCATCGGACAAGGTCTACGAGGCCGAGGCCGTCGAAGCGGCGAAGGAACTCGCTGCCGCCGGCGCCACCGTGCATCTCGCCGGCCGTCCCGGTGAGATCGAAGCCGCGCTGAAGGAAGCAGGCGTGACAGCGTTCATCTATGTCGGCTGCAACGTGCTTTCGACGCTGCAGGCAGCACATGATATCGTGGGGGCACCATGACCCAGATCCCGAACTTCGCCACCGTCGACTTCGCCGAGCCCAAGCTCGCCGCGGGCAATGACAATGCCGAAACGTGGATGACGCCGGAAGGCATTCCGGTATCGCCGGTCTATGGCGAAAGCGACGTCGCCGGTCTCGACTTCCTCGACACCTATCCCGGCAAGGCGCCGTTTCTGCGCGGGCCCTATCCGGCGATGTACGCGGCACAGCCCTGGACCATCCGGCAATATGCCGGCTTCTCGACCGCGGAAGATTCCAACGCCTTCTACCGGCGCAACCTCGCCGCCGGCCAGAAAGGCCTATCGATCGCCTTCGATCTCGCCACCCACCGCGGCTATGACTCCGATCACCCGCGCGTCGCCGGCGATGTCGGCATGGCGGGCGTCGCCATCGACTCGATCTACGACATGCGCACGCTGTTCTCCGGCATCCCGCTCGACCAGATGAGCGTGTCGATGACCATGAACGGCGCGGTTCTCCCCGTTCTGGCGCTCTACATCGTCGCCGCTGAAGAGCAAGGCGTGCCGCACAACAAATTGTCGGGCACGATTCAGAACGACATCCTCAAAGAATTCATGGTGCGCAACACCTATATCTACCCGCCGGGCCCGTCGCTGCGTATCATCTCCGACATCTTCGCCTATACGTCCGCCGAGATGCCGAAATTCAATTCGATCTCGGTGTCCGGCTATCACATGCAGGAAGCCGGCGCGACGCAGGACCTCGAACTCGCTTATACGCTGGCCGACGGTCTCGAATATGTCCGCGCCGGCATCAAGGCCGGCCTCACCATCGACCAGTTCGCGCCGCGCGTGTCGTTCTTCTGGGCGATCGGCATGAACTACTTCATGGAGATCGCCAAGCTGCGCGCCGCGCGCATGATCTGGGCGAAGCTGATGAAGCCGTTCAAGCCGGAGGATGCGCGCTCGCTGTCGCTGCGCACGCACTCGCAGACCTCGGGCTGGTCGCTGGCGGCGCAGGACGTGTTCAACAACGTCGCCCGTACCATGATCGAGGCCATGGCGGCGACGCAGGGCCACACCCAGTCGCTGCACACCAATTCACTCGACGAGGCCTTGGCGCTGCCGACCGACTTCTCGGCGCGCATTGCCCGCAACACGCAGATCCTGTTGCAGCAGGAAAGCGGCACCACGCGCATCGTCGATCCGTGGGGCGGTTCCTATTACATCGAGAAGCTGACCGCCGATCTCGCCGCCAAGGCCTGGGCGCATATCGAGGAAGTCGAAAGCCTCGGCGGCATGGCCAAAGCCATCGAAGCCGGCATTCCCAAGCTGCGCATCGAGGAAGCCTCCGCCAAGACACAGGCCCGCATCGACGCCGGCGTGCAGTCGGTGATCGGCGTCAACAAGTACCAGCCGCTCGAGGAAGACCCGATCGAGGTGCTCAAGGTCAACAATGCCGAGGTCCGCCAGAAGCAGCTCGACAAGCTGGCGCGCCTCAAGGCCGAGCGCGACCCGGCCGCGCTCAAGGAGGCGCTCGCTGCGCTGACCCGCGCCGCCACCGGCAACGGCAATCTGCTGGAACTCGCCGTCGAGGCCGCCCGCGCCAAGGCCACCGTGGGCGAGATTTCGGACGCCCTGGAAAAAGTCTTTGGCCGCCACGTCGCGTCGATCAAGTCGATTACCGGCGTCTACAAGCGGGAGGTCGGCATGACTCCGACGGTCGATAAGGTTCGCGAAGCGGTGGAAGCTTTCGAAGCCGCCGAAGGCCGCCGCCCTCGCCTGCTCGTCGCCAAGATCGGCCAGGACGGCCACGACCGTGGCCAGAAGGTCATCGCTTCGGCCTTCGCCGATCTCGGCTTCGACGTCGATATCGGACCCTTGTTCGCGACGCCCGAAGAAGCCGCGCGCCAGGCGGTGGAGAACGACGTGCACATTCTCGGCGTATCGTCGCTCGCCGCCGCTCATCTCACTTTGGTGCCGGAACTGAAGAAGGCGCTGGCCGCGCAGGGCCGCGAGGACATCATGATCGTAGTCGGCGGCGTGGTGCCGCCGCAGGATTACGATGCGCTGATGAAATCGGGCTGCGAAGCGATCTTCCCGCCGGGCACGGTCATCTCGGAAGCGGCGCTGAAACTTTTAAAGACACTGCACCACCGCCTCGGTCACGATCAGCAGGCGGCGGAGTAGTTTTGAAGACGAGGTCTCCGATGAGATCACATCTCGCGCTTCTCATGCTTCTGGCTCTTGCCGGCCCGGTGATAGCCGCGGACGAGCCGAAGCCCATTATCGCCAGCGAGAACAAGGTCATCGAAGCCAGCGTCGTCATCGACCCGGCCCTGAAAGCCTATCCGGCACTGTATGAAAAGCTGCTGGCGAGCGGCAAACGGGAGTATGACAGGGCCCGCAGTGAGGCGGCTGCGGAATTCAAATCAACGCCGGACCTGTTCAGCGACGGCCGGAAATTCTTCTACAAGCGTACCGACAAGCTGCGCAGCGCCATTGGCCCCTATATCAGCATCGTGCGCAGCGACGACACCTTTGAAGGCGGCGCGCATCCGAACCATGTCATCGACACGCTGCTCTGGGACACGCAGGCCGCGCGCTTCATTAATATCAAGCCGTTCTTCAAGGAGATGGCGGATGGCGGCCCGACGCTGACTCGTCTCGCACAACTCATCCGCGTTGCGCTCGCTGCGGAAAAGAAAGCGCGCGATATCGAGGTGGGCGATCCCGACAAGGATCAATGGCTGGCGGGCGTAAAAGCCAAGATCACCGATATCGGCGGCATCGCGCTGGCACCGTCGAGCGAAGCCGGCAAGAGTTCCGGATTCGTCATCTATTTTTCGCCTTACGCCGTCGGACCCTATGCCGAGGGCGAGTTTGTCATTTTCATTCCGTACACGGCTTTTCAGCCAATGCTTTCAGCGACCGGTGTGGCCATCTTCGGCGGCATCCGCGCCAAAGACGACGAAGCCTTCGACGACCGCTAGAGCGACGGCTGCGCCACTCCGTGATGTCAAGTGCGTCATAGGGATGTTCGTTTGCGTCGCACCAAAACTCCGGATCGGCGATTGACCGACCGGCGCGCGGCAACCTAACATCCGATGAATGCACAAACCGGCACTCAGACCGGGCCATCAGGGAGGAATTCCGCATGACGAAGTTGACACGACGCGACTTCATGGCCGCCACGGCAATCGCCGGCGCGGGATTGACGGCGGGCGCCAGGCCTTCTTTCGCCCAGAATTATCCGAACCGACCGATCCAGATGATCTGTCCGTGGGGCGCTGGCGGCGGCACCGACGCGACTTGCCGCATTGTCTCGGCGCTGCTGGAAAAGGAATTCGGCCAGCCGATCAACGTCGTCAACCGCACCGGCGGCTCGGGCGTCGTCGGCCATTCGGCCATCGCAACCGCCGCGCCGGACGGCTACACGCTCGGCATCGTCACGGTGGAAATCGCCATGATGCACTGGCAGGGCCTCACCCAGCTCACGCCGAAGGACTACACGCCGCTGGCGCTGATGAACGAGGATCCGCCGGGCATCCAGGTATCGGCGACCTCGCCCTATAAAACGGTCAAGGAACTCGCCGACGCCATCAAGGCGGCGCCGGCCGGAAAGTTCAAGGCCTCGGGCACCGGTCAGGGCGGCATCTGGCATCTGGCCCTCGTCGGCTGGCTGCAGGCCATGGGGTTGCCGGCCAATCACGTTGCCTGGGTGCCCTCGAACGGCGCGGCGCCGGCGATGCAGGACCTCGCGGCGGGCGGCATCGACATCACCACCTGCTCCATCCCCGAAGCCCGCGCCATGCTCGACGCCGGCAAGGCTCGCAGTCTGGCGCTGATGGCGCCACAGCGCGCCGCCGCCTTCAAGGACATCCCGACCTTGAAGGAAGCGATGGGCATAGACTTCACCACCGGCGCCTGGCGCGGTTTCGTCGGACCGAAGGGCATGCCGGCGGACATGGCCGCCAAGCTCACCACCGCGCTGCAGAAGATCTATGGCTCGAAAGAGTACAACGACTTCATGGCCTCGCGCGGCTTCGGCGTGGTCTGGGCCGACGCCAAGGGCTATGCCGACTTCATGGACAAGTCGGACAAGCAGATGGGCTCGGCGATGAAGGCCGCCGGACTTGCCAAAAGCTGATGGCATAACAGCCAGACGTGAGGCCTGAAAACCTTGCCGCCGCTTTGCCGGCCGTCCCAACGGCCGGCAAAATTCTTGGTTCCGATCGACAACCCCTGCAAGTCCGTCTCTCCAAATCATCTCTCCAAGTCTGTCTCTGCAGGTCTGTTCAATCTCTGCACGTCTCAGGAGTTACAATGCGCGCGAACGACGCGATCAATGGGCTGATCCTAATTCTTCTGGCCGCTGTCATGATTGCCATGACATCGACCTTTCCCGCCTTTCCCGGCCAGCCCTATGGGCCCTCGCTGTTTCCGCGCGTTCTCGGCACGCTGCTGATCATCTGCGGCGCAGTTCTTGTTTGGCGCGGCCTTGCTGCCCGTCGCGCCGGCGAAAGGTGGGTCGAGATGGCGCCGTGGACGCGCGAACCATGGCGCGTCGGCAGCTTCTTCCTGATGCTGGCCCTGCTGCTCGCCTACATCCTGCTCGGCGACACGATCGGCTTCATTCCGATGGCAATCGTCATGCTGCTGGCGCTGTTCGTGTGGTTCGGCGTGCGGCCGCTAACGGCCGTCATCACGGCCGTGATCGCGACTTTTGTCATCCATTGGTTCTTCTCCAGCCTGCTGCGCGTGCCGCTGCCGCGCGGTCTGCTCGACTCGATTTTGTGAGGCCGTCATCATGGACGCATTCATCACCGCCGTCGGCCTGGTTCTCGACCCCCACGTTCTGTGGGTCATCGTCGCTTCCGCCTGCTTCGGCATGTTCGTCGGCGCGATGCCGGGCCTGACCGCCACGATGGCAACCGCGCTTCTGGTGCCGGTCACCTTCTTCATGGATCCGGTGCCGGCACTCGGCGCCATCGTCACCGCCACCGCGATGGCCATCTTCGCGGGCGACATCCCGGCGGCGATGCTGCGCATTCCCGGCACGCCTGCCTCGGCCGCCTACACCGACGAGAGCTACGCCATGTCGAAGAAGGGCGAGCTCGACCTCAATCTCGGCGTCAACCTCGTCTTCTCCGTGCTCGGCGGACTGGTCGGCGTCGCTATCCTCATCGTCTCGGCGCCTTTGCTGGCCGAGATCGCCATCAACTTCTCTTCTTTCGAATATTTCTGGCTGGCCCTGCTCGGCCTGACCTGCGCGATCTTCATGACCACGGGTGACGCGGTCAAAGGCATCACCTCCTTGGTGTTCGGCCTGCTGGTCAACTGCATCGGTATCGACCCGACAGCCGGCCATCCGCGTTTCACCTTCGGCAGTGTCGAGCTGCTGCAGGGCATCAGCTTCATCCCGGCGATGATCGGTATGTTCGCACTGTCGGAATTGCTCCGCGGTGCGGTCAGCGTCGATGAAAAGAACGCCGTGATCGCGCAGAAGGTCGGCAATATCTTCAAGGGCGTCTGGGCCGTCTTCAAGAAATACTGGTTCAATTTCCTGCGCGGCTCGACGCTCGGCGTCTTCATCGGAGCACTGCCGGGCGCCGGCGCCGATATCGCCGCCTGGATTTCGTTCGCTGTGTCGAAGAAGTTCTCCAAGACGCCGGAGAAATTCGGCACCGGTCATATCGAAGGCATCGTCGACTCTACCTCGGCCAACAATTCGGCGCTCGGCGGCGCCTGGATTCCGGCGCTGGTGTTCGGCATTCCCGGCGACTCGATCACGGCCATCGTTATCGGCGTGCTCTACATGAAGGGCATGAATCCCGGCCCGACCGTGTTCCTGGAGAACCCGCAGTTCATCTACGCGGTGTTCATCATCTTCGTGCTGGCCAATATCCTGATGCTGCCGATCGGCTGGGCCGCCATAAAATCCTCCAAGCAGATCCTGCGTGTGCCCCGCAACGTGCTGCTGCCGATCATTCTGATCTTCTGCCTGGTCGGGGCCTATGCGATGACCAACTCGTTCTACGGCATCGTGATCATGCTGGTGTTCGGCATCATCGGCTGGCTGATGGAGGAGAACGGCTTCCCGATCGCGCCGGCCATCCTCGGCCTCGTGCTCGGCGAGTTGCTGGAGCAGAGCTTCATGACGTCGATGATCAAGGCCGACGGCAGTGCGCTCATGTTCTTCGAACGGCCGATCGCCGGCGTGCTGGGCGTCGTTACTATCGTGCTCTGGGGCACGATGATCTGGCGGGCGTTCAAGGGCCGCAACGCGACCCTGGCGCCGACCTGATCCCGACCGAAGGGGCGTGACGGCACACGCCCCTTCGGCTAGTTACTCTTGGCTTTGACGCGTTTTCTTCACGCGAACCGGTACCCACTTCGCTCGAAAACGCTATAAAAAGGAATGCCCGCCCGCAGCCTCGATTCCGCAGCCCTCGCCGCCGCAATCCGTGCCGGTGATCGCGCCACGCTCGCTCGCGCCATCACGCTGGTGGAGAGTACGCGCGCCGACCACCGCGCGACCGCGCACCGCCTGGTGCAGGACCTGCTGCCGGCGACCGGCACGGCCATCCGTATCGGAATCACCGGCGCACCCGGCGCCGGCAAATCCACCACCATCGACGCGCTGGGCAGCTATCTTACCGGGCAAGGCCACAAGGTCGCCGTGCTGGCGGTCGATCCGTCGTCGTCCCGCACCGGCGGCTCGATCCTCGGCGACAAAACGCGCATGGCGCGCCTGTCGCAGGATCCCGACGCTTTCATCCGCCCCTCGCCCTCCTCCGGCACGCTCGGCGGCGTCGCCGCCAAAACCCGCGAGACCATGCTGCTGTGCGAGGCGGCCGGTTACGACGTTGTCATCGTCGAGACCGTCGGCGTCGGCCAATCGGAGACCGCCGTCGCCGACATGACCGATTTCTTCCTGGTGCTGATGGTCGCCGGCAGCGGCGACGAACTGCAGGGCATCAAGAAGGGCATCGTCGAGCTCGCCGACATGATCGCGGTGAATAAGGCCGACGGCGACAACATCGCCCGCGCCAATGTCGCCGCCGCCGACTTCCGCAGCGCGCTGCACATCCTGCAGCCGCGCTCGCCGACCTGGATGGTGCCCGTGCTGACCTATTCGGCGCTGACCGGAGCTGGCATCGACACGCTGTGGGGCCACGTCGCGGATTACCGCAACAAGATGACGGCATCGGGCGAACTCACCGCGCGCCGGCGCGACCAGCAGGTCAAATGGATGTGGACCATGCTCGAGGAACGCCTGAGCGCGCGGCTGCGCAGCGATCCGGCGGTGCGCGCCAAACTCCGGCAGGCCGAAAGCGCGGTGGCCGCGGGCACGCTGGCGCCAACTCTGGCGGCAGCGGAAATCGCCGCTCTACTTGGTCTGTAACCGCCTCGCGCGGCAATGGAACCCGCCGCGAGAGACCGCCTTCCGATAATCTGGAATTAACCTTGGGTTAACCCTGTTTAAACGCATGGGGCCTAGGGTCCACGGGCAGCCGGAAGCACGATGATGCCGAATGCCCGAATTACATCCGCCCTGAAGAGCGGCCTGGTCAAAATCACTCTCGTCGGCCTTGCTGCCTTCGGTGCGAGCTTCGCTGTGCTTGTATCGGCGACACTTGCCTTCTTCTCCCCTGCGATCTCTCAAGGCCTCCTGATTGCTGCGTCGGCGATCATCGCCGCCGTGTTCGGCCAGTTGTCGGCCACCGGCATCGCGGCGCGATTCACGCGGCGCCAGCGCCAGACCGGCGAGCAGATCCGCCGCGCGCTTAACAGCATGCCGCACGGCCTGAGCATGTTCGACGGCCAGGAGCGGCTCATCATCTGCAACACGCTCTATGCACGCATGTATGGCCTGTCGGCGGACGATGTTGCGGTCGGCTCGACGCTGTCCGAGATCCTCGCGCGTCGCGTCGCCCAGGGCACGTTCACGGCCGACCCGGAGGAATATCGCGAGAGATTCCTTACGGCCTATCGCGAGGGACGCACCACAACGGCGGAAGTCGGGACCGGCCACGGCCGGCTCTATCTCATCACCAATCACCCGATCGAAGGCGGCGGCTGGATCACGACGCACGAGGACATCACCGAGCGCCGTGACGCGGAGAAACGCCGTATCGCCAGCGAGCAGCAGGAAACCCGTCGCGCCGCCACCGAAGCCGCCATCAGGGAATTCCGCGCCGGCGCCGAGACGCTTCTCAGGACCGTCGCCGACAGCGCCACCGAGATGCACGCCACCGCGGCCGCGCTGCTCGATTCATCGGGTCACACCACCTTGCGCGCCGAGGATGCACGGCGCACCTCGCAGGAGGCGGTGGGCAATGTCGAGACCGTCGCTGCCGCAGTTGAGCAGTTGTCGGCGTCCGCGTCCGAAGTCGACGAACGGCTGATGCGCGCCACCCAGATCGTGCGTGTGACGCTCGACGAAGCCCATGTGACCAATGACGATTTCAAGCGGCTGGCGCGCGCCGCCGACAAGATCGGCGACGTCGTCAAGATGATCCGCAACATCGCCGGGCAAACCAACCTGCTCGCGCTCAACGCCACCATCGAGGCGGCGCGTTCGGGCGCCGCCGGCCGCGGTTTCGCCGTGGTCGCCAATGAGGTGAAGGCGCTTGCCGTTCAGACCGCCAGCGCCACCGAGGACATCTCCGCCCAGATTCTCGAGATCCAGAAATCGACGCAGGACTCGGTCGAGGCCATCGCGCGCATCGCCAGGCGCATCGACGAGATCAACAGCCACACCACCTCGATCTCGGCATCGGTGCAGCAGCAGGCCAGCGCCACCGGCTCGATCTCGCAGAACGTGACCAGCACCGCGCAAGGTTCGAAGATCATCGACGCCGTGCTCTGCGAGGTGGTCGATGCCGCGAGCGGCACCCAGCATTCGGCGAAGACGGTGCTGGAGGCCTCCGAAGCGGTCGAAAAGGCCAGCGCCAACTTGAAGGGCGAGGTCGAGCGCTTCCTGGTCAAGGTGGCGATGTAGCTGCGCGCGACGCGCCGTCACATCTTCAATTGTCAAACAGCCCAGTCCGTTCAGCCAACGCTCCGCCACCCCTGTTCTTTGAAGGCCCGGGGCGGCCTGCCTTCCTCTTCCTTCCCCCGGACGAGCCGAGGGGATGGAGCGCCGCGAGGCGCTCTGTCGTTCGCACCTTGCGGTGCGCGGCTTCTCCTTGCGATCGGAGAAACCATCGCCCCGTGGCGCTCCATCGCGGTGTCGTTACGGCGTCGGGCCGCGCTTTCGGCGGCTGGGCCGCTTTCGCGGCTAGCACGCACCGTCAACAAGCTCCTTGCAGGAGGTCTTATTGCCTCCGGGCGGAGCCCCGTCGCCGCCCGAGCGCCTGAGGTGCGTAATCCCCAGGCCCGCGGGCACCGCATCCCGCTCCACCTCATGACGCCTCATGACAGCGCCCTCGTTTGAGCGGGACAATAAGGAATATAGTCTATTGCGGAGCGAGGTCAATAGTCCTATTATCTTTTTGGGACGCTAAATATGGCCAGCCGCATCTTCCCTTTGTTGATCGTGTCGATCAGGGAGCCGACAAACACTCGCTTGGTATGGACGTTCACAAGGCGATACGGGCCCTGCAGCATCTTTTCGCCGCGACGCGTGCGAATACCTTGAATAACTACGTTGCTGGATTTCGGCGAATTCGTTCTTCTCTTTTGCTTTTGCTTTGCCATTCTTTCCCCCACTATCTGAAAGCCGAGTACATTTGGTCCATTGTTCTTTAAGGACTGACTTTTATCAATGCCCACCCTCCTCATCACCGGCTTCGGTCCCTTTCCCGGCGCGCCGTATAATCCGACGGTGAAGCTGGTGCGTGCGCTGGCGCGGCTGCGGCGGCCGGCGCTGACGAACACGACGATCGTCACGCACATCTTCACCACCAGCTATGCCGCGGTCGATCGCGACCTGCCGGCGCTGATCGCGCAGCACAAGCCCGACGCGCTGTTGATGTTCGGCCTGCATGGCCGCGCCAAGGCCATCCGCATCGAGACGCGGGCGCGCAATGCGCTGGCGCTGCTGCCGGACGCCTCGGGCAAGGTGCTGCGGCGCGGCGTCATCGCGCCGGACGCGCCGTCCGCCAAACGCATGCCTATGCCGGCGCAGCGCCTGCTCGCCGCGGCGCGCGACGCGCATGTGCCCGCCGTGCTGTCGCGCGATGCCGGGCGCTATTTGTGCAACTATCTGTGCTGGCGCGCCGTGGACACCGGCGTGCCGCTCACCGTATTCGTGCATGTGCCGAAGGTGGCGCGGTTTGCACGGCCTCGCTCGTCATTCCGGGGCGCGGGCTTCACCGCCGCCGACCTTGCGCGCGCCGGCGAGCGAGTCCTGCTGGCTTTACGCGCCGCCGTTAACCGGACCTAAGCCGGTTCCGCCCACACTGACGCCATGCCGCTCACCCGCCGCGACCTGATCGCCGGTTCGCTCGCCAGCGCCTTTGCCGCGCCTTCGGCCGCGCGCGCGCAAGCGCCGAAAGGCATCGACGCCGCCCGCTTCGGCGTGCGCGCCAATGCCGACAGCGACCAGACGCAGGCGTTGCAGAAGGCCATCGACGAAGCCGGCCGCCTGCGGCAACCGCTATGGCTGGGTCTCGGCCGCTACCGCACCGGGCCGCTGCGGCTCACCCCCGGCCTGCGCTTCGTCGGCGCCCACGGCGAGACGACTTTGCGTCTGGTCCAGGGACCTGCGCTGTTCACCGCACAGGACGCGAGCGACATCACGCTTCAGGGCCTCACGCTCGACGGCCAGAATGTAAAGCTCGGCAGCGATGGTGCGCTGCTCAACCTCAACGCCGTGTCGGGGCTGGCCATCGCCGACTGCGTCATCGTCAATGCTGGCGGCAATGCGGTCGCGCTGACGCAATGCATTGGCACGGTGAGCGGCACGACGATCCGCAACAGCGCCGACAATGCGCTGTTCTCGCTCGACGGCCGCCTGACCATCCGCAACAACACCATCGCGCGGTCCGGCAATGGCGGCATCCGCGTCTGGCAGAGCGCCAAGCGCAGCGACGGCACTATTATCGAGAACAACACCATCGAGGACACGCAGGCGCGCGGCGGCGGCGACGGCCAGAACGGCAACGCTATCAACATCTACCGCGCCGAGCGCGTCGTCGTGCGCGGCAACACCATCCGCCGCGCCGCCTTCACCGCGGTGCGCGGCAATGCGGCTTCGCACATCGTCATCCGCAACAACACCTGCAGCGAGCTCGGCGAGGTGGCAATCTATTCCGAGTTCGATTTCGTCGACGCCACCATCGTCGATAACGTCATCGACACCGCCGCCATGGGCATCGCCGTGACCAATATGGATCAGGGCGGGCATCTGGCCGTCGTGCGCGGCAATGTCATCCGCAACATGACCAATAAAAGGCCGCAGGGCGGGCCCGACGCTTACGGCATCGGCATCGGCGTCGAGGCCGACACCACGGTGTCCGGCAACACGATCGAGAATGCGCCGACGATGGGCATCGTGGTCGGCGCCGGCAAATATCTGCGCGACTGCAAGGTCACCGCCAACATTGTGCGCGAAGCCGGTATCGGCGTCGGCGTCTCGGTCGTCGAAGGCGCGGGCAAGGCCGAGATCACGTCGAACGTGTTCTCCGCGATCAGGGGCGGCGCCGTGGTCGGCATGGCCTGGGACAAGGTGGCGACCGGCGATCTGACCCGCAGCGGCGCCGACAAGTTCCCGCAACTGACGATCCGCGACAACAAGGTGGGGTGAGAGCTTCTTACCCTCCCCCGCGAAGCGTGGGGAGGGTCGATTTGCGAAGCAAATCGGGGTGGGGGCTTTTCAAGCGCCGCTTTCATTCAGGCCCCCCACCCCCGACCCCTCCCCGCCACTCGCTTCGCTCGCGTGGGGAGGGGAGAAGGTCTTGCCCTGCCCGCGCCGCGAACCCACGTTAGGGTTTCAACCCCGGCCCACCCCCTGTTCCGCGTTCATGTTCAAACGCCCTGTCCGCCTTATGCTGATTGTCTTCGCCATCTTCCTGGTGCCGCTGATCGCGCGCGCCGCCCTGTATGCCGCCGGCGATGCGCCGCGCTCCTGGAGCCGGGCCGACTGGACCTCGACCGGGACCCTGCCCGCCGCCCGCGAGTTCCAGCCTGCCCGCCTGATCGTCTATTCGGGCACCACCGGCGCCTGGAAGGGCATTTTCTCGGTCCATAGCTGGATCGTCTACAAACGGGCCGGGGAAGCGCGCTGGACGCGTTACGACGTGGTCGGCTGGGGTACGCCCGTGCGCCTGAATGGCTGGCCGGCGGACGCCCGCTGGTACGGCAACACGCCGGTCGCCATCGTCGATGTGTCCGGTGCCGAGGCGGAGGCCGTGATCCCCAAGGTCGAGGCCGCCGTGCGCGACTACGCCTATGCCCAGGCCGGCGACTACCGCGTCTGGCCGGGGCCGAACTCCAACAGCTTCACCGCCGCAGTGCTGCGCGCCGTGCCGGAGCTCAAGGTCGCCCTGCCGGCCAACGCCGTCGGCCGCGACTTCCGCGACGGCTTCTATGCCGGCCGCACCGATTCAGGCACCGGCGTCGAACTGTCGGTGTACGGCCTTGCCGGGGTCAAGGCGGGGTGGATCGAGGGCTTCGAGGTCAACCTGCTCGGCCTCGTCGCGGGCTTCGACCTGCGCTACCCGGCGATCAAGCTGCCGGGCTTCGGCCGCATCGGCCTCGCGCCGCCGGTGCAGACCGGGCTGGCGGGGTAAGGCTTCGTCATTCCGGGACGGCCCGTTTGGGCCGGACCCGGAATCCAGCGACGAATGGGTGTGCCTGTGGATTCCCGGTTCGCGCTTTCAGCGCGCCCGGAATGACCAGCCTCAGCCCTTCGGCGTCGGCGACCACATCTTCACGCCGGCGCGCAAATACTGGTCCGGGAGCGCCACTTCGCCGCCGAGCGCCTTGGCCGCGTGCCAGCCGAAATGCGGATCGTCGAGGAAGGCGCGCGCCGCCGCCACCATATCGGCCTTGCCGGAGGCGACGATCTCCTCGGCCTGCTCGGCCGACGTGATGAGGCCCACCGCCCGCACGTTGATCCCGGAGCCCTTCTTGACCGCCTCGGCGAGCGGCACGTTGTAGCCGAGCCCGGTCGGATTATGGATGCCGCTAGCAACACCGCCGGACGACACACAGACGAAATCGACGCCGGCGGTTTTCAGCGCCTTGCCGAGCGCGGCGGCCTCATCCGGGGTGATGCCGCCGTCCTTCCAGTCCGAGCCGGTGATGCGGGCGCCCAGCATCACATCCTTCGGCACCACGGCGCGGACCGCCTCGGTCACCGACAGCGGGAAGCGCATACGGTTCTCCAGCGAGCCGCCATACTGGTCGGTGCGCTTGTTGGAGAGCGGCGACAGGAAACTGTGCAGCAGATAGCCGTGCGCCATGTGCAGCTCGATCTCGTCGAAGCCGACACGTAGCGCGCGCCGCGCCGAATTGACGAAAGCGTCGCGCACGCGGTCCATGTCCGCTTCGGTCATTTCGCGCGGCGTGTGCCAGCCCTCGCCGAACGGCAGCGCCGATGGCGCAATGGTCTGCCACGGGTCTTCGTTCGGCCGCAGATAGCCCGCGCCCTCCCAGGGCCGCTGCGACGAGGCCTTGCGGCCGGCATGAGCGAGCTGCACGCCGAATTTCGCCTTGCCATAGGTCTTGGCAGCGGAAATGACATGTTTGAGCGCGAGTTCGTTGGCGTCCGAGTAAAGGCCCATGCAGCCATGCGTGATGCGGCCGTGGCGCTCGACATGCGTCGCCTCCACGATCACCAGCCCGGCGCCGGAATTGGCCAGCATGCCGAGATGCATCATGTGCCAGTCAGACGCCGTGCCATCGGTCGCCGAATACTGACACATCGGCGCAACGACCAGACGGTTGGCCAGCGTGGTACCGGCGACCGAAAGGGGCGAGAAAAGCGCACTGCTCATGGGAAGACACTCGCTGGCAATGGGAGGGCAGAATGATGCGGATTTCGCCGCAGGATAGAGCGGCACGCCGCTCAGCGCACCTGGATGGACTTCAAATAATCGACAATGGCGCCGACGTCATCGCCGTCGAAACTCATCTCAGGCATGTCCGGATGGCCGGCCACGATGCCCTCGCCGAGTGACTCCTCGAGGGAGTCGATAGGGTAGCGTTTGCCCAAGGTCCTGAAAGCCGGCGCATCGGGCCGGCGGCTGTTGCCGGTGCGGCCGGTGGCATGGCAACTGCCGCAATAGGTGATGAGCAGGTTCTCGCCGCGCTTCAGATCTTCGGCGTTAGGCGCGGCCGATGCCGGTACGGCAACCACCAGCGCGAAACCAGCGGCGACAGCCAAGCCGACGATCGTGGAAAGATGCCAGATGCTCAGGCAGCCGTCCGCACGGCGGGCTCGTGGCCCGCGGCATCTTCGGAAATCGGCATTTGCTGCCGGCCGGCCAGTTGACGCCATCTCTTTGCGCCCTCGATCACTTCGAGCATGCGGACGGCAAAGCTTTCCTGGGTGTAGTAATGCTTCCAGCGGCCGCTGCGATACAGCTCAGTATAGTAAGCGAGGCGCTGTTCGGCGAGATCGTGCCAGCGCCGCGCGATCTTCTCCAGATCAGGACTTCCAGTCGGAGTCCGCATGGGGAGGCCTTGGCAAGGGTCAGTTGCAAGCGCCGATTCGTCTACCCCCTGATCGTCACGCGCGACGTGACGACGAACAACCCTACAAGAACGACCTCGGCACAGTGTGGATAACACTGTGTTGTTTAAAGTGATTCGCCAGTCTTTCAAACAACATAAGGGCGGCGGCCATTAACGTTTTATTTGATTTTCGCGGCCGCTGCCCCCCGGTCATCCCCCGCTAAATTGCGCCGTCAACGTTTGAACAGCGCGGTGATCTCACCGACGATGCCGCGGCGGAACAGCAGCACGCAGGCGACGAAAATCACGCCCTGGATGACCAGCACCCATTCGCCCACCGACGACAGCTTGAACTGCATCGCCAGAATGACAAAGGCGCCGACCACCGGCCCGAATATGGTGCCAAGGCCGCCGACCAAAGTCATGAGCACCACCTCGCCCGACATCGGCCAGTTGACGTCGGTGAGCGAGGCGATCTGCAGGGTGATGGCCTTGGTCGAGCCGGCAACGCCGGCGAGCGTCGCCGACAGCACGAAGGCGATCAGCTTGTAGCGGTCGGTCTTGTAGCCGAGCGAGATGGCACGCGGCTCGTTCTCGCGGATGGCCTTGAGCACCTCGCCGAACGGCGAATGGATGATGCGGTAGATCAGCAGGAAGCCGGCGAGGAAGACCACCATGACGAAGACATACATCGTGGTTTCGTTGTTCAGGTTGATGAAACCGAACAGATAGCCGCGCGGCACCGCCTGGATGCCGTCTTCGCCGCCGGTGAACTTCATGCGCAGCGCGACGAAATACATCATCTGCGCCAGCGCCAGCGTGATCATGGCGAAGTAGATGCCCTGACGGCGGATCGCCAGCGAACCGGCGAGGAAGCCGCAGATCGCCGCGGTCAGCGTCCCGGTCAGGATGGCGAACTCGGGATTGAAGCCCCAGACCTTGGCCGCGTGCGCCGACATGTAGCTCGCCCAGCCGAAATACAGCGCGTGGCCGAAGCTCAGCAGGCCGACATAGCCGATCAGCAGGTTGAAGGCGCAGGCGAACAGGGCAAAGCACATCGCCTGCATCAGGAACAGCGGATAGGTGAAGGACGGCGCGATGATCAGCGCCGCCACCATGATGACGAAGCCGATCAGCTCGCCCTGACGCTGAAGCAGCGAAGGCTGCCGCACCGTCACGGGGGTCGCGGAAACAGGTGAGGATGAAGCCTGCATCAGGTGCCCCTTCCGAACAGACCGGCCGGACGCACCAGCAGGACGATAGCCATGACGACGAAGATCACCGTATTGGAAGCCTCGGGGAAGAAGACCTTGGTGAGGCCCTCGACAATGCCGAGCCCGAAGCCGGTGAGAATGGCGCCGAGGATCGACCCCATGCCGCCGATCACCACCACCGCGAACACGACGATGATCAGTTCGGCGCCCATTTGCGGCGACACGTTATAGATCGGCGCCGCCATGACGCCGGCAAATGCCGCGAGCGCCACGCCGAAGCCGTAGGTCAGCGTGATCATCACCGGCACGTTGATGCCAAAGGCGCGCACCAAAGTCGGGTTTTCGGTGGCGGCGCGCAGATAGGCGCCGAGGCGCGTGCGCTCGATCGCGTACCAGGTGCCGAAGCAGATGACGAGCGACACCAAAATGACCCAGGCGCGGTAGTTCGGCAGGAACATGAAGCCGAGATTCTGGCCGCCGCGCAGCGCCTCCGGCAGCGCATAAGGCAGACCGGCGGAGCCGAGATAGTTGCGCGCCACACCCTCGATGATCAGCGCCAGGCCGAAGGTGAGCAGCAGGCCGTAGAGATGATCGAGCTTGTACAGCCATTGCAGGAAAGTGCGCTCGATGACGATGCCGATGGCGCCGACGATCAGCGGCGCCAGGATCAGCGCGCCCCAGTAATTGATGCCGAGAAAGTTCAGCATCAGGAACGCCGCGACCGCGCCGAGCATGTACTGGGCGCCATGCGCGAAATTGATGATGTTGAGCATGCCGAAGATTACGGCGAGGCCGAGGCTCAGCAGCGCATAGAACGAGCCGTTGATCAGGCCGATCAACAACTGGCCAAACAGGGCCGCCGATGGAATACCGAAGATCGTGAACATGCTTTCTCTGCCTTCGTGTCGTTCCCGCGCATAGCCGTCCAAAGGACGGCGTTCTTTCAGAACGCCTGTGAGCGGGACCCATATCCCCCCGCCCTATCGATAGACTGCGGCGTATGGATCCCCGCCTTCGCGGGGATGACAGATTAAAACGACCCTCTCCCCGCTCACGCGGGGAGAGGGCAGAAAGTCATCACCCATTCGCCAGCGGGCAACCGCCATCCTTGAGCGGACGGAACGCTTCCTCCGCCGGGATGGTCGCACGCAGCTTGTAGATATCTCCCGGCCCCTTCGATTCCGAAGGCTTCTTCACTTCGTACAGATAGGCCGGGTGAATCTTGCGGCCGTCGACGCGGATCGTGCCCTTGCCGAACAGCACGTCGTCGGTCGGCAGCTTCTTCATTTCAGCGACGACCGCCTTGCCGTCATCCTTGCTCTTCAGCGCGGCGACGGCCTTGAGATAATGCAGCGTGCCGGCGTAGACGCCCGCCTGCACCATGGTCGGGATCTTGCCCGGACGCGCCTGCTGCCAGCGCTTGGTCCAGGCGCGGGTCTGATCATTGGCATCCCAGTAGAAGGTGTTGGTCAGGATCAGGCCCTGCGCCGACTGCAGCCCGAGCGCGTTCACGTCGCTGGCGAACACGAGCAGACCGGCCAGCGACTGGCCGCCGGCGACGATGCCGAATTCCGCCGCCTGCTTGATCGAGTTGATGGTGTCGCCGCCGGCATTGGCCAGACCGATGATCTTGGCCTTCGACGACTGCGCCTGCAGCAGGAACGACGAGAAGTCGCTCGTGTTGATCGGATGGCGCACCTTGCCGACCAGCTTGCCGCCATTGGCCTCGACCACCGCAGCGGTGTCACGCTCCAGCGCATGGCCGAAAGCGTAATCCGCGGTGAGAAAGAACCAGGTGTCGCCGCCGTTCTTGACGATGGCCTTGCCGGTACCATTGGCCAGCATCCAGGTGTCGTAGGTCCAGTGCACGGTGTTCGGCGAGCACTTCGCGCCCGTCAGGTCCGACGACGCCGCGCCGGAATTGATGAACACCTTGTTCTTGTTGCGAATGATTTCGTTGACCGCCAGCGCCACGCCAGAGTTGGGCGTATCGACGATCACGTCGACGCCCTCGCGATCGATCCACTGGTTGGCGATGTTGGTACCGATGTCCGCCTTGTTCTGGTGATCGGCGCTGACGATCTCGACCTTCACATTCGCGTTCGGATTGGCCTTCTGGAAGTCCTCGACCGCGAGCTTTACCGCTTCGACCGTCCCGGGGCCGGCAAGATCGGCGTACAGCGACGACATGTCGGTAAGCGCACCTATCTTGACGTTGATCTGCTGGGCCTGCGCGGTGCCGCAGGCAAGCGACGCCGCCCAAGCCGCCAGAACAAAAGTCCGTTTCATCACTTTCATTTCCATTTACCACTCTGTGTCGTGCCCGTGGGCACCATGTCAAAGTTCGCTCAAGTCCAAATGCAGTCAATCGGCCGGCCGGTGAGCCGGCTTCGGCGCCCCATGTCAGCCATAGGGCGCCGGCAGCGGCTTAGCCTTTCACGAGCGGACAGTTGCCATCCTTGAGCGGACGGAAGGCTTCTTCCATCGGGATCGTGGCGCGCACGTGGTACAGGTCGCCCGGATACTTCGACTCTTCCGGCTTCTTCACCTCGAACAGATAGGCCGGGTGCAGCACGCGGCCGTCCTCGCGGACGACGCTCTTGCCGTACACCGTGTCTTCGGCCGGGAGCTGCTTCATCTTGTCAGCCACGGCCTTGCCGTCTTTGGCGGAACCAACGGCGGCTACGGCTTTAAGGTAGTGCAGCGTGCCCGAATAGACGCCGGCCATGTTCATGCTCGGCAGCTTGCCGGCCGAATTGCGCTCCTTGTCCCAGCGCTTGGTCCAGGCGCGGGTGCCTTCATTGAGATCCCAATAGAAGGTCTCGGTGAAGGTCAGGCCCTGTGCCGTCTTGAGGCCGAGCGCGGCGACGTCCGGCGCGAACACGAGCATGCCGGCCATTTTCTGGCCGCCCGCCGCGATGCCGAATTCGGCGCCCTGCTTGATGGCGTTGATGGTATCGCCGCCGGCATTCGCCAGACCGATGACCTTGGCCTTCGACGCCTGCGCCTGCAGCAGGAACGACGAGAAGTCATTGGTGTTGATCGGATGACGCACGCCGCCCAGCACCTTGCCGCCATTGGCGACCACAACGGCAGAGGTATCGCGCTCGAGCGCATGGCCGAAAGCGTAGTCGGCGGTCAGGAAGAACCAGGTATCGCCGCCCGTTTTCACCATGGCCTTGCCGGTGCCGTTGGCCAGCATCCAGGTGTCGTAGGTCCAATGGATCGTGTTCGGTGTGCACTTGGGGCCGGTGAGGTCCGACGACGCGGGGCCCGAAGCAACGAAGACCTTGTTCTTGTTCTTGGTGATCTCGGCGATCGCGAGCGCAACGCCCGAGTTCGGCACGTCGGCGATCATGTCGACACCGTCCCGGTCGTACCACTGGTTGGCGATGTTGGATCCGACGTCGGCCTTGTTCTGATGGTCGGCGTTGACCACCTCGACCTTCACGTTGGGATTGGACTTCATGAATTCTTCAGCCGCCAGCTTGGCGCTGATCACGGAACCGATGCCGGTGTCGTCGGCATACAGCGAGGACATATCCGTCAGCACGCCGATCTTGACGTTGATCTGTTGCGCGTAGGCAGTGCCGCCCAGCAAAAGAGCGGCCATCGCCGCGAGTCCAATCGTCTTCCTCATCGTTGCTCTCCCAAAGCTTTTTGCGTTTCCCGTTCTTTTGGCTTGCTCTGCGCTTCTTGTTCGAAGCTGTTTTTATTTAAACCCCGAGATATTCGTGAAGCTTGTCAACATTCGCTTCCAGTTCGGCGTTGGAGAACTGGTCGATGACGCGGCCGTGCTCCATGACGTAGTAGCGGTCGGCCACCGTCGAGGCGAAGCGGAAGTTCTGCTCGACCAGCAGGATGGTGAAGCCCTGCTGCTTGAGAGCGCGGATGGTCTTGCCGATCTGCTGGATGATGACGGGCGCCAGACCTTCGGTCGGCTCGTCCAGCAGCAGCAGGCGCGCGCCGGTGCGCAGGATGCGGCCGATGGCCAGCATCTGCTGCTCGCCGCCGGACAGCTTGGTGCCCTGGCTGGAGCCGAGCCGCTCCTTCAGGTTCGGAAACAGCTCGAAGATCTGCTCGAGCGACAACCCGCCGGGCCGCACCACCGGCGGCAGCGTCAGGTTTTCCTCGACGCTGAGGCTGGCGAAAATGCCGCGCTCTTCCGGGCAGAACGCGATGCCGGTCCGCGCGATCTGGTTCGACGACTTGCCGATCAGGTCCTGGTTTTCGAACAGCACCGAGCCGGATCTCTGGCCGACGATGCCCATGATCGACTTCATGGTCGTGGTTTTGCCGGCGCCGTTGCGGCCGAGCAGCGTCACCACCTCGCCTTCGCGCACGTCGAATGAGACGCCGTGCAGGATGTGGGATTCGCCGTACCAGGCTTGCAGCTCTTTCACCTGAAGAAGAGGCGCGGTCCGATCAAGCATGGCCGACCCCCATATAGGCTTCGCGCACGTCCGGATTGTTCGACACGGTCTCGTAGTTGCCTTCGGCAAGGACGCGACCGCGCGTCAGAACCGTGATGGTGTCCGACAGATCGGCGACGACCGAGAGATTGTGTTCCACCATCAATACTGTGCGCGCCTTGGCGACGGTCTTGATGAGATCGGCGATGCGCGCGATGTCCTCGTGCCCCATGCCGGCAGTCGGCTCGTCGAGCAGCAGCATCTCCGGATCGAGCGCCAAGGTCGTGGCGATCTCCAGCGCGCGCTTGCGGCCGTATGGCAGCTCGACCGCGTTCCAGTGCGCGTAGTCGGACAGACCGACATCGGCGATCAGCGCCAGCGCCCGGTCATTGTATTCATCGAGCACCGACTTGGAGCGCCAGAAATCCATCGATGCGCCGCGCAGCCGTCGCTGCAGCGCAATGCGCACGTTTTCCAGCACCGTCATGTGCGGAAACACCGCGGAAATCTGGAACGAGCGCACCAGCCCGAGCTGGGCGACATCGGCCGGCGCCATCGCCGTGATGTCCTGGCCCTTGAACACGATGCGGCCGCTGGTCGGCGGCAAGAATTTGGTCAGGAGGTTGAAGCAGGTCGTCTTGCCGGCGCCGTTGGGTCCGATCAGCGCGTGGATGGTGCCGCGCTTGACGCGCAAATCGACCCCTCCCACCGCTGTGAAACCGGCAAACTCCTTCGTCAGACCCTCGGTTTCGAGGATCAAATCCGCACTCATGAGCTATTTCCCCTCGCCCTCGTTCTCGGGAACAGCATGTTCCCGGCAAGAGCCTTGGGGTCTATTGGTATTTCATTATTTCGCAGTTGCAAATAGGTTTTGAATGTCGGGCTGCCTCAAGGACAGGCAGTCCCGTCACGCCATTGTAAACAATGGCGCAAAACGGGATTGGAAATATAACCCGGCGCCTCGCCGACGCCGAGCGCCGCCGCACCGTCGATCAGGACGCCTTGAACTTTTTCGCCAGCGTGTCTGCGCTCTTAGCCAAAAGTCCAACATCGGAACCGACCGCCACGAAGAGGTAACCCCACTCGATGTAGCGGCGCGCCTCGTCCTCGTTGCCGGTGAGAATGCCGGCCGGCTTGCCGACCTTGGTCAGACGCTCGACCGCATCCTTCATCGCCGCCTGCACGTCGGCATGCTGCGGATTGCCGAGATGGCCGAGCGAGGCGGCCAGATCCGACGGGCCGATAAAGACACCGTCGACTCCTTCGACATTGGCGATGGCTTCTATGGCATCGAGCGACTGGCGGGTTTCGACCTGCACCAGCACGCAGATCTCCTCATTCGCCTTGGTGAGGTAACCGGGCACGCGGCCGTAGCGGCTGGCGCGCGCGGCGACCGAGACGCCGCGAATGCCGTGCGGCGGATAGCGCGTCGCGGCCACCGCGGCCTTGGCTTCCTCGACCGACTGCACGTAGGGGATGAGCAAGGTCTGCGCGCCGATGTCGAGGCAGCGCTTGATCAGCACGGCGTCGTTCCAGGCCGGACGAATGATGCCGGTTGCGGTGCCTTTCTCGATCGCCTGCAATTGTGACAGCAAGTCCGGAATTTCGTTCGGCGAATGCTCGGTGTCGAGCAGCAGCCAGTCGAAGCCGGAATCCGAGCAGATCTCGGCGGCGATGTTACTGCACAGGCTCTGCCACAATCCGATCTGCAGCTTCTTGGCGCGAAGGCCGGCTTTGAAGGCATTGCGCCTGAACTCGGTCATGGTCGTATCCCGTCTCGTGGTCGTTGCGTCATGCAGCGTGCCGATGCTGTACCGGCTTGCCCCCGAAAATCAAATGGCAAACCCCCGCCATCCGCAGCGCATCGTGCTGCGGCGCGGCCTCAGTAATGCGGCGGCGGCGGCTCCGGTTCGCCGGGACCTGAGGTAACCGCGGCCTCGCGCACTTCGGCGGTGAGCCGCGCGATTTCCCGTTTCAGCTCGTCGATGAGCTTCCACTGGGCCGTGATCGCCTCATTCAAATCCTCTATGGCGCGCTCCTGATGGGCGCGGCCGATTTCCAGCTCGACGACGCGAGCATTGAGGGTGGCGAAATCGTCCATAAGCGGGTCTCCGGCGAGCACGAAGCAGTCGCGAGACCATATCGCAACCGCAGCAAAAGTCTGAGATACTAAGATCTTCCGTGATCGACACCCCCAAGGCCCTATGACGTTCGACACCATTATCCGCGGCGGCACCATCGCCACCGCCTCCGACACCTTCTCCTGCGACGTCGGCATATCCGGCGGCCGGATCACCGCCCTCGGCAGCGATCTTGGGACCGCGCCCGAGATCGTCGACGCCAAGGGCCTGCTCGTCCTGCCCGGCGGCATCGACAGCCATGTCCACATTTCCCAGCCGTCCGGGCCCGGCATCGTCATGGCCGACGATTTCGCCTCGGCGACGCGCTCGGCCGCCTTCGGCGGCAACACCATGGTCCTGCCCTTCGCCATGCAGCAGAAGGGCGAGAGCCTGCGCGAGGTGGTGAAGGAGTATCACAGGAAGGCCGACGGCCAGTGCTATATCGACGTCTCCTTCCACCTCATCATCGCCGACGCCTCCGACGCCGTGCTCGGCCAGGAACTGCCGGCGCTCGTCCATGACGGCTACACCTCGTTCAAGGTGTTCATGACCTATGAGGGCCTCGCCCTCTCCGACATGGAAATGCTCAAGGTCATGACCGTGGCGCGCGAGACCGGCGCCATGATGATGGTGCACGCCGAGAACTACGACGCCATCCGCTTCCTCACCGACCGCCTCGAGCAAGCCGGCAAGACCGGCACGCTCTATCACGGCGCCTCGCGCCCCATTCCGGTCGAGCGCGAGGCGACGCACCGCGCCATCTCACTGGCCGAACTGATCGACGTTCCGATGATGATCGTGCATGTCTCGAACGGCCAGGCACGCGACGAGATTGCCCGCGCTCGCGCCCGCGGCCTCAAGATCTACGGCGAGACCTGCCCGCAATATCTGATGCTGACCGAGCAGGACATGGACGGCCTCAACATGGAGGGCGCCAAATATGTCTGTTCGCCGCCGCCGCGCGACAAGGAGAGCCAGCAGGCGTGCTGGGAAGGCTTGCAGCAGGGCATCTTCTCGCTGTTCTCGTCGGACCACTGCCCGTTCCGCTACGACGATCCGCAGGGCAAGCTGGCGCCCAAGGGCAAGACCAGCTTCCGCTGGGTGCCGAACGGCATTCCCGGCGTCGAGACGCGGCTGCCGATCCTGTTCTCCGAAGGCGTCACCAAGGGCCGCATCTCGCTCAACGAGTTCGTGGCGCTGACCGCGACCAACCACGCCCGCACCTACGGCCTCTATCCCAAGAAGGGCACCATCGCCGTCGGCGCCGACGCCGACATCGCGCTGTGGGATGCCAAACGCGAGGTGACCATCTCGCAGAGCCTGATGCATGGCGGCACCGACTACACGCCTTATGAAGGCATCAAGGTCACGGGCTGGCCGGTGTCCACGATGGTGCGCGGCAAGTTCGTGGTTCGCGACGGCGAACTGGTCGGCAAGATCGGCGCCGGCGCCTACGTGCCGCGCGAGAAGTCGGAACTGGCGAAGCCGCGCGGGTAACGAATGACACTGGACGCGTCCATCATCTCAGATGACGCGCAATGGCGGCTTATATTTTACTTATGCTTTTGCGCGGCGGGCTATCTCGTCATTAGAGCGATGAACCTCCACCTTCCTTTTCCTCGCACTGTGTCCGAACTCGTATTGTTCAGTTTCTGGAATTATCCGCCGGGGATTCCACGCGACAGGATTGCGGCTAACAAGATTGCTTGGTTCTGTGTGTGGGCCATCGCTACATTGATGGTATTCATCGCGTTCTAACCCCGTAGCCCGGATGAGCGCAGCGAAATCCGGGGCGAACGGTCCCGCATTTCGCTCCGCTTCATGCGGGCTACAAGAAACGCATTCGGAGCAACGAATGACTGCGAACCAACAGGTCCTCCTCAAATCCCGCCCCGACGGCATTCCGCAGGCCGAGCATTTCGAGATCGCCAGCGCGCCGATCCCCGAACCCGGCGACCGGCAGTTCCTCGTCCGCAACGAATTCCTCTCGGTCGAGCCGGCGATGCGCGGCTGGGTGTCGGCCGTCGCCAATTACTCGACGCCGGTCGGCATCGGCGAAGTGATGCGCGCCTTCGCTGCCGGCACCGTCATCAAATCGCGCCACCCCGGCTTCGCCGAAGGCGACAAGGTGATGGGCATGCTGGGCTGGCAGGACTACGCCGTGTCCGACGGCAGCAACATCACGCGCAAGGTCAAGGAAACCGACCTGCCCTTGTCGCTGTCGCTCGGCGTGCTTGGCCTCAACGGCCTCACCGCCTATTTCGGCTTGCTGGATCTCGGACTGCCGAAGCCCGGCGACACCGTGGTCGTCTCCACCGCCGCCGGCTCGGTCGGCTCGGCGGTCGGCCAGATTGCCAAGCTGATGGACTGCCGCACCGTGGGCATCACCGGCGGCGCTGCCAAGGTCGCGTTGTGCAGGGACGCCTTCGGCTATGACGCCGCCATTGACTACAAGAGCGGCGATCTTGACGCGGCGCTCAAAGCCGCCTGCCCGAACGGCGTCGATGTCTATTACGACAACACGTCCGGCGCGATCAGCGACGCCGTCATCAAACAGATCAATGTCGGCGCGCGCATCGTCATCTGCGGCACCGCTTCGGTGTCATCATGGGAGCCGTGGCCGAGCGGCCCGCGCGTCGAGCGCCACATCCTGGTCAAGCGTGCGCGCATGGCGGGCCTCATCGTGTTCGACTACGCGCACCGCTACGAGGAAGCCGCGACGCGGCTGGCGCAATGGGTCCGCGACGGCAAGCTCAAGTACCGCGAGGACATCGCCGACGGCATCGAACATGCCCCCGGCGCCATCGCCGAACTCTATCGCGGCGAAAATCTGGGCAAGCGGCTGATCAGGCTGACGTGACGCTCGCTCGCGATCAAACCGCGATCAGCCAGACCTTGTAGTTGTTGGCGAAGTCATTGGCGACGCGCTCCATGGCGTCACCGCCAATCGCTCCTTCGATCAGCGCGCCGGCCAGACCGTTGCCGGTCGCCGATGCCGAAACGAGGCCCGGATGCGTCAGCAGCACCTTGCCCGACTGCACGTCGATCAGCCTGACCTCAGCCTGCATCATATGCGTGCCGCCGAGAATGACGCGCTGGGCGACGGAGGGAATGGTTACGCTCTTGACCACGACGACCAGGCGGACCGGCCGCGACCCGGATAACGCGCCGCCGACGTTCCTCTGCACAGCCGCCGAAATCTTCGACGAGATCTGCGACCGGACATAGGCCTTGCCCTCGGCGGTATTGGCAACGGTATCAGACTCTGTCGCGGCAACGCCCTTTGACGCGGCGTAGGCGCGTTCTGCGTCGCCATACCAGATCGCCACCTGCGGATCGAATTCTACCGAGGTCGACGAGAGCTTGAATGAACGAATATCAGAGGCGGAAAGAGAGTTGGCGACAGTCTGGCAGCCGACAAGCACGACCACGGCGCTCAAAGCGAGCGCGGCCTTGACGAAACGGAACATGAATCCCCCAGCGATGCCTTAAAAGGTAGCAACGGCTACCCATCCCCGGCGCAGTTCAAACATGGCCGAACGGCTCGCGCAACGACAAAGAGAGTTTAAAAATTTTACAGACAGAGGGCGATTATGCGTCATTATCATCAATGATCGCGACTGCAGGTGACTGCATCGGGTGCCACGTCGTCCAGCTTGCGATTGATATGGCCGCCACCGCGCTTTTGTCGCCGCCGATAAAAAATGCCCGGCTTTTCGGCCGGGCATTTGCATTTGATGGTTGAATCCGAGATCTACTGCTTCAGCTTCGCATCGACCTTGAACTTGGCTTCGGTCTTCTTGGTGATCTCGTCGAGCGTCACGCCCGGCGCGAGTTCGATCAGCGTCATGCCGCCATCGCCCTTCTTGTCGATGGTGAAGACGCCCAGATCAGTGATCACCATGTCGACGACGCGCGAGCCGGTCAGCGGCAGGTCGCATTTGTGCAAGAGCTTCGGCGCGTCCTTGGCCGTATGCTCCATGATCACGACCACCTTCTTGACGCCGGCGACAAGGTCCATGGCGCCGCCCATGCCCTTGACCATCTTGCCGGGGATCATCCAGTTGGCGAGGTCGCCGTTCTCGGCCACTTGCATGGCCCCTAACAGCGCAAGGTCGATGTGGCCGCCGCGGATCATCGCGAAACTGTCCGCCGACGAGAAGTAGCTGGTGGTCGGCAGTTCGGTCACGGTCTGCTTGCCGGCGTTGATCAGGTCCGGATCCTCGTCGCCCTCATAGGGGAACGGGCCGAAGCCGAGCATGCCGTTCTCGCTCTGCAGCTGCACCGACATGCCGTCCGGAATGTAGTTCGAGACGAGCGTCGGAATGCCGATGCCGAGATTGACGTAGAAGCCGTCGCGCAATTCCTTGGCGGCGCGCTCGGCCATTTGATCGCGGGTCCAAGGCATCAGACTTCCTCCCCTGCACCGAACGCGCCGGCGGCGGGGCGCTTGCGCGTCGTGCGCACTTCGATGCGCTTTTCGGATGTGCTCTTGATGATACGCTGCACGAACACGCCCGGCGTATGGATCTCGTCGCCGTCGAGTTCGCCCGGCTCGACCAGATGCTCGACTTCGGCCACGGTGATGCGGCCGGCGGTTGCCATCATCGGGTTAAAGTTGCGCGCGGTCTTGCGGTAGACGAGGTTGCCCTCGGTGTCGCCCTTCCAGGCGTGCACCAGCGAGATGTCGGAGACGAGGCCGGTCTCGAGAATGTAGCGCTCGCCGTTGAACACCTTCTCTTCCTTGCCCTTGGCGATCTCGGTGCCGACGCCGGTCTTGGTGTAGAATCCGCCGATGCCGGCGCCGCCGGCGCGCATGCGCTCGGCGAGCGTGCCCTGCGGATTGAATTCGATCTCCAGTTCGCCCGCGAGATACTGCTGCGCGAACAGCTTGTTCTCGCCAACATAGGAGGCGATCATTTTCTTGATCTGGCGCGTCTCGAGCAGCAGGCCGAGGCCCGCGCCGTCGATACCCGCATTGTTGGAGACGCAGGTCAGGTTCTTCACGCCGCTGTCGCGCAGCGCCACGATCAGATCGGTCGGCATGCCGCAAAGACCGAAGCCGCCGGCCATGACCATCATGCCGTCTTTGACGATGTCGGCGAGCGCCGACTTCGCATCAGGATAGACTTTTCTCATTCGTTCCCTGCCGTTTCACCCGGGGTTCCAGCTCTTCTGGCTGGGCCGTTTCTAGCCGGACTTTCGCAGGAGCGAAAGGCCGCGACGGGCCTTCCCGCACCTCGTTCCGGCGTGGCAAACCGCTGGCGAAACCGCTAGCGCTGCGGGGTGACGTCGGTCACCGGATTGCGCGGCGGCGTCACGTCGGTGACCGGGTTACGCGGCGGGGTGATGTCGCGGACCGGGTTTGCGGGGCGCGCGGGCGCAGCCGGAGCCGGCGGGGCCGCCACAGGCGGCACTACGGTCGCCGGCCTGACCGTATCGGCCAGCCGGGTCGGCAATGGCAGGCCGTGCGGATAGTAGCTCCAGGCGATGAAAAACACGGCAAACAGGATCGCCGTAAGGCCCGCCGCGGTGGTCCGGCTCTGCCACGACATCACATTGCCGATCAGGCTGGCGACGAACACGAAGAACGCCAGGATGATGACATAAAGCCAGTTCACCTCGGCCAGATCGATCGGCATGACAGTCTTCCTTCAGGCAGCGCGGCCCCCGCTCGCCACCTTAAAGCAGAGCGCGGCGGACCGGTCACCTGTCCCGGGCGCAGTTTTACGGCGCGTCGATCAGGCTGACATGGGCCGCAACCACGCGCCAGCCTTCCGGGAAGCGCACCCAGGTCTGCATCTGGCGGCCGATCTTGCCGGGCGCCGACGGCCGCTCATACAAAGTCGCAGCGGTGGCGAAGTCGCGGCCATAGGTCGTGATCGATGTCTTCGACAGGGTGCGGCCAAGCCCCACCGGCGAGCGCGCGGCGCGGAACGCCTTGATCTCGTCGTAGCCATACAGATTTTCGCCGGCGCCGTAGCGGATGGTGCGCGGATCGTCGCGGAACAACTCATCGAGCTTGTCGACATCGTTGTTCACCAGCGCCTTCTCATATTCTTCAAAAGCCTTGCGCACCTCGGCGACGACTTCGGGGATATCGATCTCGGGCATGTTAGTCCTTGCACGTCACTCTCGATTGTCATGGCCGGACTTGATCCGGCCATCCACGTCTTGCTTTCGATCAAGAAAGGCGTAGATGCCCGGCACAAGGCCGGGCATGACGGATTCTGTTTCCTACAAACTCGGCCTCGGCGCCGCCGCCACACCCATCGTCTCCAGTGCATGCGCTATACGCAGCGCCACATCCTCGCGCCATGGCGCCGCGATGATCTGCACGCCGATCGGCAGCGGCTTGAGCGGCACCGGCACCGCGACCACCGGCAGGCCGATGAACGAGATCGGCTGCGTATAGAGTCCCATGTTGGCGCGCACCGGCATCTCGACGCCGTCGAGGGTGAAATTCACCTGGCCGATCTTCGGCGCGGTCACCGGCGTTGCCGGCGCGAGAATGGCGTCGCAATCCTTGAACAGCGCCAACACCGCGTCGCGATACCAGCGGCGGAAGTTCTGCGCCTTCACGACCAAGGTCGACGGAATCATCGCGCCGGCAATGAGCCGGTCACGCACCGCCGGATCGAAATCATTCGCCTGGGTGCGCAGCCGCTCGAGATGCAGGGCCGCACCTTCCGTCGTGGTGATGACATAGGCCGCCGAGCGGGCGCGATTGGCTTCCGGAATCTCCACCGTGCGCGCGCCCACTGCCTTCGCCACGGTGTCGAGCGCGCTCAAAGCCTCGGGCGAAGCGCCCTTGCGGAAATAACCGCCGGCCACGGCGACGCGCAGGCCCTCTAACCCCTGATCCAAAAACGGCGCCGTCGACTCGCGCGGGCGATCGACGCAGGCCGCGTCCCCGGCGTCGAAGCCCTGCATCGCGTCATAGCTCAGCGCGAGATCGCGCGCCGTGCGCGCGAACGGCCCGAGATGATCGAGCGAAGCGACGAAGGGAAACGAGCGTGCGCGCGTCAGCCGGCCATAGGTCGGCTTCAGGCCGAATATGCCACACAACGACGCCGGCACGCGGATCGAGCCGTTGGTGTCGGAGCCGAGCGCCAGCGGCACCATGCCGCCGCCGACCGCGCTGCCGGAGCCGCCGGAGGAGCCGCCGGTCATACGTTCGGGATCATGCGGATTGCGCGAGGGGCCATCATGCACGTTCTCGCCGGTGAAGTCGTAGGCGTATTCGCCCATGTTGAGCGCGCCGGTGAGCACGGCGCCGGCCGCTTCCAGCCGCTCGATCAGCACGGCATCGCGCCTGGCCGCGTCACGCTTGCGGTTGATCTTCGAGCCGGCCACGGTCGGCAGCCCTTCGATGTCGAACAGGTTCTTCACCGCGAAAGGCACACCGGCGAGCGGCAGCTTGGCCTTGTCGGGCGAGGCATCGATCGCCTTTGCCTTGTTGCGGGCGCGCTCGGCGGTCACCGCCGTGAAGGCATTGAGCACGGGATTGCGCTTGTCGATGACGGCGAGCATCTGCTCGGTCACCTCCAGCGCGCTGATTTTTCCGGATTGAACCGCCGCCGCGATCTCGGCAGCCGACGACCAGGTGATGTCGCTCATGTCGGTGGTTCCCCGCTCACGCCTTGAAGATCGGCGCCGGCTCGGCTTCGTCCGGCAGCGGGAAGTCGGCATAGGTTGCGGCGTGACGCAGCGAGACCTCGAGATTGGCCTTCACGGCGCCCTTCCAGGCCGGCTCGAGCGGCAGATTAAGCGCCGCCGCTGCGGCGTCGATGAAGTCGTCGAGTTTGTCGGCCATGGCTAACCTTCGGCTGCGGAATACTGCACGGAGTGTATGCAAGTTTGACGCCACGCGCGACAAGAGCGTAAGACGGCGCCACCTGCCGGACCCATAACATTATGCCCTATCCCGCCTCAGGCCCCGTTACCCTCGACACCAACCTCGCCGATTATCCGGTGACGCGCGCGCTCAAAAGCGGCGCGGTGGCGTCCGGTCTGGTGAACTTCAATTTCACCGGGCCGAAGGTGGCCAACCAGGGCTTCAAGCCGATGGTGCGCGAGGGCAGGTTCGATGCCGGTGAACTCGCCATCGTCACTTTCCTGCAGGCCAGGATCTACGGCAAGCCGCTGACGCTGCTCCCGGCCGTCGTCATGGCGCGCGGCCAGCACCACACCATCCATTACAATGTGGCGCGCGGGGCCCTGGCGCCCAAGGACATCGAGGGCAAGCGCTTCGGCACCCGCTCCTATTCCGTCACCACCGGCGTCTGGGTGCGCGGCATCCTCAAGGACGATTACGGCGTCGACTCGAACAAGGTGACGTGGTGCACCACCGACGACGGCCATCTTGCCGAATACAAGGACCCGGCCAATTGCCTGCGCCTGCCGGCGGGGTCCAATGTCGAAAAGATGCTGATCGAGGGCGAGCTCGACGGCGCCATTCTCGGCGGCGACCTACCGGACGAGCCGCGCGTTGCCCCGCTGTTTCCCGATCCGCACAAGGCGGCCGAAGCCTGGTCGAGGAAGAACGGCATGGTGCCGATCAACCACCTGTTCGTGGTGCGCAGCGAACTGGCGCAAACGCGGCCAGACGTCGTGCGCGAAATCTTCCGCCTGCTGAAAGAGAGCAAGGCGCAATACTTCAAGGAATCTGGTTTGCCGGCAGCCGACGGCCTCGATCCGGTGCCGTTCGGCGTCGAGAATAACCGCAAGGCGCTAGAGACCATCATTCGCTATTCTTACGAACAGCAGGTCATCCCGCGCATGATGTCGGTCGATGAGCTGTTCGACGATGTGACGCGGGAGCTCGTTTAGCCCGCCTCCTTCGGCATCACGTCGAGCCGCACCACGATGCCGTCGAGATCCTTGCTCGGCGCCGGATAACGCTGCATCACCAATGGATCGTGGCCGGGCACGATATGCGCCGGCGTCGGCGCTTCCGCGTACAGCGCCTCGAAGCCATCGAGCATCTCGCCGACATGGAACGAAGTCGTGTAGGGCCGGCGGCTCTCGAAATTCTCGTAGAAATGCGAAACGTCGGAAGCGAGCACGACCCAGCCACGCGCGGTGTGCACGCGCACGAACTGCAGGCCGGCCGAATGGCCGCCGACGACGTGCAGCGAAATGCCGGGCGTCAGTTCCTTCGAGCCGAAGTGCCAGGCAACGCGTTGCGCGAAATTGAGCCGCACGATGCCGCAGACATGCTCGACCTCGAAGGAATGCGACAACCGCGGATGCGCCATATAGTGGCCGGTGGCGTAGTGGATTTCCGGCTCCTGCAGATGGAAGCGCGCTTTTGGGAAGCGGTGGAAATTGCCGACGTGGTCGTAGTGCAGATGCGTGAGAATGACGTCGCTCACGGTATCGGCATCGATGCCGATCAGTTTAAGGCCGTCGATCGGATCACGCAGGAAGGTGCGCTTGCGCTTGGCGGCGACCTCGGCGGTGAAGCCGCAGTCGATGACATATGTTTTGTCAGGCGAAACAGCGGCCCAGAGAAAGTAGTCCATCGGCATCGGGCCGTCATGCGGATCGCCGCCGATGAAGTGATCGCGCCGCTGCGCCGGCCGCGTGGCGTAACGGATGGCGTAGAGCGCGAATGCGGGCAGCGCGGACATCGGACGTTCCTCGGATTGAGCCGTCATGCGGGCGCATGCGGCGTTTTGCCCGCGCCTGGCGGGCCGTTTGGTGGTTGGCGTGAGGCTTAGACCATCGGGCCATTTACCGACAAAGGCAGCGCGGCTCCGAAATATGTAATTCTGATATACAAAATTCGCATAGTCTCCGCCGCTTGGCGCGACAATAATATAATAATACAAAATGGACGCGGGCGGCAGGGCAGCCTACAATCGAAATTGCGCGATCCGGCGCGGCCGGCCTCGTCCGGCGTGCCGGATAGGCGGGCAAAAAAACACTGGGTGGGAGGTTCGACATGCGAAGCCGCAGCCTGACGATCGTTCCGATTCCGGCGCCGTCCACGACGGACACCTTCGACGCGAGCCGTCGGCCCGGAGGGAATCCGTGAGCGAGGACACCTACGAAATCTATGCCGTCAAGTACGGCCGGCATGACCGGAACTCGCCGGATAACTTCATCGGCGGCGATACGCATGACGTGCCGATGCCGCTCGACTATTTCGTCTGGGCGATCGTCGGCAAAGACCGCACCATCATTCTCGACACCGGCTTCGACCAGGCCCGCGCCGACGCGCGCAAGCGCCACATCTCGAAGCCGGTCGGCGACGGCCTGCGCGCGCTCGGCATCGATCCGGCCTCGGTGAAGGACGTCATCATCTCGCACATGCATTACGACCACGCCGGCAATCACGACCTGTTCCCGAACGCGCGTTATCATCTGCAGGAATGCGAGATGGCCTACGCGACCGGCCGCTGCATGTGCCACGCCATGATCCGTATGCCGTTCGAAGCGGCCGACGTCACGGCGATGGTCAACAAGGTGTTCGCCGACCGCGTCGTGTTCCACGACGGCGCCGCGGAGATCGCACCCGGCCTGTCGGTGCATCACATCGGCGGCCATTCCAAGGGCTTGCAGGCCACGCGCGTGAAGACGCGGCGCGGCTGGGTCGTACTGGCCTCCGATGTCGCGCATTTCTACGCGCATCTCGACCAGCGTCGCGTGTTCCCGATCACCTACAACGTTGGCGACGTGCTCGCCGGCTACGACAAGGTCGAGGCGTTGGCGACATCGAAGGCGCATGTCGTGCCGGGACACGACCCCATCGTACTGGACATCTATCCGGCCGCACGGCCGAACATGGAAGGCTGGGCCGCGCGGCTCGATGCCGATCCCAAACCGAGATCCGCAGCAGTTTAATGCCGATTTTCATGAGTATTTAGTGAGCTGCGGTATCATAGTATCGACGCTTTAAAACCTGAGGAGACACAACGATGAGAAAAACAATCGCCTGCCTGGCCATTGGCGCCATGGCTTTGATGACCGCCTCGGCCCAAGCCGAAAAGACCGAATTGCGCGTGCCGCTCGGCGCCGGCGGCTTCGGCTTCCTGCCGCTGCACATGATGAAAAAGCACCAGCTCGTCGAGAAGGAAGCCGAGAAGCTCGGCCTCAAGCTGACGGTGAACTACGCCAATATCGGCGGCCCGTCGGTGATGAACGACGCGCTGCTCTCCGGCTCGGCCGATTTCATCTCGGCCGGCCCGCCGGCCTTCCTCATCCTGTGGGACCGCACCAAGGGCCGCGGCGACGTCATGGGCGTGGCGGCGATGAGCACCATCCCGATGTACCTCAACACCAAAGCCGAGCACCTCACCAAGATCGAGGACCTCAAGGCCGACGACAAGATCGCGGTGACCGCGATCAAGGTGTCGATCCCCGCGATCATCATGCAGATGTACGCCCGGCAGAAGGAAGGCGCCGATGCCACCTTCAAGTATGACAAGTACACCGTGTCGATGACCCACCCCGACGCTGTGGTCGCCATCCTGTCCGGCAACAAGCAAGTCACCGCGCACTACGCCTCGGCGCCGTTCCATCAGCGCGAGCTTAAGGAAGGCGCCCGCACCATCCAGAATACCAACGACGTGATGGGCGGACCGCAGACCTTCACCATGATCTCGACGACCAAGAAGTTCCGCGACGAGAACCCGAAGGGCTATGCGGCCTTCGTGTCGGCGCTCAAGGTCGCCTTCGAAATGATCCAGAAGGACAAGAAGGGCGCGGCTGAGGTGCTGCTGGAGTCCATGGGCGGCAAGGGCTGGGATGTGGCCGAACTGGCCACCATGCTCGAGGACAAGGACACCAAGTACACGACCAAGCCGGAAGGCGTCATGAAGTATGCCGAGTTCATGAACGCGATCGGCACGCTCAAGAACAAGCCGGCGTCGCTCGATGATCTGTTCTTCGACGTGAAGGGCATCGGCGGCGGCAACTGAGCCGCCGTCCTCTCGCACAGCAATCGGCCAGTGGCGGCGCCTGCCGGGCGTCGCCACTGGCCCCTTAAATTTGGAGCCTCTTCAAGATGAGCGATGGCGTCGCCCCACTTCTCGCGGTCAAGGGCGTTACACTGCAGTACCAGACCCGTGACCATCTGGTCACCGCGACCTACCGGGTCAGTTTCGATATCTACCGCTCGGACCGCTATGTCATTCTCGGCCCGTCGGGCTGCGGCAAGTCGACCTTGCTGAAGGCGGTCGGCGGTTTCATTCGCCCGGTCGAAGGCGAAATCCGCCTCAACGACACGGTCATCACCAAGCCGGGACCGGACCGCGTTCTGGTGTTCCAGGAATTCGACCAGCTCTTGCCGTGGAAGACGGTGAAGCAGAACGTCGCCTTCGCGCTCACCGCGAGCGGCAAGATGGGCGGCAGGGAAGCCGAACAGCGCGCGCTGCACTACATCAACATGGTCGGCCTCTCGAAGTTCGCCGACAACCACCCGCACACCTTGTCCGGCGGCATGAAGCAGCGCGTGGCGATCGCGCGCGGCATGGCCATGGAGCCGGAAATCCTGCTGATGGACGAGCCGTTCGCCGCGCTCGACGCGCTGACGCGCGCCAAGATGCAGGAAGAACTGCTGCAACTGTGGGAAGACACGAAGTTCACCGTCCTGTTCGTCACCCACTCGATCACCGAAGCCGTGCGCGTCGGCAACCGCATCCTGCTGCTCTCGGCCCATCCGGGCCAGGTCAAGGGCGAGATCAACAGCAACGGCACCGACGACATCGGCCCGGATGGCAAGCCGCTGTCCGAGCGCATCGAGCATCTGCTGTTTGAACAGAATATCGGCGAAAGGAGCGCGTCCCATGGCTGACGCCCAATCCGTTCTTCACTCCCGTCCGGAGGTCATCTACCAGGTCAGCACCGCGGGCATCGGCGTCGTGCAGCGGCCTCTGTCGCTGGGCCAACGGCTGGCGAACCAGGGCGCCCTGCGCAAGTCGCTCGTCCTCGCCATCCTGGCGTTGATCTGGGAAGGCTACGCCCGGTGGCTCGGCAACGACCTGCTGTTTCCGACTTTCAGCGCCACCGTGGTCGCGTTCTGGCATGCAATCGCCAGCGGCGAACTGCCGGCCGCGACGTGGTTCTCGATGACCATCCTGTTCCAGGGCTACGCGGCCGGCCTCTTGCTCGCCGGCCTGCTCACGGCCTTTGCCAGCGCGACGCGGATCGGCGCCGACCTGCTCGAAGTGCTGACGGCGATGTTCAATCCCCTGCCCTCGATCGCGTTGTTGCCGCTCGCCATGATCTGGTTCGGCCTCGGCACTGGCGGCATCGTCTTCGTGCTCATCCACGCCGTGCTGTGGTCGGTTGCGCTCAACACGCACTCCGGCTTCCGCGGCGTCAGCCCGACCTGGCGCATGGTCGGCCAGAACTATGGCCTGTCCAACATCGGCTATGTGATCCGCATTCTCATTCCGGGTGCGTTCCCGAGCATCCTCACCGGTCTCAAGATCGGTTGGGCCTTCGCCTGGCGTACCCTGATCGCGGCGGAACTGGTGTTCGGCGCCAATTCCGGCGGCGGCGGCCTCGGCTGGTTCATCTTCCAGAGCAAGAACTCGCTGGAGATCCCCTCGGTGTTCGCCGGACTTCTGACGGTGATCCTGCTCGGCCTGTTCGTCGAGAACGTCATCTTCCTCACCGCGGAAAAAATGACGATCCGCCGCTGGGGCATGCAGCACTAGAGCGTTTTCGAGCGAAGTGGATACCGGTTCGCGTGAAGAAAACGCGACAAATAAGAATCTGGAGCCCCGGCTTTGATTCCATCAAAGCCGGAAAGGCTCTAGATCGGCTTTCGACCCCCTATCCAACAACGAAAACGGCGGCCGCAGGGCCGCCGTTTTTATTATTGCCGGCCGGTTCCGCTCAGCGCGGGTTCCAGCGACCGTCGCGAACGAGCTCGCGCATCTGCGTCGTTACGATCTTGGTCAGCGCCCGTGTCGCCATCGTCATCGGGCGCTGGCTCGACGTGGCGAGCAGAAGCTGCCGGGTCAATTGCGGCCGCACGATCGGGAAGCACCTGATGCGCCCGGCCTTCACCAGATGATGCACGGTCGAATAGGACAGCACCGTGTATCCAATACCCTTCTCGACCAGATTGAGCGTCGAGGGCATGGCGTCGATCTCGATGACGATATTCGGTTCGATGCCGGCCTTGCCGAACACCTGATCGATCAGCAGGCGCAGGCCATGCGGCCGGCTCGGCAGGATCATGGGAATCTCGGCCAGCACCTTGGCGGACACTTGACCCGCCGGAAGTTTCGACGGGTCCTTTGCCGCGCCGAGCAGCACCAGTTCTTCCTTGAGCAACGGCTCGGACAGCACGTTGCTCATCGCCGGCTGGTTATACAGTACGGCAACATCGATCTTGCCGGTCAGCAGCCATTCGAGCACATGGCCGCTGAAGCCCTCGACCACGCGCATGGCGATCTGCGGATACTGCTCGCGATAGCGCTCGACCAGCGGCACCGTGAGCACCGAGCCAACCGACGGCGGCATGCCGATGGCGACGCTGCCGTTCGGGCTCAGTTGCAAGGCCGCGATCTCGGAAGCGGCGCGCGAGGCCTGCTCCAGGATGCCCTTGGCGTACTGATCGAGCAGTTTGCCGGCCTCGGTGAGGATGATGCCGCGACCATTGCGGTAGAACAGCTTGACGCCGAGTTCGGTCTCGAGTGCCTTTACGTAACGGCTCAAGGCGGGCTGCGCGATCGACAGCGTCACGGACGCGCGCGAAAAGCTGCCGCACGCCGCTGCGGTCGAAAATACCTTGAGTTGCTTTATATCCATCTCGTCCGGGGCCTGCGCTTTCGGCAGCCGGGGCTGTCTGCCGAAAGCGACATATCAGATAGCACAGTTTTGTCGGCCGAAGACGGCGTGACGCAATCGCGAACTTCTTACGCCTTCGGCACCGTCAGGGCACACAGCCCGGCAACATCGGCACTTTGATCGAGCGACCAGATCGCGTCCACGAGCGGCGCGATATCGTGCTTCGGGTTCCACGCCGCTGCGGCGTTGCGCAGCTTGGCTTCCAGCGCCTCATCGCTCATCGGATTGGCTTCGCTGCCGCGCGCGGCCAGCGTCGAAAGATGATGCACCTTGCCGTCCGCCGTCACGATATCCACGGCAGCGGCAATCGTCGCGAAGGAAGGATCGCGCACCACCTCGACCTTGCCGCGCAGCGCGGCGACCTTAGGATCGGCGACGCATTCGTCGCTGAACTCCTCCGGCCCGGCCTTGCCCCGCAGCAGCGCGGCGGCAACGGCGTGCTGCACGCTCACCTGCGACAGCCGCCCGCTGGTGACCTGCGGACGGTCGGTGCGATCGGCGAGCAACGGGTTGCCGCGCACGACCACCTTGGCAACTTCCGCGCCGCTGTTGTCGCGCTGCCAGTCGAGCACGCAATCGAGCACCGGATTGATGACGAAGCCGCACGGGTAAGGCTTGTAGGAACACTCCATGATCTGCCAGGTATTGCCCCAGCCCTCGGTCAGGAACGACAGGTCGGGCGGTACGCCCATGGCGTTGTAGAGCCCCTGCACGCCGGCGAGCGGCTCCGGCGGGCCATCGAAGCCCTTCTCCGCCAGCAGCGCCGACAGCAGGCCGTTGCGCGCGGCATTGCCGACGCTGGCGCTCTTCGACGCCGTGCCGAGGCTTTCGCACAGGCCGGACGACTGCGTCGCCGCCGAACCGAGAGCCCAGACAATGCGCTCGGCATCAAGGCCGATCAGCTTACCGACGGCAGCAGCGGCCCCGAGGACGCCGCAGGTCGAGGTGATGTGCCAGCCCATCGAATAATGCTTCGGCGATACGGCAAGCCCGATGCGATCCTCGACCTCGTTGCCGATGACGGTGGCGAAAAGCAAATCCGGCCCGCTGACATGGCGCAACTCGGCAAGCGCAAGCAGCGGCGGCACAATGGGCGCCGTCGGGTGAATGACGGTGCGGGTGTGCGTGTCGCAGAAATCGTAGACATTGGCGCCGGCGGCATTGAGAAACGCCGCGCTCAGCGCATCGATGCGCTCGCGGCGGCCCGCCAGAGTCGCCTGCTTGCCGCCGGAGAATGGCGCCAGCGTTGCGAGCGCGATCTCGACCGGCTGCGTGCGACAACCGGCCAGCGCCACGGCAAAGAAGTTCATCACCGAGCGCTTGGCCTGATGCATCACATCGGAAGGAATATCCTCGCGCCGCGTGTCGGCCACCAATTGCGCAAGCTGCCGCGTAACGTTGGGTCGATCGAGCATCGCCGTCCTCGCAAAATATAGATCGGCCGCCGCCGCGACCGTTACGCGCCGGTGAAATTCGGCTTGCGCTTTTCCATGAAAGCCTTGCGGCCTTCCTTGTAGTCTTCGCTGGCGAAGCAGGCCTGCACCATGGCCTCGCAGGCGGCGAGATCGCGCTCGTCCGACGCCTTCACCACTTCGCCGACAATGAACTTGACCGAATCCACCGTGAGCGGCGCGTTGGCGGCCATCGTCGCGGTGTAGTCGGCGACATATTGTTCGAGCGTGTCGGACGGCACGACGCGATTGACCAGGCCCATGCGCTCGGCCTCCTCGGCCGTGAACTGACGCGCGGTGTAGAAGATTTCCTTGGCGAAGGACGGGCCGACGACATCGACCAGCCGCTTGATGCCCTTGAAGCCATAGCCGAGGCCGAGCTTGGCCGCAGGGATGCCGAATTTGGAATTGTCGCTGCAGATGCGCATGTCGCAGCACATCGCCAGCGCCATGCCGCCGCCGATGCAATAGCCACGGATCATGGCGATGGTCGGCTTGGGAAATTCATGGAACGCCGCGTAAGCGCGCTCGACGCGGACATTGTAACTTTTGACCTCCGCCTCGGTGGAACGGTCCTTCTCGAACCGCGAGATATCCGCGCCGGAGACGAAGGCCTTGCCGCCCGCGCCGGAGACGACCATCGCGCGGATGGCGGGATCGGCCTTGAAGTCGGCGACCACGGCTTCGGTCGCCTCCCACATATCGAGCGACACCGCATTGTGTCGCTCCGGATTGTTGAAGATCAGGTGGCCGACCGCGCCGTCCTTGCGCGACAGGATCTTGTCGGTCATCGAACTCTCCCGATCTGCCGCAGGGCGGTTACTGCGCCGCCTTGTACAAGGCCGCCCTTACTTGAAGGCCGCCCTTACTTGGCGGCCTTGCCCTTGATCTCGACGCCCGCCCATTTCTCGACGGTGCGCGCCGTCGTGGTCAGATCGCCGTTGAAGCCTTCGATCGACTCGGTGATCGAGAGGAGCTGGTTCACGGCATTGCCGACGATCATCGGCACGCCGAGCGACTCGGCGAACTGCACCGCCAGCTTGGCGTCCTTGTGCATCAGGCCGACGGAGAAGCCGAAGTCGAAGCGCCGGGTGAGCACGCAGCGCGGGAACTTGTCCTCGGTCGCGGTGTTGCGGCCGCTGCCCGAGTTGATGACGGCGATCATGGTGTCGGCATCGAGGCCGGCCTTGGCGCCCATGGCGAGCGCTTCCGACGTCATGGTGACGGCGGTGGCGGACAGGATGTTGTTGACCAGCTTCATCGCCTGGCCCTGGCCCGGCTCGGCGCCGACCCAGAACATCTTGCCGATGACTTCGACGATCGGCCGCAGCGTTTCGGCGAGTTCCTTCGGACAGGCGACCATGACGGCGACGGTGCCCTTCTCGGCGCCGGTCGGGCCGCCGCTCACCGGCGCGTCGACCGCGGCGATGCCCTTGGCGGCGAATATGGCCGCGACCTCCTTGGCCGCCACCGGACCGGTGGTGGACAGGTCGATGAAGGTCTTCACCTTGGTGCCGGTGGCGACTTCCGCCGCCACCGCCTTGACGATGTCCGGGGTCGGCAGGCTGGCCAGCACCGTTTCGGCGCTCGCGGCCACCTCGGCCGGCGAGGCCGCGCGCTTGGCGCCGCGCTGCACCAGACGGGCGACATTGGTCTCGTTGAGGTCGAAAACGGTAACGCCGTAGCCGGCTTCAAGCAGCCGGCCGGCCATATGGATACCCATGCGGCCGACGCCGATGAAACCCAGTTCCTGCTTTGCAGACATCAGTTCGTGCTTTCCTGTGAGGGCCGCTTAGGGCTTCTTAGCGGGGGTAGCGGAGACTTTCCCCATTTCCTTCAAGACTTCGTTGGCGATCTTGAAGGCGTCGAGGCCGGCCGGAATGCCGCAATAGATCGTGGCGTGCAGCAGCGTCTCCTGGATTTCCTCGACGGTGACGCCGTTGTTGATCGCGCCGCGCACATGCAGCTTGATTTCCGGGCCGCGGTTAAGCGCCGTGAGCATCGCCAGGTTGAGCAGGCTGCGCGTCTTGCGCGGCAGGCCCGGACGCGACCAGCCATAGCCCCAGCACCATTCGGTGGTGATGTGCTGGAAGGCCATCATGAAGTCATTGGCATTGGCGATCGACGAATCGACATATTCCGGGCCGAGCACTTCGCGGCGGTGCTTGAGGCCTTCGTCGAACATCACCTTCGCCGCTTTATCCATTTCGCTGCTCATGTTCACTTCCTGTTGTATAAGGTTGGAATTCCTTGATCGAGAATTTCGCCGGATGCGGGGCGGTGCAAGGCGCGGCCGGGCACGGCGTCAGGCGGGCCATACAACGGATCGCTCGTTCTGAAAATTCGGTTCTTGTACCGCGCAACCACGGTCGACAAAACCTGAGGCTCCTGACGCATCCTCCGCGAGACTCGACCGCCGGCCCTGCTCCGGGCTCGTTTCCTCTATCGGAACGCCTCAAGGTGCGCCGATATTGTCTGATAGTAGTACGGTATGTAAAATATAGGCCGAGGGGGGTCAAGAACCTCCTCAGCGCGGGCCCGATGCAAAAACGAATGGGCGTTTGGGGAATTTCGGCATGCTTGATGGTCGCTGTGCGCTTGTGACCGGCTCGGTCGCTGGAATCGGCCTTGCAATCGCCCAAGGCCTCGCGGAGGCCGGCGCCAACGTCATCCTCAATGGGCTGGCGGACAAGGCTACCGGCGACGCCGCCGCCAACCGCTTGTCCTCAGACACGCGGCGTAACGTCGTTTTTGATGGTACCGACCTGACGGATGTCCCGGCAATCGAACGCATGTTCGACAACGCTACAGCGCGGTTCGGCAGCATAGACATCGTCGTCAACAACGCGGTGGTCAGACACTTCGCGCCGGTCGACCAGTTCAAGACCGAGGAGTGGAATCGTTCGCTCGCGGTCAACATCTCGGCGGCGTTTCACTGCATCCGCCTGGCCGTGCCCGGCATGCGCGCCAAGGGCTGGGGCCGCATCATCAACATGTCCTCGATCTTCGGCGCACGCGGGGCGGAGAACCGCATCGACTACGTGACAACCAAGACCGCCCTGCTCGGCATGACCCGGGCCGTCGCCATCGAGACCGCGCTGACTGGCATCACCTGTAACGCGATCTCCCCGGGTGCGGTACCCACCCCGGCGCTGCTTTCGCGGATCCACGAGATCGGAGCCGCAGAAGGCCTCGGCGCGGCGGAAGCCGAGCATCGTTATGCCGCCGCGCGCCATCCGACCGAACGCTTCGTCGACCCGGCCAAGGTCGGCGCTCTGGCCGTGTTCCTATGCAGTCCCGCGGCCGACGACATCACCGGCGCGACCCTGCCGATCGACGGCGGATGGCAAGCCCGGTGATAACGAAGGATGCCATTCCTGCTTTCGCTTTTCCGCTGTAAAGATGTAAGGGTTCGGTTCGACGGAGCCGCTTGGCTGGAGGAAATGGCCTTTGATCGCGTCGTCTGCCAGGATAGACTTCAGGGTCGAGAAGGTCGCTGCACCGCTGCGCCAAAGCGTGACGGAGAGCATTCGTTACGCCATCGCACTTGGCCGGTTCAGTGCCGGCGAACGGCTGACCGAACGCGAACTTTGCGAGATGACCGGCGTCAGCCGCACGCTGGTTCGCGAAGCCCTGCGTCAGCTCGAATCCGAAGGCCTGATCGAGGTCGTCCCGAACCGCGGCCCGAGCGTGGCTCGGCTCTCCGCGGATCAAGCGGAAGGCGTCTATCAGGTTCGCGCTGAGCTCGAAGGGCTCGCCTGTCAGCTGTTCGCCGAACACGCCGCCAGCGAACAGCGCGCGGCGCTTCATGAGGCATTCCGCAAACTGAAGCGCTCCTTCAAGGACACCGATCCGCTGGCGCGCCTGCGCGCCAAGAACCATTTTTACGATTGCCTCGTTGACGGCGCCGGCAATCAGGCGCTCGGCGATACGCTGCGCTTGCTGAATGCCCGGATCATGCTGCTGCGCGCCACGTCGCTGCGGGCGCCGGGCCGCTCCGCCGCAAGCATGGCCGAGCTTGCCGCGATGATGGAAGCGCTGGACGCCAAGGACGGCAAGAAGGCGCGCACGCTCGCCGAGCATCACGTCCGCAATGCCGCCAAATCCGCGATCGAACTTCTGTACGCGCAGCCGGAGACAGCGCCCGCAAAGCCCAAGCGCGTTGCCAAGTCGAGCGCCACCGCGCGGGCGCAAGCCTCACAATCCTGACTGTCGGCCGGGAAGGTACGTGTCCTGACCCGGATGACACACCGCCGCGACGCACTCGATCGTTTCGTCGCTGCGTGCGCCGCTCACACCTTGTGGCCGTGCTTCTCCAACAGCCTGACAGTGCTGGCCTGCGGACCCTTGTCGCCAACTTCCTCGGCGAATGTCACGCGCGAACCGACAGCGAGCTTGGCATAGCCACCATTGAGTACGCTGTTCCGGTGGAAATAAATCTCTTGGCCATCGCCTGTCTCGATGAAGCCAAACTCGCCGAGCGGATCGAGCTCGCAGACGGTCCCAACCGGCGGCCCGGCATGCTGTTTCACGTCGCCCTGCAGCTTGCGCACCTGATCCTGCAACTGCCGGCGCGCGCGCTTGAAGGTATCGTTGAGCGCGAACTCAAGATCGGCATAACGCTCGTCGTTCTGCGGCGTGTGGTCGATGTTGACTTGACGCCCATCCGGCAACGCCAGGCGAATATGAATTTCATAGAGCCCGCCGCTTCGATGGCGGCCGCCGGGCGACCTGAGCACGACGCGCCCCGCGGTAATGTGACCGAAGCGCTCTTCAAGCTCGGCCACGTGATGGGCGATAGCGGCGCGAACGGCCGGATCGGCGTCCATGCCCTGAAAATCGATCTGAACCGGACTTTCCATTTCAGGCCCCTCTACTGAGACGCGCAAGATTTCCGATCAGTGGCAACGCACGTAGCGACATTTGCCTGACTGCGTCACGTAATGGCAGCGGCCGGGACGGGTCGCGTCCGCAATGATTGCGCCTGTTGCGGCGCCGATCACGCCGCCAGCCACGGCGGCTCCGGCCGAACATGTTCAATGAGCGGCGCGATCCGCCATTGATCTGGCGCAAGAGCTGTCGCGAAAAACTGAAACGGGGCATCGCCGCACCGTTAATGGCTGGGGCGGGAGGGATCGAACCTCCGAATGGCGGAATCAAAATCCGCTGACTTTTGCAATGATTTCAGTCGACAATTACGAAGTTTCGCGGTCTGTTCACCTGTTGATAGCGCTTTGGAACTTAGCCTGTTCGGAATGACTACCGATGGCGACGCCAGTTGTTACCCTGCCTGCTTGTGCATCCGTTCGAGATTTGGTTGTCGGTTACCAAGCGTTCGCGGCTCCCATTACCAAAGAAATTGGACAGCCGAGAGCGCCGCCAGCTTGATGATTGGCTGCAGAGAGCAGCGCCAATATCCGTCGGTCACCAGAATCGAGCCCTGATCAACACTCTTCACGGCGCCCGGCCGCATCTGATCGCCCTGGCGCGGAGCTGGCCGGCTCGGGGGCGATCCGTTTCGCCCCGGCGCATGACCACCGCGCCGCCGGCGCCATGACCGGCATCATAACGGCGACCATGCCGGTGCTGGTGTTCGAGGACGAGGTCTCCGGCGAGCGCGCCTACGTCACGATGAACGAGGGGCTCGGCAAGACCCTCCGGTTCGGCGCCAACGGCCCGGATGTGCTGGCGCGCCTTGCCTGGATCCGCGACCGCTTTGCCCCCCTCCTCAAGCGCGCCCTCGAAATTCACGGCGCCATGGACATCAAACGCCAGGTTTCCGAGGCGCTGCGCCGCGGCGATGAGTGCCACAACCGCAACAAGGCGGCGACCAGCGGTTTCCTGCGCGCCATCGCCGCGCCCCTGGTGGAGACCCAGGCGCCGCATGCCGATATCGCCGAGGCGCTGCGCTTCATCGGCGGCAACGACCACTTCTTCCTCAGCCTCTCGATCGGTCACGCCAAAGCGACCACCTTGGCCATGGAAGCGGTCGGCGGCGGCAGCCTGGTGACGACCATGGCCGGCAACGGCCGTAATGTCGGCATTCGCCTCAGCGCCACCGGCAAGAAATGGTACACCGCGCCGGCAAGCGTTGCGAACGTCAAGCTGTTCGCCGGTCAGTCGATCGCGGATGCGACGCCGACCATGGGCGATTCCTATGTAACGGAAGTGATCGGGCTTGGCGCCTTCGCGCTATCGGCCGCGCCGGCGCATTCGCTTGACCGAACCTTCGGCACCCATGAACTTGCGCTCGACGGAGACGTCTCCGTTCGGGCGCAAGGTGCGCATGGCCATCGACGTGCTCGGGCTCGGCGCGCGCATCGTCGTTGTGCCCGCCAATACGCTCGATGAGACCGACACGCTGCGGCAGCAGAATCCCCTCGGCAAGATGCCGTGCCTGCTGCTGCCGGGCGGCGACATCTATTACGACAGCGCCGTCATCATCGAATTTCTCCAGGAGCTCGCAGGCACCGACCGTCTGGTGCCGCTGCGCGGAGCCGAGCGCTATCGCAAGCTGACGCTGGCGACCCTCGCCGATGGCATCATCGACGCCGTTCTGCTGATGGTCTACGAGGACCGCTTCCGCGACACCGGCACCCACTCGGCACGATGGCTTGCGCATCAGCGCGGCAAGGTCTCGCGCGCCCTCGCCGTGTTCGAGAAGGCGCCGCCATGGGCAGCAGGCCTTCACCAGCGATGACACAAAGCGCGGCCTTGCCGCCTTCGCCGTTCGCGCCCACGCCGGAAGCGCTGGCACCGAAAACCGCCCACACGTGACCAAATTCGTCAATAATCGCTAGAGCCGATTCCTCGCCGAAGAGCCGCAGCGGCGATTCTCCGTCTCATTACCCCGTTATTCGGCAATTGAAACGGCGACCCGCGGCCCGACGACAATTCATCAAGGCCGAGGTGGCAAATGATCGAATATGCGGAATTCGGCAGATTTCCGACGGCAACGGGCGTGAACGGCGCCGCCGCCTGCAGCGTCACTGCATACTATTGAAAGGCGCACTGATTTTTTTCTCTAGACACCTCAGTCCGCAGTCCAGCCGCCGTCGATGATGAGCGAGGTTCCGGTCACAAGTGAGGATGCATCGCTGGCGAGATAGATCAGTCCGCCGGTCAGGTCTTCGACCTGGCCGATACGGCCCAGCTTGATTTTCGCCAGCACGGCGTCGCGAAACTCCGCATTCTCGAAGAACGGCCGCGTCATCGGCGTTTCGATGAATGTCGGCCCGAGCGTATTGACGCGGATACCGTGCGGCGCGAGGTCCATGGCCATCGCCTTGGTCAGGCCCTCGATGGCCCATTTCGAGCAGCAGTAGATTGTGCGGTTCGGCGCACCGACATGGCCCATCTGTGACGAGATATTGACGATCGAGCCTTTCGTCCCCGTGGCGACCATGCGCGCCGTCACCGCCTGCGCCACGAAGAACGCGGCGCGAACATTCAGGTCCATCACAGCGTCGTAATCGTCTTCGCTCACGTCGCCAAACGGCTTCGGCCGGTTCGTGCCGGCATTGTTGACGACGATATGGAACGGTTCCGAGCGCTCGACCATCGCCCGCACCGCCGCTGTATCCGTCACGTCAATCGCGTGGGCTTCTGCCTTGCCGCCGCGCTTCGCAATCTCGGCCGCAACAGCGTCGATGCTCTCGCGGCCGCGCGCGACCAGGGTCACATGCGCGCCGCTGTCAGCCAGAGCCGCAGCGGCAGCGGCGCCGATGCCGCTGCCCGCGCCGGTGACCAGTGCGCGCCTGCCGTCCAGCCTGAACGACGGAGCGCGTGGCAGGGTGTCTGTCACGGGCTACTCCGCCGCCGCGCCATAGGGGATGTTGCGGCGGCCGTAGCGGCGCACCCGGACATTGGCCTGCTCGGCGTGACCGACGAAACCCTCGAGCATGCATAGCCGCGAGCAATATTCGCCGATCATGGCGGAAGCCTCGTCCGTCAGCACGCGCTGATAGGTGCAGGTCTTGAGGAACTTGCCCACCCAGAGACCGCCGGTGTAGCGCGCCGCCTTGTTGGTCGGCAGCGTGTGGTTGGTGCCGATGACCTTGTCGCCGTAAGCCACGTTTGTGCGCGGGCCGAGGAACAGCGCGCCGTAATTGGTCATGTTGTCGAGGAAGTAGTCCGGGTCCTTGGTCATGACCTGGACGTGCTCCGAAGCGATCTCGTCGGCGACCTTCACCATCTCCTCGTAGCTGTCACAGACGATGACCTCTCCGTAATCCTCCCACGACTTGCGGGCGTTCTCGGCGGTCGGCAGGATTTTCAAGAGGCGCTCCACCTCGGCCATGGTTTCACGGGCGAGTTTCTCCGAGTTGGTCAGCAGCACCGCCGGCGTGTTGACGCCATGCTCGGCCTGTCCCAGCAGATCGGTGGCGCAGATCTCGCCGTCCACCGTCTCGTCGGCGATGATCAGCGTCTCGGTCGGGCCGGCGAACAGGTCGATGCCGACGCGGCCGTAAAGCTGGCGCTTGGCTTCGGCCACATAGGCATTGCCGGGCCCAACCAGCATGTCGACCGGCGCGATCGACCCCGTGCCGAGCGCCATGGCGCCGATGGCCTGAATACCGCCGAGACAGTAAATCTCATCGGCGCCCGCCAGATGCTGGGCGGCGACGATGGCCGGCGCCGGCTTGCCTTTGTAGGGCGGCGCCGCGGTGATGATGCGCTTGACGCCCGCCACCTTCGCGGTGATGACCGACATGTGCGCCGAAGCCAACAGCGGGTACTTGCCGCCGGGCACGTAGCAGCCCACCGAATTCACCGGGATATTCTTGTGACCGAGAACGATGCCGGGCATGGTCTCGACTTCGATGTCCTTGAGCGCCGCCTTCTGATGCTCGGCGAATTCGCGCACGCGCGTCTGGGCGAACTTGATGTCGTCGATGTCGCGGGCGCTGAGCTGCGACAGGCAATCCTCGATCTCGGCTCTGGTCAGCCGGTAATCGTCGCGATCCCACTTGTCGAACTTCACCGACAATTCGCGCACGGCGGCGTCGCCGCGCTTCTGAATATCGGCCAAAGTGGCTTCGACCATGGTGCGGACCGCCGCGTCCTGCTCGGCGGCTGCCGCGGCATCGCGGCCGGATTTCAAACGCTTCGCCATCTTTCCAAACTCTCCTTACGTAAAATTTTGTCTAGCGCATCGCGTCGCCGCGGCGAAACTCCGTCGTTATCTCGTCCAGACGCAGCTTGAGTGCCGGGTCGATCGCATCGTCGGCCGCGTGCAGCGTGGCATCGAGCTGCTCCGGCTTGCTGGCGCCGAGGATGACCGAACTGATCGCCGGGTTGGCCAGCATCCAGCCGATCGCCATGGCCGGCAATGTCAGGCTGCTCTCCTGCGCCAATTTGGCGAGCATGTCGACCGCGGCGAAGGCGCGATCGTTCCAGTAACGCTCCTGATAGATTTTGCCGAAGCTGTGCGCGGTCGAAAAACGGCCATGGCCTGGCTGGTCCTGCGTCTTGTAGCGTCCCGTGAGCAGCCCGCCCGCCAGCGGATTATACGGCGTCACCGCGACGCCCTCTTCCAGAGCCAGCGGCAGCAACTCGCGCTCGATCTCGCGAAACAGAAGATTGTAGCGCGGCTGGACGCAGACATAGCGCGTCAGCCGCCGCGTTTCCTGTATGCCGATCGCCCGGGCCAGCCGGTAGGCGAGAAAATTCGACACGCCGATATAGCGCGCCTTGCCGGAGCGCACGATCAGGTCCATCGCCTCGGCGCTGTCCTCGAGCGGCACGCTGGCATCGTCGAAATGCAGCGAGTAGAGATCGACGTAATCCGTTCCGAGCCGCCGCAGCGAGGCGTCGATGCCCTCGAGGAGATGCTTGCGGGAGGCGCCGCGCTGCCATTGCGCCGGCCCCATCGGCCCGCCGATCTTGGTGCCGATGATGAATTGGTCGCGCTTGCCGGCCAGCCAGCGGCCGATGATCTCCTCGGTCCGCCCCACCGCGCTGAAGTCCACGCCAATGGGATAGGCATTCGCCGTGTCGATGAAATTGATGCCCGCGTCGGCGGCCTTGTCGAGCATCGCATGCGAACTCGCCTCGTCGGCCTGGTTGCCGAATGTTGCCGTGCCGATCGCCAGGCGGGAGACTTGCAGGCCGGTGCGGCCAAACGGTCCGAACTTCATGGGCGGTTCCTCTGGTTCAATCGGCGAAAGGCGGCTCGCGCCCTTCCGGAACAGGCTGGTGCGCCATTTCAAGCAGCATGGCGATGGTGACATAGGTGCCGGCGACCGCCGTCAGATCGACGATCTGCTGCTCGCTGAAGACCGCGCGCGCTTTGGCGAAAGTCGCATCGCTTACCGTCCGTTGAGCGACAAGCTCATTGCAGAAGTCGTAGACCGCAGCCTCCTCGACCGACATCGCCGACGGACGTTGGCCGGCTTTGAGTTCGTCAATGAGGTCCGGCGACAGCCCTGCCTTGATCGCGATCGGCCGGTGCGCCAACCATTCGACCTGCGAGCGCCAGTGCAGGCCGACGATGAGGATGGCAAATTCATTGAGGCTGAGCGGCAGCGAGGTATTCCAGCGCAGATAGGCCAGGAGGTCGAACATGCGCTGGCCGAGTTCCGGGCTGCGCAACAGGATGTTGTACGGCCCGCCGATGCCGACGCTCGAAACCTTTTCGATCTGCTCCGCCAGCGGCCGTTGCGCCTCGGAAAGATCGGCTGTCTTCAGTTGCGGGAAACGCGGGGTCGGCTGTGGCATCGGAAACGCTGCTCCTCATCATCTCATTCATATGTCACGGTATCAGGATCGAGCCGCCAACGGTCGCGCCCGATTCCAGATCGCGGTGCGCGGCGGCGGCATCGGCTAAGGCGTAACGCCGCGGCGGCTTGATCCGGACATGGCCGGCGCGCACCGCCTCGAACAGGTCTGCGACACGCGCAAGATACTCGGCGCGCTCGCGCGTATAGTCGGCGAGGCTCGCGCTCGTCACGAAGAACGAGCCGCCCTTGCCCATGTTGTGATTGTTGTTGAGCCGGAACAGATCGAATGGCGGCACCGGGCCGGACGCTGCGCCGAACGAGACCAGCAGGCCACGGATTTTGAGGCAAGCCAGCGACTGTTCGAACGTGGCGGCGCCCACAGAGTCATAAACCACAGGCACGCCCAGACCGCCGGTGATCTCCCGCACGCGAGCGACAATGTCCTCGGCGCCGCGCACGATCACATGATCGCAGCCATGGTCGCGGGCGACCGCAGCTTTGTCCGCGTTGCCGACAATGCCGATGACGCGCGCGCCAAGACGTTTCGCCCACTGACAGGCGATCAACCCGACGCCACCCGCGGCGGCGTGGAACAGGATCGTATCGCCGGCCCGCACATGATAGGCGCCGCGCAGCAGATAGTTCGCGGTGACGCCTTTCAGCATGATGGAGGCGCCGATATCGTCGCTGATAAACCCCGGAAGTTTGACGACTTGCTGAGCGGCAATGCGGCGTGTGACGCAATAGCCGCCGGGCTTCTGGTCCATATAGGCGACGCGATCGCCGGCCGCGAATTCGGTGACGCCCTCACCGACGGCCTCGATGACACCCGCGCCCTCGCCACCCGGCGTTACCGGGAAGCTCTTTGCCGGGTAGCGGCCCTTGCGCTGCTGGATGTCGATAAAGTTTACGCCGATGGCGGTCTGCCGGATCAGCAACTCACCTGGTCCCGGCATTTCCACATCGATGTCCTCATAGCGAAGCACATCGGGCGCGCCGTAGCCGTGAAAGCGGACAGCCTTTGTCGTCGCCACGATGCGACCTCGCTTGTCAGGACAGGATGGCGTTCAGTTCTTTGAAGGCCTGATTGAGAATATCGGGAACGGCGCGGCCCCTGCGATGGCGGTCGAACATTTCGAATTCGATGGGTCCGGTGAAGCCGCCGTCGATGAGCGCACGCAGCCACCCGGCGACATCCATCGGCCCGGCCGATGGCAGATCGCGCACCGGCTTGGCGTCGGGATGCGGCTCGCTCCAGTTGCAGACCTGCACTGCGGCGATCCTGTCGCCACCAATTTCATGCAGCCGCCAGATGTCGTCGTCCCAATAGGAATGGAACAGATCGACGACCACATCGGTGTGTGGAAGCTCCTCGATTACACGGAGCGCTTGCGCGACCGAATTCACGCAGCCCTTGATCGTCAGATCGACCGGGTGGATTGGCTCCAGCGCGAGACGGATGCCCGCCCGGCCCGCGGCCTCATCGAGGACGGCCAGCGATCGCGCGACCTTGGCGCGGCCCTGCTCAAGGTTCAGGCCCGAGCCCGTAATGCCGCCGGCGATGACGACGAGCCGGCCGGCGCCCATTTCCGCCGCAGCCTCGATGAGCTGACAGTTGAGCTTGTCTTGCACATAGCGCTCGTCGGATTGCGAATACAGAAAATAACCTGCGCTGTTCAAAGTCGAAATGAACAGGCCGTTGTCGTCGGCCATCGACTTCAATTCGCCAGCATCGTGCGCAGCGAGCGCGGCGACCGTGAGACCTATGCCTTTGGCGCCGGCGCCGCGCGCCCATTGCATGAATTGCCCGACGGACACGTCCGGCGGGGCCAGATAGTAATTCGCCGCGAGGCGTTCCCTCGCTGCCGCGTATTTCCGGCTCATGGCCCGGCGCCCTTTGCCTAGATCTTGTAGTGCTCCTTGGCGAAGGCTTCTGTGATATAGCCATCGCGCAGGTCGCGCTTCACCAGCGCAGGATCGCGTTTCTTCGGATCGCCATAGCCGCCGCCGCCGGCGGACTGCACCCAGACCACCGTATCCTTCTTGAGCGGGATGTACGGCGTCTTCGACGGGATGACGCGCTCATCCGGCGCGCCCGGATTGAGCACATAGCGCGCCGTGGTGCCGGGCGATCCGCCGAACAGGCCCGGCGGCCGCGTGGCATGACGATCGGCGCACAGACAGATCTCCGTGTCCGGCACCAGCATCGTGAACACGCGGCAGAAGCCGTTGCCGCCGCGGTAAGTGCCCGCGCCGCCAGTATCCGGCATGATTTCGATACGCTCGTAGCGGATCGGATTTTCCATCTCGCTGGCTTCCACCGGTACGTGGCCGGCATTGCCGGCGCCGTAGCGAATGGCGTTGATGCCGTCCTTGGTGGCGCGGGCGCCGTAAGCGCCAGACGACAACTCCAGCGTCACGAAGTAGCCGCGCTTGGCGTCAGGCCGGCGATCCGGACCGCCGACAGCGACCGTGCCGGTCGAGCCCGAACCGCTGGCGAGCACGCGATCCGGCGCGGCGTCAGCCAGCGCGCGCATGACAGTATCGAGCACGCGGTAAGCCACCTCGCCATAGCCGACGATAGAACCAGGCGGCAGCGCATCGACGAAGCTGCCGGGCCGAGTGACTACGGTGACCGGACGGTAACTGCCCGCGTTCGGCGGGTTTTCGGGGTCGGTGATGGCCTTGATGGCGTACTGAACGCCGGAGATCGCCGAGGCTCGCGAGCAGTTCATGCCGCCGAGCGACTGATCGGATGAGCCGGTAAGGTCCACCGTGATGTCGGAGCCCTTGACGGTCACCTTGGCGTCAACCCACTGCGGGTCGGGACGGATGCCGTCGCCATCCAGACAGTCGCGGGCGTGATAGACGCCCTCTTTGAAGGTGGCGATGCGCGCCCGCGTCATCTCTTCGGAGCGTGCCAGGATCTCCGCCATCGCCTCCTTCACGGTCGCGAGCCCATAGCGGCCGACGATCTCGCGAAAGCGGCGCTCGCCGGCAAAGCAGGACGCGTATTGCGCGCGCATGTCGCCATGGGCCACGACCGAGTTGCGCACGTTGCGCACGACGAGATCGACCAGCGGCTTCTGGATCTTGTCCTTGACGAACAGCTTGACCGGCGGAATGACCAAGCCTTCCTGCAGCAATTCCTTGGTCGCCGGCGAATAGCTGCCGGGACCCATGCCGCCGATATCGGCCCAGTGGCCGCGGTTGCAGAGGTAGCCGTACAAGGTGCCTTCCCAGAACAGCGGCCGTGCAATGAGAATGTCCGGCAAATGCGTGCCGCCGAGGAACGGGTCGTTCGTCATCAGCACGTCGCCCGGCTCGATCGTGTCGCGGCCGACACCTTCGATTAGAGACTGAAGCTGATACGGCATGGTCGTGACGTGAATCGGGAAGCCGCTCGGGTCCTGCGCCACGATCTGTCCCTCGGCGTCCATGACGCAGCAGGACAGGTCGCCCTGCTCCTTCCAGAGCTGGGTATAGGCGGTGCGCATCGTCATCAGCTTCATCTCGGACGCGACGCTGATCAGCGCGTTCTGGATGACCGCCAGGGTGAAGGGATCGATTGCCATGGCTGTGTGCCTTACTGGAGCGTGACGAGGAGGTTGCCGATCGCATCGACCTTCAAGGTCGCGCCCGGCGGAACGATGGTGGCCGACGACATTTCCTGGACGATGGCCGGGCCTTCGATGGTCATGCCGGCCGACAGGTTGTCGCGATGCCAGACCGGCGTGTCCACCATGCCGCCCGGAAACCAGGCCTTGCGTTTGCCGGTCGGCTTGCCGCTGCCCTGCTTCGACAATGTCTGCATCGGCGGTTTGCTGACCTTGCCAACGGCGCGCAGACGCAGGTTGACCAGCTCGACCGGTTCTTCCGGCACGCTGTAGGTGTACAGCTCCTCGTGGCGGCGATGGAATTCCGCGACATAGGCGGCCAGATCCATCAGGCCGTCCGCGGCGAGCGGCAGCGTCACATTGATCTCGGTGGACTGGCCCATGTAGCGCAGGTCGAGGCTGGGCTGCAGCACGCGCGCTTCCATCTTCACGCCCTCGGATTCGAGATCGGCGTGCGCCTTTTCCTTCAGCGTCGTCAAAGTCGCCGCGAGCTGCTTGACGTCGACGCGCTCGATCGGCTGCACCAGCGACGACAGATAGTCGTGCGTGAAGTCGGCGAGCGCGATGCCGCGCGCCGAGAACAGGCCCGGATTGATCGGCACGATGATGCGCTTGAGCCCGAGATCGTTGGCGATACCGTAGGCGTGCAGCGCACCGCCGCCGCCGAAGGCGACGAGGTCGAAGCTGCGCGGGTCGAGGCCGCGCTGGACGGTGACGTAGCGGATCGCTTCCGCCATCTGGTTGGCCGCGACGCGCCAGACGCCCGCCGCCGCTTCGACCGGGTCGAGCTTGAGCGGATCGGCTACGGCCTTCTGCAACGCCTCGGCCGCCTTGTCCGGATGGAGCTTGACACTGCCGCCGGCGAAATCGGCCGGGTCAAGATAACCGAGCGCCAGATTGACGTCGGTCAGGGTCAGACCGGTACCACCCTGATTGTAGCAGGCCGGACCCGGATCGGACGACGCGCTCTCCGGCCCAACGCGCAGGCGGCCAACCTCGTCGATGCGGCACAGACTACCGCCGCCAGCGCCGATGGTGTGAACGTCGAGCATCGGCGATACGATCGGGAAATACTCGATCTCGCGCGAGGCCGTGGTTTCGGCAACGCCGTCACGCAACACGCAGACATCGAGGCTGGTACCGCCCATGTCGATGGTGATGAGATCCTTGTAGCCCGACTCGATGGCGAGCTGCGCGGCGCCCACGACGGCGCCGGCCGGACCGGACAGGAACAGGGTCGAAGGCCGCCGCAGCACCAGCTCCGGCTGGGCGACGCCGCCGTTGGACTGGAAGATATAGAGCGGCGAGTCGATGCCCGCCTTGTTGAGGCCGTCCTGCAGGCGATCGAGATAGGCGCCGATGATCGGCGCCACCGAGGCCGCGAACACCGTGGTCGAGGTGCGCGGGAATTCGCGGAATTCGGGCTGGATATCGCTCGACAGCAGGATGTAAACGCCGGGCAGCAATTCCCGCAGGCGCTTGCCGGCGGCCTGCTCATGCGCCGGATTGAGGAACGAGAATAGGAAAGAGACGGCGACCGCCTCGACCTTCTCGGCCTTGATGCGCTCGGCGATGGCGTCGACTTCGGCCAGGTCCAGCGGCCGCAGCTCCTGTCCCTTGGCGTCGAGACGGCAGTCCACCTCCATGCGCAGATAGCGCGGCACCAGCGGCGCCGGCTTGTCCACCTGCACGCGATAGATCAGTTCGGCCGGCCGGCTGAAGCGGCCGATCTCGAGCACGTCGCGGAAACCCTTGTTGGTGACGAGCGCGCATTTGGCGCCCTTGCGCTCCAGCACCGCGTTGGTGGCGATGGTGGTACCATGGCCGATCATCGAAACCTGTGACGGCTTCACGCCGGCGTCGGCCATGACCTTCTGAATGCCGCGCACCACGGTTTCCGGCTTCTTGCCCGGCTCGTTGAGCACCTTTGCGACCACGCCTGCGCCGGTCGCCTCATCCACCAGCACCACATCGGTGAATGTGCCGCCGACATCGATACCAATCCGATACATCAGACACGTCTCGTCTATTCGGCCGGCCAACCGCGCCGGCTAAGGGAAACTCGTTCGGTGAAACCGTGGTCGCCTGCGTCTCAATCGACCAGCACGCGGCATTCCTGCGCGGCGAAGCCGATCTCGACATTGGCGCCGATCGGCGGCAGCGCCGCCGCGGCCCCAGGCGCGATATCGGCGGTGACGCGGCGGCCGCCGGCGATCTCGACGACGACGCGCACGCTCGAGCCGAGGAACATGCGCTCGACCACCTTCGCCTGGATCGTTGTGTCGCCGGCACCGAGACCGATGCGCTCATAACGCACAACCGCGGTCACCGGCTGGCCGACGCTGACCGGCGTCGCGGCCGTCGCCGCCAGCAAGAGCCCCTCGCTGTCCACGGTGACGCGCTCACCCTCGATTTTCGTCACCTTGCCGTCGAAAAGGTTGGTGTGACCGACGAACTGGGCGACGAAGCGCGATTGCGGTCGCTCGTAAATCTCCTCCGGCGTGCCGAGCTGAACGATGACGCCGCCGTTCATCACGGCGATGCGGTCGGACATCGCCATCGCTTCGCCCTGGTCGTGGGTCACGAACACGAAGGTATTGCCAAGCGTGCGCTGCAGCCGGCGCAGTTCCTCGTGCATCTGGATGCGCAGCTGAAGATCGAGCGCGCCGAGCGGCTCATCGAGCAGCAGCACCGACGGCTCGTTGACCAGCGCGCGCGCCATGGCGACGCGCTGACGCTGGCCGCCGGACAACTGACTCGGCATGCGCTTCTCGAAGCCCTCGAGCCGCACCAGCGCCAGCGCCGACTTCACCTTGGCGTCGATCTGCCCCTTCGGCTGCTTCTTGACGCGCAGGCCGAAGGCCACATTCTCGTGAACGTTGAGATGCGGGAACAGCGCGAGCTGCTGGAAGATCATGTTGGTCGGCCGCGCGTAAGGCGGGATGCCAAGCACGCTCTTGCCGTCGATCTCGATATCGCCGGAGGTCGGCGTCTCGAAGCCGCCGATCGAGCGCAGCAAGGTGGTCTTGCCGCAACCCGACGGGCCGAGCAGCGAGAAGAACTCGCCGCGCCGGATGTCGAGCGAAACGCTCTTGAGCACCGGCGTGGTGTCGAATGTCTTCGATACGCTCTTAACCCCGACCGAGATCGGCGTATCGGCATTGAGCGCAATCGCGGCCGGCATGTCTGTTGTCATCCGTGGCATCGTCACCGTCTTATTCTCCAAGCCATTTCGCAGAGCTGACGCCATCTGCATTGTCAATCATCCATGCCGGCCGCATCAATCGCTTCGTTCAAATCCGCCCGATCAAGCGGATTTCACCGTATTCCAGGCTTCGAGCCACTGATCCATCGCCGTCGGGAATTGCAGCGGATATACCTTCACGCCGCGCTCGACCAGGTCGAGACCCAGCTTCTTGCGCTCGTCCGCCGAGAACTCGCCGGAGATTTCCTTCGAGGTCGTCGGATAGTTGGTGTCGGCCGCCAGCTTCTTGCCGACATCGGCCTCAAGATAGGCATTGATAATGGCGTGGCTGCCTTTGGCGTTCGGCGTGTCCTTCGGAATGAACGCGCCTTGGCTCCACACCAGAAGACCGTCCTTCGGCCAGTTGTTCGTGACGTTCATGCCTTGCTTCTGCAGCGCGGCGCGCATCGGAATCCAGCCATACATCGCCCAGACTTCGCCGGACGACATCAGGCTCACCGCGCTGCCAAAGGTCGACCACATCGTGCGGACGTTCTTCTTCTTGGCGGTCAGGAACTTGGTGGCTTCCTTGAGATCGGCTGCGCTCATCGCCGCCGGATCCTTCATGCCCATGAACAGACCGGCCGCCAGGATCATGCCATGCGCGTCGTCGCGCCACGCGATACGTCCGGCATATTTGTCGTTGAACAGCACGCCCCACGACTGGGTTTCCGGATCATCGGTCTGGATCTTGTCCGCGTTATAGACGACCGAGTCATAGCCCCAAACGATCGGCAGCATGTAGGTCTTGCCGTCGCGGGCGACGATGTCGTCCTTGAACAGGTCCATGATCTTCGACGCGTTCGGGATCTGCGACATGTCGATCGGCATCACCTTCTCGTCGCCGGCCTTGGCGCCGATGATCGGGTTGCGCACGAACGGGGTGACGCTGATCATCAGGTCGTAACGCGACGTGCCGCCCGGCGCGAGCAGCTTGGCGAGCGTATCGGTCGGCGACACATAAGGCGCGTTCTCGACCTTGAAACCCGCCTTGCCCTCGATCAGCGGCCGCACCGAATCCGGCATGAACACGCCGGGCATGATCGCGGTGACCGGCTTGGCCTGTGCGAAAGCCGGCGTCATGCCGCCGGCCGCGGCGGCGCCAAGCGCGCCGGCGCCGATCAGAAGCGAACGGCGATCGATCTCACCGATGAGTTTCCGGGAAGTCACGGACGTCTTCATCAAACTCTCCATAGGCTAAGCCGGGTTGGCGCGTGAACGGGAAGCGAAGGCGAATCCGCACAACGATGCGGCAGTCGAGATCAGAATGGTGATGATCGCCATGGCGGGCAGTTCCGGCGCGAGGCGATCCACAATCGCGCCCCAGAACACCACGGGCACGGTCCGGTCGTAACCGGTGACGAACAAGGTGCGGATGAACTCGTCGAAGGACAGGCTGAAGGAGAACAGCAGCGTGGCGACCAGCGCGGGCCGCACGATCGGCAGGATGACCCAGGTCAACACCTGGTATGAGCGCGCTCCCAGATCCATGGCCGCCTCCTCCACCGCCTTGTCGAGACCTTGAAGACGGCCGTTCAAGGTAAGGAAGGCAAAGGGCAGCACCCAGTTGATGTGGGCGGCCAGCACGGTGGTGTAGAGGCCGGAGCGAATGCCGAGATAGCCGAAGAAGATCAGCAGCACGATGCCGCCGACGATGCCGGGCATGATGATGGGCAGGAGCACAAGCCCGAGCACCAGGCGCTTGCCAACGAAATCGCGCCGGAACGCCAGACCGAGGAAGAAGGCCAGCGTGGTAGCGATGGTAGCCGACACGATGCCCAGCGTGATGCTGTTGAACAGCGCCGCCATCAGGTCCGCCCGCGCGAACACAACCTCGTACCAGCGCGTCGTCGCTCCGGTGAACGGCAGGCCGGTCACTTCCGACTTGTTGAACGAGAAGATGCCGATCATGACAATCGGGCCGTACAGGAAGATATAGAACGCCACAGCGTAAACGACGGTGGCGATGCCCCAACCGTTCACACGGACGGCGGGCTGAGCGACAGCCGTTTCCTGCTTGTCGATGAACGCGGGGGCCCTCATCCGTGACCTCCCGAAAACGCCTTCTCAAGGCCGATAAACCGGCCGGCGATCATCAGGATCGCGAGCACCGCAATCATCATCGAACAGGCCAGCGCCGAGCCGAATGCCCAGTTGTTATCGGACAGGAACTGCGCCGCGATGATATTGCCGAACATGAGCCCGGACGGGCCGCCGAGCAACTGCGGCGTCACATAGGCGCCAACCGACATCAAGAACACCATGATCGAGCCCGACATCACGCCCGGCATCGACAGCGGCACGATAACGCGCGCGAAGACCTGCAAGGGCTTGGCGCCGAGATCGCTCGCGGCCTCGATGAGCGCCGGGTCGAGCTTGTCCAGCGTGACGTAGATCGGCAGCGTCATGAACAGCGTGAAAACATAGACGAGGCCGAGCACCACGGCGCCGTTGTTGTAGAGCAGATAGTCGAGCGGCTGGTCGATGATCCCGAGATACATCAGAAGCTGATTGATGGCCCCATTGCGACCGAGGATCGGGAGCCACACGAAGGTACGCACGACATAGCTCGACCAGAACGGAATGAAGAGCATCAGCAGGAATACGGATTTCTTCGAGCCCTTCATCCTCGAGAGCATCAGCGCGATGGGATAGGAAACGACCAGCGAAACCAGGGTCGTACCAATCGCCAGCGCCAGCGTGTTGATGAGCTGGCCGACATAGAGCCAGTTGCTGAAGACGCGGATGTAATTGTCGAAGATGAAGTCCGGCCGCGTGCCGAAAATCGTCGATTTCCAGAACGACATCCCCACCATCAGGCCAAGCGGCATGACGGTGAAGACCAGCAGGAACAGCACTGCCGGCAGCGCCAGCGTCCAGCCCGGCCCGCTGTTCGCGAGCCGCCGCCGAAACGCTGCGAGCCGGATAGCGGTCGTCACGCGCTGATTTCCTTCTGCCGCTGGCGGCGCAGGGCTTCGCTGGCTTTGGCGTCCACGGCGCGGGTCTTCGGATCGATGACCACGCCGTAATCGTTCTTGGCCGCGTCGAGGGTGACGTACCCCTCCTCGACGTCGGTCAGAACGCGCTCAGGTTCGCGCGCCATCGGATCGCCATAGCCGCCGCCGCCCGAGAGCTTGAACAGGACGCGATCGCCCGGCTGCAGTGTGCGCGAAATGCCGTGATCCACTTCCGCGCCATTGATGGCGAGGCCATAGCCGCGCCCGGCCTTGCCCTTGCGCCGCCCGGAGACCGGGAAATTGCCGTTCTCCTTGCGCCCGGACAGGCGCACCGAGCTCTCGACCTGCGGCTTCTCCGCAGGACCGCCGGGCAGGATTTCGTATTCGACCACCTGGCCGAGACCGCCGCGATTAAGGCCCGGACCGCCGGAGTTCTCCGCCAGTTCCTTGCGCAGATAGACCATGCGCGCTTCGTTCTCCGTCACCTCGACGGGAATGTTGCGAGTGTTGTTCGGGAAGCAAAGCGTCGGCGGACCATCCTTCCTGGCCGAACCGCCGAAGCCGCCGGAGTGCTGCGAGATGGCCATGAAGGAACGGCCATCGGCATGTTTGCCATGCAGATAGATTTCGTTGGCTGGCGCGCCGCCATTGGCCGCGAGCACGCGCTCCGGCAGCACCTGCTCCATCGCGCCGAACACGATCTCCGGAAACAGATGCGAGATCATCGTCCGCCCCCAGGTCGCGACCGGCGGCCGGCAATTCACGATCGAGCCGACCGGCGCGATGATCGTGATCGGATTGAGCGCGCCATCGTTGTTCGGCACGCCCGGATCGAGCGCCAGCTTGAACGGATAGGACGTGTACGACCGGGTCATGTTGTAGCAACAGTTGACCGCCGCCCCAACCTCACCGGACGAACCGGTATAGTCGATGGTGATGCCGTCGCCTTCTATCCGCATTTCGCACTTGATGATGATGTCCGTGTCGACACCTGGCACGCGCGGCAGGATCACATCGTTGCGATAAGCGCCGTCCGGCAACTCGGCGATGCGGCGGCGCATGCTCTTTTCGGTACGGGCGATGATTTCCTGCGCCAGCCCTTCAAGGCTGTCGAGCTTATACTCGTCCAGCATCACCTTGAGGCCGCGGGCGCACACGTGGTTCGCGACCATCTGGGCGCGGACGTCGCCGAGAATTTTCTCCGGCACGCGGGTATTGGCGGTGATGAATTCGAAGATGGTGCGGTTGAGCTGGCCGCGCTCGACCAGCTTCATCACCGGGATCTTGAGCCCTTCCTCGTAAATGTCCTTCGAAGCGATGGTGGACATGCGGCCGCCCATATCGAGGTGATGCACGATACAGAGCGCGTAGCCAGCGATGCGCCCGCGATGGAAAATCGGCGAGGCAATCGAAATATCGATCAGATGGCCCGACGCGATCCATGGATCGTTGGTGACGATGGCATCGCCGTCATTCAGCGTGTCGCCCGGAAACTTGCGCAGGAAGTTGCGCATGACTTCCGGCACGATGCCAAGGAAGCCGGCAGTCGTCACCGTGGAGTGCGCCAGCATGCGGCCTTCGGTATCGAACAGCGCGCAACAGAAGTCGTAATATTCCTTCACCGACGGGGTATAGGCGGTACGGATCAGGCCGGTGGCGGCTTCATCGACGATGGCGATGAGACGATTCCACAGGATCTGGGTGGTGACGGCGTCGAGTTTGGCGCTCATGGTGCTTTCCCTCCCCTGCCTCAGACGTTTTCGGCCGAACGGCGCGGCACGGCGTCTTCATTGGTGGTCGGCAGGGCGACCTCGATCACCAGCGCGCCGGAGGCATCGACGGTCATGCGATCGCCGCGGCCGAGCACGGTGGTGGATTCGCGCTCTTCGATCAGCGCCGGGCCTTCGACGGTCTGGCCGACCGGCAGGAGACCGCGGGCGAAAACCGGAGCATCGACGATGGAACCGTCGGCCTCGACGAAACGGCGCGTCGACGACGGCGCTGCCGGCGACGCCGCTGTCGGCACCGGCAACAACATGGTGGAGCCCTGCTCGCTCAGCACCACGCGAACGCTGGCGATCTCGAGCGGATTGTCGTCGTCGATCTTGCCGTAAAGGTCGTGATACTGCGCGACGAAGTCGTCGCCCATGCGGGCGATCGCCGCCTCGTCCAAAGCATCGGCAGAGAGCGTCACTTCAAGCGTGTGATCCTGACCGGCGTAACGCAGATCGGCAAAGCGGGTCACCACCGGCGAAGCTTCGGCCGGCAGCAGCGCGCGGGCGTCGGCGGCCAAACGCGAGAACAAGGCCTCGAGATCGGCCGGCGCGACATCGCGCGACAGGCGCTTGACGGCATGGCTGCGCTCGAACGCCACCGGCGCCGCCAGGAGACCGAGCGACGACATCACGCCGGGGAACGGCGGAATGACAACGCGCGGACAGCCGAGCTTGCGGGCAAGCCCGAGCGCGTGCACGGGACCGGCGCCGCCGAAGGCGATCATCGTCAGTTCGGACGGCGCCAAAGCCTTTTCGGCCACATATTGCCGCGCGGCGGAGGCCATCGTTTCGTTGACGATCTCGAAAATGCCGCTGGCAACACGCTCGACCGACAATCCGGTCGGCGCCGCGAGCTTATCGTTCATCGCCCTGCGAGCGGCTTCCAGATCGAGCGGCATGTCGCCGCCGAGGAAGCTGTTGGCGCCGAGATGGCCGAGTACGAGGTCGGCGTCGGTGACGGTCGGCTCGGTGCCGCCAAGACCATAGCTCACCGGCCCTGGAGATGCGCCGGCGCTGTCGGGCCCCACCTGCAACAGACCCAGCGAATTGATGCGCGCGATCGAGCCGCCACCGGCGCCGATTTCCAGCAGATCGTAAACCGGCACCGCCACCGGCAGGCCGCTGCCCGCCTTGAAACGCTTGACGCGGTCCACTTCGAACATGCGCGCGCGTTCGGCGCGGCCGTTCTCGACGATACAGAGCTTGGCCGTGGTGCCGCCCATGTCGAATGACAGGATGCGGTCGATGCCCATGTTGCGGCCGAAATAGGACGCGGCTTCGACGCCCGCGGCCGGGCCTGATTCAACAAGCTGGATCGGCACCGCCTTGGCGTTTTCGGCGGTGGTGGTGCCGCCGTTCGACAGCATGATGAACAGCTTCTGGCGATAGCCGCGCTGCTTGAGGCCGTCGGTCAGAAGATCGAGATAGCCCTCCATCGTGCGCTTGACGTAGGCGTCGAGCACGGTGGTGGAGGCGCGCTCATATTCCTTCGGCTCGGGATGGACCTGATGCGACAGCGAGACCACGACGCCGGGCAGTTCCTCGGCGAGGATTTCGCCGGCGCGCCGTTCGTGGATGTTGTTGCGGTAGCTGTGCAGGAAAACGACGGCGACGGCCTCGACCTTGGCCTCGCGCAGTTGCGCGGCGATGTCGCGCAGCGCCTCCTCGTCGAGCTGCTGGCGCACCGAACCGTCGGCCAGGATGCGCTCCGGCACGCCGAAACGCAGACGGCGCGGCACCACCGGCTGCGGCATTTCGATGAACAGGTCGTAGAGGTCGTAGCGGACCTCGCGCTGGATTTCGAGCAGATCGCGGAAGCCCGCCGTGGTCACGAGCGCGGTAAGCGCGCCCTTGCGCTCCAGGATGGTGTTGGTCACCAAAGTGGTGGCGTGGATCACCCCGTCGGCGCCGGCGACGCCGTTGCTGCCATTGCTACCGAAGCGATCGATCCCCTCCAGCACCGACCGCTCGGCGGCATCGGTCGAGGTCAGGATCTTCTCGACGCGAACCACGCCGCTGACCGGATCCACCAAGGTGAAATCGGTAAAGGTGCCGCCGATATCGACGCCAATCCTGATCCCTCCGGCCATCTAATCCCTCGTATTTTGTCCGTATATTTGAACGGTGTTTGTCGAAGCTTCATCCAGACTTATTATGATGTCAACTGGAACCTGATGATCTTTTGAACATGGCGTCCGGCTGAGCAGATATGCACAGAAATGCTTGTTTTCTTCGCAAAAATGGGCTTTCAAATAGCATCACAGCTGCATTCTCGGGCAGCGCAAAGCGCCCGGACGATATCCCGCAAGGCACCAGTGCCCGGGATAATACATCCGGACCTTTGATAAAGTTTCGAGGCAGGATTTAGTGTCGCACCCGGCTAACGACAGCCGAACGAGGACCGACGAGACATGGGCCAGACGATCAGCGAAAAGATTCTCAGCCGCGCCACCGGACGCCCGGTCAAAGCCGGCGAGATCATTTATCCGAAGCCCGACCTCGTCACCTGTCACGACTGGTACGTCGTGAACTTCGACAAGGCGCTTCAGGAGTTCGGCGTCACGAAGCTCTTCGACCCGAGCCGCGTGCTCATCTCTACCGACCACGAACCTGTCGCCGTGGCGCCGGCTTCCAGCGAGCGTCAGAAGCGCGTTCGCGAAATCGTCGCCAAGTACGGCATCACGCAATTCTACGACGTCGGCCGCGGTGGCCTAGGCCACATCTTCCCTATCGAAATGGGTTTTATCCGGCCAGGCATGTTCGTCGAAGCCTACGACACGCATGTCACCAACTACGGCGCCGTCGGCTGCCTCGGCATCGCTTTCGTCGTCGAGGTCAGCGAAATCATGGCCCTCGGCTCGGTGTGGATGAAGGTACCGGAGACGGTGCGCGTCAATCTGCATGGCAAGTTGCAGCCCGGCACGAGCATGCGCGATGTGGCACAGAAGCTGATCGCCGATCTCGGCGACGAACTGATCGACTACAGCGTCGTCGAGTTCGGCGGCCCGGGCATGATCGATATCGACATTTCCGGCCGCCACACCCTCTGCAATACGCCTCTCGAAATCGGCGCCAAGTCGGCGCTTGTGGAGCCGGACGAAGCCACCCTCGCCTATCTCAAGCCGCGCACGAAAGAGCCGCTCGAACTGATCAAGAGCGACGCGAACGCCGTTTTCCGCAAGGTCATCGATTACGATCTGAACAAGATCGGCCCGCAGGTCGCGGTCCCGCCAACGCCCGACAATGTGCACCCGATCGACAAGGCCCTGGGCACGCCGATCCAGCATGCCTTCATCGGCTCCTGCGCGTCCGGCAACTTCAAGGACCTCGCCGACGCGGCCGCGATCCTCAAGGACCGCCGCATCCATCCGGACGTGCGTCTCTATGTGACGCCAGCGACGCAGGAAGTGGCGCTGGAAGCGACACGCGCCGGGCTCATGGAGATATTTCTCGCCGCCGGCGCTACGCTGACGCAGGCAGGGTGCGGGCCTTGCGCCGGCGGTCGCATCGGCGCCATGGCCGAGGGAGAAACCTCAATCAACACAGGCACGCGCAACGACCCGCGCCGGCTCGGCGCCTCGGGAGATGTTTATCTGGCGAGTCCGCTGACGGTCGCTGCGTCGGCGATTGCCGGCAAGATCACCGATCCGCGCAGCATGCTGGCAAAGGAGTGAAGATCGTGAACTGGGTTTATCGCGGCCGCTGCTGGCGTTTCGGCGACAACCTCGCCATCGACGGTGAAATCATGCCCCTGCGCTTCGCGCTGTCGCGCGAAACCGATCCGAACGTGCTGCGTGACTTTCTGATGTCCGAGATCGACCCGGACTTTCCGAAAAAGGTGAAGCCGGGCGACATCATCGTTGCCGGGCGCCGGTTCGGTCAGGGCAATCCGCACATCCAGGGTTTCCTGGGCATTCGCGGCCACGGCCTGGGACTTGTCGCCGAGTCGATCCCGCGCGGCAGCTTCCGCAACGCCATCAACGCCGGCCTGCCGTTCCTGGCGCCTTGCGCCGGCGTGACCGCGGCGTGCGAGACCGGGGACGAACTGGAAGTGAACTTTGAGACCGGTCTGTTTCGTAACCTTACACGCGGGCAGGATCACCAGTATCAGCCGATCGAGCCAGAGCTGCGGGAGATCGTCGCCGTGGGCGGCTGGGCCAATCACGTGCGCAAGCGTCTTGCGCAAACGACCACGGCTTAACGAAGCGTCCAATCGGACAGCCGCGGCGCTCGGTCAATCGTGCTCGAACCGCATGTTGAAGGTGAACGGTTCGGGCGGGTAGGTGTTGAAAGCCACCATCACGATACGGTTGCCCCGCCCCACATAGCTGCGCTTGATGCGCAGCGCCGGCCCGCGTGAGCGCAGGCCGAGCACCTTGGCGACATCCGCCTCGAGCTCGACGGCGCAGACTTCCTGCTCGATGGCGGTGATCTGCTCGTTATGGGCATGCTCGATCAGATTATAGACCGGGCCCTTGTGCTTGCCGATTTCGTGGCGAATGTCGGCATACGGCTCGATGATGTAAGTCTCGTTCCACGCTATCGGTAACGGAATGGTGTCGTCGATCGGCACGCGTCGCGACACGATATGCAGAAAGCGTTGTCCCTTCTCACACGGCAGATCGGCCGCAAGAGCGTCGTCGGCCGTCACCATCTCGCTGCGAAGCACAACGAGATGCGTAAAATAACCGTGATTTTCGATATCGCTGAAGGTACGGATCGCCAGCTTGAACTGGCGGCTCGAGCGATCCGATTTGACGACCGTGCCATGTCCCTGGCGCCGGACAACCAGCCCCATCGATTGCAGATGCCGGACCGCTTCGCGGATCGTGTGACGGCTCACCTCAAACATGTCGGTGAGATCGGTCTCTGTCGGCAGCAGACTGCCGACCGGATAGACGCCGCTCGTGATGCGCTCCATCAACTTGTTCGCGACGTCGCGGTGGCGCGGAATCTGCTTTTCGGCCACGGGTTGCCCGTCGGCTGCGCGGCCCTGCCCCGCATCGATGGTCAGATTCGGCATGTCATCCTGCATCGAATTTCCAAAAGAAGAACACCCCCCTGAATTAACGCCGCCATTCAGGGAAAAACCGGCTCAGCCGAGCGTGTGCATAGTGCAGCACAACCGAAACATCAACGCGCCGGCGCCATGAAACATATACTGTGGCGGGGGTAATTCAACCTGCAACGCATTAAGGTTGCGTCGGGCCCAGTCTTCCTTTTTCCCCCGGCGGGGCCGAAATCCCGCCGGGGGCTAAAAGCGACCGAAGGGGTCTCAGGCGCTCTTGATACGGCCCCAAACCTCGATCCAGGTGTTGAGGTTCGCCGGGATAGGCATCGGCCGGTGTTTTGTGACGCCCGAGTTGATGCCATAGCCAGCATCGAGCTTCTCCTGCTCGCTGAGACCCTCGCCGGCAATGCCGTTCGGCGACAGATAGCCGGAAATTCCGGGTAGGATCTTGGCGTATTCGTCGCTCAGCAGCGCATTGATAACCGCGTGCGACTTGTCCTGGTGCGACGAATCTTTCGGGATGAAGACATCACCGATCAGCGACTGGACGCCTTCCTTGACCCAGGAACGGCCCACCTTCATGCCCTGCGCAGTGAGCTGCGTGTAAACCGGCAACGTGGCGAACGCGACATTCATTTCGCCGGTCGCAAACAGGTTGGCAGCCTGCGAGAAGCTCGTCCAGATGACGCGGACGTTCTTCTTCTTCTTGATCATGAAGTCGCCGACCTCACGGACTTCGGCATCCGACATCGACGACGGCTGGTCCTTGCCCAGATACAGCGCGGCTGCGAAGATCATCTGGTGAGCGTTCTCGAACCAGCCGATCTTGCCGGCATATTTGTCTTCGAACAGCGCGCCCCAGGACTGCAGCAGCGGATCCTTCACGTCCACCTTCTCGGTATTGTAGACGACGGTGTTGTAGCCGAGCAGAATCGGCACGCCGTAGGTCTTGCCGCCACGCTCGATGATGGCGCCCTTGTATGGCGCGCTGATCTTCGAGAAGTTTGGAATCTTGGCCAGATCGAGTGCGGCCACCTTCTCCGAACCGGCGCTCGGGCCGAGCACAGGCTGGCGCGCGAAATCGACGATGCCGAAATTGATATTGAAGCGCGACGTGCCACCCGGCGCCATCAGGCGCGATACCGCATCGGGCGTTGACTGGAACGGCGCGTCCGACAGTTTCACGCCCGCGGCCTTTTCGACGATCTCGCGGCCTTTGCCGGAAATGATCGCATTCGGCAGCATGACTTCCAGCGTGACTTCCTGGGCCCCGGCGGCGCCGCCGAAGCCGGCGGCGAGCGCAGCACCCGCTCCGAGCTTGAGCATGTCGCGGCGGTGCATCGAAGGCAGTTTCAGACGATCGGTCATGACGGCAACTCCTTTTGAATGGTTGGTCAGCGAGACGGCGAACGTTGCGAGAGAACGAAACCCGCACCGGCAATCAGCATCGAGATCGTCATGAGGACGACGCCGATGGCGGGAAGAAAAGGCACTACCCGGTCCATGATCAGCACCCAGAGATAGATCGGCACGGTGCGGTCCACCGAGATGACGAAAAGGGTGCGGATGAACTCGTCGAAAGAGATCGTGAACGAGAACAACAAGGTCGCGATCAATGCCGGGCGAATGATCGGGAACAGCACCCGGGTGAAGACCTCGAATGGTTTGGCGCCGAGATCCATGGCCGCCTCTTCCAGCGCATAATCGAAGCGCGAGATCTGCGGATGCAGCGTCAGGAAGGCGAAAGGCAGAACCCAGGTGATGTGTGCCGGCAGCACCGCTGTCCACAGGCCGTAGGGAACGCCGGAAATGCCGATATAAACAAGCAGAAGCACGCCCGAGACGATGCCCGGCATCACGATCGGGATGAGGATGATGGGAAACACCACGCCCTTCATCAAGAAGCGATGGCGCAGGCCGAGACTGGTCAGCAGCGCAAGTGCGGTGGCGATGAAGGCGCTGACAACGCCGATCAGCACACTGTTCGTCATCGCGGCGACCAGTTCGCCGCCCGCCAGCACGTTGCTGTACCATTTGGTGGTGAAGCCCATGAACGGAAAGCCCATGGCCGGCGAGTCGTTAAACGACAGCACGATCAGCACCAGGATCGGCACGTAGAGGAAGAGATAGAACAGTGCGGCGTAGATGCGCAGGGCCGCGGTCTGCCAGGCGCCTTCCGTCATGCGCGCTCTCCCAGGAAGAGCTGCTTGAGGCCGAGCCGCCGCCCGACGATGGCGAACAGCACCGCAACCATGACGATGAGCACGATCGAGAGCGCCGAGCCGAGCGGCCAATTATTGGTGTTCAGGAACTGCGTGGCGATGACATTGCCGATCATCGTGCCCTGCGTGCCACCGAGAAGTTGGGGCGTTACATAAGCGCCGACGCTGATCAGGAAGACCATGACGCAGCCCGACCACACGCCAGGAAGGCTGAGTGGCCAGATCACCTTCATGAACACCTGGTAGGGCTTGCCGCCGAGGTCGCGCGCCGCCTCCAGAACCTGCGGGTCGATCCGGTCGAGCGACAGGAAGATCGGCAGCACCATGAACAGCGTGTAGACATAGACGAGGCCGACATACACGGCGCCCTCGTTGAACACGAGCCATTCGATGGGCTCGTTGATAATGCCGAGCGACATCAAGGTCTGGTTGATCAGGCCGGCGCGGCCGAGCACCGGCAGCCAGGTGAAGCTGCGCACGACATAGCTCGACCAGAACGGCAGGAACATCAGCAGCAAAAACAGGCTGCGCGTGCGGCCCTTCATGCTGACAAGGAACATCGCCAGCGGATAGGAAAACAGCAGCGACAGCAGCGTGGCGATGACGGCAATGCGCGCGGTGCGCAGCAGGATCGTCGCATAGACCGAGTCGGAAACGATGGTGACGTAATTCTTGAGGTCCCAGGTCCGCTCGATGCCGAACATCGTCGATGTCCAGGTGGACATGCAGAGCAGCACGACAATCGGGATGATGGCGAAGACCAGCAGCCACAGCATGCTCGGGAGCACAAGAAGGATGCCACGGATGCTGCTGGTCTTGGCCGCGTCCATTGCCGTCACGCCTTGTTCAGGCCGAGGATGGAGGCCAGCGTCTCGCCGCTTTTGGCCCGCGCGTCGCGGTCTCGCTGCTTCTCATCCTGCAGTTTCGCCCTTGCGAGTACCTCTTCGGCGCCGTGCGGCGACACGACCAGCACGCCGTCGCTGTCGCCGATCACGATATCGCCGTTGTTGACGACGCAGTCGCCGACCGAGATCGGCAAGCCGTGCCAGCCAGGATGATTCTTCATGGTGCCGCGGGGAGACACGCCCGATGCATAAACCGGGAACTTCAGTTCGACCATTTCATCGACATCACGGACCGAGCCATTGGTGACGCAAGCGCGAATGCCTTTGGCCATGCAGGCCAGCGAAGACGTTCCGCCCCATACCGCCGCGCGGTCGGTCCCGCCGGAATCAATCACAAGCACGGATCCCGGGGCCGCTTCATCAATGGCACGAAGCACACCCAGTGTGTCCCCCGTCCAGATACGCAACGTCACCGCGATGCCGGCGAAGCGCGTGCCCGGCACGATCTGACGGATCGCCGGCCCCATATCCCCAGCCTTACCGGCAGCCTCGTAAACGGTGGAGGTCCCCAGGCGGCCCAAGGCATCAGCGAGTTCGAGGCGGTTCATTGGCGACATCCGATCTGTTCTGGTCGAAAGAATTTCACAGCACCCAGGCCCGGTCAATAGATACGGATGTTTCTTCTACTTGCCTAAGCAACTTGCATGTTGGCTCAGGAATGCCCCCAGTTCGGGGGCGCACTGTGCAATGCAGCAAAGATTGAAAATAAGCCAATAAATATAGCGCATTTGGATAGTACGGCCGTCGCGACATTTACGAATGCGCGAACCCTGCCAGAGCATTTGCCGAATTCCGTGGCAAAGCCATTGAAGAAACGACCGCACCTGATTTCAGCTTGACTGGCCAATATGTCCGGATGATTATTTTCGGACACGGAGGCCAAGCATGTTTCACATGGGCTGGTTTGTCGCGCAGGGATACGGGGTTCAGAGCTGGAACCAACCCTGGTCCGGTTCGATCGGCGCCGACTGGATGAAGCCGGATATCTATGTGGACCTGAGCCGCGCCATCGAGCGCGCCGGCTTCGACTACATCATGCTGGAGGATGGGTCGCTGGTCCCGGACTCCTATGGCGGCAGTCCGGAATGGTTCATGAAAAGCGCCTGGATGGTGCCGAAGAACGATCCGATGCCGCTGGTCCCCCTCATCGGCCAGGCCACCCGGCACCTCGGCATCGTCGCCACGATGACGACGTCCTTCTATCCCCCCTTCATCGCCGCGCGCCTGGCCGCGACGCTCGATCATCTCACCGAAGGCCGTGTCGGCCTCAACATCGTCACGGCGCACAACGACCGCGCCGCACAGAATTTCGGCCTCGACCAGCATTACGAGCACGACCTGCGCTACGAGATGGCGGACGAGTGGATGGACGTCGTCTACAGACTGTGGGGCTCGTGGGCCGAAGGCGCGATACTGGCGGACGCCAAGAGCGGCGTGTTCGCCGACTTCACCAAGGTCAATCCGATCGACCACGCCGGCCGCTTCTATAAGTCGCGCGGCCCGCTCAACACCTATGCCGGCCCGCAAGGCCGTCCCGTGATCTGTCAGGCCGGCGGCTCAACGGCCGGACGCAGCTTCGCCGCCAAGCATGCCGACACGATTCTGGCGCGCTTCCGCTCGATCGAGTCGGCCAGGGAATTCCGCGACGACATTCACAAGCTCGCCATCGGCCATGGCCGCAAACCCACCGATGTCAAAATCCTCTACATGATGTCGGCGGTTCTCGACGAAACCGACGAAGGCGCGAAGAACCGGCTCGACCAGATCAAGAAAGGCGCGGCCAGGCAGGCCGAGTACAAGCTCGCTTTCATGTCCTATGCCAGCGGCAAGGACTTTTCGAAGTTCGATCTCGATCAACCGCTGCCGGAGATCAAGACCAACGCTGCGCAGGCCTCGACCGCCGCGCTGACCAAGGCTGCCGGCGCCAAGAAAACGCTGCGCGAGATCGCGATGGAGACCGCTTCCGGTGGCTTCGACTATGTCGGCACGCCCGACACGGTGTCGGCGCAGATGGGGGAGACCATGGCCGCAATCGGTGGCGATGGATTCCTTGTCAGCCACCCCCTCACCCGCCGCAGCGTGGCGGAAGTCGCCGACGGCCTCGCGCCCGCGCTGCGCCAGCGCGGCCTGATCCGCTCGGGGTATGCGCACAAGACGTTCCGCGACAACCTGCTCGACTTCTGAACGAGCACGCATGACAAACGTGCCATCTCGCCCGCCTCTGATCGTCGGTATCGCCGGAAATACCCACCGCCCGTCCAAAACCCGGGCCCTGGTCCAGACCGTGATCGACAAAATCGAGGCGCGTTACGGTCTTCCCGGTCAAACCTACGACCTCCTGGACGTCCCCGAGCTGGGACAGGCGCTGGATCACACGGGAATCGTCGGAAAACTCGAAGAAACCATCGCCCGGATCGAAGGCGCCGACGTGCTGGTCGTCGGTTCCCCCGTCTACAAGGGCTCCTATACTGGGCTGTTCAAGCATCTGTTCGACCTTGTCGGACAGGAAAAGCTCGTCGGCAAGCCGGTGATCCTGACCGCCTCCGGCGGCGGCGACCGCCACGCCCTCGTGGTCGAGCATCAGCTCCGCCCGCTGTTCGGCTTCTTCGCGGCGCACAGCATGGCGACCGCCATCTACGTCAACGACGCCGATTTCGCCGAGGGCCGGATCAAGTCGGAGCCGGCGCTCAAGCGCATCGACTGCGCGGTCGCCGAACTGCGGCCATGGCTCGCGCCTTTCGCCAAAGCCCCCGCCGCCTGAGGAGCGAACGCCATGGCGATCACTGTGAAACGCGGCTTTGCCGAGATCGCCGAGGGCCAGGTGCACTACCGGCTCATTCGTGGCGGCGCCGATGGCGGCCGGCCGCCGCTGATACTATTGCACTCCTCACCTTTATCATCGCTGCTGATGGTGAAGTTCGCGGAGAAATTCGCATCGTCGCGCGATGTCATCGCCATCGACACGCTCGGCCAGGGCGACTCGTGCCCGCCGGCGCGCGACGACGCCCCCATCGAATATTTCGCCGACGCGACGATGCGCGTGCTCGACACGTTCGGCGATGCCTGCAAGCGCTTCGATGTGTTCGGCACCCATACGGGCGCCCGCATCGCGGCCGACATGGCCATTGATTTTCCTGATCGCGTCCGCTCGGTCGTTCTCGACGGCATGCGCCGCATGCCAAGCGGCCTCTACGAAGACTATGCCGTCAAGATCGACATGAGCCGGCATATCGACGCCGACGGCACCCAGTTCTTCAAGGCCTGGAACAAGTGGCGCGACGAATACCTGTTCAAGCCGCCGCATCGCTGGGACAAGAAGCAGATGACGCATTCGCCGCTGCCATCGGCGCGCGACATGCACGAATCCGCCATCGAGGTGTTCAAGGGCATCCCGACCGCGCATATCGCCTACCGCGCCGCGATCTATTACCGGCCGCAGGACCGCCTGCCGAAGATCACCCAGCCTGCGATGTGCACCTGCGGCGACCGCGACGGCTCTTTCGTCGATCTCGATTATTCGGCGAGCCTTATCCCCGGCGCCATCGCTCGCCCGCATCCCGAGCCGGACCGCGTCGAGCATTCGACCGACAGCGGCCTTAGCGCCCTCGCCGGCATGATCAGTGGATGGCTGGACGGACTGCAGAAGTAACGGCGTCAGCCGATCTTCAGCACTTCTTCGAGTGGTTCGCCGGCCAGCAGCCGCTTGTCGCGCTCAAGCTCCTCGGTGCGCCGTGCCAGCGCTTTCCGCGCCACCTCTTCCCATTCGGCCGCGGCGATGACGACCACGCCGTCCCGGTCGCCGACGACCAGATCACCGGGGTTGACCACCGCCTCGCCGATCGCAAGCGGCACGCCGAGCCAACCGCGATGGCCGCGCAGGCCGGCGACAAGGCTGCTGCCGGTCGCGAATACAGGAAAGCGTTCGTCCACGATGTCGCCGAGATCGCGAACCGTGCCGTTGCTGACGACCCCCGCAATGCCCTTGCGCTTCGCCGCCAGCGTGACGCTGCCGCCCCAGGTGGCGCCGCGCTCGGCCGCGCCAGCGTCGATCACGATGACTGCGCCTGCCGGCGCTTCGGAGACCGCGCGCACAACAGCGAAGGTCTCGCCGGGAAACATCTTCACCGTGAAAGCGAGCCCCGCGACGCGGGCTTCCGGAAATAACGGCTTAATGCGCGGCTGAAAATCGCCGCGCTTACCGGCCGCTTCCCACAAGGTCGCCGCCGGCATCGTCTTGAGGACCGCCAGAGCCTCGTCGTGCGCGGCCATGAGGCTCAATCCTTGTAGAACTGCCCGCCATCGACATCGAGCACGGTGCCGCTGACATAAGAGCCGCGCGGCGACGCCAGCACGGCGGTCAGATCGGCAATTTCGCGCGCTTCGGCCAGACGGCCGAACGGCAGCTTGTCGAGACCTTCCTGCCAGCGCTCTTCGTCGCCCAGGTTTATCTTGGCGCGGGTGCGCCGCATGGTCTCGATGCGGTCGGTGCGCGTGCCGGCGGGATTGATGCCGAACACCCGCACATTCCAATCGACGCTCTTGCCGCCCACCGCCTTGGTCAGCGAGATCAGCGCGGCGTTGCCGGCCGCGCCGCACACGTAATCCCAGCGCGGCTGTTGCCCCGCCATACCGATGATGTTGACGATGACGCCCTGCCCGCGCGCCTTCATGGCGGCAAGGTAAAGCTGCATCATGTGAATGTAGCCGAACACCTTGAGCTGCCAGGCGTCCTGCCAGGTCGTCAGGTCGACATCGAACAAGGTGCCGCTCGGGATCGCACCGGCATTGTTGACCAGAATATCGACCTCGCCATGCGCGGCGAACAGCCGTTCGCGGTCGCCGGCCTGTCCCAGATCGCCGGCGAAGGTCGCGATGTTGGACGCGCCGGCTTTCCTGAGAGCTTCGGCCGCCGACGTGAGGCGCGCCGCATCCCGGCCGGTGATGATGACGCGCGCGCCTTCGCGCACAAAGACTTCGGCGCATGAAAGGCCAATACCCTTCGACGCGCCGGTGATGAGGACGGTGCGGCCCTTGAGTTCGAGATCCATGATTACAAATCCTTCGGCGCCGGCATCGCTTGGACGAACCAGTCGGTGAGCTGGCTGCCGGTGTAGAATCCGACATCCGGGCACTTCATCAGGATATCGAGCATGTATTCGAGCTCATGGATGCGGTGGGGCACCGAAATGAGATGCGGATGCAGGCCGATGGCGAATACCAGGGCGCTGTCGCGGCACTCGCGCTCGAAGCGGCGCAAGGTAAATTCGGTCCGCCGCGCCATTTCGCCCGAGGCATGACGCTCGATGGCATAGATGATCGAGTCGTTGATCTCGACATTGTACGGCATCGACACCATCGGACCGGATTTGGTGCGCATCCAGGACGGACGGTCATCGACAACCCAGTCGCAATTGTAATCGACGCCGAGCTTCTTGAGGATATCGGCGGTGTCGAGCGTCTCGCGCAGTCCCGGCGACAGCCAGCCGCGCATCTTCGTGCCGGTGAAGCCCTCGATCTTGTCGATGCAGGCCTTGATCAGCGCCTCCTCGCCGCCATCGACATGGTTCATCGCCTTCTGGTGCATGCCGTGGCCGATGAACTCCCAGCCGGCATCCAGCATCGCTTTCGCCGCTTGCGGATAGGCGTCGATGACACCGGCATTGAAGCTGGTCGAAGCCGGAAGCTTGCGCGAGGCAAAGGCTTCAAGGATACGCGGCAGACCGGCGCGCATGCCGTAATCGGCCCAGGAAAAGTTGGGCACATCCGGCACCGTCTCCTTGCCGTGCGGCGGCGTAACGATGGCGCGCGGCATCGGCTGGTCGAACTGCCAGTTCTCGACGTTGACAACAAGGTGAACGAGGATGCGCTTGCCGTCGAGCGGCGGCAGCTTCGCCCTCGCTGTCGACAACTGATAGGGAATGCGCGGATTGGCCATGTCAACGGACCTTCATGCTTGGAAACGATATCAGTGCGGCCCGTCGACCTGGATTTCCTTCATGATCGCCGCCTTGTAGGCGACGAACTCAGGGCTGGTCAGGCTGTTGATCGACCGCGGCCGCTTCAACTCGATCGGGATGGTGCGGACAATGCGGCCCGGCCGGGCCGACATCACGCAAATGCGGTCGGACAGCAGGATGGCCTCGTCGATGTCGTGCGTCACGAACAGCACCGTGGTGCCGAGCTTCTGCCAGACGTCCAGCAGCAGTTGCTGCATCGACAGCCGCGTCTGCGCGTCGAGCGCGCCGAACGGCTCATCCATCAGCAGCGCACGCGGATTCATGACCAGCACGCGGGCGATGCCGACGCGCTGGCGCATGCCGCCGGACAGCTGCACCGGCAAGGATTCCGCGAAGGCCGACAGGCCGACGAGATCGAGCAATTGCCGCGCGCGCGGCTCGTACTCCGACTTGGCGACGCCCTGCACCTGCGGGCCGAAGACGACGTTCTGCCAGACATTGAGCCAGGGGAAGAGCGCGGCCTCCTGAAACACCACGCCGCGGTCGGGGCCCGGCTTCGACACCGGCGCGCCGTCGAAGCTCATCGCACCGTCGGTGATCTTGTCGAACCCCGCCAGCACATTGAGCAACGTGGACTTGCCGCAGCCCGACGGCCCCAGCAGCGCGACGAACTCGCCTTCCGCCACATTAAGGCTGACATTGGACAGCGCATGCACGTCTTTCGGGCCACGATAGACCTTCGAGACTTTGTCGAACGTGATTGTACCCATGGCGTGTCTCAGGACTGGAACGATTGCAGACGCCGCCAGGTGAGCACCCAGCGCTGGATCTGCAGAATGATGAAGTCGCTGCCGAGCCCGAGCAGCCCGATCGACACCATGTCGGCGATGACGACGTCCATGCGGCCGACGTAATAGGCGTCCCACAGCACATAGCCGAGGCCGGATTTCACAGCGACCATTTCGGCGACGATAACCGCCGTCCAGCCGATGCCGAGGCCGATGCGCAGGCCGGTGAAGATCGACGGCAGCGATGCCGGCAGCACGACGCGGCGCAGCACCGTCCAGCGGCTGGCGCCCATCATCAGCGCAGCGCGGATCAGGTTGCGCTCGACGTCGCGGGCGCCCTGCGCGGAGTTCAGCACGATGGGGAAGAAAGCGCCCAGCGAGATCAGGAAGATGGCGCCGATGTCCTGAATGCCGAACACGGCGATGGAGAACGGCAGCCACGCCGTGATCGGCACCGGACGCAGCAATTGCACCGTCGGATCGACGACGCCGGAGACGAGCCGGTTCCAGCCGATGGCAATGCCGACCGGCACGCCGACGATGATGGCGAAGAGGAAGCCCTTGCCGACGCGCTCCGCCGAGAAGATCAGATTGGAGAACCAGGTGCCGCTATAGGGATTGAGGCCGAGGCCGGTCGGGCCGAACGCCCACACCGTCCAGGCCTGCCAGACGCGATCCGGCGTCGGCAACACGCCGCCGAACAGCGAACCGCTGCGGCCGCCGGCCAGTTGCCAGATCAAAATCACCGCCGCCGGCAACAGGAGAGCCAGCAGAGCGCGTTGTACGCCGCGCCCGGCGGCCAGCCAGGCAACCGCCGATGAAGCGGTGCCTGACTTGTCGCCGGACGCGGTATTCGTTGTGTCAGTCGTCATGAGTCTGATTTTTCCGGGCCTTGTGCGGCAAAGAGCTTACTTGCCCAAAGCCTTGGCGACGAACGAGCCGTCCCAATGCTTTTCCACGTCGCCCGACACATCCTTCTGGATGACGCCGAGATCTGCGAAGGCCTTGGCCTGCCGCTTGATCTGATCCGGCGATACGACTTCGCCGAGCGTAATCACTTCTGAGGCCTTGGCGGCGAGCTCAGGCGTCATGCCGGAAAGCTGCGCATAGGCATCGGCGAAGGCCTTCGGCGACTTGCTGAATGCTTCCTGCGTCTTGAGATAAGCCCAGACGAAGCGTTCGACCGCATCCTTCTTGGTATCGACGGCATTCTTCGAAGCCGCGATCAGGCCCAGTTCCGGTCCCACCGCCTTGGACGAACCATACTCCAGGTTCTTGGCGAAGTAGCCGTAGCCTTCGAGCACCGGGATGGATTCGAACGGCTCCCAGGTGACGATGGCGTCGATCTCGCCCTTCTTGAGGGCCTGATCGAAGTTGGCGCCGCCGCCCTGAATGTTGACGGCCGTGAAGCTGTTGTAGGGGATATTCTTCTCGACCAGCGTGGCCGCGAACTGGAACCACACCGCCGAGCCGGGCGCGATGGCGATCTTCTTGCCCTTGATGTCGTCCCACTTCTCGAGTTTGACGTCCTTGCGGGCGACGACATATTTCGGCGACGAGCCGACGCCCATCAGACCGACGATGTTGGTCGAGCCCTGCGCCAGCGCGATGGCCAGATCCGCCGGACCGATGGATGCCATGTCGAGCGAACCGGCAAGCAGCGCCGTGCGCGCATCGGCGTAGCGCACGAACTCGACGAGCTTGAGATCGACGCCGAGCTTCTTCATGTCTTCGGCGATCATGATCATCGGCGCGAGATGGCCGACCTTCTGATAACCGACGGTCAGGGTGACGGGCGGCGACAGCGGCTTGGGTTCGGGCCCGACCGCGAGCGCGGGCGCTGACAATGAACCGGCGGTCACCGCCGCCAGTGCGACCTTCTTGAGAACTCCGAACATCTGCATTCCCCTCTGTTGCATCAAAAACGAAACAGGTTTTCGTCGCGACCGGCTAGATCACGCGATCGCGTCGCAGCGCCTCGATGTCGGCATCGCCAAGGCCGACCGATTTGAGAATATCCGCATTGTCATGGCCCGCATCCGGCAGCAGGTTGCCATAGCCGGCCGGTGTGCGCGACAGATCGATCGGTTGCGCCACAAGCGTGAGATCGGGCCTGGTGCCGCCCGGTACCGTCACCGCGGCGCCGAGATGCGCGACCTGCGCATCCGCGAACACTTCGTCCATTGCATAAATCGGGCCGGCGGGAACGCCCGCCTGTTCCAGCGCGCCGAGCCAATGTTGCGACGGTTTGGCCGCGAAGACGACGGCCAGCTCGGCCATCAGAGCCGGACGGTGCGCGAGCCGTGCGTCCTGCGTGACGTAATCCGGATGGTTCTTCATCTCCGGCCGTCCGATCGCATCGCAGAACGCCAGCCATTGCGAAGGACCGCCGACGGCGATGTTGATATGGCCGTCGGCCGTCTTCACCACGCCCATCGGCGTCGAGTAAGGATGGTCGTTGCCGGCCTGGCGCGGCACGACTCCGTCGACCAGATAGCGCGCCGCCTGGAAGTCCATGAGGCCGATCTGCGCCTGCAGCAGCGAGGTCGAAACCCACTGCCCCTCACCCGAGCGCTCGCGTTCGGCCAGCGCAACGAATATGCCGAGCGCCGCATAGAGCCCGGCGGCGCTGTCGGCGACCGCGATGCCCGCGCGCACCGGGCCCTGCCCCGGCAACCCCGTCACGCCCATCAGCCCGCCCATGCCCTGCGCGATCTGATCGAAGCCGGCGCGCTTGCGATACGGTCCCGACTGGCCGAAGCCCGAAATCGAAGCGAGGATGATGCGCTTGTTGATCGCCTTGAGATCGTCATAGGCGATGCCGAGCCGCTCCTTCACGTCCGGCCGGTAGTTCTCGACGACGATATCGGCGGTGGCGACCAGCTTTCTGAACACCGCGAGCCCGGCCTCGGTCTTGAGGTTCAGGGTGACCGAGCGCTTGTTGCGGTGCAGGTTCTGCATGTCGGAGCCTTCGCGCGCTCCGCTCATGCCCTCGTTGGGATCGACGCCCGGCGGCGCCTCGATCTTGATGACGTCGGCGCCGAAGTCGGCGAACACGCGGCAGCACGTCGGGCCGGAGCGGACACGGGTCAGATCGAGAATGCGCAGATGATTGAGGGCTCGTGACTTGGACTCTGACTTCACACCGCTATCCTTGCCTGGTCGTCATCGTATCGGCGGCGATGCCTTTGGGCACGCGGCCATGCCAGTCGGTCTCTTCCTGGAACCGGCGGGCCAGATCGAGCAGTTGCGCCTCGCTGCCGGGCCGCCCGACAATCTGCAACGCCGCCGGCATACCGTTGCCGTCGAAACCCATCGGCAGCGCCAGCGCCGGCAGGCCGAGATAATTGACGAAGCGCGTGAACCGGCTCATGGCGTAGAGCTTCCGCGGATTGAAACGCGCCGACGACGGATCGGTCTCCTCGTAACGCGGCGTCGTCACCGGCATCACCGGCAATATCGCGACGTCGGCATCACCGACGCACTGCGTGAGGAATTCCTCGCAGGTCGCGGCGCGGCGGCGCAGCGTCGCGTCGAGGTCGGCATCGGGAATATCGAAACCCTTGCCGAGACGCTTGCGCAGGACAGGGTCGAGCGCCTCGGAGGCGATGAGATCGCCATGGGTACGCGCCGCTTCGGCCTGCATCACCAGCAAGGCGGCGCGATCGGCGCCCTGCGGGAAGCCCCGACTTGTGCCGATGCTCACGCCGAGCCGGGCGATAGCGGCGACGGCATCGCGGAACAGTGCAACGATATCGGAATCGCATTCCGTCAACGCGCCTTCGATCACCGTTGCTTTCTTCACACCGTCGAAATCCGCTGGTCTGCCGGCCAGTGCGCGCCAGACCACGGCAATGTCGATCGCCGAGCGCGCCAGAATGCCGATGGTGTCGAGGCTGGGCGCCAGCGGCATGGTGCCGTCTTCTGAGATGGCGCCCCAGCTCGGCTTCAAGGCCGTGATGCCGCAGCAATGCGCGGGGATACGCACCGAACCGCCGGTGTCGGACCCAAGCGCGACATCGCAGCATCCCGCCGCGACCAATGCCGCCGAGCCGCTCGATGAGCCCCCCGGCACGAAAGCGGAATTCCAGGGGTTGAGAACGTTGCCACGCTCCTTGTTGTAGCCGGACGGCTCATAGGCGAGCGTGGTCATCTCGGCGGCGGCAACCATGCTGGCGCCGCAGGCGTTCAGGGTATCGACAACAGCCGCTGGCGCCGTGCGGTGCTCGAGCGGCGACACGCAGCCCCAACTCGGCGCGGCGTAACCGTTAGCGATCATGTCTTTGACGGCATATGGCAGGCCGGCCAGCACACCTGGGCTCGGCTTTTGCTGCGGGATCACCCTGGCGACAGCGTTGAGTGTGACGCCGATGGTTTCGAGCCGGCGCCGACACCGCTCCTCGGCGGCCGCGCGACCGGCGTCATCCAGTGTCGCCCAATCCGGAAACCGGTCGGCAACCAGATGCAACAGCTGAGACAACGATGCACTCACCCCACTCTCGCTTTCCCCGGCAGGTTGAATGATAGAGGGCCGGACTGGGGTTGCGGAATCCGAAAATTCGCGACGGTGATTTCTACTTTTTCGAAATCATTTTGCGGGCAGAACCTGTCTTGCCGCCGCGCGACAGCAGGAAATTCACCAGACGGCGCGCCGGCAGCGCCATATCCTCGCGGGCGCGGACGCAGATCGAGTGATGCCGCTCTGCCCAACGCTCGGCGAGACGCAACACGACGAGCCCCATGGATTGGCCGAGAAGCCGCGCAACGGGCTCGGGCAGCACGCCGTAGCCTAGCCCTTGCCCGACCAAAGTGCACATGACTTCGAAACTCCGAACTTCGACCCGCACGCGCATCGACCGACCGAGTTCGGCCGCCTTGGTCGACATCAGCCGGTAGGTCGCGGTGTCACTTTCCAGCGATACCGCGTCCTCGTCTACGATGTCGGCAAAGCGCAGCGAACGTCGCCGCGCCAGCGGATGCTGCAAAGGCAGCGCCACGACGAGACGATCCGAGGCGTAATCGGTCACCTCCAGCGCCGCATGCGGATTCGGCCCTCGCACGATGATGCCGATATCGGACTCCTTGTTTAGCACCGCCGCGATCGTCGCGTTTGTGGGCCGCTCCTGCAGATCCAGCTTGATCTCCGGATTGGCCTGCGCGAAGGCCGACAAGTCCTTCGCCAGGTGCTGCACAAGCGCGGAGCTCGATGCACTCACGCGCACATAGCCGCGCACCCCGAGGCGGTGCTCGTCGAGACTGGTGCGCACCTTGTCGCCGAGACGCAAGACATCGCGCGCGTAGTTCATCATGGTGATGCCGGCCGCTGTCGGTTCGATACCATGCGAGCGGCGAACGACCAGAGGCACCTTGGCCTCCTGCTCGAGGAGGCTCAATCGGCGGCTCGCGGCGGACACCGCGATATTGAGGCTCTCGGCAGCCTTGCTGATGCTGCGAAGTTCGCAAGCAGCGAGGAAGATTCGAAGCGTCTGCAGGTCGTGCCGGATCATGCCGTGATGGTAGCCTTATTCCACGCTCCGTTGCCGAAAACTTTCGCGCTTCTTGATCCGTGCTCACCACGTCCGAAGTTCGACCGGTGGACTCCCAAAGCGAGAATGCACTACTGATCGTTCAGCGTCGGCGTTCCGGCGCTTCGCAGACCAGTTCCGAGGACCCGATGCAAACCTACGCCGATCATGCCGATATCCGCGATGCCGTAGCCAAACTGTGCGCCGACTTTCCCGGCGAGTACTGGCGCAAACTCGATCGCGAAATGGCCTATCCGCAGGAGTTCGTGAAGGCGTTGACCGAGAGTGGTTTCCTGGCCGCGCTTATTCCCGAGGAATATGGCGGCGCCGGATTGCCGCTCTCGGCGGCCGCGGTGATCATGGAGGAAATCCAGCGTCAGGGTTGCAACGGCGCAGCATGCCACGCGCAGATGTATGTCATGGGTACTGTGTTGCGGCACGGAAATGCCGAACAGAAGCAGCGCTACCTTCCGAAGATCGCTTCCGGCGAACTGCGACTGCAGGCGTTCGGTGTAACCGAGCCGACCAGCGGCACCGACACAACGGCGCTCCGCACCACGGCGCGACGTGAAGGCGACCATTACATCATAAACGGGCAAAAGATCTGGACCAGCCGCGCCGCGCAGTCGGACCTGATGCTGCTTCTCGCGCGCACCACGCCGCGCGATCAGGTCAGTAAGAGAACCGACGGTCTCTCCGTCCTGTTGCTCGATATGCGCGAAGCGATCCAAGCCGGACTGACCATTCGCCCGATCCGGACCATGATGAACCATGCCACGACGGAGGTGTTCTTCGATAACGTCAAGGTGCCGGTGGAGAACCTCGTCGGTGAAGAAGGCAAGGGTTTCCGTTACATTCTTTCCGGAATGAACGCCGAGCGCATTCTCATTGCCTCGGAATGCGTCGGCGACGCCAAGTGGTTCATCGACAAGGCCTCCGCCTACGCCAAGGAGCGTCATGTATTCGGCCGGCCGATCGGGCAGAACCAGGGCATTCAGTTTCCCATCGCGAAAGCCTACGCCAATATGCGCGCGGCCGAATTGATGGTGCGCGAGGCGATCCGGCTCTACGAAGCCGGCGACAATCCCGGCGCCGAAGCCAATATGGCAAAGATGCTGGCAGCCGACGCATCGTTCGAGGCGGCGAACGCCTGCGTGCAAACCCACGGCGGCTTCGGCTTCGCCGAGGAATACGACGTCGAGCGCAAGTTCCGCGAGACCCGGCTCTATCAAGTGGCGCCGATCTCGACCAACCTGATCCTGAGCTTTCTCGCCGAGCATGTCCTCGGCATGCCGAGGTCCTACTGATGACCGGTCAAGACAACGCCGCGCTCGATATCGCTTATCTGCGCACCTGGATCGGGCGCGAGGAGATCGCCGAGGACATCGTCAGCGCCGATCTGGCCCGCAAATATCATGCGATGTTCGATTATCCCGGCGAGACGCCGGCTGTCGGCGACGCGGTGCCGCGCCTCATTCACTTTTGTCTCACACAGCCGGCGGCGCCGACGGCGAAGCTGGGGCCCGACGGCCACCCGGCGCGCGGCGGCTTCCTGCCGCCAGTGCCTCTGCCGCGGCGCATGTGGGCCGGCGGCGCCCTCACCTTTCACGGCGATCTCCGGGTCGGCGACAGGGTTCGACGCACGTCGCGCATCGCTGACGTCGCCGCCAAGGAAGGCCGCACCGGCACGCTTTGTTTCGTCACCGTCGAACACACCGTGGAAGCCGATGGCGCGCGCCTTATCGACGAGCGTCAGGATATCGTCTATCGCGGCCTTGATGCCCTCGGCGGCACTGGCAAGGCGCCACCCGCCGCCGCACAAGGCCGGCATCAACGGCCGATGCGCGCCGAGCCGCCGCTGCTGTTCCGTTACTCAGCACTGACCTTCAACGGCCATCGCATTCATTACGACCGCCGCTACGTAACCGAGGTCGAAGGCTACCCGGGACTGGTCGTGCACGGGCCGATGCAAGCCGCGATGCTTTGCGACTACGCCACGGAGCTGCGCAGCATGCCGCCGACGCGTTTCGAATTCCGCGGGATGTCGCCACTGTTCGACGACGATAATTTCGCCCTTCACGCTTCCGAGGCGGGCGAGACATTGGAGCTGTGGACTGCGAAGGCGAACGGCACTCTCTGCATGACCGCCACCGCATACTGGAGCTAGCTCCGAGCGCTTGGCTCGAAGGCGGCGCCCGAGCGGATTTCCTTAATAGAAGGCCACGATCACTTGCGTCAATTAGAATGGACTAATCTCTTACGCATCAACCGATAGTGATGGCGTTCTATATCTTGTCCCGGGCAAAATATCGTCGCTGGCGGCGCGGATTGTCTGCGCGAACCCAACATTCACTGCGAAAACTCGTTAAGAAATCGGCATTTTCTCATGAATTGAGAGGTGCTCTGAACTCTCCAACTGCCTTCGTGATAAGCGCTCGGAGGCTTAGAGCATGGGCATGGGATAACCTGCAAGCGGGCCGTTATGAGCGGTGCGGGCTACCCGGAAAACTCGGTGCAATCTGACGTTTTTCGTCGCGTTCGACCACGCTTGTTCGCATCCGTTCACGGGGTTTCTGTGGTCATCCTGTGGTCCGCAGTCAGTTGGCGCCACATTGTTAGATGTAGCGCGCATAAAGACGAAGAAGTGCTCGCCGCGTTGCCGCGTCTGGGGGTCGCCATGATCCTCCGCCAAGTGTCAGAGGCGGCCGCCGCGCCTTAATCATTCGTGACAATGCAGCACACCGTTCAGCGGATGCGCGCCAAGTTGGGATTGCCGGCGCACTTCACCCTGGACGCTTGCCGGCATGGTGGCATGACCGAACTGGAGGACGCCGAACTCACGGACGGCCAAGGCCGCGCGCTTAGCACGCACAAGACGCAGCAATCCTACGGGCGCTACGCGAAACGCACCGCGAAGCGGATGCTGTCCGCGACGCGCAAGCGTTTCGCTCACAAAGCGGCGCTGGTCGCGGCCGAGGCAGCCCAGAACGAAACGGGGAAATCTATTCGGAATGAGACATCGGACCTCATTCGGAATGAAAAAACCCGCCAAGTCAAAAAACGCCTGATTTAATTGGTAAAAACCTGGCTGGGGCGGGAGGGATCGAACCTCCGAATGGCGGAATCAAAATCCGCTGCCTTACCGCTTGGCTACGCCCCAAACCGATTGCCAAGGCCGCTTGAGGCGGCCTTGATGCGCGCGGACCATAGCGGCGGCGAACGCCGTCCGCAACAATGTCTAGGTCCTTGATGTTGAAGGATTCTCCAGCCCGCTTGGACGCGCCCGCAGGCCCGGCTAGATTGCCGCCATGACATATCGCGCCCCCGTTGCCGACATCGCTTTTGCCCTCAAGCACGCCGCCGGCCTCAAAGCCGCCCTCCAGGAGGGCCTTTACGGCGACCTCGACGAGGCCACGGTGGACACCGTTCTGGACGAAGCCGGCAAGTTCGCCTCCGACGTCATCGCCCCGCTCAACGCGGTCGGCGACAAATTCGGCACCCCCTTCAAGGACGGCGCCGTCACCACCCCGCCCGGCTGGAAGCAGGCTTATACCTCCTGGGCCGCCGCCGGCTGGAACGGCCTCGCCTCGCCTGCCGACTTCGGCGGCCAGGAACTGCCGCACGCCGTCAACGCCGCCTGCATCGAGATGTGGAACGCCGCCTCGATGGCCTTCGGCATCGGCCCGGTGCTGACCATGGCCGCGGTCGACGCGCTGCACGCCTATGGCAGCGACACGCTCAAGCAGCAATATCTCGAAAAGCTGATCAGCGGCGAATGGATGGGCACCATGCAGCTCACCGAGCCGCAGGCGGGCTCCGATGTCGGCGCCCTGCGCACCAAGGCCGAGCGCGCGCCCGACGGCAGCTACAGGATCACCGGCTCCAAGATCTTCATCACCTACGGCGAGCACGACCTCACCGACAACATCATCCACTTCGTGCTCGCCCGCCTACCGGACGCGCCGGCCGGCACCAAGGGTATCTCGCTGTTCCTCGTGCCGAAGTTCATGCCGGACGGATCGCGCAACGACGTGCGCGCGCATTCGATCGAGCACAAGATGGGCATTCACGCCTCGCCGACCTGCACCATGGTCTATGGCGACAAGGGCGGCGCCGTCGGCTGGCTGATTGGGCAAGAGCACAAGGGCATGCTCTGCATGTTCACCATGATGAACCGCGCGCGCCTCGCCGTCGCGCTGCAGGGCGTCGCCATCGCCGACCGCGCGCTGCAGCAGGCCTGGGCCTATGCGCGCGAGCGCAAGCAGATGGGCAAGGCGATCATCGACTACCCGGACGTCAAGCGCATGCTGCTGACCATGCGCGGCCTCACCGGCGCGGCGCGCGCCATCTCTTACGCCACCGGCGTCGCGCTCGATCGCTCGATCCGCGCCAAGGACGACGCCGCGCGGCAGAAGGCGCATGAACTCGCCTCGCTACTGACCCCGGTCGCCAAGGCGTTCTCGACCGACATCGGCATCGAGGTCGCCTCGCTCGGCGTGCAGGTGCATGGCGGCATGGGCTTCATCGAGGAGACCGGCGCCGCGCAGCATTATCGCGACGCGCGCATCGCCGCGATCTACGAAGGCACCAACGGCATCCAGGCCATCGACCTCGTCACCCGCAAGGTGCCGCTCGATGGCGGCAACACCGTTGCCGCCTATATCGACGGCCTGCGCAAGACCATCGCCGCCGTGAAGGCGAGCAACGGGCCGGCCTTCGGCGACACCGCCGCGCGGCTGACCGAAAGCGTCGATGCGCTGGAGCGCGCGACGCAGTGGCTGCTCAAGCAGAAGAACTCACCGGAAGCGCTTGCCGGCGCGACACCGTATCTGCGGCTATTCGGCAACGCCGCCGGCGGCGTCATGCTCGCCGAGCAGGCGCTGATCGCGCTGCGCGAGAACGACGATGCGGCATCGCGCACGGCGCTGGCGCGGTTCTTCGCCGAGAACATCGCGGTGACGTCCGGCGGGCTGGAGCGCAGTGTCACCGAAGGCGCGCAGAGCATTACCAACGCGGAAGCGGCGCTGGCTTAACTAAAACAAAAAAGCGGGAGGGGTACGCATGTCGCTCAAGGGCAAGACCCTGTTCATCACCGGCGCGTCGCGCGGCATTGGCCTCGCCATCGCGCTGCGCGCCGCGCGCGACGGCGCGAGCATCGCCATCGCCGCCAAGACCACCGAGCCGCATCCCAAACTCGAAGGCACGATCTACACCGCCGCCGAGGACATCGAGAAGGCCGGCGGCAAGGCGCTGCCATTGATCGTCGATGTGCGCGAGGAAGCGCAGGTGAAGGAAGCGCTCGACAAGACCGCCGCTCACTTCGGCGGGCTCGACATTGTCGTCAACAATGCCAGCGCCATCTCGCTGACGCCGGTGGCGCAGACCGACATGAAGCGCTTCGACCTGATGCACCAGATCAATGCGCGCGGCACCTTCATGGTGTCGAAATACGCCCTGCCCCATCTTCAAAAATCCGCGAACCCGCACATATTGATGCTGTCGCCGCCGCTCGACATGGCGGTGAAATGGTTCGCGCCGCACACCGCCTATTCGATGGCCAAGTTCGGCATGAGCCTCGTGGTGCTCGGCCTTGCCGGCGAGCAGCATGGCAAGATCGCGGTCAACGCGCTGTGGCCGCGCACCACCATCGCCACCGCCGCGGTGAAGAACCTGCTCGGCGGCGACGCGCTCATTAATATGTCGCGCACGCCGGACATTCTCGCCGAGGCGGCCTGGCGCATCTTCCAGAAGCCGAAGACCTTCACCGGCAATTTCCTCATCGACGATACCTTCCTCGCCGGCGAAGGCGTGGCCGACTTCGATCGATACCGGGTCAATCCAAGCCAGCCTTTGCAGGTGGATTTCTTCGTGCCGGACACAATGCCGCCGCCGGTGGGGGTGAGTTTGAAGGCGATGAAATAGTGGCGCGCGCGATCGCTTGTAGCCCGGATGAGCGCAGCGAAATCCGGGGTGCGGCAATCCCGGGTTACGCGGAGCCTGTCATCGGGCCGCGCTTTGCGCGGACCCGTTGGCTCCACCCGGGCTACAAACGCTCGATAAGCCGTAGTGTACTGGATCGCCCGCTTTCGCGGGCGATGACAGTCGGAAAGAACGGCGTTAAAACACCACCATGACCACGCTCCTCATCTCCCATCCCGCCTGTGTCGATCACATCGTGCCGCAAGGCCACCCCGAGCGGCCGGAGCGCATGCGCGCGGTCGAGGAGGCGCTGGCCGCCGAGCAGTTCCAGGATCTGGCGCGCGAGCAGGCGCCGATGGCCGACGGCGATATCGTCAGCCTCGCCCACCCGCTCGAATATTTCGAGGCGATCCGCGAGGCCTCGCCCTCCGAAGGCATGGTGCGCATCGATTCCGACACCTCGATGTCGCCTGGCTCGTTCGAGGCGGCCTTGCGCTGCGTCGGCGGCGCGGTGATGGCGGTGGACGAAGTGATGACCGGCCGGGTCGCTAACGCCTTCGTCGCCACGCGACCGCCCGGCCATCATGCCGAAACGGCCAAGCCGATGGGCTTCTGCTTCTTCAACAACGCCGCCGTCGCGGCGCGCTACGCGCAACAGAAACACGGCATCGAGCGCGCCGCCATTGTCGATTTCGACGTGCATCACGGCAACGGCTCGCAGGACATCTTCTGGGCCGACAAGACCGTGCTTTATTCCTCGACGCATGAGATGCCGCTTTATCCCGGCACCGGCGCCATCGGCGAGCGCGGCGCATTCGACACCATCGTCAATGCGCCGCTGCGCGCCGGAGATGGCGGCGATCAGTTCCGCGAGGCGATGGAGACCGTGATCCTGCCGCGGCTGCGCCGCTTCGCGCCCGATCTCATCATCATCTCGGCCGGCTTCGACGCGCATACGCGCGATCCGCTCGCCAATCTCAATCTGGTCGAGGCTGATTACGCCTGGGTGACGAAGAAGCTCATGGAAGTCGCCGACGAGACCGCCAAGGGCCGCGTCGTGTCATTGCTGGAAGGCGGCTACGATTTGCAGGGCCTGTCGCGCTCGGTCGCCGCGCATGTCACCGCGCTGATGCGGGGGTAAGGGTCGCCTCCTTGTAGCCCGCATGGAGCCAACGGGTCCGCGCGAAGCGCGGCCCGATGACAGGCTCAGCGGAATGCGGGGACGGCTGTCCCGGATTTCGCTGCGCTCATCCGGGCTACAGATTGCTACAAGCTACCGCGCCGTCAGCCCGCCATCGATCGGCAAATCCGCGCCGGTGATGAACGCCGCCTCGTCCGACAGCAGATAAAGACACAGCGAAGCGACCTCGCCCGGCTTGCCCATGCGCCCAATCGGAATCTCCGCGCTCATCTTCTCCATCGCGCCTGCGGGATCGCGCGCACTCTTGGCGATGTCATCGACCATCGGGCCTTCGAGGAAAGACGGGCACACGGCGTTACAGCGGATCGCCGGCTTGTTGCGCGCCCCGAGCAGCGCCACGGATTTGGTCAGCAGCGACACGCCGCCCTTCGACGCATTGTAGGCGGCGAGATTGTGCCCGCCGACCAGTCCCGACACCGACGACAGATTGACGATCGAGCCGCCGAGTTGCTTGAGCAGCGGGAACGCGACTTTGCAGCCGAGAAAGGTGCCGTCGAGATTGATCGACAGCACGCGCCGCCAGGTGGCGAAGTCGAGCTTCTCGATGCTGCCGAGCGCGACGATGCCAGCGGCATTGACGAGGCCGTCGAGATGGCCGTGCGTCGCGGCGACGTCATCCACGACGCGCTGCCAGTCCGCCTCCGATGTGACGTCGAGGTCGAGATCGGCGCCGGCAAGGTCCGTGGCGATGGCGATGCCGCCCTGCTCGCGCACGCCGGCAGCAATGGCGGAGCCGACGGCACCCGCCGCGCCGGTGATGAGGATGATTTTGTCGGTGAGGTTGGGCATGGAAAGCGTTTTACGACGAGTTGTAGCCCGGATGAAGCGCAGCGAAATCCGGGGCGGCGGTCCCGGGTTGCGCGGAGCCTGTCATCGGGCCGCGCTTCGCGCGGACCCGTTGGCTCCACCCGGGCTACGGCCACGGTCAGTGGGATGCCCCCGTGTGCATAACCCGCCCGGCTTGCACTATCCCCCGCCGGCCCCACTCTCTAGGATGCCGCCGAAACTGAAGGATTCCTGCCATGGCCGACACCGACGTCAAGAAACTCAGCTTCGAGCAAGCCATCGGCGAGCTCGAGACGATCGTGAAGCGGCTGGAGGAAGGCAAGGTTCCGCTCGAGGAATCCGTGGCCATTTACGAGCGCGGCGAGGTGCTGAAAGCCCGCTGCGAGGAACTGCTCAAGCAGGCCGAGGCCCGGGTCGAGAAAATCACCCTCGACGCCTCCGGCAAGCCGGCCGGAACCGCCCCACTCGACGTCGATTAGCCCCGGGACCGCCCCGGCCCCGCAGCACGCTCACGGCGAATTGCCCCGTCCGGTCAAAGTGGTGTAAGCCACCCCCACCGGCCTTGAGCCCCGATGGCCCGCCGGTTTTCGACCGGAGTCCGTTTTGTCTGAGCCGTCCAATACCTCGCCGACAAAGACCCCGCTGCTCGACCGCGTCCATATCCCGGCCGACCTGCGCAATTTCTCGGCCGAACAGCTCAAGCAGCTCGCCGATGAGTTGCGCACGGACACGATCGACGCCGTGGCCCGGACCGGCGGCCATCTCGGCGCCGGGCTCGGCGTGGTCGAACTCACGGTCGCGATCCACGCCGTGTTCGACACCCCGGCCGACCGGCTGATCTGGGACGTCGGCCACCAGGCCTATCCGCACAAGATTCTCACCGGCCGGCGCGATCGCATTCGCACACTGCGCCAGGGCGGCGGCCTGTCCGGCTTCACCAAGCGCGCCGAGAGCGAATACGACCCGTTCGGCGCCGCGCATTCCTCGACCTCGATTTCCGCCGGCCTTGGCATGGCGGTGGCGCGCGATCTCAAGGGCGACAAGAACAACGTCATCTGCGTCATCGGCGACGGCGCGATGTCGGCGGGCATGGCCTATGAGGCCATGAACAACGCCGGCGCGCGCAACGAGCGCCTGATCGTCATCCTCAACGACAACGACATGTCGATCGCGCCGCCGGTCGGCGCCATGTCGGCCTATCTGGCGCGGCTCGGCTCCGGCGCGACTTACTTGAAGCTGCGCGATGTCGGCAAGCAGCTCACCAAGCATCTGCCGAAGTCGTGGGACCGCGCCATCACCCGCGCCGTCGAGCATGCCCGCGGCTATGTCATGGGCGGCACCTTGTTCGAGGAGCTGGGCTTCTATTATGTCGGCCCGATCGACGGCCATAACCTCGATCACCTGCTGCCGATCCTGCGCAATGTGCGCGATGCCGAGATCGGCCCGATCCTCGTCCATGTCGTGACGCAGAAGGGCAAGGGCTACGGCCCGGCGGAGGACTCCGCCGACAAGTATCATGGCGTCGTCAAGTTCGACGTCGCCACCGGCGCGCAGGCGAAATCCAAGGGCGGCGCGCCGCAGTACACGCGCGTGTTCGCCGACGCGCTGATGAAAGAGGCGCGCAAGGACGACAAGATCGTCGCCATCACCGCGGCGATGCCGTCCGGCACCGGGCTCGACCTGTTCCAGCAGGAATTCCCGGCGCGCACTTTCGACGTCGGCATTGCCGAGCAGCATGCCGTGACTTTCGCGGCCGGCCTCGCCACCGAGGGCTTCAAGCCGTTCTGCGCCATCTATTCGACCTTCCTGCAGCGCGCCTACGATCAGGTGGTGCACGACGTCGCCATCCAGAAGCTGCCGGTGCGCTTCGCCATCGACCGCGCCGGCCTCGTCGGCGCCGACGGCCCGACCCATGCCGGCGCCTTCGACACCGCCTATCTCGGCTGCCTGCCGCATATGGTGCTGATGGCGGCTTCGGACGAAGCCGAACTCACCAACATGGTCGCGACCTGCGCCGCCATCGACGATCGCCCGTCGGCCGTGCGCTATCCGCGCGGCGAAGGCACCGGCGCGATCATTCCGGCGCAGGGCGTGCCGCTCGAAATCGGCAAGGGCCGCATTGTCCGCGAGGGCCACAAGGTCGCCCTGCTCTCCTACGGCACGCGCCTTGGCGAAGCCCTCAAGGCCGCCGACGAACTCGCCGCGCTCGGGCTCTCGACCACCGTCGCCGATGCGCGCTTCGCCAAGCCTCTCGATCTCGATCTCACCTTGCGGCTCGCCCGCGAGCACGAAGTGCTGGTGACCATCGAGGAAGGCTCGGTCGGCGGCTTCGGCTCCTTCGTCATGCAGGCCTTGGCCGATCACGGCGCCTTCGACGGCGGCCTGAAATTCCGCGCCATGGTGCTGCCGGACATCTTCATCGATCAGGACACGCCGGCGGCGATGTATGCGCTCGCCGGCCTCGACGCCAAAGGCATCGTCACCAGGGTGTTCGAGGCGCTCGGCAAGGACGCCGCGTCGGAAACGGTGAAGCTGGCGTAGCACTCCGTGTCATCATCCGCGAAAGCGGATGATCCAGTAATCGCTGATGCCGATTGTCCAAACGATTCCGTGTTTACTGGATGCCCCGCTTTCGCGGGGCATGACGGCAGAATTTGAATGACCAGCCCTCCCCGCACCCGCATCGATCGCCTGCTCGTGACGCGCGGGCTGTTCGACAGCCGCGCCCGCGCGCAGGACGCCATCGCGGCGGGGCTGGTGAAAGCCAATGGCAAGGTCATCGCCAAGGCATCGGAGGAAGTCGCCGCCGACGCGGCGATCGAAGCGAGCCCGGCGCATCCTTACGTCTCGCGCGGCGCGCTCAAGCTCATCGCCGCGCTCGATCACTTCAAGATCGATCCGAAGGGCCGCGTCTGTCTCGATATCGGCGCCTCGACCGGCGGCTTCACGCAAGTGCTGCTCGAGCGTGGCGCGGCGCATGTCACCGCCGTCGATGTCGGCACCGCGCAACTGCATCAGAGCCTGCGCGGCGATCCGCGCATCACCTCGCTGGAGCAAACCGACATCCGCACGCTGGATGCCGCGAGGCTCGATCCGAAACCCGACCTGGTCGTCATCGACGTCAGTTTCATCTCGCTGAAGCAGGTGCTGCCGGCGGCGCTCGCGCTCGCCGCCCGGCCCGCGCAGCTGATCGCGCTGATCAAGCCGCAATTCGAGGCCGGCCGCGAACACCTCAAGAAAGGCATCGTCCGCGACGAGGCCGTGCGCCGGCAGGTTTGCGACGACATCGCGGCGTTTGGATTCATGACCGAGGGGCATGTTTCCGGCATCATCCCCTCGCCCATCGAAGGCGGCGACGGCAATGTCGAATATCTCATCGGCGCGGTGTTTTCATAAACATCGCCGATAACTGTCATCGCTTTGCGTCATCGGTCTGTGACCTTACCGCCACGCAACATGGCCAAATCGGCCTGCGGCTTTACGCAGCCTTTATTGCGCCACACCGCATACTAGGGTGCGCGCCATGACGACAGGACATACAAACTACGCCACCGGCACGGCGACGCCGGCGGGGGCCTTGCCATGGCGCATCGAATTGCGCGCCACGGTGAAGCTCGCCTTGCCGATCGCTCTGACGCAACTCGGCCAGGTGGCGATGATGACCAGCGACCTCATTCTGATCGGCCGCCTCGGCGACGTGGCGATCGCCGGCGCGGCGCTGGCGCATCTCATCCTGTTCGTCGGTTTCGTGTTCGGCATGGGTCTGATGTCGGCGGTGTCGCCGCTGGCGGCGCAGGCCTATGGCGGGCGCGAACCGCGCATGGTGCGCCGCAGCTTGCGCGTCGGCCTGTGGGCGGCGGTGATGGTCGGCGCGCCGATGACGGTGGCGATGCTGTTCGGCGAGCATTTCCTGCTGGCGCTCGGCCAGGACCCCGAGGCCGCCCGGCTCGCCGGACAGTATCTGATGGGCCTGTGCTGGTGTCTGATTCCCGGCTGGTGGTTTATCGCCCTGCGCGGCTTCATGAGCGCGGTGAACCGGCCGGAACCCGCGCTGTGGATCACCGTCGCCGCCGTTCCCGCCAATCTGTTGCTGGCCTATGCCCTGATTTACGGCGAATTCGGCCTGCCGCGCCTTGAAATGCTCGGCGCCGGCGTCGCCACCACCGCCGTCAACATCATGATGTGCGCCGCCGCCCTCTGGGTCGCCTACACGCAGCGGCCGTTCAAGAAGTATCAGGTGCTCGGTCATTTCTGGCGCATGGACTGGCCGCTGACTGGCCAATTGTTTGTCATCGGCGGTCCGATCGCCGGCGCATTTCTCCTCGAATACGGGCTGTTCGGCGGCGCGGCTATTCTCATGGGGTGGATCAGCACCGTGGCGCTGGCCGCGCATCAGATTGCGCTGCAGGTCGCCTCCATCCTGTTCATGGCGCCGTTCGGCATCTCTATGGCCGCGACCGTGCGCGTCGGCCATGCCGTCGGCAGGCGCGACCCAGTCGAAACACGCCGCGCCGGTTTTGCCGCGATCGCGCTCGGCGCCGCCTTCATGGCGACGATGGTGGTGCTGATCCTGCTGACGCGTCACCTCCTGCCACTCGCCTTCCTCGACGGCGGCCGCGCCGATGCCGACGCCACTTTGGCCCTCGCCGCGACGCTGCTCGCATCCGGCGCGACCTTCTTCATCGCCGACGGCGTGCAGACCATCGCCGCTGGCGCGCTGCGCGGCCTCAATGACACCCGCGTGCCGTTGCTGTTCGCTTGCCTGAGCTTCTGGATCGTGGGCTTCGGCACCTCCTACACGTTCGCCTTCCCTGCCGGCCTTGGCGCGGTTGGCGTCTGGATCGGATTTACCGTCGGCCTCGCACTGTATGCGGTGCTGCTGGTCTGGCGTTTCAACGCGCTCACGGCTTCGGGCTACATGCCGGACGCGCCCGGCCATGCTCACGGGTGATCTCCCCCTTTCGGGGGAGTGATAAGCAGGTTAAGTCCTGCTGATGACCGAGCATCTCACCATTGCCCGCATGGGGCACCGCGGCGACGGTGTTGTTGACGGTGTTGTTGACGGCGGCGTCGCCGCCGCCGCCGCCGCCGTGTTCGTGCCCTATACGCTGCCTGGCGAGACGGTGACGGTCGAGGCCGTCCCCGGCCATCCCGACCGGCGCCGCCTGCTGCGCGTGGACAAGGCCAGCCACGAGCGGATCCCGCCGATCTGCAAGCATTTCGGCGTCTGCGGCGGCTGCGCCATGCAGCACTGGTCGCATGCCGAATATCTCCTCTGGAAGCGCGGGCTCGTCGCCGAGGCGCTGGCGCTGGCCGGCATCGTCTGCCCGGTCGATCCGATCGTCGATGCGCATGGCAAGGGCCGCCGCCGCGCCGTGCTGCATGCGCGCCGGGGCAACGGCGATCTGCTCGAAGTCGGCTTTACCGCGCCGCGCGCCCATCACATCGTCGCCATCGACGAATGCCCCATTCTCAGCGACAGCCTTGCCGGCACCATTCCGGTGTCCTGGGCCATCGCCGAGGTGCTCAAGCCGACCAACAAGCCGCTCGATATTCACGTCACGGCCAGCGACCGCGGCCTCGATGTCGATGTGCGCGGCTCCGGGCCGCTCTCAACCGGACGGCTCACCGACCTCGCCAAGCTCGCCGACAAATTCGGACTCGCGCGCATCACGCGCCATGGCGAACTGGTGCTGCAGCGTGTCGAACCGACGCTGAAGATCGGCCGCGCCACGGTGCCGCTGCCGCCCGGCGCTTTCCTGCAAGCCACCGCTGAGGGCGAAGCGGCGCTGGCGGCGCTCGTCATCAAACACATCGGCAAGGCAAAGCGAGTCGCCGATCTGTTCAGCGGCATCGGCACCTTTGCCTTGCGGGTCGGCGAGACGGCGCGCGTGCTGGCGGCCGACAGCGAAGCCGGCGCCATCAAGGCGCTGGAGCGCGGCATCAAGAGCGCGCCGGGGCTCAAGCCGGTCGAAGCGCGCACGCGCGACCTGTTCCGCAATCCGATGGTGGCAATGGAGTTCAAGGGTTTCGACGCCGTGGTGTTCGATCCGCCGCGTCAGGGCGCCGAACGTCAGGCGCAGGAGATCGCCTCAAGCAAGGTGCCGCTGGTGATCGCAGTGTCGTGCGATGCCACGACCTTCGCCCGCGACGCCCGCATTCTCATGGCCGGCGGCTACAAGCTCACCGGCGTTACGCCGGTCGATCAGTTTCGTTACTCGCATCATGTGGAGGTGGTGGGGCGGTTCGAGAGGTGACTTTTCTTTACCTCTCCCCGCTTCGCGGGGAGAGGGAAGCTCACCGAAAATCCATCCCGTCGCCCCAGCGCTCGCGCCAGATCTTTTCGCCGATGGTGCATGAAATACGGGGCTTGTCGGCGCTGGCGGGGATCACCTTCGGCTCCGGCTGCAGGCCGGCGATCTCGAGCAGCAGCTTCTGCCGCGTCGCCTCGACGAACTTCTCTCGCTCGCGGATCGGAATGACGAAGGCGCCGGGGCCGCCGGTGACGCAATCCTCGTAATAAACATCGAGGTCTTCGATATCCATGGTCGCGTAGTTCAGGCGCTTGAGCAGGATCGGCAGGCCGTTGATGGTGATGCCCTCCTTGACGATCTCGTCGCGCACCGGAGCCACGAGCGGCCCGGAGTTATTGGCGCCGTCGCCCGAGACATCGATCACCCGGCGCACGCCGCGATAGCCGCTGTCGTCGAACAAAGTGCGCGCGAATTTGAGTGCGCTCGAAATCGAGGTGCGCGAGGCGCGGCTCGTCGGCGCCCGCGCGATCTCCGCCGCCACGGCATCGGCCGCTTCCGGCCCGTCGATGACACGCCACGGCATGACGACCTTCTGGGTCGCGGGGCCGGCCCATTCGAAATACGTGACGGCGATCTTGCCGTGGCCACCCTCGCGGATGGCGGTGAGGAATTCGCGCGAGGTCAGCGCCTGGATGTAGCCCTCGCGCTGCAGCGCCTGTTCGTCCGGGTCCATGGAATAGGAAATATCGACGGCAAGAACGAGTTCGACGTCAACCGGGATGGCGCTGGGTTTGAGGTCCGCAAGACGCGCATGCGGCGCGGCATAAGCCACCAGCGCATAAGCCGCGCACAGGGCGGCGCATAAGCCGCCCCCGACAGCGCCGAAAAGACGAGACCGCCTCATGCCGCCCTCCTGCGTCGATGCACAGGGGAATCATGCTGGCACGGCTACCGGCCGGAAAAAAGGCCGATCAGGGAATGCCCCTCAGCATTCCAATATATCGGTTCCCGCTATTTCGATGCCGAAACCGCCCAAACCGACATAGGTGCGCTGGCTCGAGGTCATCAGCCGGATCGAGGAAATGCCGAGGTCCTTGAGGATCTGGGCGCCAACGCCGACATCGCGCCACTGCTGCGAGCGGGCGGTTTCGGTGGCGCTGGCTTCGCCTTTCGGGATAGCGGCAACCGGCACGCCGGCGGTGCCATCGCGCAGATAGACGATGACGCCGCGGCCGGCCGCCTTGAAGCGCGCGAGCGAAGCGTGGATCGCCTTGCCGCCGCCGAACACGTCGCCGATGACGTCGGCACGGTGCAGGCGCGCCGGCACGTCCTTGCCGTCGCCAATATCGCCATAGACGAAGGCCATGTGGTGCACCTCGTCGAACGGCGTGACGAAGGCATAGCCCTTGAGCGGACCGATTTCGGAGTCGAGCGCGAACTCGCCGACGCGCGTCACCAGCTTCTCGCGCGCCTGGCGATAGGCGATGAGATCGGCGACCGAAATCTGGATCAGCTTGTGCTTCTCGGCGAAGGCCGCGACCTGCGGCCCGCGCATCACGGTGCCGTCATCGTTCATCAGTTCGGACAGCACGCCGACCGGCGGCAGGCCGGCGAGCTTGCACAGATCGGTGCACGCCTCGGTATGGCCGGTGCGCATCAGCACGCCGCCCTCGCGCGCGACCAGCGGAAACACATGGCCGGGGCGCACGAAATCGGCCGCGCCAATATTGTCGTTGGCGAGCGCGCGCACGGTGTTGGTGCGCTCCTCGGCCGAGATGCCGGTGGTCGTGCCGTGCTTGAGATCGATGGTGACAGTGAAGGCGGTGCCGAGCGGCGCGTCGTTCTTGGCGACCATCGGGTCGAGGTGCAGGCGCTGCGCGTCGGCGGCGGTGATGGTGGCGCAGACGATGCCGGAGGTGTGGCGGATGATGAAGGCCATCTTCTCCGGCGTGCACAGCGAGGCGGCGACGAACAGATCGCCCTCGTTCTCGCGGTCGTCGTCATCGGTGACGACGACGAGCTCGCCCTTGGCGAATGCCTTGATCGCCGCTTCGACTTTGGCGTGGGTGTTTGACACTTCGCTTGTCCTCAGGCGCCGCGCGCCGGCTACTTCTTCTCAAACGGCCACGGCAGGCTCTCGCCGACCTGGCCGCGATGCATCAGATAGTGATCGGCGATGACGCATGCCACCATGGCTTCGCCGATGGGCACAGCGCGGATGCCGACGCACGGGTCGTGGCGGCCCTTGGTGAACAGCTCGGTGTTGGTGCCATAGCGATCCACGGTCTTGCGCGGCGTCAGGATCGACGAGGTCGGCTTGACCGCGAAACGCGCCACGATCGCCTGCCCGGTCGAAATGCCGCCAAGCACGCCGCCGGCATGGTTGGACAGAAACAGCGGCTTGCCGTCATTGCCCATCCGCATCTCGTCGGCATTGTCCTCGCCGGACAGTTCGGCGGCGGCAAAGCCATCGCCGATCTCGACGCCCTTCACGGCGTTGATGCCCATCAGCGCGCCGGCGATGTCGCCGTCGAGCTTGGCGTAGATCGGCGCGCCGAGACCCGCCGGCACGCCTTCGGCGACGATCTCGATCACCGCGCCGATGGACGAGCCCGACTTGCGCACCCCGTCGAGATACTCCTCGAAGAACTTCGCCTGCACCGGGTCCGGGCAGAAGAACGGATTCTTGTCGACCTCGGCCCAGTCCCAGCGCGCATGGTCGATCTTGTGCGGTCCCATCTGCACCAACGCGCCGCGCACATTCAGCCCCGGCACGATCTTGCGGGCGATGGCGCCGGCGGCGACGCGGGCAGCCGTTTCGCGCGCCGACGAGCGGCCGCCGCCGCGATAATCATTGATGCCGTACTTCACGTCGTAAGTGAAACCGGCATGGCCCGGACGATACTTGTCCTTGATCTCGGAATAGTCCTTCGAGCGCTGATCGACATTCTCGATCATCAGCATGATCGGCGTGCCGGTCGTGACCTGCTGGCCGGTCGCCTCGTCGGTGAAAACGCCGGACAGGATCTTCACCGCGTCCGGCTCCTGCCGCTGCGTCGTGAAGCGCGACTGGCCGGGCCGGCGCTTGTCGAGGAAAACCTGGATCTCCTCCGCCGTGACCGGGATGCGCGGCGGGCAGCCGTCGACCACGCAGCCGATCGCCGCCCCGTGGCTTTCGCCGAAGCTGGTGAACCGGAACAGGTGGCCGAAGGTGTTGAAGGACATGGGAGAACCGCCGTTGTAGGGGTTAGGTAGCTTGGCACTCGGCGGGGGTCAAATTGCCGCTTCCGTCGCCCTCTCCCCGTCATGCCCGGCCTTGTGCCGGGCATTCACGTCTTACTTGGCCAATTAGCAAGGCGTGGATGGCCGGGACAAGCCCGGCCATGACGGCAACCTAGGCATACCGGCTGAGTTCGCTGCCCCTGAACACATAGACCACGCCCTGGGCGATATCGATGAGCGGCGCGGCCGCCCGCTGGGCAACGCCAAGGCTGGCCATCAGCCCGCGGCAGGTGCCGCCATGGGCGGTGACCACAGCGTCGCCGGCCAGCCCCTCGTACCAGCGCTTCATGCGCGCCTCGACCATTTGGTAGCTCTCGCCGTTCGGCGGCACGAAATGAAACTTGTCGTGCTCGCGCTGGGCGATGCGGACCGCGTCGTTCTGGTGCAGGAGCGCGATGGTCGAGCCTTCCCAGTCGCCGAAGGACAGTTCGATCAACTGGTCGTCGCGGCGAAAGTCGTCACGTGGCAATTGCAGGCCGTCGCGGACGAGCTGCATGGTCTCCGTCGCGCGCGACAAGGGGCTCGACACATAGTCGAGCGCGGCGGCATCAATGCCGTCCTTGGCGAACAGGTCGCGCAGGACGTGCCCGCAATGCCGGGCCTGATCGCGGCCGGTGTCGTTGAGCGGAATGTCGCGATGGCCCTGCAGGCGGCCTGCTGCGTTCCAGTCGGTCTCGCCGTGGCGGATGTAATAGACAGTGCGAACGTTCGAGCTTGTCATTTACCCGCTCGTCCCCGCGAAGGCGTGGACCCAGTCTTGGCAGCGTCAATGACCCCCGCACTGGATTCCCGCACCTAGGTGTTCTGGAAGAACGCCGTCCTTCGGACGGCTATGCGCGGGAATGAGCGGAGAGTGAGGTTACTTTACGGGAAAGTCCGGCGCATCCGGATGCTTGATGCCGACGACATGATAGCCGGCATCGACGTGCTGGATTTCACCGGTGACACCGCTCGACAGGTCGGACAGGAAGAACACGCCGGCCTTGCCGACATCTTCCAGCGTCACGTTGCGCCGCATGGGCGTGTTGTATTCGTTCCATTTCAGGATGTAGCGGAAGTCGCCGATGCCGGAGGCGGCCAAAGTCTTGATGGGGCCGGCCGAGATGGCGTTGACGCGGATGTTCTTCACGCCGAGATCGGCCGCCATGTAGCGCACCGAGGATTCCAGCGCGGCCTTGGCCAGACCCATGACGTTGTAATGCGGCATCCACTTCTCGGCGCCGTAATAGGTCAGCGTCAGCATCGAGCCGCCATTCTTCATCAGCTTCTCGGCGCGCTGCGCGATCGCCGTGAACGAGTAGCAGCTGATGAGCATGGTCTTGGTGAAGTTTTCTTCCGTGGTGTCGACGTAGCGGCCGTCGAGCTGGTCCTTGTCGGAATAGGCGATGGCGTGAACGACGAAATCGAGAGAGCCCCAGGCCTGCTCGACCTGGGCGAACACGGCGTCGAGCGAGGCCGCGTCGGTGACGTCGCAGTGGCCGACCACCAGCCCGTCAACCTCCTCGGCCAGCGGTTCGACGCGCTTCTTGAGCGCATCGCCCTGGTAGGTGAAGGCGAGATCCGCACCATGGTCGCGGCAGGCGCGCGCGATGCCCCAGGCGATCGAGCGGTTATTGGCCACTCCCATGATCAAGCCGCGCTTGCCGCGCATCAAATCCGAGCCTTCAGCCATTTCCGTCCTCGTTTGGGCCGGCAACCGCCGGTCGCCCCCGTATGGCATAGGGTCCGAGGGTCATCAAGCAAACCACCCTCGTCCCCGTGGCCAATGTGAATTTCCGCTGCACCACGGAATAGGTCTGACGCGGCGGGGTTTTTCGTCTCGGCCGCCCCGCCCGGACGGCCGTCGGCATCCGGTCCGGGCGGCCGGGTTGACGGTGCCCCGGCAATCGGGTCGGCTTTCTCAGGAGCATGCGGGTGTCCACCTTCCGCCGTGACATCGAAGCGACCATCCCGGCGCTGCGCCGCTATGCGCGGGCGCTGACGCGCGACGCCGATCTCGCCGACGATCTGGTGCAGGACACCCTGGTGCGGGCGCTGCGCTCGGAGCATCTGTTCCACGGCGGCGACCTCCGCGTCTGGATGTACACCATCCTCGCCAACCTCAACCGCAACCGGCTGCGGGCGCTGGCGCGGCGGCCGACGATGATGCCGATCGACGATGGCGACGCCGCCGAGGGCGCGCCCGAAGGCGCCCGCGATATCGAGCGCGCCCTCGCGACCCTCGTCGATGAGCAGCGCCACGCCCTGCTCCTCGTCGTGCTCGAAGGCCTGAGTTATCGCGAGGTCGCGGAAATCCAGGGCGTCCCGATCGGCACTGTGATGTCGCGTCTCGCGCGTGCCCGCAGCCAAATCAAAACTTTCCTCGAGGGCGGGCGCCCGGCGCTCCGCCGCGTGAAATAGGACGGCCAAAATCATGACGGACCATGACAAGCCGGTGACAGACGAAGAATTGCACGCCTATGTGGACGGCGTCGTGCCGGACGACCGCCAGGAAGCCGTGGCGACCTTTCTCGCCGCCAATCCGGACGCGGCGACGCTCGTCGCCGCCTGGCGCGCGCAGGCCGACGCCATTCGCGCGCGCTATGGCGCGGTGGCGGATGAGCCCGTGCCCGCACGGCTGCAACTCGATCGCATCATTGCCGGCGATATTCTGGCCACGCGGCGCGGCAGCCGGCCGTTCCGGATCGCGGCGGCGGCCGTGGTGTTGCTCGCCTTTGCCGGCGGCGCCGGCGCCGGCTGGACGCTGCGCGGCGCGCCGGACCATGCGCCGTCGGGTTTCGACCAGATGACCGCGCAGGCGCTGGATGCCTACAGGCTCTATGTCGTGGAAGTGCGCCACCCCGTCGAGGTGCCAGGCGCGGAGGCCGCGCATTTGCGGCAATGGCTGTCGAAGCGCGTCGGCTATGAACTGCGCATTCCCGATCTGTCGGCGCTGGGGCTGAAGCTGGTCGGTGGCCGCCTGCTGCCGGGGCCGACCGGCAGCGCGGCGGCGTTCTACATGTACGAAAACGCCGCGGGCGAGCGCTACACGGTCTATTGCGCCAAGGCGGGCGATGGCGAGACGGCGCTTCGGTTCAAGACCGGCGAGCAATATGCCGCGGTCACCTGGGTGGACGACAACATCGGCTACGTGGTGAGCGGACCGTCGGACCGCGACAAGCTCGAGAAGGTGGCCAAGAACATCTACGACCAGGTCGACAAGGGAGCGGAGAAGAAGGGGTGAGGCAGCACGACACACAACGCTGTCATCACCGGGCTTGACCCGGTGATCCCGCTTAGGGACGCAGGGGGCCACCTAAGCGGGATGGCCGGATCAAGTCCGGCCATGACGACTAAGCGAGATCCTTCCGCGGATCGTAGGGCTTTTCGGCGCGCAGTTTCTCGATGGCGCGCTTGAGTTCGTCATCGACCGTCTCCGGCAGCATGACGCGCACGGTGGCGAACAGGTCGCCGTGGCTCTTGCCGCCTTTGGCCTTCAGTCCCTTGCCTTTGAGACGGAAGGTGCGGCCGGCATTGGTGCCGGCCGGGATCGCCAGTTCGACGGCGCCATCGAGCGTCGGCACGCGCACCTTGCCGCCGAGCACCGCCTCATAGAGCGTGATCGGCAGATCGAGGCGCAGGTCGTCGCCGTCGGCCTTGAACAGCGGATGCGGCGCGATGTTGATCGTGATGATGGCGTCGCCATTGCGACCGAGCGGGCCCAGATAGCCCTGCCCCTTCAGCCTGATCTGCTGGCCGCTGGCGATGCCCGCGGGAATCTTGACCTCGACGTCCTTGCCGGTCGGCAGACTGACGCGCGTGGTCGCGCCCTTGGCGGCGTCGGTGAGCGAAATCGTCAGCGAAGCGGCAAGATCCTGCCCGGTCGCCTGCGAGCCGAAGTCTTCCGGCTCGAACTCGGTCGAGAAACCGCCCCGGCCCGGCCCGGCGGCCCGCCCGCCGAACATGCCGCGCAGCAGGTCCTCGAAGCCCGAACCCGCAGCGCCACCGGCACCACCCGCGCGGCGCTGGAAGCCATCGGGCCCGAACGAGAAACTCTCGAAACCGCCACCACCCTGACCAAAACCGCCGGCGCCCGGGTGAAACCCGCCGCCCGGCTGTCCGGCGAAACCCTGGAAGCGCGGCTTGCCCTCGGCGTCGATTTCGCCGCGGTCGAACGCCTTGCGCTTCTCGTCGTCGCCGACGATCTCATAGGCGGCATTCAACTCGGCAAAGCGCGAGGCCGCCTTGGCATCATCCTTGTTGGCGTCGGGATGGTGCTTCTTCGCAAGCTTGCGGAAAGCGGATTTGATCTCCGCCTCGCTCGCGGTCTTGGACACCCCCAGAACGGTGTAGGGGTCACGCATCCGTGGCAACTCCCGTCAACTCTCGTGAAATACCCCAATCAGGCGGCATTATGCCGTCGAATCGAGACTAATGTGGGGGTCCTGTTGCCGCGATGCAACGGAGACGAGGTGCTCCGCCCGGGCTTATGAGCGTTTCCAGGGCTTCATCGAGCGGACTTCCCAGCCTTGCCTGGCGCCCTTTTGGGGCCGGCAGGCTTCGCCCTGCAACCAGGCTTCCTTGGGTCCATTCACATAGCTGGCGAGGAAATCATGGCAGGTCAAATCGCCATTGGCATAGGACTGCGCGATCGGGGTTACGGTCCCGCGCGCACCGGACGCCGGATTTTCCCAAGGCTGGCTCGAGTCCTTGCCGCCCCGCGTCAGCACTTCCTTGGCGGCGGCGCGAGCGAAAGCGAGATCGGCGGCCGGCGGCAGTTCGTCGGCTTCCTTGGAACCCGGTGGTGGGGTGATGGAGCCGGTGACATCGGAACTAGATCCGAAAACCGAGTCGAACTGGCCCGACAGGCTGCAGCCTCCGGCGGCGAGCGCGACCAGCAACACGGACATACCGGCCAGCCCGCGCCATAGGCGGGGCCCGACGGTTCCTCTATATAAGGAACGACGGTCCGGATGGGCCATTTCACAGACCAACTGACGGGTCGGAAGACCGGTCAAACGAGACACTCCACCAGGGTCAGATTCGCCACCAAGGTCAGATTCGCCCAAGACTGGATTTGCGATGTCCGAGACGACTTCGATTGAACACACAGTAAAGTTAACGAGTGGTGATTTTACGGAGGCCGACGAGCCGATGCGGCTGTTCGCCGCCTGGCTCACCGAAGCGACACAATCCGAGCCGCGCGATCCCACGGCGATGACGCTCGCCACCGTCGACAGCGACGGCCTGCCGAATGCGCGCATGGTGCTGCTCAAAGGCGCCGACGCCGATGGCTTCGTCTTCTACACGAACACCGAAAGCCAGAAGGGCAACGAGCTCGCGGCCAATGCCAAGGCAGCGCTGGTGTTCCACTGGAAGTCGCTCAACCGGCAGGTTCGCGTGCGCGGCGCAGTCGAGCGCGTAACGCCGCAAGAAGCGGACGCCTACTTCGCCACACGCCCTAAACAGGCGCAGATCGGCGCCTGGGCCTCGCAGCAGTCGCGGCCGCTGGAAAGCCGCCTCGCCTTTGAGAAGGCTGTCGCCGTCAACGCCGCCAAATATGCGCTCGGCACCGTGCCGCGGCCGCCGCACTGGTCCGGCTTCCGCATCGTCCCCTCGTCCATCGAGTTCTGGCACGACCGGCCGTTCCGCCTGCACGACCGCATCGTCTTCAAGCGCGAGGCGCCCGACGCGCCCTGGAGCAAGACGCGGCTTTATCCGTGACCGGACGCGTTTGCGCGGCGACGAACGCGAAAGTTTGAGCTAGAGATGACCATGCCCAACGCACAGACCAATCAGCCGCGCCGGACCCTCTTGCTGACCGGCGCCAGCCGCGGCATCGGCCACGCCACGGTGAAGCGCTTTTCCGCCGCCGGCTGGCGGGTCATCACCTGCTCGCGGCATCCGTTCCCGGAGAACTGCCCCTGGGACATGGGGCCCGAGGATCACATTCAAGTCGATCTCGCCAACGAAGCCAACACCGCCGAAGCGGTCGCCGAGATCAAGCGGCGGCTCGAGGGCCATGAGCTGCACGCTCTGGTCAACAACGCCGCGATTTCACCGAAGGCCGATGGCGGCAAGCGCCTCGGCTCGATCGACACGACACTCGATGTCTGGAAGCAGGTCTTTAACGTCAACTTCTTTGCGCCGATCATGCTGGCACGCGGTCTGGTCAACGAATTGAAAGCGGTGAAGGGCTCGGTCGTGAACGTGACGTCGATCGCCGGCTCGCGCGTTCACCCCTTCGCCGGCGCGGCCTATGCGACATCCAAGGCGGCCCTCGCCTCGTTGACGCGCGAGATGGCGTCCGACTTTGGCCGTCTCGGCATCCGCGTCAACGCCATCGCGCCGGGCGAGATCGACACCGCAATCCTGTCGCCGGGCACGGAGAAAATCGTCGAACAGATTCCGATGCAGCGGCTCGGCACGCCGGACGAAGTCGCCAAGATCATCTATGTGCTGTGCACCGACACCAGTTCGTACGTGAACGGCGCCGAAATCCACATCAACGGCGGCCAGCACGTCTGAGCGCCGGCCGCCGTGATTTGATTCAAACCTTACAAGGCTGCCTTACAAGGCTTGCGGCGCCTGTTTGGGAGCGCTGTCCCGGCGACCATGCAGGCCGGCGAACTGTAGCTTGTGCGTCTCACCGCACGGGCACTTGAAATCCATCGGCGCCTTGAGCGGATTGATCATGTCTTCGTAGGCAATGCGGCTGATCACCGCGATGCCGGTATCGGGACAGGTGATAATGATGCGCGGTCGGCCCATGGTTTCCCTCCAGCGGCTTCGCCAGCTTTCAGGCAACAAACGCAGGGGGATGCGGAGAGTTCCACAGGCTACGGCTTGTAACGGGGACGTTACAGCCACTTCTTCCATTTGAAGAAGAGGATCGGCCCGATGGCGGCGCAGAGCATGATCGCCAGCGCGATCGGATAGCCGGCGAACCAGTCGAGTTCGGGCATGTGTTTGAAGTTCATGCCGTAGATCGAGGCGACCAAAGTCGGCGGCATGAAGATGACCGCGGCGATCGAGAAAATCTTGATGATGTCGTTCTGCTGGATCGAGACGATGCCGAGCAGCGCGTCGAGCAGGAAGGTGATCTTGCCGGCGAGATAAGTAGCGTGGTCGGACAGCGAGATGACGTCGCGCTGCATCGAGGTAAGCTGAAGTTTGTTATCCTTCGGCCACTTCATCGACTCGGCTTCGTTGGCGAGGAACGACAACAGCCGGCCGACCGACACCAGGCATTCGCGCACCTTGGATGACAGGTCGCCCTTGCGCCCCAAAGTCTTGAGCACGTCCTTGTAGGACGGCGGCCCTGCATCGTCCTCGGGCTCAAAGATCGTTCGCGACACCTGATCGACCTCGGCGGCGACGCGTTCGAGAATGTCGGCGGAGCGATCGACGATGGCGTCGAGCAGGTCCATCAGCACGCTATCGCCTGTCACCTTGGGACCGCAAAAGCGGCCGAGCTTATGCTCGATCAGAGCGAAGGGCCGCGGCGAGTCGTAGCGCACGGTGCAAAGGCAATGTTTCGCCAGGATGAACGTGACCGGCGTGGTCTTCGGCGTCGCTGAGTCCGACTGGCACATCAACGTGGCGGTCATGAAGCGCGCGCCGTTCTCGACATAGAGCCGGCTGGAGACCTCGATCTCCTGCATTTCTTCGGCGGTCGGCACCGCGATGCCGAGAATCTGTTCGACCAGCTTGTCTTCCTGGACGGTGGGATTGAGCAGATCGATCCAGACCGGCGCAGCGGGCGGCTCATCGCCCGGCTCGACCGAAACCCGCTCCAGGAGCGTGCCGCGCTGGACGTAGATCGAAAGCATCAATCACCCTGGGCGGCCGCCACTGCGCCGATGATCTTTCATGACAAGAACGCATCGTTTTGCGCAAGACGGAAAATGCGCAACCAACCGATCAAAGCGACAGAAAGCCCGCCGCGCATACCTTGCGCGGCGCGGCGAACCTGACGCTGTTCTGAGAAAAGTGGTGCGGCCTGGCTCTCAGATGGCGCGGGCCGCAAGATAGAGCCGTGAGCGGACTATCTTAGTCGCAGTCGTTCGGAACGAAGCGCTTGGCTTCGACCGGCTTGCGCTCCGGCTTGTGGCGTACGGCGCCGGCGACGGCAGAGATGCCGATCTTGCCGTAGCGCTCGTTGAGCTGGCCCGACGAGCCCTGCTGCTGCTGTTGCTGCGGACGCTCCGTACGCTCCGTACCCTTGGGCGCGGTCATAGTAGTGTTGCTCCATAAGTCCCTAGAGGTTTCCTCAAGGGTGTTTGTTGTCGGCAAGTGGGGCGGAATTGCGCAACCAATCGAGGTTTGAGTGTGACTCTGGCGCAAACACCCGCATTTGCGAGCACGCGAGCCAGTATACTATTTGTTATGGTAAACCATCTGTTAACACCTTGTAGGCAAGCTGCTTTTTCAGACAGCTGCGCGTGTTCCGCGCCAGGGTGTTAAGAACGCGAAAAAACTGCGGCTTTCCTGCAACAACCACACAGGAAGCGGTCGCTATAGCGTTAAGAACCGTGGCAAAATCAGGCCGTCTTCGCTTAATTGCAGTGCGGAATTGGACAGGTCGGGCGCTGGCCTAGCGACCGGAAAAGAGGGCAAGATGCGGTCTAAGGGATTGATTTTGGCTGTGTTTGGCGTCGGGCTTATGCTCGGTGGATGCATGCAGACCACCGTCGAGCCGGCCTCCGAGGCCAGCATGACGCCGCGGGACAAGAAGCTCCTCGCCGCCGCGCCCTACGAAAAAGTGGCAATTCCTGAGAATTTTCAACGGGCCATCGTCCCGTATCACCGCAAAGAACAGCCCGGCTCGATCCTCGTCGATTCGGACGCCCGCTATCTCTATTTCGTCCTCGAGGGCGGCAAGGCCATCCGCTACGGCGTCGCCGTCGGCGAAGAAGCCCTCGCCTTCGCCGGCGTAGCCAAGGTTGGCCGCAAGGCCGAATGGCCGACCTGGACCCCGACGGAAGACATCAAGAAGCGCATGGACGTGCCGAACTTCGTGTCCGGTGGCCCGCAGAACCCGATGGGCGCCCGCGCGCTGTACCTCTACGAGGGCAACAAGGACACGCTCTACCGTATTCACGGCACCAACCAGCCAGAATATATCGGCCAGGCGATTTCCTCGGGCTGCATCCGCATGACCAACGAGGACATCATCGACCTCTACAACCGGGTGAAGCCGAATTCGGTGGTTGTCGTGCTGGCGCCGAGCCAGGGCGACTCGCCCTTCAGCGTGAAGCCGCGCATGGCCTCGGCCGGCGGCCTGTTCAACTGACAAGTTACGGGGACTGAGACGGAAACGGCGCCTTCGGGCGCCGTTTTTGTTTTAGCCCAAGGTGACCCGGACGATCTCCGGCGGCATGTTAAGCCGCATCGGGACGATGCTGGTGCCGAGGCCGCCCGAGACGATCATCGTCCGGTTCCGCTCGACGATCCGGCCATAGGCAAAGCGTCCACCATAGGCGGAGGGCGCCCAGAACGGCGCGACAAGAGGCGGCCGGATCTGGCCGCCATGGGTGTGGCCGGCCAAAGTCAGCGACACGCGGTCGGGCACCTGGACGAAGATGTCCGGCTCATGGACCAGCAGAATCACCGGATCGGCGGTGTCGCAACGCTTGAGCGTGGCCGGCAGATCGTCGACGCCGCGGAACCGGCCATGGCCGAGACGGTAAGCAATCTGATCGCCCAGCCCGGCCAGCCAGAACCGGGCGCCCGGCTCGCCGAGCAGCACCGCATCGTTCTCCATCACCGGGATGCGCACATTGCGCAGCGCCGCGCGGGTCGGCTCCAGGCCGTGCCACCAGTCGTGATTGCCGAGGATGGAATAGACGCCGAGCGGCGCCTTGAGCCGGGCAAGTTCAGCCGACCAGGCCTCCGGCGGCACCACCTCGGTGACAAAACGGTGGGTCGCGAAATAATCGCCGAGCAGCACCGTGAGGTCGCTGCCCAGCGCATTGGCGGCATCGACGACCTGGCGCACGCGCTCGACGCCCATA
>DATMEX010000082.1:0-7571 GCA_035556455.1 Pseudolabrys sp.
GTGATCACCCGTTCGGTCTCTTCCGTCACCACGCACATCAGGCCTTCGACGGAGCCGGTGCTGCTGAGGAGCGCACTGTAGGAGAAGGTGTGATAGGTCTCTTCGGGATAGCCGCTGCGTTCGAGCAGGAGCAGCAGCGCCTTGTTCCAGGTCGCGTCGCCGGCGCGCACGCGCTCGACCTGATCGGCGACGTCGTCATAGACCTCCGCCCAGACTTGTCGAAACGGCTTGCCCAGCATCGAAGGATGCTTGAGTCCGAGCGTCGGGATGTAGGCGTCGTTATAGAAGAACGCGAGGTCGGGGCCCCAGCCGAGCCACATCTCGAACCGGGACGTCAGCAGCATCTTCAGCGGAATCTTCAGGGCATCGGGCCAGCGCAGCGGGTCGCCGAGCGGCGTGCGGCTCCAGTCATGCTGGCGCATGAGGTGAGCCATTTCGCTGTCACCCGGAAAGATGTCAGCGAGGCTGTCGGCTAGATTGGCCATGGTATCCCGGAGCGGATGGCGTCGAATTCGGCCAACTCCGGCTCTTGCCGGAAAGTTCCATTCTCGCCCTCACCTTCCGGAAAACAAAAACGCCGCCCCGGAAGGGCGGCGTTTTCAAATCTCGATGGGTGAAATCGCTCAGCTGGCTTTCGCGGCCGCCGACTTCTTCACGATCTGGCGCTTGAGCGCCAGCATGTTCGGCGCGAGGTCCGCGTCCTTGGCCTTGAGCAGGAAGGCGTCGAAACCGCCGCGGTGATCGACCGAACGCAGTGCGTTGGTCGAGATGCGGGCGCGCACGGTGCGGCCGAGGATCTCCGAGGTCAGCGAGACGCTCTGGAGGTTCGGCATGAAGCGCCGCTTGGTCTTGATGTTCGAGTGGCTCACCTTGTGGCCGGAGAGCGGCTTCTTGCCGGTCAGGTCGCAACGCCAGGACATGGCATCATCCTTCGTAAATGGTACGTCGCTTGGTAAGCGCCGCGGAATTGGTCGCCCTGCAAAACGCCGGCCTGCACGTGCTTGTGGCTCGCGCCGGTCCGTTCCGTCAATGTGGGCTTGGACGGCAGGACGTATAAAGAGCCGTGGCTTGGGCGTCAAGTTGGGGATTTGGCCGCCGTTTCCGCCATTTTAAGGTCTTTTCGGTGGCCTGCTCGCGTAATCTGACCCGGACACGACCGGTACCAAACATTTGGCGCAATGCGCGCCGACCAATACACCGATCAGGAGGAAATTTTCCGTGCTGGACGTCCGGCAAGCGAGGCGGTGGTTGGCGCTGACAGTGCCTGTGGCGGCGCTGTGCGCGGCCCTCGCGCCCGGGCAGGCCGGAGCCCAGGCCCGGCTCGACGCGCGCTATACGGCCTCGCTGGCCGGCCTGCCGATCGGCGAGGGCACCTGGGAAATCGTGATCGGCGACGGCGATTATTCGGCCACCGCCAAGGGTTCGACGACAGGCCTGATGAAGGCCTTCACCGGCGGTCATGGCCAGACGGTGACCCAAGGTACGCTCCAGGCGGGCAAGCCGGCCTTGTCCAGCTACACGGCCAGCATCCAGTCCTACAAAAAAGGCAATGAAATCAGCCTGAAAGTCGATGGCGGTGCGGTCAAGGAGCTGAAACTTGATCCTCCGGCTGAAACAGAGCCAGAGCGCGTCCCGGTCACCGACGCCAGCAAGAGCGGCGTGCTCGACCCGATGACGGCGACTTTGGTGCGGATGCCCGGCAATGGCGAACTCATGTCGGCCGAGGCGTGCCAGCGCAAACTGCCGGTGTTCGACGGCCGCCTGCGCTACGACCTCACCTTGGCGTTCAAGCGTATCGAGCAGGTCAAGGCCGACAAGGGCTATGCCGGCCCGGCGGTGGTCTGTTCGGTCAATTTCACACCGGTCGCCGGCTACATCCCGACCCGGGCTGCGATCAAATATCTGCAGGAACAGCGCAACATCGAGATCTGGCTGGCGCCGATCGGTAGTACGCGCGTGCTGGTGCCGTTCCGGATCGAGGGCCCGACGCCGGTCGGCCTTGCCGTGCTGGAGGCCGACGAATTTGTGGTGACCGCCTTGCCGCCGACGGTGCGGGCGTCGACCCGGTCGAAGGAAAAACCAACTCGCGCGGCGGCGAGCGAGAGCCCCCGCGCATCCGAGACCAAAACGACGCCTTGAAGACCGGTGCTTTGCGTGCGGATTCGAACTTGACTCATCGCGGCGGGACCGACTCGCGAGCGCGTCAATAATTCAGAGCCGAAAAAGCTCAATGAATCCGATCCTGGCCACAGCATGTGGTGCCGGAATCTGAATCTCTTCCCACATATCGCCGTGAACGAATCCGAAGTCGCAGCGAGTCACTGATTCGCCCCTGCTTCGTTCCAGACTCGTTCCAGCCCTTAACGGCGGGCCTTTTTGACTGTCGCAAACCGGGACAGGCCGGCGGCCGCGATCGCTATCTGCGCTGGCGCAAAAAGAAACAGACCGCCGCCACCGTTAAGATTTGAATTGTTATTTCGCTCTGGCCGATGCCGGCGGTGAACCCTATCTAGTGCCACGGTGGCGAATGCCACCGAGATATTGCCGTGAACGAACCCGCATTCAGCTGTTTTCAGTGATTCGGACGGTGTTCGTTCCGAGGCTGTTCCAAGTCTTAACGGCGGCACGGTTTGGGGCTCGCACGGCAGCGCAATGTGATAGATGAACCTGCGGCCTCGCCTCCCTTGAGGCGGTGACGCGTCTGGACGAGTAATGACGATTTCCTTCTCTCCGCAGGCCAAACGCCCGCCGCACGCGCGCGGTTCAGGCGTAACGGCGGTTCTCGGCCCCACCAATACCGGCAAGACCCATCTCGCCATCGAACGGATGCTGGCGCATTCCTCCGGCATGATCGGGCTGCCTCTGCGGCTCCTGGCGCGCGAAGTGTACAACAAGGTCGTCGCTAGGGCGGGCGAGGCCTCGGTCGCGCTCATCACCGGCGAAGAAAAGATCAAGCCGCCGAAGGCGCGCTACTGGGTCTCGACCGTCGAGGCCATGCCGCGCGATCTCGACGTCGCTTTCCTGGCCGTTGATGAAATCCAGCTCGGCGCTGATTTCGAGCGCGGTCATGTCTTCACCGACCGCATTCTCAACATGCGTGCGCGCGAGGAAACGCTCATTCTCGGTGCCGCCACGATGCGTGGCATCGTGGAGCGGCTGCTGCCTGGCGCCAACATCGTGTCGCGGCCGCGGCTGTCGATGCTCACTTACGCGGGCGAAAAGAAGATCACGCGGCTGCCGACGCGCTCGGCGATCGTCGCCTTTTCCGCGGCCGAGGTTTACGCCATCGCCGAACTGATCCGCCGCCAGCGCGGCGGCGCGGCCGTGGTTCTCGGCGCGCTGTCGCCGCGGACACGCAATGCCCAGGTCGCCATGTACCAATCAGGCGATGTGGATTATCTGGTCGCTACCGATGCGATTGGCATGGGGCTCAATCTCGACGTCGATCACGTCGCATTTGCCTCTGATCGTAAGTTCGACGGTTACCAGTTCCGCAAACTCAATCCGTCCGAGCTCGGGCAGATTGCCGGCCGCGCCGGCCGTGCCACGCGCGACGGCACTTTCGGCACCACTGGGCGCTGCGATCCGTTCGACCAGGAACTGGTCCATGCGCTGGAAAGTCACACCTTCGAGCCGGTGCGGATGCTGCAATGGCGCAATTCCGCGCTCGATTTCGCCTCGATCGGCGCATTGCAGGCTTCGCTGTCGATGACGCCGCAGGAGCAGGGCCTGACGCGTGCGCCCACCGGCGAAGACATTCTGGTGCTGGAACATGCCGGCCGCGACGACGACGTGAAGGCGCTGGCGCGCGGCGCGGCGGCGGTCGAGCGGCTCTGGGACGTCTGCCAGGTCCCGGACTATCGCAAGATCGCGCCGGCGACCCATGCCGAATTAGCCGTGACCCTCTATGGTTTCTTGATGCGAGAGGGTAACATCCCTACAGATTGGTTCGCTCGTCAGCTCGGTCTGGCCGACCGGACCGACGGCGACATCGACACTCTCTCCAACCGGATCGCGCATGTCAGGACCTGGACTTATGTTGCCAATCGCCCGGATTGGCTTGCCGACCCGGAGCACTGGCAGGGCGTCACGCGCGCGATCGAAGACAAGTTGTCGGACGCTTTGCACGAGCGTCTGGCAGAACGCTTCGTGGACCGCCGCACCAGCGTCTTGATGCGGAGGCTGCGAGAGAACGCAATGCTCGAAACACAAATCGGAAAAACCGGCGAAGTCACTGTCGAGGGCCATGTCATCGGCAGGCTCGACGGCTTCATGTTCGCACCCGCTGCTTCGGCGGCAGGCTCGGAAGCCAAGGCGCTCAACGCCGCCGCGCAGAAAGTCCTCGCTGTCGAGATCGAAGCGCGCGCCACCAAGCTGTCGCAGGCCTCCAGCGATCAGGTCGTGCTCGCCAATGACGGCGCGTTGCGCTGGACCGGCGAACTGGTCGGCAAGCTCGTCGCCGGCGACGACACGCTGCGTCCGCGCGTGCGAATTATCGCCGATGAACATCTGACGGGTCCGGCGCGCGAACTGGTGCAGAACCGCCTCGATCTCTGGATCAGGAATCATATTGAGAAGCAGTTGGCGTCGCTGTTCTCGCTGTCGGCTGCTGAAGATATCACCGGGGTCGCGCGCGGCATCGCTTTCCAGCTTGTCGAGGCGCTCGGCGTGCTCGAGCGGCAGAAAGTGGCCGAGGAGGTCAAGAGCCTCGATCAGCCCTCGCGCGCCACCTTGCGCAAGTATGGTGTGCGCTTTGGCGCCTATCACATCTACCTGCCGCTGCTGCTCAAGCCGGCGCCGCGCTCGCTCGCGACGCAGCTCTGGGCGTTGAAGCACGAGGCGCCGGACGCCAAGGGCGTCACCGAACTGTTGCACCTGGCTGCCTCCGGCCGAACCTCGATCCCGCTCGACAAGGACACGCCGAAGGCGCTGTACCGCACCTCCGGTTATCGCATCTGCGGCGAGCGCGCCGTGCGTGTCGATATTCTGGAGCGATTGGCGGATCTCATTCGCCCGGCGCTGTCGTGGCGTGAAGGCATGACGCCCAAGCCCGATGGCGCGTTCGACGGCCGCGGTTTCGTCGTCACCGGTGCCATGACCTCGCTGACCGGCGCCTCGGGCGAGGACTTCGCCTCGATCCTGCGCTCGCTCGGCTATCGCATGGACCGTAAGCCGAAGCCGCCGGAAGCCAAGCCGGAAGAAATCAAGTCGGTGGAAGCGACGGCCGCAGCAACGGCGGAAGCCGACGCCGCGCCGGTGACCGAAGCATCGGCCGAGACCGCGCCCGAACCGGCCGTGGAAGCCGCGACATCTTCGCAGTCGCTGCTGCCGGATGCCGAATTCATACCGGCTGCGCCCGAACTTGCGGCCGAGCCGGTCGCTGCCGCCACGCCGGACGTGGGCGGCGAAGTGTCGGGTATCGCCGAGGCTGCCGAGGCATCGCCGCCGGTCGCCGGCGACGGCCTGACCGAGGCCGAAGCCGCTGCCCCTGAAGCCACTTCAGCAGAAGCTGCTCCAGCGGCCGACGTGAAAGCCGAGCCGGAAACCATCGAAGTGTGGCGTCCGGGCGGCCATGGCGGAGGCGAACGCCGTCAGCATCAGCGCCCGCGTCGCGGCCAGCGTCCGCCGCAGGCGGCCAGTGCCGAAGGTGTCGTTGCTGCGCCCGATGCCGCGGCGGCGTCCGCGCCGGCCGATCAGGGCGGCGTGCGCTATAACGAGCAGCGCCGCGAGCCGCGTCAGGGCCACGACCGCAACGAACGCCGCCAGCGCATGGAGCGGCAATCCCAAGGTTTTGCCAAGGGCTCCGGCGGCAAGCCGTCGGACAACAAGCGCGATCAGGGCCGGCCCGGCGAAGGCCGGGACAATCAATCGCGCGGCCCGCGCCGCGGACGGGAGCGCGATCAGGTCGACCGCGCCGATCGCGACAAGTACTACGCCCGTCCGGGCGGTGGCTCTGGCGGCCGCGATAAGGCGCCGGATCCGAATTCGCCATTCGCCAAGCTCGCCGCGCTCAAGTCTCAGCTCGAGAGCAAGGATTGATGAGCGAGCCGAGCCGCACCTCGAAGGGGCTCGGCGGCGGCGAGAAGCAGCGCATCGACAAATGGCTCTGGCATGCCCGCATGGTGCGCACGCGCAGCGATGCGGCCCGGCTGGTCGATGCCGGCCATACCCGCGTCAACGGTCAGCGCGTCACGGCGCCGGCGCACCTGCTGCGCGAGGGCGACGTCGTGACTTTGGCGCTCGACCGCTCCGTCCGCGTGATCGAGGTGGTGGGTTTCTGCGAGCGGCGCGGGGCGGCGCGCGATGCGGCCGCAACCTATCGGATGCTGGAAAATTACGCCGGATACCGGCCCCAGGGCGCGGCTTGAAGTCTATGGAGGCTTGCGATAGCAAGCCGCGAGCGGCCGCCCGGAGTGGTTTGAATGACCTACGTCGTCACCGAAAACTGCATCAAGTGCAAGTACATGGACTGCGTCGAAGTCTGTCCGGTGGACTGCTTCTACGAAGGCGACAACATGCTGGTCATCCACCCGGATGAATGCATCGATTGTGGCGTGTGCGAGCCGGAATGCCCGGCCGAAGCGATCAAGCCGGATACCGAGCCGGGGCTGGAAAAGTTTCTGAAGCTCAACGCCGAATACGCCAAGAGCTGGCCGAATATTACCGTGAAGCGCGATCCGCCCGCCGACGCCAAGGAATGGGACGGCGTGGCCGACAAGCTCGAGAAGCACTTCTCGCCGAAGCCTGGCGAGGGCGACTGAAGCCGCGCCGCGCGCCCGCACTCAGCCGAAGTTCCCGGGTATCGGGAATCTTGCCCTGGCGTCCGGCATTTTCCGCCAGCGGTGCCCGCAGCGTTAACCGAACCGCGATTTCGGCCGCGATGGCGGCCGTGTTGCCGTTTTGTAACGTCATAAGGCTTTGATTTTGGCCAAAAATGTGCTATATAGTCTGAAATCCCAATGAATATGAACAATCACCGCACACGGATTCTGCTCCCTCTGTCCGGGAGCATTGTTTTTCGCGGGGTCCCCAAGGTTCCATAGAGGGCGTGCGATCCACGTGTGAGCTGTGGCTGGTAAATCGCGTCAAAAGTCCAAGAAAGGGCCCTCCGGTATGAGCCGGAAGCCGAAGAAATCCGCCGAACCCCGGCGGAAATCGCATGCCGCCCGGGTAACGCCCCGCGCTGCGGCCCCCGCAGACAAAGTGGCCGGCGCCCGCAAGGCCGCCGGTGAAGGAGCACTGCCCGGAATGCCTACTGCCCCCAACAAGAAGACCACTCAGCGTCAAGGCTTCAAGACCAACGAATTCATCGTCTATCCGGCCCACGGCGTGGGCCAGATCATGGCGATCGAGGAGCAGGAAATCGCCGGCGCCAAGCTGGAACTGTTCGTCATCAATTTCATCAAGGACAAGATGACCCTTCGCGTCCCGACCGCGAAGATCGTCTCGGTCGGCATGCGCAAGCTCGCCGAGCCGGCTTTGGTGAAGAAAGCGCTGGAGACTCTCAAGGGCCGGGCCCGCGTCAAGCGCACCATGTGGTCGCGCCGCGCGCAGGAATACGAAGCCAAGAT
>DATMEX010000083.1:0-158801 GCA_035556455.1 Pseudolabrys sp.
GCAGGGCGACGAGCCAGGGCTTGCGGCGCGGGGTTTCGGCGGGCTGGCGAGCTTCGCTCATGACGCGGCCGTTTCGGTACGGGCCGAGCGGCGGCTGACGCCGCTGGCCTCAAGCTCGCGCAGCGCGGCGCGCTGGCGGCGATAGTCGAACATGATCCAGCCGGTGAGCACGGCGACGACGCCGGCGGCGACCGCGTAGGATCCGATGATGAAGGTGGCGTACGGTCCAAGCATGGCGGGCGTTTCTATTGGCGGGCTTGCAGCATGCGCAGGCTGCGCACGCGGCGGCGCAAAATTTCGTTTCGCATCGCCGCCAGATGCAGCGTCAGGAAGAGGAACGAAAAGGCGACCGCCATGATCAAAAGCGGAATGAGGAAGGACGGGTCCATCTTGGGGCCGCCGGCCCGCAGCACCGAGGCGGGCTGGTGCAGCGTGTTCCACCAGTCGACCGAGAATTTGATGATCGGCAGGTTGATCGCGCCGACAAGGGTGAGCACGGCGGCGGCGCGGGCGGCGCGCGAGGGATCTTCCACCGAGCGCCATAGCGCGATCAGGCCGAGATACATCAGGAACAGGATCAGCACCGAGGTCAGCCGCGCGTCCCATTCCCAATAGGTGCCCCACATCGGCCGGCCCCACAGCGAGCCGGTTACGAGGCAGATGAAAGTGAAGGCCGCGCCGATCGGCGCCGCGGCCTTGACCGCGACATCGGCGAGTGGGTGCCGCCACACCAACGTGCCCAGAGCCGCGACGGTCATCAGGCCCCAGCCCATCATGGCGAGCCACGCCGACGGCACATGCAGAAACATGATCTTCACGGTCGCGCCCTGCTGATAGTCGTCCGGCGCGTAGGCCACGCGGTAGAGCCCGTAGGCGAAGACGATTGCGGTCACGGCCGCGAGCCACGGCAGCACGCGGTTGGCGAGCGCGAGGAAACGGGTCGGGTTGGCGAGATCGATCAGGGCCATATCTGAACTCTAGGATTGGCGGATATCTAGCCAGCGCGCGCGGTGGCGGCAATGACGTGGGTCAAGGCTGCGGTCATGTCTTCGTTACTCACTCTTGTCCCTGCCGCAACGCTGCGGCCGCGGCAAAAGGACCGAGGACGAAGCTGGCCAGAGACAGCGCGCAAAGAATGGTGAAAGGCGGGCCGAACGGCGCGGGTCCGACGATGGCGGCGTTGGCGGCGGCGACGCCGAAGATCAGCACCGGCACGGTCAGCGGCAGCACCATGATCGCCATCAAGAGGCCGCCGCGTCGCAATGTCACGGACAGCGCCGCGCCGATCAGCCCGAGGAAGGTCAGCGACGGCGTGCCGGCGAGCAAGGTTAGCGCGACATAGCCCATGGCCGACAGCTCGATGTTGAGCATCAGTCCGACCACCGGCGTGATGACGACCAGCGGCAGCGCGGTGGTCAACCAGTGTGCAATGGCCTTGGCGGCGACGGTCAGTTCCAGCGGCAGGCCGCTCATGGTGAGAAGATCGAGCGAGCCGTCGTCATGGTCGCTGGCAAACAGCCGGTCGAGCGCGAGCAGCGTCGAGAGCAGCGCGCCGATCCACAGCATCGCCGGGCCGATCCGCGCGAGAAGGTTGAGGTCGGGACCAATGGCGAAGGGGATCATCGAGACGACGACGAAATAGAACAGCGCGCCCATCAGCGCGCCGCCGCCGACGCGGACGGACAGACGCATGTCGCGAAGGATGAGGGCCCAAAACGCGTTCACGCCGCCCCCATCTTCAATTCACGCGGGGCATCGAGCCCGACCGGGCCGTGTGTCGCGGCGATAATCATGCCGCCGCCGGCGAGGTGCTCACGCATGAACGCGGCGAGGCGGTCTTGCGATTGCGCGTCGAGGGCGGAGGTGGGTTCGTCGAGCAGCCAGACAGGCCGTTTGACGGCCAGCAGCCGGGCGATCGACAGCCGCCGCTTCTGCCCGGCCGACAGGTAAGCGGCCGGCAGGTCTGCCAAGGTGTCCAATTCGACGGCTTCGAGGGCGGAATCGATCCGCGCCTGTTCAGAAGCGCCGAGAAAGTCGGCCCAGAAGGTCAGGTTCTCGCGGACGGTGAGCGACGGCTTGGCCGCGTCGAGATGGCCGAGGTAATGCGCCTGTTCGGGCAGGCTGGCCTCGTCGGCCAGACCGGCCAGCTCCACCTTGCCTTCCGCCGCGCGCAAAAGCCCGGCGATCACCCGCAGCAGAGTCGATTTACCGGCGCCGTTGCGCCCGGTCACGACCAGCGCCTCGCCGGCCGATACCGTGAAATTCACGCCGGCGAATACCTGGCGGCCGCCGCGCTCGCTGGCCAGGCTGTCGCATATAAGCTTCATCCGGTCGGTCTTCATCGAACCTGCCTTCGCTCGCGCGTGCGGTCGTTTATGACGATCCGGAACAACAGCCTGAGCAAAATTGCCGCCTTCATACTCTGGAATGATCCCAGTGATGATGGCATTGCGCAAAAAAAGACCTTATAAGCCAGCCGAACACGGCGCCCTGCTCGCGCATGACGGTGCGGGCCAGCCACCGTCCTTGGATTTGTTATTTAATCCAATGACTTAGCGACGGGGCGCCCCGAACGGTTTTAGTCGCCCCCGCCGGGAATGGAAACACAATCATGACCTCTCTCGACAGCTTCAAATGCGCCAAGACCCTCAAGGTCGGTGCCAAGACCTACGCTTATTACAGCCTTCCCCTGGCGGAGAAGAACGGCCTGAAAGGCATCTCGCGGCTGCCCTTCTCGATGAAGGTGCTGCTCGAGAACCTGCTGCGCAACGAGGACGGCACCACCGTCACCAAGGAAGACATCAAGGCCGTCGCCGCCTGGATGAAGACCAAGACCTCCACCCACGAATTCGCCTTCCGCCCGGCGCGCGTGCTGATGCAGGACTTCACCGGCGTGCCGGCGGTGGTCGATCTCGCCGCCATGCGCGACGCCATGGAGACGCTCGGCGGCGACCCCAAGAAGATCAACCCGCTGATCCCGGTCGATCTGGTCATCGACCACTCGGTCAACGTCAACTTCTTCGGCGACAGCAAGGCGTTCAAGAAGAACGTCGATGAAGAGTACCGCCAGAACCAGGAGCGCTACACGTTCCTGAAGTGGGCGCAGCGCTCGTTCGACAATTTCCGCGTCGTGCCGCCCGGCACCGGCATCTGCCACCAGGTCAATCTCGAATACCTTTCGCGCGTCGTCTGGACCAAGAAGGACAAGGTCACGATCGGCAAGAAGACCGCCGACATGACGGTCGCCTATCCGGACACGCTGGTCGGCACCGACTCGCACACCACCATGGTCAACGGCGTCGCCGTGCTCGGCTGGGGCGTCGGCGGCATCGAGGCGGAAGCCGCGATGCTCGGCCAGCCGTTGTCGATGACGCTGCCGGAAGTGATCGGCTTCAAGCTGGTCGGCAAGCTCAAGGAAGGCCTCACCGCCACCGACCTCGTGCTCACCGTGACGCAGATGCTGCGCAAGCGCGGCGTCGTCGGCAAGTTCGTCGAGTTCTTCGGCCCGGGCCTGCAGCATCTGCCGGTCGCCGATCGCGCGACGCTCGCCAACATGGCGCCGGAATACGGCGCGACCTGCGGCTATTCGCCGGTCGATGACGACGCCATCGCCTTCCTCAAGGATACCGGCCGCCCGGCCGAGGTGGTCAAGCTCGCCGCCGCTTACGCCAAGGCGCAGGGCATGTACCGCACCGCGCGCACGCCCGATCCGGTGTTCACCGATGTGCTGACGCTGGATCTCGCCACCGTGCAGCCGTCGCTGTCGGGCCCCAAGCGTCCGCAGGACCGTATTGCGCTGCCCGACGTGGTCGAAGGCTTCACCACGGCGATGGACAAGGAATACAACAAGGCCGCCGAGATGAAGAAGCGTGCGCCGGTCGAAGGCCGCAAGCACGATCTCGGCCATGGCGACGTCGTGATCGCCGCCATCACCTCCTGCACCAACACGTCGAACCCGAGCGTCATGATCGGCGCCGGCCTGCTCGCCCGCAAGGCGGCGGCGCTGGGCCTCAAGGCCAAGCCGTGGGTGAAGACGTCGCTCGCCCCGGGCTCTCAGGTCGTCGCCGAATATCTCGCCAAATCGGGCCTGCAGAAGGATCTCGACAAGGTCGGCTTCAACCTCGTCGGCTTCGGCTGCACCACTTGCATCGGCAACTCCGGCCCGCTGCCGGAAGAGATTTCGGAATCGATCAACAAGAACGATCTGGTCTCGGCCGCGGTGCTGTCGGGCAACCGTAACTTCGAAGGCCGCGTCAATCCGGACGTGCGCGCCAACTATCTGGCGTCGCCGCCGCTGGTCGTCGCCTACGCGCTGGCGGGCTCGATGTATGTCGACCTCACCAAGGATCCGATCGGCACCGACAAGAAGGGCAAGCCGGTCTATCTCAAGGACATCTGGCCGACCAACAAGGAGATCGCCAAGTTCGTCGCCAAGTATGTGACGAAGAAGATCTTCGCCGCGAAGTACGCCGATGTGTTCAAGGGCGATGCCAACTGGCGCAAGATCGCGGTCAAGGGCGGCCTCACTTACGGTTGGGACGATCGCTCGACCTACGTGCAGAACCCGCCTTACTTCGAAGGCATGCAGCGCAAGGAAGTGCCGATCGAGGATATCGAAGGCGCTCGCGTGCTCGGCCTGTTCCTCGACTCGATCACGACCGACCACATCTCGCCGGCCGGTTCGATCAAGGAGTCGAGCCCGGCGGGCACCTATCTGCGCGACCACCAGGTGCGCCCGATCGACTTCAACCAGTACGGCACGCGCCGCGGCAACCATCAGGTGATGATGCGCGGCACCTTCGGCAACATTCGCATCAAGAACCAGATGGTGCCGGGCGTCGAAGGCGGCGTCACCATTCACTATCCGTCCAAAGAGAAGATGACGATCTACGACGCGGCCATGCGCTACAAGGCCGAGAAGGTTCCGCTGGTCGTCTTCGCCGGCAAGGAATACGGCACCGGCTCGTCGCGTGACTGGGCGGCCAAGGGCTCGGTGCTGCTCGGCATCCGCGCCGTGATCACGCAATCCTTCGAGCGCATCCATCGCTCGAACCTGGTCGGCATGGGCGTCATGCCGCTCAACTTCGAGGAAGGCACCTCGTGGCAATCGCTCGGTCTCAAGGGCGACGAAAAGGTCACGATCCACGGCCTCAAGGGCGACCTCAAGCCGCGCCAGAAGCTGACTGCCGAGATCACGATGGGCGATGGTACCGTCAAGAAGGTGCCGCTGATCTGCCGCATCGATACCCTCGACGAGCTGGAATACTTCCGCTCGGGCGGCATCCTGCAATACGTGCTGCGTCAGCTCGCCGCCTGACGCTGCGCCGGTTCCGGACTACAGTCTCACCCGCCCTCACTGCGAAGTGAGTGGCGGGTGAATTGCTTCTGCCCCTATATGACGGCCACGCGCTGACCGGGGAATAACCGCCGACATGAGTTTGAGCCGCCTGACCATTGCCGCCGCCTGCGCGGCGCTGGCCCTCGTGACCCCCGCCGCGGGCGGGGAGCCGAAGGCCGTGGTCGAGCTGTTCACCAGCCAGGGCTGCTCATCCTGCCCGCCGGCCGACCGGTTGCTCGGCAATCTGGCGCATGACCCGTCCGTCATCGCCATCAGCCTGCCGGTCGATTACTGGGATTATCTCGGCTGGAAAGACACGCTGGCGTTGAAAGGCCATGGCAAGCGGCAGCGCGCCTATTCGGCCGCGCGCGGAGATGGCGCGGTGTACACGCCGCAGGCTGTGGTCAATGGTGTCGTTCATGCGCTCGGCAGCGACAAGGCGGCGATCGAGGACGCGGTCGCCAAGTCGCGCGGCGACAAGCAGGCGCTGCGCTTGGCCGTGAAGGCCGAGATCGAGGATGGCCGGCTTGTCGTGAATCTGCCGGGTATCGATGGCGAGCCGGTTACCGCGGATATCTGGCTGTGCCCGGTGACCGACAAGATCGAAGTCACAATCCAGCGCGGCGAGAACCGTGGTCAGAACCTGAACTACTACAACGTCGTGCGCCGCTGGGTGAAACTCGGCACCTGGAGCGGCAAGGCGGAAACCTTCACGCTGCCGCTCAGCGAAATCCCCAACGCGAACTTCACGCTGTCGGACATCAATCATTTTGTCGTGCTGGTGCAGAACAGCGCTGACGGCAAGCCCGGCCTGATGGTCGGCGCCGCGACCGTGTCGATGAAGTAACCACGCAGCGAGCGATGAGCCCGTTGCAGGCGCGTCCGCTGGATGCGCCTTTTTCATGCAGCATGCAGCCGCACATAAAAATAGGGCCGGCTTTTTGAGCCGGCCCTAAGGCATAGGGGATTGAATCGAACGCTACTCAACTTGAACTCTATCGGCCCGGTCCGAAGACCCCCGGGGGGCTGGGGGGCTGAGGAATCCGGAGGCCAAACCGGACCGGGCCTTGAGGCAACGATGCATTTATCCCAACCCCTCGTGTCCGGCGCTTGACCGAAATTGGGCGTTATTGTGAGCGTTGCTGACGAGTTCGTGATGCCGCCTGCGTCATTCCGGGCGGAAACAAAGGTATCTCTTGCCGCCCGAGAGCGCGGATGGGAACCGCGGTGCGCGATCCTGCCATTTGAATCAGGGGCTTGCGGCGCAGGCCATGCGGCGCGACATTATGCGTGTCACGTTCAAGGGAGGCCGCATGACGATCGGATCCGGCGACAGCGAGCCTAGTCAGACCCCAGGGGGCGTTGCGGCGCGTGGCGCTCCCAACCTGCTGGGTCAGGTTACCTTCAACCGCCGTGAGCTGAATCGCATCCTCGATCTCTATGGGCGCATGGTCGCGGCCGGCGAGTGGCGTGACTACGCCATCGACTTTCTCAAAGACCGCGCGGTGTTCTCGGTGTTCAGGCGTTCGTCAGAAGTGCCGCTCTATCGCATCGAGAAGGACCCGAAGCTGGCGCAACGCCAGGGCGCCTACAGCGTCATCTCGGCGACGGGATTGATCCTGCGCCGCGGCCACGAACTCGACCGCGTGCTGCGCGTCATCGACAAGCCGCAGCTCGCGCTGGCGAACTAGGCGCCGTCATTCCGAGACGGTTTTTTGAACCGTCATCGTCCGCGCATGCGGACGATCCAGCCCTGTCTAAAGTTCTCGGAACGGAAGAGCTGGATGCCCCGCCTTCGCGGGGCATGACGAGACGCGCTGGCGTCTTCATTACTCCCAAAGACACTCACGCCGGCTCTTTATCGCCTTTGCCGAGCGGCAACTGCATCTGCACGGTGTCGAGCCAGCGGCCGAACTTGTAGCCGACCGATTTGAACACGCCGGCAGGCTGGAAACCGCAGGCCGTGTGCAGGGCGATGGAGCCGGCCTGATTTGAATCGCCGATCACCGCCAGCATCTGCCGGAAGCCGGCCTCCGTGGAGAGTTTGATCAGCTCCGCCATGAGCGCCTTACCGATGCCGCGCTTCTGCCTGTCCGGCGCGATGTAGATCGAATCCTCGACGGTGAAGCGATAGGCGGGGCGTTCGCGGAACGACCCGGCATAGGCGTAGCCGGCAATCTGGCCGTCGATCTCGGCAACGATGTAAGGGAATTTGCCCGCCCGCAGCTTGTCGTAGCGCCGCATCATTTCGGCTTCGTCCGGCGGCTCGAGCTCGAAAGTCGCGGTGCCGGTGCGCACGGCGTGGGCATAGATGGCCGTGATGGCCGGAATATCGGCGGGTGCGGTCGGGCGGATAAAAGGCTTGGTCATGGGTTCACCGTCATGCCCGGCCTTGTGCCGGGCATCCACGTCTTCTCGTAGCAGCCAATGAAAGCAAGTCGTGGATGGCCGGGACAAGCCCGGCCATGACGGAGTTGCTCAAAAAGAAAACGCCCCGGCTTTAAACCGGGGCGTTCGTTCTCGCAACTGACTCTGTCCGTTCGTTAGCGGCGATCGCCCATAAAGCGCAGCAGGAACAGGAACAGGTTGATGAAGTCGAGGTAGAGCGTCAGCGCGCCCATCACGGCCTTGCGGCCCGAGACGGTGCCGTCGTCATTGGCGTCGTACATCTCCTTGATTTTCTGGGTATCCCAGGCGGTCAGGCCGGCGAAGATCAGGACGCCGATCGCCGAGATGGCGAAGTCGAGGCCCGAGCTCTTCAGGAAGATGTTGACCACCATCGCCAGGATCAGGCCGAACAGGCCCATGATCAGGAACGAGCCGATCGGCGACAGGTCACGCTGCGTGGTGTAGCCGTACAGGCTCAGCGCACCGAACGACGCCGCGGAGATGAAGAAGGTGCGGGTAATCGATGCGCCGGTGTAGGCGAGGAACACCGACGACAGCATCAGGCCGAGCAGGCCGGCATAGAGCAAGAACAGCCCGAGCGCGGTCGAGGCCTGCAGCTTGTGCACGCGGAAGCTCAGGAAGAACACAAGGCCGAGCGTGCCGAGGAACAGCACAATGGTCAGCGGGCCGCTGAAGATCGTCTGGCCAAACGAGGTGAGCCCGGTGATGCGGCCGGTAGCGTCGGTGACGACGGCCGCGTTAAAGGTCAACCAGGCGACCACGCCGGTCAGAGCGACGCCGGCGGCCATATAATTGTAGATGCGGATCATGTAGGCGCGCAGGCCTGCATCGATCTCCGCGGAGCGCGCGGCGGTGCCAAAACCGCGGGCCGCTACGTTACGGTCGAAATCCGACATCGAAATTTCCCTCTCCTCAGTGCCGGCGGTTGTCCGTGACGGTGCCGGCTCACGTCAGGCGCCGGACCGCGGGTCGCGGCTGACGCCTCATGATGCAGAATGTAATGGTTGGTGAGGTTTTACGCCAGATATGGCGAGGTCATGTCGGGCCCACCTTGCGGAATATTAACCTTCGGCGGCAACGCCGATTTCGCCGCAAAAACAAGGTTCGAGGCCGCCCGGCGGGCCCGGCGCGGCGGAATGTCGCTGCCATACCAAGGTGTTAAAGCGTATCCGGGGGTGTTTCCGGCCCCGGCTACATATTGCGCAGCACCGGGGCCGGCTTCTGGCCCAGCGCCGAGAACGTGCCGGCAAGGCCCAGCACCACCGTCACCAGCACGGCGGCCAAAGTCGCCGCCAGCGCCGCGCCGGGCTGCCAGGAGAACGGCAGGCGCATCAGCTCGGTGACAATCAGCCAGCTTGCCGCGGTGCCTGACAGCACGCCGAACACGGCGGTCGCGGCGGCGATCAGCAGGTACTCGATGGTATAGGCGCCGATCAGCCGCAGCCGCGTCGCCCCTAACGTCTTAAGGATGACTGCGTCATAGACGCGGTGGCGGTGGCCGGCGGCCAGCGCGCCGCCCAATACCAGCGCCGCAACGAGCAGCGTCAGGCCGGAAGCGCCGCGGATCGCCAGCACCAGATTGCCGATCAGCGAACCGATGGCGTCGAGCGCGTCCTTGACGCGCACGGTGGTGATCATCGGGAAGTCCTGCGCCACGGCGCGGATGATCTTGTTTTCCTGCTCGGCCGTTGTCTTGCTCTCGGGATAGGTGAGGGTCGCGAGCCGGGTATGCGGCGCGCCGTCGAACACATGCGGCGAGAACACCAGCACGAAATTGATGCTCAGGCTCTGCCAGTCAACCGTGCGCAGGTTGGCGATCTTCGCCGTGATGTTGCGGCCGAGCACATTGACGGTGACGCTGTCGCCGACCTTGAGGCCGAGGCCGTCGGCGATCTTCTTCTCGAACGACACCAAGGGCTCGCCGCGATAATCGGCGTCCCACCATTGGCCGTCGGTCAGGCGCGAGCCGTTCGGCACGGTGGCCGAATAGGTGATGCCGCGGTCGCTTTGCAGCACCCAGGCGGCTTCTTCAGATGGCTTGAGGTCTTGCGCGTCGATACCGTTCGCCGAGACGATGCGGCCGCGCAGCATCGGCACCTCGTCGAGCGCGGCGCCCGGCGCCTGCTTGGCGACGAAGGCGTCGAACTCGGGCGCGCGGTCGGACGGGATGTCGAGGAAATAGAAGGCCGGCGCCCGCGCCGGCAATTCCCGGGCAAACTGGCTGCGCAGATTGCCGTCGATCTCGATGACGGTGACGAGGAGCGCGATGCCGAGGCCAAGCGAGAGCACGATGGTCGGCGTCAGCGCGCCGGGACGGTGGATGTTGGCAACCGCCATGCGCAGGCTGGTCGAGCGCGCCCGCGGCACGCGCCGCGCGATCGCCATCACCAGCAGGCCGACGAGCTGCAGCAGCGCGAATACAGCAGCGGCGACGCCGACATAGATCAGGGCCACGCGCCGGTCATAGGCAAGCAGCACGGCGAGCGTGCCGAGCGCGGCGATGGCGAGCGCGGTGAGCGCCATATAGCTGCGCCGCGGCCAAGATGGCTGCGCGGCGACGACATCGCGAAACAGCGCGCCGACCGGCACGTCATGGGCGCGGCCGAGCGGCCACATTGCGAAGGCGAGCGCGGTGAGCAGGCCATAGACCAGCGACAGCACCAGCTCCGGGATTTGAATGGCCGGCACGATCGGCAGCGGAATGACGGAGCCGAATACGCCGACGACAATGAACGGCAGCGCCGCACCGAGCGCCGCGCCGATGGCGCCGCCGATCAGCGACAGCAGGATCACCTGCGTTAGATAGATTGCGAAGACGCGGCGGCCGCTGGCGCCCAGTGCTTTCAGCGTGGCGATGGTGGCGCGCTTGCGGTCGAGATGGCTCTTCACCGCATTGCCGACGCCGACGCCGCCGACCAGCAGCGCGGTCAGGCCGACGATGGTGAGGAATTGGGTGAAGCGATTGACGTTGCGCTCGAGCTGCGGCGAGGCGTTGGTGCGGTTGCGGATTTCCCATCCGGCATTGGGCTGTTTGACGCGCGCATCGTCGGTGACGGCCTTGACCTCGGCTTCGTGGCCGGCACCGGGCAGCTTCACCTGATATTTCCAGCGCACCAGACTGCCGGGCTGCAGCAGGCCGGTGGCACGCAAGGCTTCTTCGCTGACCATGAGGCGCGGGCCGAAGCCGATGCCGACCGAGAGTTTGTCGGGCTCATTGGTGAGCGCGGCGCGAATAACGAATTCGATATTGCCGACGGTGATGCGCGCGCCGGGCTCGATGGCAAGCCGCGCCAGCAAGGTCTGGTCGGCGACCGCGCCATAGGCGCCGTCGCGCTGCGCCAGCGCTTCGTCGAGCGGCATGTCGGGCGCGAGCGTGACCTTGCCGAACAACGGATAGGCTTTGTCGACCGCTTTCAGTTCAACGAGCGTCGCGTCGCCGCTGGCGATGCGCGACATGGCGCGCAGGCTGGCGGTGGTCGAGACCTCGCCATGGCTTTGCAGGAAAGCGACTTCGTCCGGCTTGGCTTCGCGCTGGATCAGGCTGAACGACAGGTCACCGCCGAGGATGACGCGGCCTTCGCGCGCCAGGCCGTCATTGAGGCTGGCGGCCAGCGAGCCGACGCCGGCGATCGACATGGCGCCGAGCGCGATGCAGGCGACGAAGACATAGAAGCCCGACAGCCCGCCGCGCATCTCGCGCAGCGCGTAGCGAAGCGGGAGCCAGCGTGACGCGCCGCCCATTACTGCCCGTCCACAATATGCCCGGAGCGCAGGCGCACGACGCGGCCGCATTTCTGCGCCAGCGCCGGATCGTGGGTCACGAGCACCAAAGTCGCGCCGTGCTTCTCATAACCGGAGAACAACAGTTCGACGATCTGCTTGCCGGTGTCCTCGTCGAGATTGCCGGTCGGCTCGTCCGCGACCAGGATCGACGGGTTGGGCGCCAGAGCGCGGGCGACCGCGACGCGTTGCTGCTCGCCGCCCGACATCTGCGCCGGATAGTGATGCAGGCGGTGGCCGAGGCCCACGAGTTCAAGCTCGGCGCGGGCGCGGTCCTGCGCGTCGTCGATGCCGGCGAGCTCAAGCGGCACTGCGACGTTCTCGAGCGCCGTCATGGTCGGGATGAGGTGGAAGGATTGAAAGACGATGCCTATGTTGCGGCCACGGAAGCGCGCCAGTTCGTCTTCGCTCAGTTCGCGGAGGTTCTCGCCCGCGACCGTGACGGTTCCGGTGTCGGCGCGTTCCAGCCCGGCCATCACCATGAGCAGGGTCGATTTGCCGGAGCCGGACGGGCCGACGAGGCCAATTGCCTCGCCCCTGCCTATATTCAGGTCGATGTCCTTAAGGATATGAACGCGGGCGGCGTCGCTGCCGAGCGAAAGATTGAGCCCCGATAGCGCAATGGCGGGACCGGCAGGTGAAGGTGCTTTCATGAATCTCTTTCCGAAACGATCGCCGTCATATGGGGAAGTTCTTCGCCCAGTCCAGCGGGCTGCGGCGCTATATCTCATATTTGCCTGCATTTTAGGCCCGATTGGGGCCCTTGCCGCTGACAAGCCGGTGAAGATCGTCGTTCTCGGCGACTCCCTGTCCGCCGGCTATGGGCTCAATGTCCAGGATGCTTTCCCGACCAAGCTCGGCGTGGCGCTCAAGGCCAAGGGGCACGCCGTTGAATTGATCAATGCTGGCGTATCCGGCGACACCGCGACCGGCGGGCTCGACCGCTTCGACTGGTCGGTGCCACCGGACGCCGACGCGCTGATCCTCGAACTCGGCGCCAACGATGCGCTGCGCGGCGTGTCGCCGGACGTGACCCGCGCAGCGCTCGACAAGATCCTGACGAAGGTCGGTGAGCGGAAGATTCCGGTGCTGCTGGCCGGCATGTTGTCGCCGCCCAATATGGGCGCCGATTACGCCGCGAAGTTCAACGCGATTTTCCCTGATCTCGCCAAGAAACATAATGCGCTGCTCTATCCATTCTTCCTCGAAGGCGTCGCCGCCGATGACAAGCTCAACCAGCGCGATGGCATGCACCCCAATGCCGACGGCGTCGATGTCATCGTGAAGAATATTCTGCCGAAGGTGGAAGCGTTGATTGCGAAAGCCAAAGCTCAATAACTCAATAACCCCGTCATGGCCGGGCTTGTCCCGGCCATCCACGCCTTGTTTCAGGAAGAAAGACGTGGATGCCCGGCCCAAGGCCGGGCATGACGGAGAAGATGGCAAGTCCGAAAGTCAATCATGCCCCGTCTCTTCACCGGCATCGAGATCCCGTCCGGCATTGCCGAAGCGCTGAACATGCTGCGCGGCGGGCTGCCGGGCGCGCGCTGGATCGAGCGCGAGAACTATCACATCACCTTGCGCTTCCTCGGCGACATCGACGACCGCGCCGCGAACGATGCGGCTTCGGTCCTCGCCGATATCAGGAAGCCCGCATTCAACCTGCATTTTGACGGTCTCGGGTCGTTCGGCGGCCGCAAGCCGCGCTCGGTCTATGTGCAAGTCGCGGCCGAGCCGGCCTTGAACGAATTGCAGGATGAGCAGGAACGGCTGATGCGCCGCGTCGGGCTCGCGCCGGAAACGCGCAAGTTCACGCCGCATGTGACTTTGGCGCGGCTGCGCTCAACGTCGAGCCTCGATGTCGCGGATTATCTGTCGGCGCGTGGGTTCTTTCGCACCGCGCCGTTTCCGGTGGCGCGCTTCGTGCTGTACTCGTCGCGCGCCTCGACCGGCGGGGGGCCATACGTGGTGGAAGAGAGCTATGCGCTTCTCTGACTATGCCACCTTGAACAGCCGCATCTGCGCCTCGAGCATGGAGGTGGCGATGCCGTGGGCGTCTTCGACCGCTTCCAGCGCGAGCGACAGCGGCGTGTAGCGCGGCGCCTTCACCTCGCCGACGATGCTGCCGAAGTCGAACGAGAAGTCGGCTTCGAACTTGCGCGCGAGCTGCTGCATGCGGCGATTGCCGGCGAGGCAATCCATGCGCAGCAGGCGGATGCCGCGGTTGCGCGCCGACAGCAGAATGCGCTCGAGCAGCGCGGTGCCGACGCCGTGGCTCTGCCAGTCCTTTTCGATGGAGAAGGCGGCTTCGGCCTCGTTGCTGAACAGCGGGCCGACCGGGCGCAGTTCGCCGGCGCCGCGCAAGGTGCCGTCGACGAAGAACCCGTACACGATGACGCCGAAGTCGCTGATGCTGTGGGCGTGCTTGTCGATGAACTCGTCGGAAACGGCGCCGGAAAAGCGGGTGTTGCGGCTCTCGCGATCGAGGCGCAGCAGATGGTCGCGGTAAGCGGCGGCCTCGGTCGGCCACAACTTGCGGACGACGCCATCCAGGGGCAGGGGCTCGCTCATATCGGTAGTCCTCAGGTCAGGTTGTCGGCCGGTTTGCGGCTTGCCCTTTGGTCTCCCGACGCAGTTTCTTGCGACTCAGTTTTTCGTTTGTGCGCATGTATATGGTGCATTGCAGCAAAAATACGATCCCTGCTTAGGGAGTAGACGGGTCACCGTTGCATAAAATGCATGGCTTCCAATAAGTTAATGATACCGCTTCCACGGCCGGATATTGCGGCCGAGGGGGCCTTTCCGCCGGAGCGGAAGGGACCGTCGCACCGGCATTCGCCGCGCGAAAAGGCCGCCTTCGCCCGGTGGGCGATTTACAGCTGCGGCGGTACGTCTTAGCAGATGCGGTATCTGTCCCGCCGACCCGAAACCTGCCCCTCCGTCATGAATCAATCCTTTGCCAGCCGCTATGCGGCGCTGGTCGCCTCGGGAAAGATCGAGGCCGACCCGGCGCAGGCCGAACTCGCCCGGCACTATGTCGCCCTCGACCAGCGGCTGACCGAGGGCCTCCTGGCGCGCAAGTCGTCGTCGCTCGGCTGGCTGTTCGGCAAGAAAAAGGCGCCGCCGATCAAGGGCCTCTACGTCCATGGCGAGGTCGGTCGCGGCAAGACCATGCTGATGGACCTGTTCTACGAGTCCACCCCGGTCGAGAAGAAACGCCGCGCCCATTTTCATGAGTTCATGGCGGATGTGCACGAGCGCGTGCACCGCTACCGGCAGGCCATCAAGGACGGCAAGGCCGCGGATCAGGACCCGATCCTGCACGCGGCCAACGAAATCGCCGACGAGACCCAGCTCATCTGTTTCGACGAATTCCACGTCACCGACATCGCGGACGCCATGATCCTCGGCCGGCTGTTCACGCGGCTGTTCGAGCGCGGCGTGGTGATGGTGGCGACCTCGAACCTGGCGCCGCGCGATCTCTACAAGGACGGCCTCAACCGCGCGCTGTTCGTGCCGTTCCTCAAGCTGCTGGAGCAGCAGTGCGAAGTGGTGCGGCTCAATGCGCGTACCGATTTCCGGCTGGAGAAGCTCACCGGCGTCAATGCCTGGTACGTGCCGCCTGACATCGAGGCCGAAGCCGCGCTCGACAATGCCTGGCGCGATCTGGTGGGACACGCCGAAGGCGCGGCGCATGAACTGATCGTCAAGGGTCACGTCGTGGAAGTGCCCAAAGCGGCGATGGGCGTCGCCCGCTTCGACTTCGCCGATCTGTGCTCGAAGCCGCTGGCGGCTTCGGACTTTCACAAGATCGCGCTGGAATTCCACACCCTCATCATCGACCGCATCCCGATCATGGACGAGTCGCGCCGCAACGAAGCCAAGCGTTTCATCATCCTCGTCGATACCTTGTACGACCACGCGGTGAAGCTGCTCGCTTCGGCCGAGGCGTCGCCGGAAAATCTCTACACCGGCACCGACGGCTACGAGGCCAACGAGTTCAAGCGCACCGCCTCGCGCCTGTTCGAAATGCGCTCGCAATCCTATCTCGGCCTGCCGCATGGTCCGCGCACGGCGGAGAATGTCGATCTGGCGAAAATCGTCGATACCTGAACCTTTTGGCGCCTAGAAGAAGCTGGTCCAGATCAGCAGCACGACGGCGATCGCCATCAGCGCCGTGGCGAGCCAGCCCAGCACGATCAGCCAGCGCGGCGCGGCCAGCAGGCGCACGCCGCGCTTGCTGATCAGGACGACCATCGTCGCAACCATGATCGGCACGGCGACGACGCCGTTGACCACCGCCGACCAGAACAGCATGGCGATCGGATCGATGTTGGTCGCGAGCAGCGCGGCCCCGCCGAGCGTCGCCGCGGCAACGATGGCGTAGAAGCCAATGGCGCGATTGGCCGGCAGTTCAAGGCTGCCCGGAAGCTTGAAGATATCGGCCACGGCATAGGCGGCCGAACCGGCCAGCACCGGCACGGCGAGCAGCCCGGTGCCGATGATGCCGAGGGCGAACAGCGCAAAGGTCAAAGGTCCGCCGATGGGTCGCAAGGCTTCGGCCGCCTGCGAGGCCGTGTCGATGTGCGTGATGCCGTGCGCGCGCAAGGTCGCCGCGGTGGTCACGATGATGAAGAACGCCACCATGTTGGAAAAGATCATGCCGACCAATGTGTCGACCGAAATGCCGCGGAACGCGCTTTGCCGCGATGCCGGATGGCTCACGCGCATGCGCCGATGACTCAGAGCCGATTCCTCGGCTTCCTGCGAAGCCTGCCAGAAGAACAGATAAGGGCTGATCGTCGTCCCGAAGACGGCGACGATCATCAGCAGGCTCGCCTGATCGAAGGCGATCGATGGCATGACCGTGGCGCGCAACACCTCGCCCCAGGCGATCTGAACGCTGAAGGCCGCGCCGACATAGGCGAACAGCACCAGCGTCATCATTTTGAGAATGCCGGCGTAGCGATGATAGGGGATGAAGATCTCGGCCATCAGGCAGATGACGCCGAACATCACGGCGTAGACGAGCGATGAGCCGCCGCCGACCAGCCGCAGTGCTTCGCCCATGGCGGCAAGATCGGCGGCGATGTTGATGGTGTTGGCGATCAGCAGCGCGGCGACGAGGAGATAAAGCACCGGCCGCGGCGCCACCCGGGCGATGTTGCGTCCCAGACCTTGTCTCGTGTTCCAGCCGATCACGGCACTGATGATCTGGATGGCCGTCATGAACGGCAGCGTCAGGAACACCGTCCACAGCATGCCGAAGCCGAACTGGGCGCCGGCCTGCGAATACGTGGCGATGCCGCTCGGATCGTCATCGGCCGCCCCGGTGACTAGGCCGGGACCGAGCGCGCGCCAGACCGACTTTGCGGAAAAGCGAATGAACGACACGGGATCAGGGTCCTCGGCGGGCTTCAACCGTCCTTATCGCATGTTGCGGGCAAGGGGGCACCAAGGTGCAAAACGGCACTGGACTTTGGTCGTAAGCTCTGCTGGTATAATGTATACACGATAAGAAAACAGGGTGGAAATGTTGCTGCACAACAGCAAAGTGGCTAAGCCATCGGCGGCCGCGCTCCGCGGCAGCAAGCAAAGAGTTTCCCAACATGGCGCGCAATAAAATCGCATTGATCGGCGCTGGCCAGATCGGCGGCACGCTGGCCCATCTGGTCGGCCTCAAGCAGCTTGGCGACGTCGTTCTGTTCGACGTCATGGAAGGCACCCCGCAGGGCAAGGCCCTGGACATTGCCCAGTCCGCCCCGGTCAACAAATTCGACGCCAAATTTACCGGCGCCAACTCCTATGAGGCGATCGAAGGCGCGGATGTCTGCATCGTCACCGCCGGCGTGCCGCGCAAACCGGGCATGAGCCGCGACGACCTCCTCGATATCAACCTGAAGGTGATGGGCCAGGTCGGCGCGGGCATCGCCAAATACGCGCCGAATGCCTTCGTCATCTGCATCACCAACCCGCTCGATGCGATGGTCTGGGCGCTGCAGAAATCCTGCGGCCTGCCGCAGCAGAAGGTCGTCGGCATGGCCGGCGTGCTCGATTCGGCACGCTTCCGCCACTTCCTGGCGGACGAGTTCAACGTCTCGGTCGAGGATGTCACCGCCTTCGTGCTCGGCGGCCACGGCGACACCATGGTGCCGCTCACCCGCTATTCGACGGTCGCCGGCATTCCGGTGCCGGACCTCGTGAAGATGGGTTGGACCACGCAGGCCCGCGTCGACGAGATCGTCAAGCGCACCGCCAATGGCGGCGCGGAAGTCGTCAACCTGCTCAAGACCGGTTCGGCCTTCTACGCCCCGGCGGCCTCGGCCATCGCGATGGCGGAAAGCTACCTGCTCGACAAGAAGCGCGTTCTGCCCTGCGCCGCCTATCTCAACGGCGAGTACGGCATGAAGGACATCTATGTCGGCGTGCCGGTGGTGATTGGCGCCAAGGGCGTCGAGCGTATCGTCGAGGTCGATCTCAACGGCGGCGAGAAGTCCGCTTTCGAGAAGTCCGCGGCCTCCGTGCAGGGTCTCATTGACGCCTGCAAGAAGATCGCGCCGACGCTGGCGTAATTTGGTGCTGTCATCGCCCGCGCAAGCGGGCGATCCAGTAACCGCTTGCGTCGATTGAAATGCGAGTACCGGGAATACTGGATGCCCCGCTTTCGCGGGGCATGACAGCCTAGGGAGTTGGGGAGAGCCGGATGAACATCCACGAATACCAAGCCAAAGCAGTCCTGAAGGAATTCGGCGTCCCGGTGCCGCGCGGCATCCCCGCCTTCACCGTCGATGAAGCCATCAAGGGCGCCAACGAACTCGGCGGTCCGGTCTGGGTGGTGAAAGCCCAGATCCACGCCGGCGGCCGCGGCAAGGCCGGCGGCGTCAAGGTCGTGAAGTCGATCGACGACGTGAAGAAGGAAGCGACCCGCATTCTCGGCTCGACCCTGGTCACGCACCAGACCGGCCCGAAGGGCAAGCAGGTCAACCGCCTTTACATCGAGGAAGGCTCCGCCATCGACAAGGAGTTCTATCTCTCCGCGCTGGTCGATCGCGAAACCTCGCGCGTTGCCTTCGTCGTCTCGACCGAAGGCGGCATGGATATCGAAGAAGTCGCGCACAGCACACCCGAGAAGATCGTCACTTTCTCGGTCGATCCGGCGACCGGCTTCATGCCGCACCACGCGCGCGCCGTCGCGCAGGCGCTCAAGCTGACCGGCGATCTCGCCAAGCAGATCGGCGACATTCTGCCGAAGCTTTATACGGCGTTCATCGCCAAGGACATGTCCATGCTGGAGATCAATCCGCTGGTCGTGACCAAGGACGCCAAGATCATCTGCCTCGACGCCAAGGTGGATTTCGACAACAACGCGCTCTATCGCCACGCCGACGTGATGGCGCTGCGCGACATCACCGAAGAAGACGACAAGGAAGTCGAGGCGTCGAAATACGACCTCAACTACATCGCCCTCGACGGCCAGATCGGCTGCATGGTCAACGGCGCCGGCCTCGCCATGGCGTCGATGGACATCATCAAGCTCTACGGCATGGAGCCGGCGAACTTCCTCGATGTCGGCGGCTCGGCCACCAAGGAGAAGGTGACCGCGGCGTTCAAGATCATCACCTCCGATCCGAACGTGAAGGGCATCCTGGTCAACATCTTCGGCGGCATCATGAAGTGCGACGTCATCGCCGAAGGTGTCGTTGCTGCCGTCAAGGAAGTCGGCTTGAAAGTCCCGCTGGTCGTGCGCCTCGAAGGCACCAACGTCGAGCTGGGCAAGAAAATCATCAAGGAATCGGGCCTCAACGTCACTTCCGGTGACGACCTGGACGATGCCGCGCAGAAGATCGTCAAGGCCGTGAAGGAGGCTGCGTAATGTCCGTCCTCATCGACAAGAACACGAAGGTCATCTGCCAGGGCTTCACCGGCAAGAACGGCACCTTCCATTCGCAGCAGGCCATTGCCTACGGCACCAAGATGGTCGGCGGCACCTCGCCGGGCAAAGGCGGCTCGACGCATCTCGACCTGCCGGTGTTCGACACCGTCGCCGAAGCCAAGGACAAAACCGGAGCCGATGCGTCCGTGATCTACGTGCCGCCGCCGGGCGCCGCGGACGCGATCTGCGAAGCCATCCAGGCCGAAATCCCGCTGATCGTCTGCATCACCGAAGGCATTCCGGTGATGGACATGGTGAAGGTGAAGCGCGCGCTGTCGGGCTCCAAGTCGCGTCTCATCGGGCCGAACTGCCCGGGCGTGATGACCGCGGGCGAGTGCAAGATCGGCATCATGCCGGGCAACATCTTCAAGACGGGTTCGGTCGGCATCGTGTCGCGTTCCGGCACGCTGACCTATGAAGCCGTGTTCCAGACCTCGCGCGAAGGCCTCGGCCAGACCACGGCGGTCGGCATCGGCGGCGATCCGGTCAAGGGCACCGAGTTCATCGACGTGCTTGAGATGTTCCTTGCCGACCCGAAGACCACTTCGATCGTCATGATCGGCGAAATCGGCGGCTCGGCTGAAGAAGACGCCGCGCAGTTCCTGATCGACGAAGCCAAGAAGGGCCGCAAGAAGCCGATGGTCGGCTTCATCGCCGGCGTCACCGCGCCTCCGGGCCGCCGCATGGGTCATGCCGGCGCGATCATCTCCGGCGGCAAGGGCGATGCGAAGTCGAAGACCGCCGCGATGGAAGCGGCCGGCATTCGCGTGTCGCCGTCGCCGGCGCGCATCGGCAAGACCCTGGTCGAAGTGCTGAAGGGCTAACGCCGCTTCTTCAGCCGCTCAGATAATAAGACGCAAGCGCCGCCAGGCTGATGCCGGCGGCGCTTGTCATTTGCAGCGGCGTCCAGCGCGTGATGCGGAGCGCCGGGGCGGCTGCGAGCACCAGCAGCGGCACGACGATAAAGACATAACGCGATGAGAACTGGTGCGTGATCTTGGCATTGCTCATGAGGCCGAGCAGCACGGCGACGCCGCTCATGCGCGTCAGCCATTCATGGCGGTGGCGCCACAGGTGCAGCGTGAAGCACGCGGCAAAGGCCACCGCCGCAAACGACAGCAGATAAGCGGCTGTCCAGCCGACAGGCGTCAGCGCGCGTTCGCCGAACAGCGTCATCGTAGTCGCGCGCAAGGGAACGAAGCCGCCGCCGAGCATGAAGGCGACAGGGGCGGCGGCGAGCGCGAGGGCGACGAGCCAAGCTGGCTGTCGCAGCGGCGCGTAGATGCGAGGCGCGAGCAGCAGCAGGATGACGCCGGCATAACCGGCGCCACGCACGGCATTGTCCAGCGCGAGACCCGCGGTGCTCCACGCCGTACGCGGCGGCACCAGCCCGCCCCAGACGATGAATACCGGCGCTGTCAGCGCGACGGCGATCGCTGCCGTCAGCGTCACACGGCAGAGGTCGTCGCGGTCCGGCCTGCCGTCACGCCAGCGTATCGCCAGCGCAAGGCACGGCAGCAGCACGAGATAGTTCTGGCGGCCGAGGATCGCCGCCGCGAGCGCGATGCCGCTGGCGGCGCTGAAGGCCAGAGCGGCGGCGCGCGGCGCGACCATCGCATGCGCGAGCAGGGCAACGCTCATGACGGCGAAGAACGCCGCCGGCATTTCGGTGAGCGCCATGCCGGCGGCGACACCGGCCGTCGGCAGCACGACCAGCATGGCGCCGATCAGTAATGGCGCCGGAGTCTGCGGCCGCGCGACGGCGAGGCATCGCCCGATCAGTCCGGCCGTGGCGATCAGCAGGACGACGTTGATCAGCCGCAGCCAGGGGAACGTCAGGCCGAAAAGGGAGTCCAAGGCGGCGAAGGTGAGGGTGAAAGTCGGACCGGCGGCGCCGGGAAATTCTCGCAGGAATGTGAGGGAAAAGCCGTCGCGGGCGAGCAGATCGACGGTGGCGAGAAACCAGGCCTCATCATAGATCGGGTGGGACGGCGAGGTGGCGACGAGAACGACCAGCGCGAGCGCCGCTGCTGTCGCGAGCGACCACGAGGCCGTCAGGAAAACCTTGGGGTCGGGGCGCATCGGGGTCGCCTCGTGCTGGATGCAACCCCTAGATTAGCGGGAGCAGCCGGTGCGTGCGAAGGGGTGGCGAGGGCAATCTACCGGATGCTGCAGGGCTACCTGCACAGATCAAGTGAACAAGAATTCAGTTCTATGCTTTTTTGGACTTAACTACGTCATAAATAGGTTTAAGAGTGAGGCCTGCCGACACGGGGCGTCATGCCCGTGAGCGGCCCAATCCGACAGAGCAGTTTCCGGTCCGGTTGGGGTCGTGAAGCCGTTTTCGGATTGCCTCACGCAGGAAACGCATACCGCGCGGCAATTGCGCCCCGCCAGGGATCCAGGTCTCATGTCTCGCCAAGACGCCAACGCCGCCTTCGCCCACACTTCGTTCCTCTATGGCGGTAACGCCGCCTATATCGAAGACCTTCAGGCCCGGTTCGAGAAAGATCCGAACTCGGTCGATGCCGAGTGGCGCACGTTCTTCGAGGCGCTCAAGGACAACGGCGCCGACGTCGTGAAGCAGGCGCAGGGCGCCTCCTGGAAAAAGCCGAACTGGCCGGCGCGGCCGAGCGGCGATCTGGTCGCCGCGCTCGATGGTCAGTGGGCCGAAACCGAAAAGAAGCTCGGCGAGAAGATCGCGCAGAAGGCGCAAGCCAAGGGCGTCGACCTGTCGAATGCCGATGTCATGCAGGCGACGCGCGACTCCATTCACGCGCTGATGCTGATCCGCGCCTACCGCATGCGCGGCCACTTCCACGCCAAGCTCGATCCGCTCAACATCCAGGAAGAGCCGAACGAAGAAGAACTGATGCCATCGTCCTACGGCTTCTCGGAAGCCGACATGGACCGCAAGATCTTCCTCGACAACGTGCTTGGCCTCGAATTCGCGTCGATGCGCGAGATCGTCGCCATCCTGCGCCGCACCTACTGCCAGACGCTCGGCGTCGAATTCATGCATATCTCCAACGCCGCGCAGAAGGCGTGGATTCAGGAGCGCATCGAAGGCCGCGACAAGGAAATCCAGTTCACCCGCGAGGGCAAGCGCGCCATCCTCAACAAGCTGGTGGAAGCCGAGGGCTTCGAGAAGTTTCTCGACGTCAAGTTCACCGGCACCAAGCGCTTCGGCCTCGACGGCGGTGAATCGCTGATCCCGGCGCTCGAGCAGATCATCAAGCGCGGCGGCAATCTCGGCGTGAAGGAAATCGTGCTGGGCATGCCGCATCGCGGCCGCCTCAACGTGCTCACGCAGGTGATGAGCAAGCCCCACCGCGTGCTGTTCCACGAATTCAAGGGTGGCTCGGCGACGCCGGACGACATCGAAGGCTCCGGCGACGTGAAGTATCACCTCGGCGCTTCGTCGGACCGCGAGTTCGACGGCAACAAGGTGCATCTGTCGCTGACGCCGAACCCGTCGCATCTGGAAATCGTCGATCCGGTGACGCTCGGCAAGGTGCGCGCCAAGCAGGAGCAGCACGGCGCGACGCCGGAAGACCGCACCATGGTCATGCCGCTGCTGATCCACGGCGACGCGGCTTTCGCCGGCCAGGGCGTGGTGGCGGAATGCTTCGGCCTGTCGGGTCTCAAGGGCTATCGCACCGGCGGCAGCATCCACTTCATCGTCAACAACCAGATCGGCTTCACGACCTATCCGCGCTATTCGCGTTCGTCGCCTTATCCGTCCGACGTCGCCAAGATGATCGACGCGCTGATCCTGCACGTGAACGGCGACGATCCGGAAGCGGTGGTGTTCGCCGCCAAGGTCGCGACCGAGTATCGCATGCAGTTCCAGCACCCGGTCGTCATCGACATGTGGTGCTATCGCCGCTTCGGCCATAACGAAGGCGACGAGCCGGCTTTCACCCAGCCGGTGATGTACAAGAACATCCGCGCGCGCAAGTCGACGCTGGAAATCTACTCCGAGAAGCTGATCGCCGAAGGCGTCGTCACCGAAGGCGAGATCGACAAGATGCGCGCCGACTGGCGCTCGCGCCTCGACGCCGAGTTCGAAGCCGGCCAGGCCTACAAGCCGAACAAGGCCGACTGGCTCGACGGCCGCTGGGCCGGTCTCAAGCCGGCGCAGGACGCCGACGATCCGCGCCGCGGCAATACCGGTGTGCCGCTCGCCGAACTGCGCGCCATCGGCAAGGCGATCACGACGGTGCCGACGGACTTCAACGTCCACAGGACGGTGCAGCGTTTCCTCGACAATCGCGGCAAGGCGATCGAGACCGGCGAAGGCATCGACTGGGCGACCGCCGAAGCGCTGGCCTTCTGTTCGCTCATCAAGGAGGGCCACCCGGTCCGCCTGTCGGGTCAGGATTCCGAGCGCGGCACCTTCTCGCAGCGCCACTCGGTGCTGTTCGATCAGGACACCGAGAAGCGCTACGTGCCGTTCAACACCCTCGCCAGCGGCCAGGCCAAGTACGATGTGCTGAATTCGATGCTGTCGGAAGAGGCCGTGCTCGGCTTCGAGTACGGCTATTCGACCGCCGAGCCGAACACGCTGACTCTTTGGGAAGCGCAGTTCGGCGACTTCGCCAACGGCGCGCAGGTCGTGTTCGACCAGTTCATCTCCTCGGCGGAGCGCAAGTGGCTGCGCATGTCCGGCCTCGTCTGCCTGCTGCCGCACGGCTATGAAGGCCAGGGCCCGGAGCATTCCTCCGCGCGCCTCGAGCGCTACTTGCAGATGTGCGCCGAAGACAACATGCAGGTCGCCAACTGCTCCACGCCGGCGAACTACTTCCATATCCTGCGCCGGCAGCTCAAGCGCGAGATCCGCAAGCCGCTGATCCTGATGACGCCGAAGAGCCTGCTGCGCCACAAGCGCGCCGTCTCGAGCCTGGCCGAAATGGACGCCGGCACCTCGTTCCACCGCCTGCTCTGGGACGATGCGCAGTTCCTGTCGGGCGAAAAGATCCAGCTCGTGCCCGACGACAAGATCCGCCGCGTGGTCCTGTGCTCGGGCAAGGTCTACTACGACCTCTACGAGGAGCGCGAGAAGCGCGGCGTCAACGACATCTATCTGCTGCGCGTCGAACAGCTCTATCCGTTCCCGACCAAGGCGCTGGTGGCCGAGCTGTCGCGCTTCAAGCAGGCCGAGATCGTCTGGTGCCAGGAGGAGCCGCGCAACATGGGCGCCTGGTTCTTCGTCGACGTGTTCCTGGAATGGGTGCTCAACCAGATCAACGCCAAGCATCGCCGCGCCCGTTACGCGGGCCGTCCGGCCTCGGCGTCGACCGCCGTCGGCCAGATGTCGAAGCATCTCGCGCAGCTCAAGCAGTTCCTCGACGAGGCGCTGGGGTAATCAATCCACACTCCGTCATGCCCGGCTTTATGCCGGGCATCCACGTCTTGGCGGGTGTTCAGAAACAAAGACGTGGATGGCCGGGCATAGGCGTTTTGAAAAACGCCGTTCTTCAAACGGCTATGCCCGGCCATGACGCGGAAAACATTTCAGGCAAGAGACAACAATCATGACTGACATCAAAGTGCCCACCCTCGGCGAATCGGTAACCGAAGCCACCGTCGGCAAGTGGTTCAAGAAGCCCGGCGACGCCGTCGCCGTCGACGAGCCTTTGGTCGAACTCGAGACCGACAAGGTGACGCTGGAAGTGCCGGCCCCGGCCGCCGGCGTGCTCGGCGACATTGCCGCCAAGGATGGTGACACCGTCGGCGTCGGCGCGATCCTCGGTACCATCAAGGAAGGCGCCGCCGGCAAGACCACCGCGTCCGGTTCGCCGACCGGCCGCCCGGATGTGAAGACCACTTCGACGACCCCGATCAACGCCGCCGACGAAGAGCCCAAGCCGCGTACGCCGGCTGCTCCGGCCGCAGCGACCAACACGGCGCAAGCGCCGTCGGTGCGCAAGCTTGCCGCCGAATCCGGTGTCGATCCATCGAATGTGCAGGGCACCGGCCTCAAGAACCAGGTGACCAAGGGCGACATGCTCGCCGCCATCGAGAAGGCCGCCTCGGCGCCGACCCCGGTCGCCGCGCCGGTGCAGATGCGCGCGCCGTCCGCGCCGGACGATGCCAGCCGCGAAGAGCGCGTGCGCATGACCAAGCTGCGCCAGACCATCGCGCGCCGTCTCAAGGATGCGCAGAACACCGCCGCCATGCTCACGACCTTCAACGAGGTCGACATGACCACGGTGATGGCGCTGCGCAACCAGTACAAGGACCTGTTCGAGAAGAAGCACGGCGTGAAGCTCGGCTTCATGGGCTTCTTCGTGCGCGCCTGTATCGCGGCGCTGAAGGACATCCCGGCGGTCAATGCCGAGATCGACGGCACTGACCTCGTTTACAAGAACTACTATCACATCGGCGTTGCCGTCGGCACCGAGAAGGGCCTCGTCGTGCCGGTGGTGCGCGATGCCGACATGCTGTCCCTCGCCGGCGTCGAAAAGAAGATCAACGATTTCGGCAAGCGCGCCCGCGACGGCCAGCTCAAGATCGACGAAATGCAGGGCGGCACCTTCACGATTTCGAATGGCGGCGTCTATGGCTCGCTGATGTCGACGCCGATTCTCAACGCGCCGCAGTCCGGCATTCTCGGCATGCACAAGATCCAGGAGCGGCCGATGGTGATCGGCGGCAAGATCGAAGTGCGGCCGATGATGTATCTGGCGTTGTCCTACGATCACCGCATCGTCGATGGCCGCGAGGCGGTCACCTTCCTCGTGCGCGTGAAGGAAAACCTCGAGGATCCGGCGCGGCTCGTTCTCGACCTGTGAGGCCAGAATGCCGAATGGCAAGCCCGGCGACCACCCGCTGAACGACATCGTCAGGCATCGCCTGCCGATGTTCGGCAGCGAGATCGACGACAAGGTGCGCCATCTCGACGGTCTGGCGTCGGACGACTTGCGTAACGTGCTGGCGACGATCGTCTACTTCTGGCCCTGGGGCGACAAGGCGCCGGTCGATCCCCATGCCCTGTCGGCCATTCTCGACTCGCTGCAGCGTTATGCCGAGAAGCAGCGAGCTTAACTCATCCAGACTGTCGCGCCCACGCCGGCGCGACGCCATTTGAGCAGGACGTCTATTATGAGCAGCTACGATCTCATCGTTATCGGTTCCGGCCCCGGCGGTTATGTCTGCGCCATTCGCGCGGCGCAGCTCGGCCTCAAGACCGCGGTGGTCGAAAAGACCTCGCTCGGCGGCACCTGCCTCAACATCGGCTGCATTCCGTCGAAGGCGCTGCTGCACGCTTCCGAGCTGTTCGAGGAAGCCGGGCACTCCTTCGCCAAGATGGGCATTGGCGTGCCTAGCCCGAAGCTCGATCTGCCGACCATGCTCAAGTTCAAACAGGACGCCATCGACGGCAACGTCAAGGGCGTGGATTTCCTGTTCAAGAAGAACAAAATCGACACGCATTACGGCTTCGGCCGCATCGTCGCGCCGGGCAAGGTCGAGGTGAAGGCCGCGGACGGCAAGACGACGACGCTGGAGACGAAATCCATCGTCATCGCCACCGGCTCGGATGTCGCCAAGCTGCGCGGCATCGAGATCGACGAGAAGCGCATCGTGTCCTCGACCGGCGCGCTGTCGCTGCCGGAAGTACCGAAGAATCTGCTGGTCATCGGCGCCGGCGTCATCGGCCTCGAGCTTGGATCGGTGTGGCGCCGTCTCGGCGCCAAGGTCACGGTGGTTGAGTTCCTCGACGGCATCCTGCCCGGCATGGACGGCGAAGTGCGCAAGCAGAGCCAGCGCCTGCTGGAAAAGCAGGGCATGACCTTCAAGCTGTCGTCGAAGGTCACGGGCGTCGATTCATCCGGCAAGACCTTGAAGGCAACCATCGAGCCGGCGAAGGGCGAGGGCAAGGCCGAGACCATCGAGGCCGATGTCGTGCTCGTCTCCACCGGGCGCGTGCCTTACACCGACGGCCTCGGGCTGAAGGAGCTCGGCGTCAAGATGGACGAGCGCGGCCGCGTCGTCACCGATCACTATTATGCGACCAGCGTGCCGGGCATCTGGGCCATCGGCGATGTGATCGCCGGCCCGATGCTGGCGCACAAGGCCGAGGACGAAGGCGTCGCCGTCGCCGAAATGCTGGTCGGCCAGGCCGGCCATGTGAACTACGACGTGATCCCGGCGGTCGTTTATACGATGCCGGAGATCGCCTCGGTCGGCAAAAGCGAGGAAGACCTCAAGGCCGCCGGCGTCGCTTATAACGTCGGAAAGTTTCCGTTCACCGCCAACGGCCGCGCCAAGGCGAACCAGCAGACCGATGGTTTCGTCAAGGTCATCGCCGATGCCGCGACCGACCGCGTGCTCGGCGTCCACATCATCGGCTCGGACGCCGGCAACATGATCGCGGAAGCCGCCATTGTCATGGAATTCGGCGGCGCCGCCGAAGACATCGCCCGCACCTGCCACGCGCATCCGACGCTGCCGGAGGCGGTGAAGGAAGCGGCCATGGCGGTCGCCAAGCGCGCGATTCATATGTGAGTTCTTCCTTCTCCCCGCAAAGCGGGGAAGAAGGGCTCAGGCTGGCTTTAAATATTCCGTCATGGCCGGGCTTGTCCCGGCCATCCACGTCTTTAGCTTACCTGAAGACGTGGATGCCCGGCATAAAGCCGGGCATGACGGAGATTTCATGCGCCGCCTGCTCCGCCCGCTCTGGGTTTTCCTCGCCGTGCTGTTCCTCATCGAGGCATGGCTGTGGGATCATCTGTCGCCGGTGGTGGCGCGGATCGTCGCGATCATTCCCTGGGCCGCGCTCAAGCGGAAGCTGGCGCTAGCGATCGAGCGGCTGCCGCCCTGGGCGACCTTGATTGTCTTCGTCGTGCCGCTGGCGGTTCTGCTGCTGCCGCTGAAGTTTCTCGAGGTCTATTTCCTCGCCACCGGACAATGGCTCGGCGCCATCGCCGTTATCATTGTCGCCAAGCTCGCCGGCGTCGGCGTCACCGCGTTCATCTTCGATGTCACGCGCGACAAGCTGTTGCAGATGGCATGGTTTCGCGCGCTCTATGAATGGCTGCTGCGCGTGCGCGCCTGGGCGCACGCCATCACCGAGCCGGTGCGTTTCCGCATGAGGCAGCTCGCCGCGAGGCTGCGCGGCGAGGGCGGCAACCGCTTCCTGCGCTGGGTGTCGCGGCTGCGCCGCGCCGCCTTCCGCCGCGCGAACTGATCGGTCAGTGCGCGCCGCCGGCGTGCAGCAGGAAGTCGAGCGCGTGCGGCGCCCATAGGCCGAAGCCTGAAAAGATTACGCCGACGAGCCCGACCAGTCCCGACAGCCAGCCGAGCACGGCCATGCCGGTGATGACTTCGGCCGAGGCCAGCACGATGCCGATCTGGAACGCGGCGGAGCCGAGCTCGAACTGGTGGTAGCGCGCGAGCTGATAATCGCGCTGATGCTCGTAATGCTCGGCCTGCTCGCGCAATTCCTTGCGGCCGTCCTTTTCCTTGGGGTCGGTCTCGTAGCGCGCCACGGTGGCGCGCCAGGTTTCGACCTGTTTCTCCATCGCCGCCTTGATTTCGGGTTTCTCGATCGACGGCGCGATGGCGGCGAGGTTATCCGCCGACGCGCGCAAGGTGGTCTGCCGGATGGTCTTGGCCTGAAAGAAATTCCAGGTGTCGGACGCCTTGATGTTGAGGCTGATGCTTTCGGTCTGCGCGCCCTTGCCGAGCGTTTCGGAGAAGGCGAGAAACAGCGCCAGCACCGAGATCAGCAGCGCGATCTTTTTGTTACCGCCGTGGGAGGCGTGCTCCGCGTGTTCGGCGTGTTCGAGGTTTTCGTGCGCAGACATAGGTCGTCCCCTGTTTGATGGCGGACGATGATCGCCGGGACGGCCGCGAGCAAGGCCGCGGCGGCGTTGTCGACGATGATATTACGATGACGCCCGCGGGTGGGCGCTGGCATAAACTTCGAGTAAACGCGCGCTGTCCACGGCGGTATAGATCTGCGTGGTCGACAGCGAGGCGTGGCCGAGCAGTTCCTGGATCGAGCGCAGGTCGCCGCCGCGCGCCAGCAAATGCGTGGCGAAGGAATGGCGCAGCGCATGCGGCGTCGCCGTTTCGGGCAGGCCGAGCGCGCCGCGCAAGGTCGCCATCGCCAGTTGCACGATGCGCGGCGAGAGCGGCCCGCCGCGCGCGCCGAGAAACAGCGGGCCATCGGCCGGCAGGTCATAGGGGCAGAGCGCGATGTAGTCGGCGATGGCTTTCGTCACCTGGGGGAGGACGGGCACCATGCGGGTCTTGTTGCCTTTGCCCGTCACTGTGAGCGCATCCTTGCCGTTGGCATCGCTGCGCCTGAGCCCCAGTGCCTCGGATATGCGCAGGCCGCAGCCATAGAGCAGCGCCAGCACGGCGGCGTCGCGCGCCAGGATCCAGGTCTCGCGATCCTCGCCGGCGCGCAGATCGATGTCGGTCATCTGCTTCGCCGCGGTCGCGGGGAGGGGCTTGGGCAGTGTGCGGCCGGCCTTCGGCGCGCGGATGGCGGCGAGCGCCCCCACTTTGCCCTTGCCGCCCCGCTCCAGGAAGCGGACGAAGGAGCGCGCCCCGGCCAGCGAGCGCATCAAGGTGCGGTTGCCGGCGCCGTCGGCGCGGCGCGATGCCATGAAGGCGCGGACATCGGCCGGCGTGATTTTCGCCAGCGATTTCAGCGACGGCGGCCCGCCGAGGTGATCGGCCATAAAGCCGAGGAACTGGCCGACATCGCGCTCATAGGCTTCCAGCGTTTTCGGCGACATGCGCCGTTCCGCGCCGAGATAGGCGCGCCAGCGGCCAATTTCGGCGACAACGTCCGGAGCGATGGCGAGAGGCAGTCCCATATGAACCGGGAGGGTAAGAGACCCGCCCTTACCCTTCCTTAAAGCCCCGGAATCGTCCAGACCCTCCCCATGGCTACCCGTGTCGTCGATGTTCTGGTGCCGGTGGCGCTCGACCAGGCCTATTCCTACCGGGTTCCGGCGGGAATGGAGGTTGCGCCCGGCGATGTCGTCGCCGTGCCGCTCGGCCGGCGCGGCGAGACCGTCGGCGTGGTCTGGGCCGAAAACCCCAATCCTGCTCCGGGCCTGCACAACCGTCTCAAGGACATCGACGCCAAGATCGACGTGCCGCCACTCAAGGAGGAGCTGCGCACCTTCGTCGACTGGGTCGCCGGCTACACTCTGTCATCGCGCGGCATGGTGCTGCGCATGGCGCTGCGCATGGGCGACAATCTCGGCCCCGCGCGCGAGCGCGTCGGCGTGCGCCTCGTCGGCCCGCCGCCGCAGCGCATGACGGTGGCGCGCCAGCGCGTGCTGCGCGCGCTCGAGGACGGCATGGTGCGCGCCAAGGGCGATGCCGCGCGCGAAGCGGGCGTCTCGACCGGCGTCATCGACGGCCTGGTCGACGAAGGCACTTTGGAAACGGTGGTGCTGCCGCCGGAAAAAGTCTCGCGCCAGCCCGACCCGGATTTCCGCAAGCCCGAGTTCTCGCTCGGCCAGCTCGCCGCCGCCGATGCCTTGCGCACCACGGTCGATCAGGGCGGCTACACCGTGTCGCTGGTCGATGGCGTCACCGGCTCGGGCAAGACCGAGGTCTATTTCGAGGCGGTCGCGGAGAACATCCGCAAGGGTCGGCAGACGCTGATCCTGATGCCGGAAATCGCGCTCACCGGGCAATCGCTCGATCGTTTCACCGCGCGCTTCGGCACGCGTCCGGCGGAATGGCATTCGCAATTGTCGCCGCGCCTGCGCGCGCGCACCTGGGCGGCGGTGGCGGAGGGCGAGGTGTCGGTGGTGGTCGGCGCGCGCTCGGCGCTGTTTCTGCCCTATGCCGATCTCGGCCTGATCCTCGTCGATGAAGAGCATGAGCAGGCCTACAAGCAGGAAGACGGCGCGCGCTACAATGCGCGCGACATGGCGGTGGTGCGCGGCTCGATCGCGAAAATTCCCGTCGTGCTCGCCTCGGCGACGCCGTCGGTCGAATCGGAAGTGAATGCGCGCAAGGGCCGCTACCGCCGCCTGCATCTGCCCGAGCGTTTCGGCGGCGCCTCGCTGCCGCATGTCGAGGCCATCGATCTGACGCGCGAAGGCCCGCCGCGCGGCCGCTTCATCGCGCCGCGTCTCGCCGAAGCCGTCAACAACACGCTGGAGCGCGGCGATCAGGCGCTGCTGTTTCTCAACCGCCGCGGCTACGCGCCGCTCACATTATGCCGCGCCTGCGGCTTCCGCCTGCAATGCCCGAACTGCGATGCCTGGCTGGTCGATCATCGCTTCCGCAAAAGGCTGATCTGCCATCACTGCGGCTACAACATGCCGCCGCCGAATGACTGCCCGAACTGTCATGCCACCGAGAGCTTCGCCGCGGTCGGCCCCGGCGTCGAGCGGCTGGAGCAGGAAGCGGCCGATCTGTTTCCCGACAAGCGCATTCTCATTCTGTCGAGCGACGTCGTCGAATCGATGGAGCGGTTGCGTCAGGAACTGGATGACGTCGCCGACGGCAAGTTCGACATCATCGTCGGCACGCAGCTCGTCGCTAAAGGCCACCACTTTCCCAAGCTCAACCTGGTCGGCATTGTCGATGCCGATCTCGGCCTCGGCAATGGCGATCCGCGCGCGGCGGAGCGCACCTTCCAGTTGCTGCATCAGGTGGTCGGCCGCGCCGGCCGCGAGGACAATCGCGGCGTCGGCTTTCTGCAGACGCATCAGCCCGAGCATCCGGTGATGAAGGCGCTGATCCTCGGCGACCGCGAGAAGTTCTACGAGACCGAAATCGCGCTGCGCGAGGCGTCGGGCTATCCGCCGTTCGGCCGGCTCGCCGGGATCGTCGTTTCCGCCGACGACAAGCACGACGCCGAAGGTTATGCCAAGGCGCTGGCGAAATCCGCGCCCTATATCGAGGCGGTGCGCGTGCTCGGCCCCGCCGAGGCACCGGTCGCCGTGGTGCGCGGCCGCCATCGCTTCCGGCTGCTGATCAAGGCGCCGCGCGAATTCAACCTGTCGGCTTACTTGCGCGACTGGCTCAGCGTCGCGCCGAAAACGCGCGGCAGCATCAAGATGGACGTCGATGTCGATCCGATGAGTTTTTACTAATTTTTTGTCGCGTTTTCTTCACGCGAACCGGTATCCACTTCGCTCGAAAACGCTCTACCGCGCCGCGCGCTTGCCGGCCTGCTGGTTGATCAGCAGGCTGCCCAGCACGATCCCCGCGCCGAGCGACTGCACCAGGGTCGGCACAAAGCCGCGGATCGACGCATCGAGCGCGAAGGCGACCAACGGAATCAGCAGGAAGAACGGCGCCACCGCCGGTGCGCCGGCTTTCTCGACGCCATGAAACCACAGCGCGTAAGCCAGCGACGTGCCGACGAGCGCGACATAGGCATAGGCGGCAATGCTCGCGACATCGAGCGAGGCCGGCACGTCGCCGATAAAGACCGCCAGCGCCGCCAGTTCGACGCCGCCGATGGCGAGTTGCCAGGCGGTGAATTCGAGCAGCGGAATCGGCCGGCCCCAGCGATTGAGCAGGACGCCGCCCAGCGCCAGCGACACGGCGGCGATCAGGCCGGCCACCGCGCCGACGAAGTCGAGCACGATCTTGCCGCCGGTCAGCAGGATCATCACGCCGATGGCGCCGAGCACGACGCTGATGAGCCGCAGCCATGTGGGACGTTCGCCGAGCAGCGGCCAGGCGATCAGCACGGTGATGATCGGTCCAAGCGATTGCAGCGTGCCGGCGACACCGCCGGGCAGGCGTTCGGCGGCGATGAACAGGAAGGCGAAGACGATGCCGCAATTGAGCGTGCCGAGCACGGCGACCTTGCCCCACCATTCGCGCGGCGGCAGCTCATTGTAGAACAGCAGCAGCGGCAGACCGCCGCCGAGCGCGCGCACCGCGCCGGTGAAGATCGGGTTATGCGGCAGCACGGTGCTGACGAAAATGTACGTGGTGCCCCAGATCGCGGCGGCGAGAGCGGCGGACAGCTTGGGGTTCAGGGCTGAAAGCATTGCTAAAAAATACGCCGCCACCCGGGCCAGGCGGCGCGGACGAGCGGACGTTTCCCTTGGAGATTATGCGGCCACGGACGCGGCCTGATAAGAGAGCCCACAGATAAGGCGGGCCCGGCCCAGGTGAAAGCCACGGGCTTCGCGCCTGGCGCAGGGCAGCCCGTTATTTTCGCCTATGCGACTTAGGATGGATGCGGCACGGGTCAATTGGAGGTCATCGCCCGCGAAAGCGGGCGATCCAGTAAGCACCGGATTGCCATGAGATTACTGGATGCCCCGCATTCGCGTGGCATGACACAAAGGGCCTACGTCTCGTGCAGCTTGCGCGCGCTTTCGACGCTGGCGGCGTAACGTATCAACGGCGGTTTGAGGCCGGCGGCGACAAGCTCGTGCCGCACATTCGGCCTCGCGGCCGCGAAGTAGACTTCCGTGCCGCCCTTGCCGAGCTTCCTGACGAAAGAATGCAGCGAGCGCGCCGCCGTGGTGTCGATCAGCGGCACGTCGGTGAAATCGAGGATGAGAAGTTTCGGCGGGCGGCCGATGCGCTCCAAAGCGGTCAACACATGCGCGGTGGCGCCGAAGAAGAACGCGCCGCTGATGCGATAGACCATAACGTCGTGTTCGCTGGCGGCATCGGCATCGTATTTGGTGCCGTCCGCAGGATCAGCGACGTCCTCGAGTCCGCCGGCCTTGATATCGACCGACTCCGCCATGCGGTGCAGGAACATGAACGAGCCGAGCACCACGCCGACGGCGATGCCGGTCAGAAGATCGATGAAGATGGTGAGCAGGAAGGTCGCGAGCAGCACGACGGCGTCGCCCCGCGAGGTGCGGATCAGCGACCAGAACTCCTCCTTCTCCGCCATGTTCCACGACACGATCAGCAGCACCGCGCCGAGCGCGGCGAGCGGGATGTAGCCGACCAGCGGCGCCGCGACGGCGAGGAACAGCAGCAGATAGCCGCAATGGAAGATGCCGGAGAGCGGGCCGCGCGCGCCGGAGCGGATATTGGTGGCGGTGCGCGCGATGGTGCCGGTGACGCAGATGCCGCCGAAAATGACGGACGCGACATTGGCGACGCCCTGCGCGCCGAGTTCGGCATTGGAACGATGGCGGCGGCCGCTCATGCCGTCGGCAACCACCGCCGACAGCAGCGACTCGATGGCGCCCAGCAGCGCAATGGCGAAGGCGTCCGGCAGCACGGCCTGCAGCTTGGCCATGCTGAAGGTGGGCAGCGATGGCGCCGGCAGCGTGCGCGGAATTTCACCGAAGCGCGACATCACGGTGGCGACGTCGAGATGAAAGGCAAAGCAGAGCAGCGCCGTCACTGCGATGGCGATCAGAAAGCCCGGCCAATTCGGCCGGTAGCGACGCAGCACGATGATGATCGCCAGCGCCAAAGCGGTGATGCCAATGGTCTGCCAGCTGATCGTCGAGATCGCGGCGGCAATGGCTTCGAGTTTAGGCAGCAGCGCCGACGGCTCTTTCGCCATGTCGAGGCCGAGCACGTCGCGGATCTGGCTGGCGGCGATGATGACGGCGATGCCGGCGGTGAAGCCGACCGTCACGGGCATGGGGATATATTTGATGTAAGTGCCGAGGCGGAGCAGGGCGACGGCGAGCAGAATGAGTCCGGCGAGGATCGTCGCCATCGCCAGGCCATCATAACCATGGCGCTCGACAACGGAGGCGACAAGGCCGATGAAGGCGCCGGCCGGGCCGCCGATCTGGAAACGGCTGCCGCCAATCAGCGAAACGAAGAAGCCGCCGGCAATGGCGGTGTAGAGCCCGCGCTCGGGCGACACGCCGGAAGCGATGGCAATCGCCATCGACAGAGGCAGCGCCACCACCGCGACGGTGAGACCGGCGATGGCGTCGGCGCGCAGATCGGTCCAGCCATAGCCTTCACGGAAGACCGTCACGAGCTTCGGCATGAAAAGCTGGGTGAAAGTCGGCGACGGCGCGACGGGTGACTGGCCGGACATGTGGGAATCCCAAGGGAGTTCCATGAGCATCGCGCTTCGGGTGGCTGCCGCGCAACTCCGAAATAGCCCTTAGTGGCGAATAAGATGTTATTCCTTAGTTACTCGGGCGCGGTTGGGCCGACGGTCGGCCACAGCAGCACGCTCGCCGCGGCCGCGAAGATCAGGGCAAAGCCGACAATGTCGGGCGTTGTCGGCCGCTCGCCGAGCACGATGGTTGAGCTGATGACGCCGACCACGGGGACCAGCAGCATACCCAGCGCGGCCGCCACCGTGGAAAGCCGGCCGACGATGGACCAGAACAGGAAGTGGGCAAGGCCGACGCCAAGGATGCCGATATAGAGCACGGCGACGAGCGCCGGCGTGCTCAGCGGCCACAGACGCGGTACGCCCTCGAAAGCCAAAGTGCCGATGGAAAGGATGCCGAACGAGAACAGCAGTTGCCACGCCGCATTGGCGAGCGGCGGCACGGTGACGCGCATCCACTTCATGTAGACGATGGCGAAAGCCCAGCCGACGGCTGCGGTCAGCGAATACAGGGCAAAGACCGGAACGCCGTTCGCAAACAGCGGCCAGACCAGGACGCCGATGCCGGCAACGCAAAGTGAAAAGGCTAGGATGCGCGAGCGGTCGAGCCGCTCATGCAGCAAGACGACGCTGAGCAGGGTGGCCCAGATCGGCATCGAATAGGTGATGACGATGGTGCGCGAGGTGGCGCCGTTCAATTGGGCGAAGGCCGTCAGCACGTGAAAGGCAGCAATGTTGAAGAAGCCGCCCACCATCACGTGGATGCGCTCACGCCGCGGCACGGTGAGATCGAAGCCGGCGAGGCGAGCAACGATGAACAAGGTGGCCGCGCCGATGCCGATGCAAGTGGTGCGCAAGGTCCAGGGTTTGACCTCGTGCAGCGCAAAGGCGGTGGCGACCCATACGAGGCCCCAGCAGAAGGCCAGCAGCACGACGAGAAGCTGCGCCGTGCCGATGGCGTTGCGGCCGCCCGTCTGTCCTTGAGGCATCCCCCACCCCTGCTCGTCGCGGCTGCGGCGACCGGGAAGGCCGCCTCAGATCTCGCGGGAGGTCACCGGCATGACGGTGACGATCGTCTCCGGCATATACGGCTTCTGCACGATCGGCGCATCTTTTAGTTCGGGGGGTAGTGAGGCGCCCTCGCCGTAGCCGGTGGCGAATGCGAACGGCACCTTCATCTCGCGCAGCCGCATGGCGACGGGAATGCTGTTCTCGAAGCCCAGATTGATGTCGAGCAGCGCGAAGTCGATTTTGCCGCCGTCGAGAATCTTCATCGCCTCGCCCACCGTACCCGCCAGCTCGACGCGCCTGGCGCCGAGCCGCGTCATGATCTGCTCGGCGTCCATGGCGATGATGAGATTGTCCTCCAGCACCATGACGTTGCCCGAGAACATGGTCTTCTCTTCGTTGACGGGTCGCGCGCGCGGCGCGTCGCCGGCGGCGCGAATATGCGTAACGAAACGCGCCGGGATGACGAGGCGGGCGCGCAGGCCGAGGAGCTCATAGTGAATCTCGGATTCGCCGGCGAGGTCGTAGGGGATCGAGCGCTCGATGATGGTGGTGCCGAAGCCGCGCCGGGTCGGCGGCGTCACCGGCGGGCCGCCGCTCTCCTGCCACGAGATGACGAGCTGACCGGCATCGCCCAACTCCCAGGTGATGTTGACGACGCCGCTGGAGTCGCACAGCGCGCCGTATTTCGCCGAATTGGTGACGAGCTCGTGCACGACCAGCGCCAAAGTCGAAAAGGCTTCCGGCTCGAGCGCGACGTCGGGGCCCTTGTCGATGACGCGTTCAGCCTTGCCGCCGAGATAGGCCGCGGTTTCCTCGGCGACCAAAGTGCGCACGCTGCCCGGGCCCCAGTTGGTCTTGGTGATGAGGTCGTGCGCGCGCGCCAGCGCCTGAATTCGGCCGCCGACCACGGAGGCGAACTCCTCGGCCGTCATCGTCGAGTTCTTGCCCTGATTGATGAGGCTGCGGATCAGACTGAGGATGTTGCGGACGCGGTGATTGAGCTCGGCGATCAGCAGTTCCTGCCGCTCCTGCGCGCTCTTGCGCTCCTTCTCCGCGGCATCGGTGAGCCGGAAGATGACCTCGAGCAGCGTCACGCGCAGCGACGAGGCGATGCGCAGGTCGGACTCGGTCCAGTGTGCTGACTGTCCGCGCACCACCTCGCGCCATAGTTCGAAGCTCTTGCGCGGCGTCAGGCGGTCGCCGAGCGGACCGGTCGTCACCGGCTTGTTGGGATCGCCGGCCCAGTGCACCGACCGCGCGATCTCGTTGCGGAAGAACACCAGATAATCGGGCGCGGCGCGCGACACCGGAATGGCGAGAACGCCGGCTGCGTTGTCCACCAGGGCGCCGGCATTGGGGATCGACTTTCCGACGTCGTGCGTGGCGAAGACATCCTGCAGGTTCATGGCGCGGAAATGCCGTGTCAGCCGTTCGAAGTCGGCGACAGTCGGCGTCGCACCGCTCAGCGTCGCTTTGCCGTCCAGCCAGACACCGACGCCATCGCAGGCGATGGTATCGCGTAGTGCGCTGAGGAAATTGCGTAGCGTCTCGCCACCGGGTTTGCCGGTCGCCAGCTCCGCCATCATCTTGTTGTGCAGTTCGCGCGCCCGCGCTTCATAGGCGATGTCGCGCTCACGCTCGCGGCTCTCCAGCACCCAGGAGAACATTTGGCCGAACAGCTCGGCGGCGGTGCGGCGCTCGAACGAGATGCGCCGCGGCGAATAATGGTGGCAGGCGAACAGACCCCACAATTTTCCTTCGTGCAGGATCGAGATCGACAGCGAGGCGCGCACGCCCATGTTGCGCAGATACTCGATATGAATCGGCGACACCGCGCGCGTCACGCTCATCGACAGGTCGAGCGGTACGCCGTCGAGAATATCCGGCTCGATCGGCGACGGTTTGTCGTCGATGTCGGCGATGATTCGTAGCCAGTTGCGCGTGTAGAGAATGCGCGCCTGCTTGGGAATGTCGGACGCGGGATAATGCAGCCCGAGAAACGACTCGCGACCGGGCTCGGCGGCTTCGGCAATCACCTCGCCGGCGCCATCGGGCGCGAAGCGATAGACCATCACGCGGTCGAAACCGGTGAGCCATTTGATCTGCCGCGCCGCCGTCTGGCAGAACGCATCGAAGTTATGGGTGTTGCGCAGACGAGCGAGCATCGCCCGCACGACTTCGCCGGAGTTCAGGTTGGTGTCGGTGTCGCTCGGCTCGCCTTCGATGATCAGATGATTGCCGGAGCGGTGCACCGCGAGGTCGAACGGCGGCAGGTCGGCCCGCAGATTGATCGCGAACAGTCGCTCGACCGAAGCAGGTCCCTGCTCCGACATCATCTTGTCGCGGATCAAGGCGATCGTCTCGGTGCTGAAGCTGTCGTGCAGAGGCCGGCCGACGATATCGCTGCGGCCGAGAAAGGTGCCGGCATTGGCGGATGTCGCGACCACGGTGAAATCGTCGCGCGTGGCGAGCAGAAAGCCGAAGGGCTGGATGCGGCCAGGAATGTGGATCGGTTCGCGATCGCAACTGGTGAGGTCGACGGTCTGCATTGTCATGGTCAGGCCCCCGCTTCGGCGAGCGTCGGGGCGTGCCGCTCTTGGGCGGCAATGAAAAGATCGAAGGTCCGCCGCGCTGCGTCGGCGGCCGTCTCGGCGGTCGCCGCGTCCACCCCGCTCTCCAGCGCGTCGAGAAACGCGGGCCATAGCCGGCGGCCGCTGCCGTGCGTGAGAAAGCGCATACTGCCGCGGACCGTGGGGTCATCGCTCGCGGCGACGTGGCGGGCGAGATACTGCGCGCCGAGTCGCGAGCCCTCCAGCACGTAGGTAATGCCGAGCATCTGCGGTCGGGTCGGCCGGTCCAAACTGGGGAGATCCCGGTCGTGTTCGGCGGGCGTCCCGAAGCTGGCAAGGTCCGCCACCACCGCGTCAAAGCGTCGCCGCTCCGCCCAGTCGGGCAGGATGTTGGCGATGCCCTGGTTGGTCAGCCAGCCTTCGAGCGGCCCCAGCACGGCCGCCTGCGCCGCCAGGAAGCACCGGTAATCGTTGGGTTTCTTCAGGTCGAGCACGGCGAATCCGCGGTCCAGTCTGTCGTGCCGATCCGCCGTCGCGGCTTTCAGGTATTGGCGAGCGAAGCCGAGCGGCCGGGCAGGAGACGTCATACGCTGGTGCCGTAACGGGAAATGTTGTCGGAGAAGCGGTTCCGGTTCCAACGCCCGGAACGACGGTTGGTTGCGTCGAAATGCCCGCCGATGACAGGCGCCGCTTTACCGCAGCCTTCTTGAGCGCGGCATGATCGCGCCTTGTTGCACCGCCCCCCATCGCTGTGTTAGCTACCGCTCGATTTTCAGGGCTGGCCCGCGGCGTTCGCCGGGCGGTTGGGAGATCGGAATTCCCTCTTGAATTCCAATAGCTTGCGCCGCCCCCTCAGGCGACGGTGTTGAGCTTGTTTAAAGTCCTAAGAGAGAGCGTGAACGTGGCGGGCGAAGATCACCCAGTTTCAGGAATGGCGGGCCGCTATGCAGGGGCCCTCTTCGAGCTGGCGCTCGAAGAAAAGGCGACCGATACCGTGCGGCGGGAGCTCGACCAGTTCGATGCTCTGATCGCCGAATCTCCCGATCTCAACCGGCTGGTTCGCAGCCCGGTGTTCGGCGCCGACGAGCAGCTCAAGGCGCTCAGCGCCATCCTCACCAAGGCCGGTCTTTCCGGCATTACCGCGAATTTCCTCCGCGTCATCACCACCAACCGCCGCCTGTTCGCCGTTCGCGACATGATCCGCGCCTATCGCGCGCTGGTCGCGAAGAACAAGGGCGAGGTGGTGGCGCAGGTCACCGTTGCCGAACCGCTGAACGATCAGAACAAGGAGGCGCTCAAGGGCGCCCTCAAGACGGTCACCGGCGGCAAGGACATCGATATGGACGTCACGATTGACCCGGCGATCATCGGCGGGCTGGTCGTCAAGGTCGGCTCCCGTATGGTCGACTCGTCCCTCCGCACCAAACTCAATTCGATCAAAATTGCGATGAAAGAGGCACGCTGATGGATATCCGCGCCGCAGAAATCTCCAACATTCTCAAAGAGCAGATCAAGAATTTCGGCCAGGAAGCCGAAGTTTCCGAAGTCGGCCAGGTGCTATCCGTCGGTGACGGCATCGCCCGCGTCTACGGCCTCGACAACGTCCAGGCGGGCGAAATGGTCGAGTTCGAGAACGGCACGCGCGGCATGGCGCTGAACCTCGAAAACGACAACGTCGGTATCGTTATTTTTGGCTCCGACCGTGAGATCAAGGAAGGCCAGACCTGCAAGCGTACCGGCGCCATCGTGGACGTGCCGGTCGGCAAGGGCCTGCTCGGCCGCGTCGTCGACGCGCTCGGCAATCCGATCGACGGCAAGGGCCCGATCCAGTCCGACAAGCGCGCCCGCGTCGACGTCAAGGCGCCCGGCATCATCCCGCGCAAGTCGGTGCATGAGCCGATGGCGACCGGCCTCAAGGCCATCGATGCCCTGATCCCGATCGGCCGCGGCCAGCGCGAATTGATCATCGGCGACCGTCAGACCGGCAAGACCGCGATCGCGCTCGACACCATCCTGAACCAGAAGCCGCTCAACGCGCAGCCGGACGAGAAGATCAAGCTGTACTGCGTTTACGTCGCGGTCGGTCAGAAGCGCTCGACCGTCGCCCAGTTCGTGAAGGTGCTCGAAGAGCAGGGCGCGCTGGAATACTCGATCGTCATCGCCGCCACCGCTTCGGACCCGGCGCCGATGCAGTTCATCGCGCCGTTCGCCGGTTGCGCCATGGGCGAATACTTCCGCGACAACGGCATGCACGCCGTCATCATCTATGACGATCTGTCCAAGCAGGCCGTCGCTTATCGTCAGATGTCGCTGCTGCTGCGCCGCCCGCCGGGCCGCGAAGCCTATCCGGGCGACGTGTTCTATCTCCACAGCCGCCTCCTTGAGCGCGCCGCGAAGATGAACGACGAAAAGGGCGCCGGTTCGCTGACCGCGCTGCCGGTCATCGAAACCCAGGCCAACGACGTGTCGGCCTACATCCCGACCAACGTGATCTCGATCACCGACGGTCAGATCTTCCTCGAAACCGATCTGTTCTATCAGGGCATCCGCCCGGCCGTGAACGTCGGTCTGTCGGTGTCGCGCGTCGGTTCGTCGGCGCAGACCAAGGCGATGAAGAAGGTCGCCGGCAAGATCAAGGGCGAGCTCGCGCAGTACCGCGAAATGGCGGCCTTCGCGCAGTTCGGCTCCGATCTCGACGCCACCACGCAGCGCCTGCTCGCCCGCGGTTCGCGCCTGACCGAGCTTCTCAAGCAGGCGCAGTTCTCGCCGCTGAAGATGGAAGAGCAGGTCGCCGTGATCTGGGCCGGCACCAACGGCTATCTCGACAAGCTCGCTCTCGCGGACGTCCGCAAGTTCGAGAACGGCCTGCTGTCGGTGCTGCGCAACGAGAAGACCATTCTCGATGACATCCGCAAGTCCAACGACCTGTCGGGTGACACCGAGAAGAAGCTCAAGGAGCAGGTCGAGAAGTTCGCGGGCTCGTTCGCCTAAGGCGATCAGAAGAAAACGTGGATGCCCGGCACAAGGCCGGGCATGACGAAATAGAAAGACCGAGAGAGCCGAAGAGACATGGCGTCACTCAAGGACATGCGCGTTCGCATCGCCGCGACGAAGGCGACGCAGAAGATCACCAAGGCCATGCAGATGGTCGCGGCGTCGAAGCTGCGCCGCGCGCAGGCGGCGGCCGAAGCCGCGCGGCCCTATGCCGAGCGCATGGACTTGGCCCTGGGCAACATTGCCTCCGGCATGGCGGGCGCCGAAGGCGCGCCGAAGCTGCTGGCCGGCACCGGCTCCGACAAGGTTCACCTCCTGATCGTCGCGACCGGCGAGCGCGGCCTTGCCGGCGCGTTCAACTCCTCGATCGTGCGTCTGGCGCGCGAGCACATCAATCGCCTTCAGGCCGAGGGCAAGACGGTCAAGATCCTGACCGTCGGCAAGAAGGGCTACGAGCAGCTTCGCCGTACCTTCGACAAGCTCATCGTCGACAGCATCGAGCTGCGCGGCGTGCGCACGCTCGGCTACGTCAACGCCTCGCAGGTCGCCGACAAGGTGACGGCGATGTTCGAGCGCGGCGAGTTCGACGTCGCCACCCTGTTCTATGCCGAGTTCAAGTCGGTGATCTCGCAGATCCCGACCGCTCAGCAGATCATTCCGCCGAAGTTCGATGCTTCGAAGCCGGCGGCGGCGCTCGCGCCCTACGAATACGAACCCGAGGAAGAGGAAATCCTCGGCGATCTGTTGCCGCGCTACGTGGCGACCCAGATTTTCCGCGCGCTGCTCGAGAACAACGCTTCGTTCTACGGCGCGCAGATGTCGGCGATGGACAACGCGACCCGTAACGCCGGCGACATGATCCGCAAGCAGACCATCACCTATAACCGCACGCGCCAGGCCATGATCACGAAGGAACTCATCGAGATCATCTCCGGCGCCGAAGCGCTCTAAGCGCGCACGAATAGAGAGTAAGAGGACCGAACATGGCGACACAGGCTGGTTCAAACAAAGTCGGCAAGATCACGCAGGTCATCGGCGCGGTTGTCGACGTGCAGTTCGAAGGCTATCTGCCGGCGATTCTGAACGCGCTCGAGACCAATAACGGCGGCAACCGCCTGGTGCTCGAAGTGGCGCAGCATCTCGGCGAATCGACGGTGCGCACCATCGCCATGGACATCACCGAAGGCCTGGTCCGCGGTCAGGAAGTGACCGACACCGAAGCGCCCATCGCGGTGCCGGTCGGTGAAGCCACCCTCGGCCGCATCATCAACGTCATCGGCGAGCCGATCGACGAAGCCGGTCCGGTGAAGTCGACCGCCAAGCGCGCCATCCATCAGCCGGCTCCGGCCTACACCGACCAGTCGACCGAAGCGCAGATCCTGGTCACCGGCATCAAGGTCGTCGATCTCCTCGCGCCGTACGCCAAGGGCGGCAAGATCGGCCTGTTCGGCGGCGCCGGCGTCGGCAAGACCGTGCTCATTCAGGAGCTGATCAACAACGTCGCCAAGGCCCACGGCGGTTACTCGGTGTTCGCCGGCGTCGGCGAGCGTACCCGCGAAGGCAACGACCTCTATCACGAGTTCATCGAATCGAACGTCAACAAGAAGGGCGGTGGCGAAGGCTCCAAGTGCGCCCTCGTGTTCGGTCAGATGAACGAGCCGCCGGGCGCGCGCGCCCGCGTCGCGCTCACCGGCCTGACCATCGCGGAAGATTTCCGCGACAAGGGCCAGGACGTGCTGTTCTTCGTCGATAACATCTTCCGCTTCACGCAGGCTGGTTCGGAAGTGTCGGCGCTGCTGGGCCGTATTCCTTCGGCGGTGGGTTATCAGCCGACGCTCGCGACCGACATGGGCGCGCTGCAGGAGCGCATCACCACCACGACCAAGGGTTCGATCACGTCGGTGCAGGCCATTTACGTGCCGGCCGACGACTTGACCGACCCGGCGCCGGCCACGTCGTTCGCGCATCTTGACGCAACCACCACGCTGTCGCGTGACATCGCCGCCAAGGGCATCTACCCGGCCGTCGATCCGCTCGACTCGACCTCGCGCATGCTGTCGCCGCTGGTCGTCGGCGACGAACATTACGCCGTCGCCCGCGCGGTGCAGCAGGTGCTGCAGCGTTACAAGGCGCTGCAGGATATCATCGCCATTCTCGGCATGGACGAACTGTCGGAAGAGGACAAGCTGACCGTGGCGCGCGCCCGCAAGATCGAGCGCTTCATGTCGCAGCCGTTCCACGTCGCCGAAGTGTTCACCGGTGCGCCGGGCAAGTTCGTCGACCTCGCCGACACCATCAAGGGCTTCAAGGGCCTGGTGGAGGGCAAGTACGACTATCTGCCGGAAGCCGCCTTCTACATGGTCGGCACCATCGAAGAAGCGGTCGAGAAGGGCAAGAAGCTCGCGGCCGAAGCTGCTTAAGCAACCCGCTCAAGGTAAGTTAAGTCGATGGCTCTGCATTTCGAACTCGTGTCGCCTGAAAAACTCGTCTTCTCCGGCGAGGTTACGCAGGTTGACCTTCCCGGCGCCGAAGGCGACTTCGGCGTGATGGAAGGGCACGCGCCGCTGGTGACCACGCTGCGTCCCGGCATCATGACGGTTTACGTCGGCGGCAATGCGCAGAGGATCGTCGTGCTCGGTGGCTTCGCCGAAGTGTCCGACAAGGGTCTTACCGTGCTCGCCGACACCGCTGACGCGGTCAAGGATTTCGATCGCGCCATCATCGCCGCGCGCATCGCCGAGATCGAGCAGCAGACGGCGAAGATGGAGCAGGGCAACGAGCTGGATAAGCTCATCACCCGCCTCGACCACTTCAAGGAAGTCGACCGCCATTTGACCGGCACAGCCGCGCACTGAGCGCGATAGCCCGATATTCAAAACGCCGCCGGGATTTCCGGCGGCGTTTTTTATTCTCGTCATGGCCAGGCTTGTCGCGGCCATCAACGCCTTGGTTTCGTGAAGACGTGGATGCCCGCGACAAGCGCGGGCATGACGGCGGGGTGTCGATCAGGCGCTGGTGGAAGCCTTCGCCGGCTCCAGCGCGCCGTCGACCGTCGCGTGGAGGTGCGCCACCAGCCTGTCGTCGAGCCTGAGCCGCGCCGCGAGTAGCGCCAGATAGGCCCGCTCCGACGGGTTATCGACATCGATCGCCAGCAGCGACACGGTGTAAAGCTCGGCGGCTTCCTCCGGCGTGCGAGCACCGCGCGCCACCGCATCGACGTCGAGCGGTGCACGCAGTTCGTCCATGACGAAGACCTTGTCCTCGGCGCCGAGATTATTTTCTCTTTGCATCTTGTCCATCTGCGCGAAGATGTTGGCCTGCTCGGCGGCGTCGATATGGCCGTCGGCCTTGGCGGCCGCGATCATGGCCCGCAGCAGGTTGCGCGCCAGCGACTGCTGGTCGGCTTCTTGGGCCGGATTGAACGGCGTATTTACTGGCGGCGGCAGCAGCGGAGTTGAAGTCGCGGCGGCGGGCGAGGCCTGCTTGCCGGCCTGGTAGTTCTGATAGGCGCGATAGGCGAGTGCGCCGGCAACCGCCATACCGCCGTAGCCGAGAGCGTTCTTGGCCAGCTTGCGGCCGCCCTTGGAGCCGAGCAGCAGTCCGGCAAGGCCGCCTGTCAGCGCGCCGCCGCCGAAGCCGCCGAGCATGTTGCCGGCTTGTTGCAGCAGATCGCCGCCGCCTTGACCGAACGGGACATTGCCGCCGCCGAAACCTTGCTGATTGGGCCGCCCCTGATTTTGACCGCCCAAATTCTGGCTGCCCAAACTCTGGCTACCCATGAATTGGTCGAGCAGGCTCTTCGCGTCGAACATCGGTTCTCCCTCGGTTAAACCAGCCGGGGAGTTAGGAACCGATCGGGGCTTTCAAAGGACATTGGCGTGCGGCGTAATGCCCCGCAACGCGCTTGAAACCTTCAGGCGAGTCGCGAAAACGACGTCACCACCTGCTCATAGATCGGCCGTTTGAAGGGCACCACGAGGTCGGGCAGCGCCTTCATGTCCACCCACCGCCAGTCGATGAATTCCGGCTTGTGATGGCCGCCGCCGGGCGTGGTGATGTTGATCTCGCTGTCGCTGCCGGTGAAACGCAGCGCATACCATTTCTGTTTCTGGCCGCGATACCGGCCCTTCCATGCCTCGCCGACAATGTCGCGCGGGATGTCGTACGCCAGCCAGTCCGCGATCTCGTCGAGCTTCTCGACCGACTCGATGCTGGTCTCTTCATAGAGTTCGCGCAACGCGCCGGTGTAAGGATCTTCGCCTTCGTCGATGCCGCCTTGCGGCATCTGCCAGACATGGGTGGCGTCGACATGCTCGGGGCCGCCTCTGCGGCGGCCGACGAAAACGAGCCCGGCGCGATTGAGCACCATGACGCCGGCGCAGGGGCGATAGGGCAGGGAGTCGTAGAGAGTCTGCGAGATCTCGGTCATGCCGCTATATGCCGCCGCCGCCGCGACGGTTCAAGACGACTTCGCTTTCGCCACGATCATGGAGATTGGCACCAGCACGAAGCCGCGGCTTTCCACCTTGGCCATCCATTCGGCGATGCGGGTGATGGTGCCCGGCTGGGCATTGGCGATGCCGACGGCAACGCCGCCTTCGCGGGCGACGATCTCCAGCCGCGCCAACGCCCGCTCGATCTCGACCGGCGTCGGCACGGCGTCGATCACGATATCGGCTTTGGCAAACGGCATGTTGCGCGCGGCGGCGAGCTGGCCGGCGACGCTGCGCTGCGACGCGCCGCCATCGACGAAGATCAGCCCGCGCTTGGCGGTTTCGCTGAGCACCGGGGCAAGCGCGGCTTCCGTAGCGAGGAAACGCGCGCCCATGAAGCTGACCGCACCGACATAACCTTGCATGCGGCTCATGAGCCAATGCAGGCGGTCGAGGTTCTGCTCCGGCGACAGCGAGGTGAGCAGCGTCTGCGGGCCTGGATCGTTGTCGGGGTACTCGAACGGCTCCATCGGCACCTGCAGCAGCACCTCGTGGCCCTCGTCGCGGGCGCGCTCGGCGAGGCGGGCGACATCGACGGCGTAAGGCGCCAGCGCAAACGTGGCGGCGGCCGGCAGCGCGAACGCATCGGCCGTGCCCGAGGCGCTGATGCCCATGCCGGTGAGCACGATGGCGATGCGCGGCCGGTCCTTGAGCACGGGCGAGAGGTTGCGCGCCTGGGCGAACGCCACAGAAGGCCTGGCGCCGTCGGCGCCGATCTTCGGCAGGATGCCGTAGCGGCCCTTCTCGGCGAGCTTGGCGGGGTCGATGTCGGCCTTGATGTCCGGCTTCGCGGCCGGTGCGGCTGCCGCGGGCTTGGTGTCGGCTGCGGCTTTGTCGGCGCCGTCCGGGGCGGCGCTGCCGGGAATGACGACTTCCTGACGCTTGCCGCTGGAGCCGTCGATGATGGTGACGGTTCTGCCCCCCTCGGGGGGCTTGGCTGCGTCCGGAATGCGGGCGACTGCGCCGCCGGCCCCGTCGACGCGGGGCTGCTCGCGGCCGGCGCTGGCAGTGCCGCCATCCGCGGCGGGATCGAGTTTGGTCGAGACCACGGCCATCGGCTCGCCGCCGAGCGGGTCGGAGGCGACCATGGCCCAGCCGGCGACGACAATACCGCCGAGCATCAACACGGCGGCCAGCAACTGCGGCGCCGGTAGCGGCAGCTTCGGCAGACGACTTTTCGGTTTGTCCTGGCCGAGCGGGGCGTTCAGATCATCCGATTCCACGGCCCGTATCCTTGCCGGCGGTGGCTTTGCGAATCATCGGCGCAGTCTATCACGCTGGGAAAAGGCCAATTCTTAACGGCCCGCTGTCCGCGGGGAGCGCGCTGCCGGCCAACGAAAAAGGGCGGCCGCTGAGGGCCGCCCTTCGTCCGATCCGGTTCCGGATCTTTAGTTCGGCATCGCTGTCAGTTCGGCATGGCCGTTTTGGCGCTCGGCGGGAAGGCCGAGTTGACCTGCACGCCGCGCAAGAGGTCCATCGCCATCTTCAGCGCCTTGTCGTCCTTCTCTTCCTTCGGAACGAAGGACTGCGAGCCGGTCTGCTCGTTGCCCGGGTCGCCGGTGAGATGGCCGCGCAGCGAGGCTTCGCCCTTGCTGTCGGTGCGGTTCTTCATGTCGTCCGGCACGTCCTGCAGCACCTCGATATCCGGGGTGATGCCCTTGGCCTGGATCGAGCGGCCCGACGGCGTGTAGTAGCGCGCCGTGGTCAGCCGCAGCGCGCCGTTGCCGGAGCCGAGCGGAATGATGGTCTGCACCGAGCCCTTGCCGAAGGAGCGCGAGCCGAGCACGGTCGCGCGCTTGTGATCCTGCAGCGCCCCGGCCACAATTTCCGACGCCGAGGCCGAGCCGCCATTGATCAGCACGATGACCGGCTTGTGACCGGTGAGGTCGCCGCCGCGGGCGTTGAAGCGCTGGGTCTCTTCGGCGTTGCGGCCGCGGGTCGAGACGATCTCGCCCTTGTCGAGGAACGCCGCCGACACCGAGATCGCCTGGTCGAGCAGGCCGCCCGGATTGTTGCGCAGGTCGAGCACGTAGCCCTTGAGCTTGTCGTTGGCGAGTTTCGCCTTGATCTCGGCGATGCCCTTCTTGAGGCCTTCCGTGGTCTGCTCGTTGAACTGCGACATGCGGATGTAACCGATGTCCTCGCCCTTCACCTCGGTCTTGACCGGGCGCACGCGGATGATGTCGCGGGTCAGGGTCAGTTCGAGCGGCTTGTCCGAGCCCTTGCGCATGATGGTGAGGCGGATCTTGGTGTTGACCGGCCCGCGCATCTTCTCGACCGCCTGGTTGAGGGTGAGGCCCTGCACCTGGTCGTCGTCGAGCTTGGTGATGAGGTCGTTGGCGAGCACGCCGGCCTTCGAAGCGGGCGTATCGTCGATCGGCGACACGACCTTGATCAGGCCTTCTTCCATCGTGACTTCGATACCGAGACCGCCAAACTCACCGCGCGTCTGCACCTGCATGTCGCGGAAGCTCTTGGGGTCCATGTAGCTCGAATGCGGATCGAGATTGGTGAGCATGCCGTTGATGGCATTCTCGATCAGCTTGGTGTCGTCCGGCTTCTCGACATAGTCGGCGCGGACGCGCTCGAATACGTCGCCGAACAGATTGAGCTGCTTGTAGGTGTCGGCCACCGCCGCCCGGGCGCTGGAGCCGAAAAAGACCGCTCGCGGCTGGACTGCGACCAGCGTCAGCGCGGCACCCGCCGCGGCACCAAGCAGAATCAAGGAAGTCTTGCGCATCATCCGCGAACCTTTTCGCCTTCGCCAGCCGCCCACCATGGGCCTGGATCAACGGGGGTCCCGTTCTTACGAAACTCGATATAGAGCACCGGTTGGCTGGAGCCTGACGCCAGAATTGCGGCGATATGAGAGCCGGATCCCATCATCGCGACAGGTTCTCCGGCCAGCACGAACTGCCCTAAATCGACTGATATCCGATCCATCCCGGCTAGCAATATATGATACCCGCCGCCGGCGTTCAGTATCAATAGTTGTCCGTAGGATCGAAAGGGGCCGGCGTATACCACCCAGCCGTCGGCCGGGGCGGTGACCTGGGCCCCGGCGCGGGTCGCCACGGTCAGGCCGCGTTCCGTTCCCCCGTTACCGTCGGGCGCCCCGAAATTGCGCAATTTGACGCCATTCACAGGCATTGGAACCTGTCCGCGCAGCGAAGCGAAGGCGATCGCCGGCGCCAGACGGCCCGGATCGCGGTAAGCGGACATATTCGGCCGGCTGTCGCTGCGCCCGGCCTCGCGCGCCTCGCGCACGGCGGGGTCGAGGCTGGCCTCGAGCTTCGCGATCAAATCTCTGAGATCGCCGGTCTGGCGGGCGAGTTCGGCGGCCTTGGCGCGTTCCGCCGCCAGCGCCTGCTCGCGCTCGCCCTGCTGCTTCTGTCGCTCCTCGGTCAGCGCCGCGATGCGGGTGCGGTCCTTGTCGAGCGTGGCGATCTCGGCCTTGAGCCGGTCGCTCTCGGCGGTGATGTTTTTGCGCAGGTTCAGAAGTTCGGTCAGGTCGGCGGCCAGGGCATCGACCTTGCCGCGCATGTCCGGCAGCACCGCGCCGAGCACCATCGCCGTGCGGACGGCCTGCAGGGCATCCTCGGGGCTGGCGATCAGGGCCGGCGGCGGCCGCCGGCCGATGCGCTGCAGCGCCGCCAGCACCTCGCCGATGACGGCCCGACGCTCGTCGATCGACTTGCGCACTGTGGCCTCGCGGGCGGCCAGCGGTTCCAGACGCTGTTGCGTTGCCTCGATCTTGGCTTCGGTGGCGCGCGTGCGCGCCGCGGTGTCGATAAGATCCTGGGCCAGCTTGCGGCGATCGGCGGAGAGTTCCTCGATTTCGCGCTTGAGTGCGGCCTCGGCTTCGGCGGACTGGCGCTGCTTCTCGCGCGCGGCTTCCAGTTCCTGGTCGCGCGCCTTGAGCTGGTCGAGCGCCTGCGATTTGTCGGTGGCCGGCGCCGCATTCTGCGCCAGCGCCGAACCACTGAGCAGCACGGCGCAGGCGACAACGGCCGCCCGGAAACGGTGCGAATCAATAGCGCGGCGTGAAGCTGTCATCGCCGTCACGTTACGCCCGAGAGGATTGGCGGCAAGTTCATTCGGCGGTTCTTGTGATCTGCGTTTGGGACGAAATCGAGGAAGCGCGCATGCGCCATCGCCCCTGTTCTCGAAGGCCCGGGGCGGCCTGCCGTCGTTCCGTCCCGCCCTCGGGTCGAGGGGAGCGGAGCGCCGTGAAACGCGGAGGTTTGCGAGACCTCCTGAGCGGCCGGCGCGGCCGCCCGAGACGCTGGCGAGGCGTCTCCTCTCCGCTTGCGATCGCGGAGAGGCGCCTCACGGCGCTCCACTGGCGGCGATTTCGGTTCGCGGGGCCGTGCTTCCGGCGGCCGGTCAGCGATCGCTCTCGGTTTGTCCGGGAAACGACCTCCGGCGAGCTTTCGCCCGCCTTCACCGAACCCCCGTCCAGCCCATTAAAGGGCAGAGGCCCGTAGTGGCCCCGGACGGCGACCCGCGACCTCCCGGGTGCGTGGCTACGAACCACGCCCGCGGGCGCCGCATCCCATCCCGCCTCGTTTGCGTCTCGCGAAACGCCCCTCGGTGGATGAGATAGGAAAGTAAGTAGTCCTATTTAGGAAGGTTGTCAAGCGGCGGCGTGAAGCGCGCTTATGCTTTCTTTCACCCTCCCTGGAGGGGGAGGGCGAAAGAAGGAGCTACACCCGATGATACGGATGCCCGCTCAGGATCGTCGTCGCGCGATAGATCTGCTCCAGCACCATCGCGCGCACGAGTTGATGCGGCCAGGTCGCGTTGCCGAATGACAAACGCAGATCGGCCTTGTCGCGCAGGCTCGCCGCCAATCCATCGGCGCCGCCGATGATGAAGACGACCGCCGGCTTGTTGTTCTCGCGCCATGTCGCCAGCTCCGTGGCGAAGGCCTGGCTGCCGAGCGCCTCGCCTTTTTCGTCGAGCAGCACCACCGCTGCGCCCTGCGGAATGATATTGGCGAGCGCGATGGATTCCTCGAGCATGCGCTTCATCGCCTCGTCGGCGCGGCTTTCCTTGATCTCGATGACCTCGACAGCTTTCCAGCCGAGCGCGCGGCCGCTCTGGTTCGCGCGCTTGGCGTAGCGTTCGGCGAGTTCGGATTCGGGGCCTTTGAGGCGGCCGATGGCGGCGACGATGATGCGCATGGTGGAGACTCCTACTCGGAGATCAATGCAATCGCGCTTCACCTCTCCCATAGGGAGAGGTCGACGCACCGTAAGCGCGTTAACGCGCGTCTTCGACGCGCTATGGTGCGCCGGGTGAGGGGTTACAAACTATCGGGCTCACTTGCCCCCTCACCCCAACCCTCTCCCAAAGGGGAGAGGGAGCGCGCTGAGTATGCCGCTCGCGCGTGCGCTCACGCGCTCCACATGTTCTCGATGCCGTAGAAGGCGCGCACCTCAGGGCGGAAGACGTGGACCAGCACGCTGCCGGTGTCGATGACAACCCAGTCGCCCTGGCGCAAACCTTCGACGGCGATACCGGTCATGCCGGAGGCTTTCAGATCCTTGATGACGCGATCGGCAATGGCCTGCAGATGCACGTTGGAGCGGCCGGTGGTCACCACCATGGTCTCACCGATCGACGACTTGTCGGACAGGTCGATCACCACCGTGTCCTCGGCCTTCATCTCATTGAGGCTGTGCAGCACCGACTTCAACGTCTTGTCGTCGAGCTTCGGCGCTTTCGGCTTGCTCACCTTGGCCGGCTTCGGCGCCGGCGGCTTCGACGGCTTCACCGAAGCTTTCGCCAGCGCGCGCGGGCTGAGCTTGTTGCCGGCTTTGGCCGCGCTCTTTTTGCTGGTGTCTTTCTTGCCCGCGGCTTTTTTGCTCGCGCCCGATCTGGCGGCAGGCTTTTTCGCCGCGCCGGCGGACTTCGATTTGGTGCGGGTGGTCTTTGCTTTTGCCATTGTTTGTCAGACTAACTATTTCGCGCGTTGACGGGAAGCCTCGCCGTCAGCCGCCTGCGGTTCCGTTTCGGGCTGGTCGCGCAAGGCGCGCAAGGCGGTCGATGAAAGCGTGGATTTCAGGCCGTGCAGGTAAGTCCATGCCGGCGCCCGGCGTTGCGGCAGAGTCGCCGCCGCCTCTTCCGGAATTCGGAATTTCGCCAGCGCCTGGCCGGCGGTGCTGTTCGAGGCGTAAAGGCTCGGCCCCGGCCGGTCGACCACCACGATGGGAATGAGCTCGGCAATGGCGCGCCATTTCTGCCAGCGGTGGAAATGGCGCAGGTTGTCGGCGCCCATGATCCAGACGAAGCGCACGCCCGGGCAGCGCATCCGCAGCCACTCGATGGTGTCGTAGGTGTAGCGCGTGTTGATCACGGCCTCGATGCCGGTGATGTCGATGCGCGGATGGTCGGCGAGCTTGCGCGCCGCCGTCATGCGCTCGGCGAGCGGGGCAAGCCCCGACGTGTTCTTCAGCGGATTGCCGGGCGTGACCAGCCACCAGACGCGGTCGAGCTTGAGGCGCTTCATCGCCAGCAAGCAGGCATCGAAATGGGCTTGATGCGGCGGATCGAAGGTGCCGCCGAACAGGCCGATGCGCATGCCCGGCGCGTGCGGCGGGATGATCCGTTCGATGCTGGGCAGGCGCTGCAGCGCGATCGGCAAGGTCACGATGTCACGGCCGCGTCTGGCCGGTGCCGCGGATGCGGTACTTGAACGTCGTGAGCTGTTCGGCGCCAACCGGCCCGCGCGCATGCAGGCGGCCGGTGGCGATGCCGATCTCGGCGCCGAAGCCGAACTCGCCGCCATCGGCGAACTGCGTCGAGGCGTTGTGCAGCACGATGGCGGAATCGACCTGCGCCAGGAATTTGTCGGCCGCAGTCTGATCGGCGGTGACGATGGCGTCGGTGTGATGCGAACCGTTGCGCTCGATGTGCTCGATGGCATCGTCGACGCCGTTGACCACGCCGGCCGTGATGATGGCGTCGAGATATTCGGTCTTCCAGTCGTCGGCGGTCGCGGGTTTGACGCGCTTGTCGACGGCCTGCACGGCGTCGTCGCCGCGGATTTCGCAGCCGGCGTCGATCAGCATTTCGATGAGCGGCTTGAGATGCGTCGAAGCGGCGGCGCGATCGACCAGCAGTGTTTCCGCCGCGCCGCAGACGCCGGTACGCCGCATCTTGGCATTGAGCACGATCGACTTCGCCATGGCGAGATCGGCGGCCTTGTCGACATAGACGTGATTGACGCCTTCCAGATGCGCGAACACCGGCACGCGGGCTTCCGCCTGCACGCGGGCAACGAGGCCCTTGCCGCCGCGCGGCACGATGACGTCGATATTGCCGTCGAGGCCGGTCAGCATCAGTCCGACCGCGGCGCGGTCGCGCGTCGGCACGAGCTGGATCGCGGCCTCGGGCAGATTGGCTTGGCGCAGGCCTTCGACCAGCGCGGCGTGGATGGCGCGGCTGGAATGCGTCGAGTCGGAGCCGCCGCGCAGGATCGCAGCATTGCCGGCCTTGAGGCACAGCACGCCGGCGTCGGCGGTCACGTTGGGGCGGCTCTCGTAAATGATGCCGACGACGCCGAGCGGCTCGCGCACGCGCTCGATGGTCAGGCCGTTCGGCCGCGTCCAGGAGTCGATCACGGCGCCGACGGGGTCGGGCAGGTCGCGCACCATTTCGATGCCGGCGGCGATGCCCTCGATGTTCTTGTCGGTGAGGGCGAGACGGTCGAGCATGGCGCCCGTCATGCCGCTGTTACGGGCCTGGGCGATATCCTCCGCATTGGCGGTCAGGATCGCGGCCTTGGCGGCGCGGATGGCCTTGGCCATGGCGGTGAGGGCGCGATTTTTCTGCTCGGCCGGCGCGCGGGCGAGCGCGCGCGCGGCGGCACGGGCGTCACGGCCGACGGCCGCCATCAGTTCCGTGAGGCCGGCGGAATCGGTAGTTCCGTCAATGGCTTTCATGCCCTCAAGGGCGCGTGCAGGCGCGGTCATCGCAGCAAAAATCCGGCAAATTCCAACTACCCCGATACCCATATCGGGAGCGCGGGAGGCATTCCTACCACGTCAAGTCCGATCCGGCGAGATGGCCCTGAAAAGGACGTGAGCTGCGTTTGGCGCTGGGGATGGCGGGGATAATGAGGATAACGTGCGATCCCGCGAAACCCATCAAGGGTCATTCATATTGTTCCGGCAATGTTCCTGACAACAGCGCTGGCCTATTGTTGCGTTTTCAGGCCCGGCGCAAGGAGGTTGCGATGCCGACCAGTCCCCAGCGCCTGCCGGAGCGATTCCCGGTCGGCACCAAATATGTGATCGAGGGCCGCCCCGGCCAGGTGCCGACGCGGTTCATCGAATTCCCGGACGGCACGAAGCTGCGCCTGCCCAAGCGGCCGGCGCCGCAGAAGTCGGCTCCGGCCGGCCGCCGCGCCCGCATCAAGAGCAAGCGCGCTCACTGAGTCGATATGCCGTTCGTCCCCGCGAAAGCGGGGACCCAGTTCATTGATTTCTGGATTCCCGCTTTCGCGGGAATGAACGGAGATTGAGCTAGACTCCGCCGCCCATCACCAGGTCGTCCCGGTGCACCATCACGGTGCGGCCGGTGAAACCGAGGATGGCCTGCACATCGGTCGATGAGCGGCCGATGATCTTCTCCGCATCGGCGAAGTCATAGGCCACCAGGCCGCGACCGACTTCGGCGCCATCCGGCCCGCGCAGCACGACGGCGTCGCCGCGCTGGAACGCGCCGTCGATCTTCTTCACGCCCGCCGGCAACAGGCTCTTGCCGCTGCGCAACGCCTTCACCGCGCCGTCGTCGATATGCAGCGCGCCATGCGGCTCCAGCGAACCGGCGATCCACTTCTTGCGCGACGTCACCGGATTGGCCGGCGTCAAAAACCACGTGCACGGCCCGCCGTCGGCGATGGCCTTGAGCGGATGCATGACGCGGCCCGAAGCGATGACCATATGCACGCCCGCGGTGGTGGCGATCTTGCCGGCCTCGATCTTGGTGACCATGCCGCCGCGCGACAGTTCGGAGCCGGAGCCACCGGCCACGCCTTCGATCTCTGCGGTGATGCGCGGCACCACGGGAATGAGCTTGGCGCCGTTGCCGGGCTGCGGCGGCTTGTCGTAAAGCCCGTCGATATCCGACAGCAGCACCAGCAGATCGGCGCTCACCATGGTGGCGACGCGCGCGGCGAGGCGGTCATTGTCGCCGTAGCGGATTTCGCTGGTGGCGACGGTGTCGTTCTCGTTGATCACCGGCACCGCGCGCCATTCGAGCAGCTTGTCGATGGTCTCGCGCGCATTGAGATAGCGGCGGCGCTCCTCGGTGTCGGTGAGCGTCAGTAGAATCTGCCCGGCGGTGATGCCGTGCGCGCTCAAAGTCTCCGACCACGACCGCGCCAGTGCGATCTGCCCGACCGCGGCGGCGGCCTGCGCTTCCTCGAGCCGCAGCGCGCCGCGCGGCAGCTTGAGCGTCGCGCGCGCCGAGGCGATGGCGCCGGACGACACCACCAGCACGTCGCGCTTCTCGCCGTGCAACTTGGCAATGTCATCGACCAGCGAGGCCAGCCACGCGCGCTTGAGCTCGCCCGCCTCGGAATCGACCAGCAGCGACGAGCCGACCTTGATGACGATGCGGCGGAATGAGCTGAGCGAGGGCGTCTGCGACATGGCTTTTCGGGGGCGGGCGGCGAATGGAGCGGCTATCTAGCACAGGCCCTCAAGCCCCGTCACCCGCCGGGTTCCTTTTCAAAGTGCCTGATTTTCAAGGGAAATCGCCCCTTTCAACGGTGCCCCCCGATCTCTATATTGCGGCCATTATGCGATTACAGCCCCCGTTGGGGCGCGGCGGTCCATGAAGTACCTGGTGGCACTTATCGTTCTGGTGATCTCGGCGGGCAGCGTCGTCTTCGGCGTCGAATGGATGTCCGCGCCGATGACGCCGATGCCGGCGAGCCCGTATCAGCTACGCGCGGCCGTGCCGCCGGTCGTGCAGCAGGCTGCCGCCAAACCGGCCGAGGTTGCCAAGCCGGCGCCGGTGGAGATTGCCACCAGGCCCGCAGCGCCCGCACCCGTCGCTGCCGCGCCGGCACAGCCGGTTCAACCGGCTCCGGCCGTTGCCGCCGTCGCGCCGGAACCGGCGCCCCTGGTGGCGCCCGAACCCGTGCCCGCAGCGCCGGCCACCGCGGCGGCCCCGCTCTGCGACATCGCCGCCTGCGAGCGCGCCTATCGCACCTTCACCGCATCCGATTGCACCTACCAGCCGAGCGGCGATGGGCCGCGCCGGCTCTGCACGCGCGGCAATCCGCCGACGGCGGCCAGCACGCCGCGATCGGACATCCGCGCGCAGGCGACGTGCAACATCGCCGCGTGCTCGAATGCGTATATTTCGTTCAACGCCGCCGATTGCACCTATCAGCCGTCTGAAGGCCCGCGGCGTTATTGCGAGCGCTGAGAGTTCCGCGGCAACCACGGTCCCTGAAACAGGAACAAGCGTTTCCCGCCCGCGTTTGCGACAAGGACGCACGCGGGAGCGATTATGCCATTTCTTGTTTACGCCATCGCGCTGGTCATCGCCGCGGGAACACTGGCCTTCAGCGTCAATCTGGCGACTGCGCCGGATCCGGGCGCGAGCAAGCCGCGCATCGCCGCGAATGCACCGGTGCGTCAAATCCCGCTCGGCAAGCCATCGGATGTCGCGCCCGGCGATCCGCATGACAAGTTGACGCCGGTTTATCCCGCCGCGCCGGGCAAGAATCTGCCGCCGCCTGAAGAGGTCGCGCGTGACAATGCGCAGCCGAACGATGCATCGAAGGCTGCGGCGGTGACCGAACCCGCGCCGCCGGCCAATGCTTCAACCACCGGCGTCGCATCTGCGGACACCAAGATCGATCAACCGCGCGTCGATGTGAGCACGGCAGCGCCGAACAGTTGTGCCGTCGATGCCTGCAGCAGCGCCTATCGCTCGTTCCGGGCTTCCGATTGCACGTATCAACCCTATGGCGGGCCGCGCAAAGTTTGCGAATTGACGTCCGGCGGGATGCAGAACGCCAGCGCCGTGCCGGCGTCGCCACCGCGCGCCGTCGAACCCAGCGGCCGCATATCGAATCGCGCTGGCGATATCGATGCGGCGGCGCGCGTCGTGCGGCAGCTTCCGTATCCGGATGAATATGAAGACGCGCGCGACCGCCGCGTCATTGTCATCGAGCGGCCGCGGGCGCGCTATGCCCCGCGCGTCATCTACGAAGAGTGGTAGCGCACGCCGTCGCCCGCTTTCGCGGGCGATAATAACGCGATGCCGTGTCAGCGCTGCGCGATCTTCTCGCGCTTGGGCGTATCCTTGCGTGGCTCGGACTTCGCCTGATCTTTCGCCTGGTCTTTGGCCTTCGCCTTCGCGCCGGTTTCGGCAGTCTTTGCCTCCGCCTTCGCCTCGGACTTGCCGCTCTTCTTGTCGCCGGTCTTGTTGTCCGCGACCTTCACGCTGGCGCGCAACGGTGAGCCCACAGGCAGCGGCACTTCATCCGGTCCGGCCGCCGCAAGCAGGCCGGCGGCGCTCTGGCACGGCGCCTCTTGCGGCAGCTTCTGCGCCGGGTGACGCGCGCTGGCCGCGCTCCAATGCTCGACGGGCTTGCCGGTGATGATCTTGACGTAGCCTTGCGTCTCTTCCGGCAGTTTCGTTTTGCCCTTGGCCGCCAGCCAGTCGGCAACGCGCTTGGGACCGGCATTATAGGCCGCCGCGGCAAGCCCGAGATTGCCGAACTGGCTGACGAGATCGCGCAGCAGCCGCGCCGAAGCGGGAATGGCCTGCACCGGATCGAACGGATTCTCGAGGCCCATCTGTTCGGCGGTCTGCGGCATGAACTGCGCCACGCCCTGCGCGCCGGCGATGCTCACGACTTCCGGCCGGAAGCGGCTTTCCTGGAACAGCAGGCGGATGAAGAACGGCGCCGGCACATCGTTTTGTTGCGCGGCCGTAGTGAGCGCGTGGCAGATCTCATCCTCGCTGCGATCGACGACGGGCTTGGGCCGCGGCGGCAGCGGAATGCCGATGGGAATGCCGTTATTGATCACGACGCCCGACGGCACCGGATACTCGGCGGCAAGATCGGGAACGAGCGCGGTGAGTTCGGCAAGATCCGGCACCGGCGTTTCGGCCTTCGGCGACGGCTCATCCACGCGCGGAATTGCGACGACCGCGCGTGCGGTTTCTTCTTCGGGGATCGCGATGGTGCCTGCTGTGTGACGCTTGCTGGCGAATTCATCGAGCGTCAGTCCGGCATCGGAACTGGTCGCGCCCGACCATGTTACCAAACAGATGCACGCTGGCAGAAACAGCTGCCGCATGTCGGCTCTTCTCCAATCGTCTCTCCGCGACTCCTTCATGGAGGCGCGGGGCGTGCTTTCTCTTTGAAAGAACGAGAATTACCCACCGATGCAGCGCTTCATGCGGTGCGATCGCGACGATATTGGGAAGAGCGCGGGTTGGAAATAAGGCGATGTTTGCCGCGGCTTTGCCGCAGTTCCATCGAAAGCGTTTATCGGTATCAACGATTGTGATTTAACGCGCGGCCATATTGGCGGCCGCGCGTTCTCTTGCGCCTCAAAACATCAATAAACAACAACGCTTCTGATCGACTTGCCTTCGTGCATCAGATCGAAGGCGTCGTTGATCTTGTCGAGCGGCATGGTGTGAGTGATCAAATCGTCGATGTTGATTTTACCTTCCATGTACCAATCGACGATTTTGGGCACATCGGTGCGGCCGCGGGCGCCGCCGAAGGCGGTTCCTTTCCACACGCGGCCGGTGACGAGCTGGAACGGCCGCGTCGAAATTTCCTGGCCGGCGCCGGCAACGCCGATGATGATCGATTCGCCCCAGCCGCGATGGCAGCATTCCAGCGCCTGACGCATCACCTGCGTATTGCCGATGCATTCGAAGGAGAAGTCGGCGCCGCCGCCGGTGAGATCGACAATGGCCTGCACGACCTTGTCGCGGCCGACCTCGTCCGGATTGACGAAATGCGTCATGCCGAATTTCTTCGCCATGGCGACGCGCTCGGGATTGAGATCGATGCCGATGATCTTGTCGGCGCCGACCATGCGCGCGCCCTGCACGACATTGAGGCCGATGCCGCCAAGGCCGAACACCGCGACATTGGCGCCGGGCCACACCTTGGCAGTGTTGATGACGGCGCCGATGCCGGTCGTTACGCCGCAGCCGATGTAGCAGATCTTGTCGAAGGGCGCGTCCTCGCGGACTTTTGCCAACGCTATTTCCGGCAGCACGGTGAAGTTGGCGAAGGTCGAGCAGCCCATGTAGTGGAAGACGGGATCGGCGTCGCAGTGGAAGCGCGAGGTGCCGTCCGGCATCAGGCCCTTGCCTTGCGTGGCGCGGATCGCGGTGCAGAGATTCGAGCGCTGCGACAGGCAGGTTTTGCATTGCCGGCATTCCGGCGTGTAGAGCGGGATGACGTGATCGCCGGGCTTCAGCGATGTGACGCCGGCGCCCACCTCGCGCACGATGCCCGCGCCCTCATGGCCGAGAATGGCGGGAAAGATGCCTTCCGGGTCCGCGCCGGACAACGTGTAATAATCGGTGTGACAAACACCGGTTGCTTTCACCTCCACCAGCACCTCGCCGGCCTTCGGCCCCTCGATGTCGATGGTCTCGATGGTGAGCGGGGCGCCTGCTTTCCAGGCGACGGCAGCGCGGGTTTTCATGGGGGCTCCTCGATAACGATTTTCGCAGCCGTCTTAGCAGCCCGCTGCAGAAGCCTCAAACGCCGCTCGTCCCCGCGAAAGCGGGGATCCAGGAGCTCAAATCTGAGTGCTCGTTCGTGGTTTCTGGGTCCCCGCTTGCGCGGGGACGAACGGCGAGGGTGGCGATGCCTTGCACCCACAAGACTTGCACCCACAAAAGATGCACACTGCCGTCAGTTCTCGACTCGCGAGCGCACCTTGCCCTGCGGAAACAGGCTCGCCACCCAGTCGATGAACACGCGCACGCGGGGCGACAGGCCGCGCGATTGCGGATAGAGCACCGAGAGCGGTGTCGGCGACGGCGGACATTTCGGCAGCACTTCGACCAGCCGGCCGGCCTTCAGATCGTGCGCGACATGGTAGCGCGGCGTCTGCACCAAGCCCAGTCCCAGACGCGCCAGCGCCATGGCGGTCTCGCCGCCGGTGACATTGATCGTCGACGGGAGCATTACCGTTTCGCGCTTGCCCTTGACCATGAATTCGAGCGGCAGAACCTGTCCGGCCGCTGACGAAACGAAACCGATCGTGCGGTGGCCGGCGAGATCGGCGAGGGTGCGCGGTGTGCCGTGGGCGCGAAGATAAGCGGGGCTGGCGACGGTCGCTTCCTCCATCAGCGCGATCTGCCGCGCAACCATCGCCGAGTCGCGCAAGCTGCCGGCGCGGATCACACAATCGATGCCCTCGCGGACGAGGTCGACCAGCCGGTCGCCTTCGCCGATATGCAGGCGCAGATCGGGATAGGCTTTGAGAAAGCGCGGCAGTTCCGGCACCAGGACCCGGCGCAGCATCGAGCCATGCACATCGATCCGCAGTTCGCCGCGCGGCTTGACGCCGTCAAAGGAACTCTCGGCATCTTCCACATCGGCGAGGATGGCGAGGCAGCGGCGATAATAAGCCTCCCCTTCGAGCGTCGGGCTGACATGGCGCGTGGTGCGCGTCAGCAAGCGAATGCCGAGGCGGGCCTCGATCTCCTTGATCGCATCGGTGACGGTCGAGCGCGGCACGCCGACATCCTGCGCGGCGCCCGTAAAACTGCGCCGTTCGACAACGCGCGTGTACAGCCGCATGGCGTCCAGCCGGTCCATGACTGTTCGTATAATCCGGATAGTCATGCCGAAACAAGGCAGATTATCCGAACAATTCGCTGGCCTATCTCTGGCCGCATCGGGGCGGTGCTGCGCCCCATCGCAAGGAGAACGCCATGAACCAGACAACAATCAGGACCGCCATCGTCACCGGTGGCTCGCGCGGCATCGGCGCGGCAATTTCCCGGCGGCTCGCCGCGGAGGGCTGTGCCGTCGTCATCAACTATGCCAGCAACGCCAGGGCGGCGGGCGACCTCGTCACGACGATCGAAAGGGCCGGCGGCCGGGCGCTGGCCGTGCAGGGCGACGTCAGCGATCCCGCCGCGGTGCGCGCATTGTTCGATGCGGCCGAGCATAGTTTCGGCGGCGTCGATGTCCTCGTGACCAGCGCCGGCATTCTGCCGACGGCGTCGATCGGCGAGGCGACAGACGAGGAGTTCGACCGCATCGTCGCCGTCAATCTGAAGGGTACCTTCAACGCACTGCGCGAAGCCGCAAAGCGCATGCGCAATGGCGGCCGCATGATCACCTTCTCGACCACGGTCGTTGCCACCAGGCTGGAGACCTACGGGCTCTACACGGCGACCAAGGCGGCGGTCGAAGCGCTCACCGGCATTCTCGCCAAGGAAATGCGCGGCCGGAACATCGCGGTGAACGCCGTGGCGCCGGGCCCTGTCGGGACCGACCTGCTCGCGAACCGCTCGCCGGAGGTGCTCGCCATGTTCGCGAAAGCCGCGCCGATGGAACGTCTCGGTACGCCGGACGACATCGCGGGTGTGGTGTCGTTCCTCGCCGGGCCGGATGGCGGCTGGATCAATGGCCAGACCATCCGCGCCAATGGCGGACTGGCGTAAAGGTTGGCGTCATTCCGGGTTCGCGCCTTTGGCGCGCCCCGGAATGACTGAGCTCAAGGCTGCCAGGTCGCCGGCTGTTTCGACTTCGCGGTTTCCGCCTTGCTGGCCTTGCCGACGATCTTGAACAGTTCGCGCAGCACTTCGGTGACGCCGGTGCCGGTTGCCGATGACAGAACGAACGGCGTCTTGCCGCAGGCCTTCTTCAGCTTGGCGGTCTGCTTCTTGATCTGCTCGGCCGTCATGGAATCCGTCTTCGACAGCGCCACGATTTCAGGCTTGTCCTCGAGGCCGTTGCCATAGGCTTCGAGTTCGTCGCGCACGGTCTTGTAGTCGCGGCCGGCGTCGTCGCAATTGCCATCGACCAGATGCAGCAGCACGCGGCAGCGCTCGGTGTGGCCGAGGAAGCGGTCGCCCAGGCCGACGCCCTCATGCGCGCCTTCGATCAGGCCGGGCAGGTCGGCGAGCACGAATTCGCGGTCGTCGACGCGCACCACGCCGAGCTGCGGATGCAGCGTGGTGAACGGATAATCGGCGATCTTCGGCTTGGCCGCGGTGACGCGGGCGAGGAACGTCGACTTGCCGGCGTTCGGCAGGCCGACCAGACCGGCGTCGGCAATGAGTTTGAGCCGCAGGCGGATGGTGAGCTCTTCGCCGGGCTGGCCGGGATTGGCGTGGCGCGGCGCCTGGTTGGTCGAGGATTTGAAATAGGCGTTGCCGAAGCCGCCGTTGCCGCCTTTGGCGATGGTGACGCGGTCGCCGACCGCCACGAGGTCGGCGATCAGCGTCTCGCCGTCTTCCTCGTAGATTTGCGTGCCGGCCGGCACCTTGAGCACGGCGTCCTTGCCGTTGGCGCCGTGGCGGTCCTTGCCCATGCCGTTGACGCCGCGCTCGGCCTTGAAGTGCTGCTGATAGCGGTAGTCGATCAGCGTATTCAGCCCATCGACGGCCTCGACGATGACGTCGCCGCCCTTGCCGCCGTCGCCGCCATTGGGGCCGCCGAATTCGATGAACTTCTCGCGCCGGAACGAGATACAGCCGTTGCCGCCGGCGCCGGACGCGATATAGACCTTGGCTTCGTCGAGGAATTTCATGCCCCCGATATAGGTCATGATGGGGGCGAAAGCACCTGTTTGTGCGGTGAAATCGCGGAATTCAGACGCCGGGGCTTCGCAAAACCGGCCGCTCCCGTATATACCGGGACCGCCGGAGACCCATTGGAAATGACCGCCCCGACGAGCGACGCGCCCGAGCGTCCCGCCCCCGCCGCCCATCCCGCCAAAGACCACACCGTCGCCGGTATCGCCCTGATGCTGGTCGGCATCTTCTTCTTTTCGGTCAACGACACGATGGGCAAATACCTGGTCGGCACCTATGCCGTCGGCCAGATCCTGCTGATGCGGAGCGCCGCGGCCATCGTCATTTTGGCGCCGTTCATCAAACGCGAGGGCCTGTCGGCGTTCCGGAACGCGCCGCGGCCGGGCCTGCAGGTCCTGCGCGCCGTGTTCGCGACCCTCGAGGTGTTCTGCTTCTACTGGGCGCTGACCGGCATGTCGCTGGCCGACACCATGACCTTCTATCTCGCCGGGCCGATCTACGTGACGGCGATGTCGCCGCTGCTGCTCCGCGAGCATGTCGGCTGGCGGCGCTGGATCGCCGTGCTTGTCGGCTTCGTCGGCGTCATGATCGCACTCGGGCCGAGCGGCGGCGCGTTCTCGCCGCATGCGCTGGTGGCGATCGCCGGCAGCCTGATGTTCTCGGTCTTCATGGTGTGCACGCGGCTGGTGCGTGGCACCTCCGACGTCGTGCTGTTATCGACGCAGGTGGTGGCGGCGCTCATCTTCGGCGCGGTGACGGCGCCGTTCACCTGGGTCGCGGTCGGCCTGTTCGACGGCGCGCTGCTGGCGCTGCTCGGCGTCGTGGCGATGGTCGCGTTTCTCTGCATCAACCGCTCGCTCAGCGTCGCGCCGGCTTCGGTGGTCGTGCCCTATCAGTACACCGCCATCGTCTGGGCGGTGCTGCTTGGCTTCATTTTCTTCGGCGACATTCCCTCGACGCAGATGCTGATCGGCGCCGGCATCATCATCGCCGCCGGCATCTACATCTTTATCCGTGAGCAGCAGCTGTCGAAGCCGCCGGCCTTCACCGAACCGCCGCCGGCGTAATCTTCCCCCGCGCCGCGACTTCATCGGCGATCGCGTCCGCATCGGCCCCGAGCCCGCGCAGTCCCGCCGCGACGCCCTGCCGGTCGGCGGCGGTGCGGTTCTGGCTGACCTTCCATTTGCCTTCGATCCGCGCGATCGGGATTTCAATGCCGACAATGCCCTTGAGCTGCGCCGCGATGAAGGCGTCCGGCGCATCCGACACCTGCCATGGCGCAGCTTCGCTCCGCTCCTTGTGACGCGTCAGCGCATCGACTTGCTGCCGGAGCCATTCGGCATCGTCGATGACGCGCGGCGCGCCCCACGCATGCACCGTGATGTAGTTCCAGGTCGGTACGACTTTGCCGGTCTCCTGCTTCGTCGGATACAGCGACGGGCTGATGTAATGCTGCGGCCCCTGAAACACCGCCAGACATTCGGAAACCGCGGCGAGCTCGGCAAGCTGCGGATTTGCGCGCGCTAAGTGCGCACGTAAAGTACCGCGCTCCGACGCTTTGATGTCGATCAGGCACGGCACCGGGTTGGCCTGCAATCCGCCCGGTCCTGCTGTGATCAGCAGGCCGAGCGGATGCGCCGCGATCAGCGCGTGCTGAACGTCGAGCCGGTCTTCGCGGAAGTGGGGCGGTTGGTACATGACACCCTTGCCATCGCCTTTGCCAACCTCACGACACGCGCTTCATCGGCGCCCAGCCCTTGAGCGCGGACCAGATGCCGTGATCGAGCCGGAAGCGGTCGATCGGCGCCGACGACTTGATCGAATGGATCCGGTACAGGCCGACGCCGGTCCACTGAAAGCCGCACTTCTCCAGCACCCGGCGCGAAGCCGGATTGGTCACGCGCGCGCCCGCGTGCAGCGCGGTGTGCCCGAGATCGGTGAAGGCGTAATCGACCAGCGCATGAACCGCCTCGGTGGCGTAGCCCTTGCCCCAGTGCTCGCTGCCGAGCCAGTAGCCGATTTCCGCGGCGCCATCCTGCTGCGCGATGCTGCAGGCGCCGATCACCGTCTTGTTGCGCGTGATGAGATAGACGCATTCGCCGCCCGGCCTGTTGGCGGCGGCAATGAAATTCTCGGCGTCCGTCAAATGGTACGGATGCGGAATGCGCGCGGTATTTTCGGCAATACGACGGTCGGCTGCGAGCATCGATACTGCTTTAGCGTCCGCGAGACGCGGCGCGCGCATAGCCAGCCGCTCGGTCTCGAGGACGGGGATACTCGCTTCACGAAAGCTGTCGCTTGGTATTTCTTCCAGCAGGGTCATGGCTCGGGCTCCAGTTTCGAACCCAGGCCAGCCCCAGGTCCTGAAATGCTTTGAGGGGGAGCCGGTCACCCGTCTCCCCCTCAAAGAGCCTCTATGAGCCCCTGCCGGTTTGACTTAGTGACCGGCAGACCTCGATTTTTGGTCTAACCGTTTATTCAGCCGCTTCTGCGATCGCCGGGACGACGGAGATGTAGGTGCGGCCTTTAGCTTTAGTGGCGAACTGAACTTTGCCGTCGACGAGCGCAAACAACGTGTGATCCTTGCCCATGCCTACATTACGGCCGGCATGCCACACGGTACCGCGCTGACGTGCAATGATGTTGCCGGCGATCGCGAGCTGACCACCGGACTTCTTCAGACCAAGGCGGCGACCATCAGAGTCGCGGCCGTTGCGGGATGAACCGCCTGCTTTTTTGTGCGCCATAGCTGGGCTCTCTCGAATTCCGTTACTTGCTACACCGATTCCTTGTCGGAATCACGTCACTAATTCTTACCTAAGGCGTCAGTCTGCCGCTTACGCGGCAGATTTGGCGGCCTTCTTGCGGGCGGCGGGCTTCTTCGCCGCTTTCTTTTCGCCTTCAGCGCCTTCGGCCGCTTCCGGCTTCGGCTTGGCGACCCGCTTGGGGCGCTCCGGCGGCGTCTTCGACGGCTTCTTGCCGTCGGTCAGGATTTCGGTGATGCGGATCACCGAGAACTCGTGACGGAAGCCGCGCTTGCGGCGCGAATTCTTGCGGCGGCGCTTCTTGAACGCGATGACCTTGTCGCCGCGCTCGTGGTTCAGCACCACGCCGGCCACGGTGGCGCCCGACACGGTCGGCGCGCCGACCTGCGGATTGTCACCGCCGACCAGCAAAACTTCACCAAATTCAATCACATCGCCCGGCTCGCCCGCCTGGCGGTCGATCCGGATCACATCTTCAGCCACAACGCGATACTGCTTACCGCCGGCCTTGATGACTGCGAACATCGTTTTTTTCCTTCGTGTTCAAATCCGCGTCTCAGCGCCCGGGGGCTCTGGACCGGCTTCTTGTCAGTCGATTTGTTGTTTGTGAACAAGGGCTTATGCCCTCGAACAAAGATGCGAGCCCAAAGGCCCGCATTCCGGCGGCTTTATGCCGGGGAAAACCGGCAAATGTCAAGGAAACAAGCGGATTTTGACTTGCCGCTGCTTGGAGCAGGAAATGCGGATGAGGCGCGTCGGCGAGTTTCATCTCTTGATTCTTCTTCCCAAAGAAACAAATATAATATATTATTTCACCTGAAATGGAGGGCAGGCATGGTTCTCGACGCGCAGCCGCAGGCGGCTCTGTCCGACTCCACCCTCGTGACCAAAGCGACGATCCGGGCGGCGGAACGCCTGAGTATCAAGAGCAAGACGCTGGCCAGGGTCATTGGCGTCTCCGAGGCGACCATCTCGCGCATGAGGCAGGGTGGCTACCCGCTCGAGCCGCATCAAAAACCGTTCGAACTCGCGGTGCTGTTTGTGCGGCTGTTCAGGTCGCTGGACGCCATGACGGGCGGCGACGAGAAGGTGGCCGCAGCATGGCTCGCTAACGACAACACAGCGCTGAGCGGCAAACCGATCGATCTCATTCAGACCGTTTCCGGGTTGGCGAATGTCATCCAGTATCTGGACGCGCGACGCGCTCTCATCTGAAGCCGCGCCTGCGCGTGGCACATGTTGGCGCGTTGTCGAGGCCCAGCATCATGTTTCGACGGCAAAGCTGACCGACACGGCCGAAGAGCAGACTCGACTGGAAGAACTTATCGAGGGAAGCAAGCCGCCGATTCCCGTCGCATGCCGCGGGCTTCACTATCTGCTGTTCACCCCCTTCCGATACGGCGCCGCCTATCCGAAGGGTTCGCGTTTTCGCCGCGCGGGCATGACCGCCGGTGTTTATTATGCCTCGGTGCGGCCAGAGACGGCGATGGCCGAACTGTCCTTTTACCGACTTCTCTTTTTTGCCGAGTCGCCGGCGACGCCCTGGCCCGCCAATCCCGGTGAATACAGCGCATTTTCGGCCGATTACGCGACCGAGCTTGCCATTGACCTCACACGACCGCCCCTGGACAGGGATCGCGCAACGTGGACTGACAAGACGGATTACTCAGGGTGCCAGTCTCTCGCCGATCTGGCCCGCGAGGCGCCCATCGACCTGATCAAATATCAATCGGTGCGTTGCCCGGACCGGGGAATGAATCTGGCGATATTGGACTGCGCCGCCTTTGCGAGCCACGACATCGGCAGCCGACAAACCTGGCGCATTCAGCTCAACGCCAGCGGCGTGCGTCTCATTCGCGACCACCCGAAGCTTGTTCTGAATTTTGACCGAGACGCCTTTGCGGGCGATCCGCGCATCATCGGGATGACGTGGGAGCGTTAGGTGCGATGCGTTGGCGAGTACCTCACTCCACCGGCGCCGTCGTCGGCGCTGCCGCGCCATTCTCCGCTTCGGCAGTATGCGCCAGCCGGTAGCCGACGCCGAGTTCGGTGACCAGGATCTTCGGCGAGTCCGGCGTTGGTTCGATCTTCTGGCGCAGCTTGCGTACGAAAATGCGCAGGTAATGCGTGTCCTGCATGTGGATCGACCCCCACACCTCCTTCAGCAGATGCTGATGCGTCACGACGTTGCCGGCGTGCTGCGCCAGCACCTGGAGCAGGCGATATTCCTTCGGCGTCAGCGTGAGGCGTTGGCCGTTGAGGGTGACGGTGCGGGAGGCCAGATCGATGGTCAGCGGGCCGACCGTCACCGAGGGCTCGCCCGAGGCGGCCCGCGATTGCCGGCGCAGCGCGACGCGCACGCGGGCCAGCAATTCCGCGATACCGAAGGGCTTCACGACATAATCGTCGGCGCCCATTTCCAGCAGCTGCACCTTTTGCGTTTCGGCCGACCTTACCGACAATACGATGATCGGTACCGTGGACCATGAGCGGATGCGCTCGACCACGTTGGAGCCATCCATGTCCGGCAGGCCGAGATCGACGATGACGATATCGACCGGCCGCAAGGTCGCGGCGCGGATCGCCTCGGCGCCGGTACTGGCTTCATGCACGACGAAGCCGTTGAGTTCGAAGCCGGTCCGCAGGAAGCGGCGGATCTGAATCTCGTCATCGACGATCAATACGATGGGGGCGGGTTCACTCATCTTGGTCGCTTTCCGTGGGGTAAACGGCTGCTTGGGGTACCGGTAACTCGATTGCCATCGTCGTGCCCCGGCCGGGGCCATCGCTGATGGCGCTCATCTTGCCGCCATTGGCGACGATAAAAGCTTTGGCGATCCAGAGTCCGAGGCCAGAACCGCTGGTCTCCGACGCCATGCGTTCGCCGCGGGCGAAGCGATCCCAGATGTGCGGCAGCTCGGAGTCGGATAATCCGGCGCCTTCGTCGGTCACATTCAGGATCATACGGCCGTCGCGGGCGCGCGCCGCCACCGTGATGGTGGAACCGGGTGGCGAATATTTGGCGGCGTTATCGAAAACCTGCACCAGCGCCTGCTTGACCAGTACCGCGTCCACGTGAACGAGCGGCAGATCGTTCGGCAGATTGAGCACCAGCTTGTACTGCGCCAGTCTTTTCCGGCACCGCTCCAGCGCCGTATCGAGAATGTCGGCCGGATCGGCCCATTCCATGCGCGGTTTGACGGCATCGCTGGAAATGCGTGTTGCATCGATAAGATTCTGAATGTCGTTGTTGAGGCGCTCGGCTTCGGAACGGACGTCCTGCGCCAGTGCCTGCAGTTTCGGCTCGGCGGCCAGCACCGGGGCGGTGCTCAGAACGGTGGCGGCGCCCATGATCGAGGCGAGCGGGGTGCGCAGCTCGTGGCTCACCGAGCCGATCAGCGCTTCGCGCAACTGGTCGGTTTCCGCACGCATGCGCGCTTCGTTGATCGCCTGCGCGATGCCGAGGCGATCGAGCGTCGCCGTGGCATCGGCGAGCACCGCAGCGATGCGGACACGCAGATCGTCGATGTCGGGTTGTCCGTGCGAGGGCTGCCCCAGATTGACGGCGACGAAACCGAATTCGGGGCTTTTCGGCGAGACGGCACGCACCAGCCATATCTCGTTGTCGTCGGTGACGACCAGGCCGTCGTCGCCGGGAGGAAGCTGTCTGCTTCCCGACCTGTCGAGCTTGTCGATCTCGGCCAGGACCTGCGGCGGCAGCAAGGCAGTCGACGTTTGGCGTGCCATGCCGGCCGCGTCGCGGAAGCTGGCAAACAGCACGGTCTTGCGCTGGATGGCCGCGGTGAGATGATCCTCGATCGCCGACTGGATGTCGGCGACGTCGAAGGCGACGGCGATCCGGCGCGAGAAGGCGTAAAGATCGCGCAGATCGACTTCGCGCTGGCGCGAATGCTCGAGTTCGCGTTTCAGGCGGCTGGCGAGCTGGCTGACGACGACCGCGACGATGATGTAGAGCAGGAGATTAATGACCTCCTGCGGATCGCGAATCTGGAACGAATAGAGCGGCGGAAAGAAGAAAAAGGCGGACGCCAGCACGCCGCAGACTGACGCGAACAGCGCGGCGACCAGTCCCCAGCGGATCGCGGCGATCAGCACGGGAACGAGATAGACGACGGTGCCGCGGGTCAGTCCCGCGTACCAGACGAAGGTGAAGATCGCGACCGTCACCAGGGCGACGAGGCCCAGCGTGAGCAGAAGCCCCCGCAGTTCCTGGCGCAGGCGGCGCGACGTGATGGTGACCGACATGGTGGTTCGGCGGTGACGGTTTTTTAGCCCCGGGGACCTATATACGCCCGTGACCCTTGTTTGTCCCGGCCATGTTGGCTAGATAGCCCCGGCCCGGACCGGCCGTCACGACAGGGTGTCAGCCCGATTCATGACCGAGGGTCAGGGTTCCGGAGAGGTGGCTGAGCGGTTGAAAGCACCGCACTCGAAATGCGGCATACGGGCAACCGTATCGGGGGTTCGAATCCCTCCCTCTCCGCCAAATTTTCTTCTCCGCGCCGCCACTTGTGGCGTTTTTGACAACCCATTGAAATATAAAGACTTATTAATTTGCGCCAAACGGGCGCCCGCTGAACGTCGCCGCGCAATGGCCGAATTTGTGGGCTGGCGAAGCCTCAGGCACAAACTGGGCACGGAACTAAGCCGAGCTTAATACCCGGCCGGGTAAAATGTCGTGCGTGGCCGGCCCAGTATTGGTTCCCTGAAAATGACAGTCGAGCGCTTTCGAATGCCCGCCGAGCTGAGCACTCTGCGGCTCCTGCCGGCCATTTACGCCTTGACCTTGTTCGTATCGGCGCTCCTGCTTTTCCTGATCCAGCCGATGTTCACCAAGATGGTGCTGCCGAGGCTCGGCGGCGCGCCCACCGTCTGGTCCATCGCCATGGTGTTCTTTCAGGCGGCGCTGCTGGCCGGCTACAGCTACGCGCATGTGTTGGTACGGCGCTTGTCGCCGTGGCAAGGTGCCTTCGTTCACTTTTGTCTTCTGGCCTGTGCAGCCGCGACATTGCCGATCGCGATTTCCTCGCTGTTCGCTGTGCCGCCGACAGAGGGCGTCTCGATCTGGCTCATCGGATTGTTTTCGGCGTCGATCGGGCTGCCCTTCGTCGCGCTGTCGGCGAGTGCCCCGCTGTTGCAGGGATGGTTTGCTGGCCTCGACCACGCCCAGGCGCGCAACCCCTATGTGCTTTATGCCGCCTCCAACCTTGGATCCTTCGCGGCGCTGTTTGCATATCCGGTCGTGGTTGAGCCATTTCTGACCTTGCGTGAACAGTCGCAGATCTGGTCGACCGGCTTTGCCGTGCTGGCGGTGCTGATCGCCGTTGCGGCTGTGCTTGGGCAGCGCCACCAGTCCGAAGCGTTGGCGCCCGAAAGGGCGGTGACAACGGCGTCTACGCCGTGGCCGGAGCGCTTGCGCTGGATGGCGCTGGCCGCGATCCCCGTCGGCCTTACCATCTCGGTGACGACCTATATCAGCACAGACGTCGCGTCTGCGCCGTTCCTCTGGGTCATCCCCCTCGCACTCTATCTCTTGACCTTTGTCGCCGTCTTTCGCGAGCGGCCGTGGCTACCGGCCTCCGTCGTCGTGATGCTTGTGCCATTCGTCGTTGCACCCTTGTCGATCGGTCTGCTCGGCGGCGCCAAGCACTACATGTTTGCGATGGTCGCCCTCAATCTGGCGGCATTCGTACTGTTGACCTTGCTGTGCCACGCCGAGCTGTACCGCCGACGGCCGGCGCCAGCCAAGCTGACGGAGTTCTATCTCTGGATGTCGGTCGGTGGCGTCGCCGGTGGGCTGTTCGCGGCGCTTGCGGCGCCGCATTTGTTTCCCCTGACCTACGAGTATCCGTTGCTGATCGTGGTTGCGCTCATGGCAATGCCGGGAATGTTTGTCCCGCGCGGACGAAGGCTGGCGCGTGAGATCGTTCCTCCGTTGGCGCTGGCCGGTGTCGCCGTTGTGGCTCGGCTGGTCTTCGGCGTCGAGCTGCCGGCGAGCGCCGCGCTTCCCTTCCAGATCGCGCTCGTCGCCCTAGCCGCTGTAATGCTGTTTCAGCGCAACCGGCCGACTCGCTTTGCGGCACTCGCTGTGCTCGCCTTCCTCGTCACGGCGCTTTGGCAACCCGGTCTCAACCGGGTGCTCACACTGCGCAGCTTCTTCGGCGTTCATCAGGTCATCGACACCGCCGACGGGTATCGGCTGCTTTTCAACGGCACCACATTGCACGGCGCCGAGCGCATCGCGGACATCGCATCCAGCACGCCGGAGCCGCTGACCTACTATTCTCCCGACGGCGCCATCGGGCAGGGCATCGAAGCGGCCCGCAGCGCGCAAGGTGGGCTGCGGCGCGTCGCGGTGGTTGGGCTCGGTACCGGATCGCTGTCTTGCTTGCGCCGCGGGGGCGAACGCTGGACATTCTACGAAATCGATCCGGCGGTCGTGCAGATCGCCCGAAACCCAAAACTGTTCAATTTCATGAGTTCCTGCGCGCCCGCGGCGCCCATTGTGCTTGGCGACGCGCGGCTCACGCTGGCACAATCTCCCGAGACTTATGACCTCATCGTGCTTGATGCATTCTCCTCAGACGCCATCCCGGTGCATCTGCTGACGCGCGAGGCAATCGCGGGCTACCTGTCGCGTCTCGCTCCCCATGGAGCGCTCGTGCTGCACATTTCAAATCGTTATCTTGAATTGGCGAGTGTGGTCGCTGCCATTGCCGCCAGCGAAGGACTCGTGGCGAAAGGTAAGCTCGATGCACGCGCACCCACCATTCCGTGGGACTATCGGGCGAACGCACAGGCTGCCGTCCTGGCACGGTCGCCCGATACGCTGCGTAACCTGGAAAGCGTGGCGGGTTGGACGACGCTGCCCCTCGAAACCACGGTGGCGGCCTGGACCGACGACTACTCCAATATCTTCGGCGCATTGCTCCGCAAGCAGCTTCGCTGACAGAAGTTGGCGCTTTCGCTGCTCGACCGCGGGACGTACGGGGGGCAAGCGGCCAGTTCGAAGGGCCGCGATGATCGTGGTCACCAGCATGCCGCTGGCGCTGGTGCAACTTCGGCCAGCAAGCCAGGCGCTAACGGCGAGGTTTCACACCTCGCCGCGATAGGCCTTGTCGAGCAGGGTGCGCGCCGCCGCTTGCGTCAACGGCACCGGGTTGCCGCCGGCGGTCGGATCGTCCGGCGCCATCTTCGCCACCAGATCGAACTTCGATTCATCGACGCCGAATTCCTTCAGCGTGTGCGGCACGGCAAGCTCGCGCCGCAGCTCCATCACCCAGGTCAGGAACGCGTCGAAGGATGGCGTGAGGTCGAGATAGGCGGCGAGCCGCGCGATTTTGGTCTCGATGGCGGGGCGGTTCAACACAAGTACGTAAGGCATGAACACGGCATTAGTCATGCCATGATGGGTGTCGTACAGCGCGCCGACCGGATGCGACAACGCGTGAATGGCGCCGAGCCCTTTCTGGAAGGCGGTGGCGCCCATCGCCGCCGCCGACATCATGTGGGCGCGCGCTTCGAGGTCGCCGCCGTCCTTGTAGGCGCGAGGCAGATACTCCTTGACGAGGCGCATGCCTTCGACGGCGATGCCGTCGCCCATCGGATGATAGAACGGCGAACAATAGGCCTCGAGGCAATGCGCCAGAGCATCCATGCCGGTGCCGGCGGTTATTTTCGGCGGCATGCCGACGGTGAGTTCGGGATCGCAGATCGTCACCTTCGGCATCATGCCGGGGTGGAAGATGACCTTCTTGGCGTGCGTCGCCTGCTGGGTGATGACGCCGGCGCGGCCGACCTCCGAGCCGGTGCCCGCGGTGGTCGGCACGGCGATGACCGGCGCGATGCCCTTGGGGTCGGCGCGCGTCCAGAAGTCGCCGATGTCCTCGAAGTCCCACATCGGCCGCGTCTGCCCGGCCATGAAGGCGATGACCTTGCCGGCATCGAGCGCCGAGCCGCCGCCGAAGGCGATGACGCTGTCATGCTTCCCGGCCTTGAGAACCTTGAGGCCGGCCTCGACATTGGCGTCGTTCGGGTTCGACCGGACATCGGAGAACACGCCGACGCCGAGCCCGGCATCGCGCAAGGCCGTGACGACGGTCTGCGTCATCGGCTGCGCTGCGAGGAACGGGTCGGTCACCAGCAGCGGCTTGGCAAAGCCGAGGTCCTTGCAGATCTGCGGCAGCTCCTTGATGCGGCCGGCGCCGAAGCGCACCGAGGTCGGATAATTCCAGTTGGCGGTCGGCGAGGTGGGCATGTCGAACTCTGTCGAATGAGGAGGGATGTAAGCGAAGCGATCAGGACACGGTCCTGAGGTGATAACTCTTGGCGCGCGTGAGCATGTCGTAGCCGATCTCGGACAGGCTGACGCCGCGGCCGGTATCCTTGACGCCGGTCCAGGCCAGCGCCGGATCGAGGTAATCGCAGCGATTCATGAACACGGTGCCGGTTTCGACCTGGCGCCCGATTGCCAAGGCGGCCTTTTCGTCCGAGGTCCAGATCGCCGCCGTCAGGCCATAGGCGCTGTCGTTCATCAGCCGGATGGCCTCGTCGTCGCCCGACACCTTCATGATGCCGACCACCGGGCCGAAATTCTCGACCGTCATCAGCTCCATGGTGTGATCGACGTTCGTCAACACTTGCGGCATCACATAGGTGCCGCGGCCGTCGTCGGCGGGAAACAACGTCGGATCGATGTGGCTGCGCGCGCCCCTGGCGACCGCGTCCTTGATCTGACGGCGCACGACCTCGGCGCCGCGCGGCGTCGCCATCGGCCCGAGCGTGGTTGTCTCGTCGAGTGGGTTGCCCAGTTTGTAGGTGCTGGTCAATTCGACGACACCGGAGACGAAATTGTCATAGAGCGACTCGTGGACATAGATGCGCTCGATGCCGCAGCAGCATTGCCCTGAATTGAAAAACGCACCGTCGACCAGGTTGTCGACGGCATGCTTGAGATTGGCGTCGGCACGCACATAGGCGGGGTCCTTGCCGCCGAGTTCGAGGCCCAGCGTCGTGAACGTGCCGGCCGCCGCGCGCTCGATGGCCTGACCGCCGGCGACCGAGCCGGTGAAGTTGGCATGATCGACCGCGCCGCTTGAGAGAATGCGCGCGGTGTCGTCATGGGTGAGCACGAGATTGGCGAACAGCCCGGCCGGCAGATCGGCGGCCCGCATCGCCTTTTCGAAACGCTCGCCAACCAGAATGGTCTGCGCCGCATGCTTGAGGATGACGGCATTGCCGGCGATCAGCGCCGGCACCACGCTGTTGACCGCGGTGAGATACGGGTAGTTCCACGGCGCGATGACAAGGACGACGCCGGCCGGTGTCTTGTCGATGAACCGGGTGATGCCTTCGATGGGCTTTGGCACATGCGGCTTGAGTGCGTCCGGGGCGATGGCGATCATGTGGCGGGCGCGCTCTTCGAACGGCCTGAATTCGCCGCCCCACTTCACCGGGCGGCCCATCTGCCAGGCGATTTCCGGCACAACCTCCTGGTTCATCGCCAGCATGGCGCCGACGAAGGCGGACATCTTCTCCATGCGTATGGCGAGCGGCACTTTCGCCCATTCTTTTTGCGCGCGCCGGGCGGCCCGCAACGCGGCGTCGATGGCGGCGGCGCTGGCCGAAGGGCGGCGCGCGACTTCGCTGCCGTCGATGGGAGAGATACAGACAACATCAGACATGGATAGGGTCCGAAACAGGAGAGAACGGAAGCCGGGATAACCGATGCGGTTCCGGCTCAGATGATTTCGAAGTAGCGCTGCATTTCCCAGTCGGTGATGGCGCGTCGGAACTCACGCTCTTCCCACTCGCGCGAGGCGGAGTAGTGCTCGACGAAGGCATCGCCGAACAGCGCGCGGGCCGGCTGCGACGCTTTCAGGCGCTGCGCGGCGTCCCACAAGGTGCGCGGCAGCGCACGCTCGTCCGGCAGTTTCACCTCATAGGCGTTGCCGGTCAGCGCCGCGCCGGGCTCGATACGATTCTCGATACCCCACAGGCCCGAGCCGATCGCCGCCGCCATGGCGATGTAGGGATTGATGTCGGCCGCGGCGACGCGGTACTCAACGCGCTGGGATTTCTCCGAGCCCTCGATGACGCGCAGCGCCGTGGTGCGGTTGTCGACCGACCACGCGGAGTCGGTCGGCGCCCAGAAGCCGGGGATCAGCCGCGTGTAGCTGTTCACCGTGCAGGCCACCATCGCCAGGATTTCCGGCATCAGCGCCTGCTGGCCGCCGACGAACCAGCGCATGATGTCGGACATGCCGTGCGGTTTGGAAGCATCGTGAAACACGCCCTTGCCGGTCTTGCGGTCCTGCAACGAGGTGTGCAGATGGCCCGATTGCCCCGGCCATTCGTGCGACGACTTGGCCATGAACGAGGCGATCCAGCCGCGCTTCTGCGCCAGCACCTTGGTGTAGGTCTTGAACAGCGCCGCCTTGTCCGCGGCGATGAGCGCCTCGTCGACGCGGATCGCCGCCTCGAGCACGCCAGGCCCGGTTTCCGTGTGCAGGCCTTCGATCTCGAAGTTCATGCCGCGCGCGAGGTCAAGCAATTCGCGATAGAAGTCGGCATGTACCGAGGAGCGCAGCATCGAATAACCGAAGAAGCCGGGCGTAATGTTCTTCAGATTGCGATAGTTCTTCTCGCGCAATGAATGCGGCGTTTCCTCGAACAGGAAGAACTCGAATTCCGCGGCGGCGCTGACCTTGAAGCCCATGTCGGCGGCGCGGGCGAGGACCCGGCGCAAGGTGCCGCGCGGGCAGACCTCTTCCCACTTGTCGGCGAATTCGCACAGGAAGAGTGGCAGATCGTCCTCGAGCGGAAGCAGCCGCATGGTCTCGGGCAGAAGGCGTACCGCGGCGTCGGGATAACCGGTGTGCCAGCCGGTAACCTTCACATTGTCATAAAGCTGGTCGTTGCTGTCCCAACCGACGACCACGTCGCAAAAGCCGAGGCCCTTGTCGATCGAGCTCTCGAATTTGTCGCGCGCGATGTACTTGCCTCGAAAAACCCCATCGACGTCGAACAGGCCGACACGGACGTAGGGAATATCGCGCTGGCGGACGTAATCGACGGCTTCCTGAGCGGACGAAATGGCGGGAATTTTTCGCATGATTGCCCCTGACAAACGCGAGGGAAATCATAGCGGAACCGGAACGTCCCGGACACTAAAATAAGAGTTCTCAGTAGCTTAGGGCCAAAATGGCTTTGCCGCAGCCTGCAGAAAGGTCTGTTTTGAGGTCCCAGGGCCAAGCCGGCCGCGCAACAGCGTCGCGCGGCCGGTGGCATCATAAACGCTTAACAGGTCGGGAGATCGGCGCCTGCGGCGGCGGACGTGCCTACGTTCGCGCCATCGGCGGTCGAGCCGGAGTTCATCGCGCTGCTGGACGGCTCCGTCGCCGAACCGGTCGTCGCGCTGCCGGTCGTTGCGCCGCCTGCCGCGTCGCCGGTCGTCGCGGAGCCGGTGGTCGCTGCGCCGCTACCAGCCCCCGAGCCCGACATCGCGGCCTGGAGCTGCACCTGGCCGTTGGCGTCGCGGCAGTGTGTCGCCGCCGAAACGTCGCCGGACGCCCCGGTGCTGGAGTTCATGTTGGTTTGCGCCGCCGCGCCGGCCGTCATCATGATCGTGGCGACCGAAGCGACGAGTGCGAGTTTCGCAGCGTTCATGGAGCTTCTCCTTGGTGTGGCGCCTCCCAGCGCCACACCAATTGAACGCGCGTCGCATCGTTCCTGCGGCAGAAGAACGCAAAAGGTCAGGTCCGATTGCCTTTCGGCAACATCGGCTATCAAGGGTGAAACCGAGGCCGCGGCATTGTATCGCCGCGCGCCCCAAGCCCGCCAATATCAGGCGACGCGTCGGCCGGCGCTCCACACCGCGCGCACCGCAGCGCCTTCCGGCGAGACATGAACGCGAATGGCGTCGGCACGCTTGCCGACGAGAATCTCGCCGCGATCGTTGAGGCCCACGGCTTCGGCCGGTGTTTTCGATACGGTACGGACGGCCGCAGGCAGATCGTAGTTCGGCGCCTGTTTCGGCAGCATCAGCGCTGCGAGCAGCAGGCTCGACGGCACATAATCCGACGACATCAGGTCGAGTAGCCCGGCACGCGCCAGTTCGGCGGTGGCGACATTGCCGGAGTGCGAGCCGCCACGCACGAGGTTCGGCGCTCCCATCATCACCTTGATGCCGTTGGCATGCAGGCCCTGGGCCGAGGGAATGTTGGTCGGAAACTCAGCGATGGCGACCCTATCGCGAATTGCGTCGTCGACGTGCGCCTGCGTGGTGTCGTCGTGGCTCGCGATCGGCGTGCCGTGCTTCTGCGCCAGATCGACCAGGCCCTTGTAGTTCTGCGGCGCGTACTTTTCCGAATGCGCAATGCGGCGGGCGAACATCTCGTCCAGCGCGGCTTCGCTCATGCCGCCGCTCTTGCCCTGATAATATTCGCGCAGCTTCTTCGGGTCCTGAAACTGGCGCTGCCCCGGCGTGTGGTCCATCAGCGAAACGAGGCGCACATCGGGGCGGCCAATCAGTTCGGCTGTATCGATAACCACCTTCGGCATCGGCACTTCGCAGCGCAGATGCAAAAAATGATCGACACGCAGCAGGCCGGCTGCGCGGGCCTTGTCGATGGCGCCGGACAGCATGGCAGCCTGGCCGTCGGCGGCTTCCGCGCCTTCCTCGCGCCAGACCCGCAGCGAGTCGAGCACGGTGGTGATGCCACTGGTGGCGATCTGAGCGTCGTAGGACACGACGGCGGACACCGGGTCCCACTGCACCTTCGGCCGAGGCTGAACATGCGCTTCGAGATGATCGGTGTGCAGTTCGACAAGGCCAGGCAGCAGAAGATCGCCTTCGGCATTGACGCCGCGTTCGGGCGCCTTGCCTTCGCCGATCTCGGCGATGTTGCCGCCGTCGAAGGCGACATAGCCGCGCTCGATCACGCGGTCGGCAAGGACGATGCGGGCGTTTTCGATGATCTCGGACATGATTTGAAGAGCTTCGGATCTCTATGCGGCAGTGGCAAATCGGGTGACGTCGACGGCGACATCGGCGATGTCGTCGCGGACTTGCTCGTCGTGAACGATGGCGACGATGGCGGCGCCGCGGCTTTTCCGTTCGCGCACGATATCGACGACCACGGCACGGTTCTTCGCGTCGAGCGAGGCGGTCGGCTCGTCCAATAGCAGGATCGGGTGCTCCGGCAACAGCCCCCGCGCCAGATTGATGCGCTGCTGCTCGCCGCCGGAGAAGGTAGCGGGCGGCAGGCTCCACAGCCGCTCCGGCACATTGAAGCGTTTCAGAATATCTGTGGCGCGCGTGGTGGCCTCGTCATGGGCGACGCCTCTTGCGACCAACGGCTCGGCGACAATGTCGAGCGCGGAGACGCGCGGCACGGCGCGCAGGAACTGCGTGACGTAGCCCAGCGCGCGCTGGCGTACGGCGAGGATGCGGCGCGGCGGCGCAGTGGCGAGATCGACCGTGGTATCGCCGTCGCGCACCAGGATGGCGCCCTGGTCGACGCGGTAGTTGCCGTAGATCAGCTTCAGGATCGACGACTTCCCGGCGCCGGACGGCCCCGTGAGCACGACGCACTGGCCCGGCTCGGCGGCAAGATTGACATCGCGCAGCACCGGCAGCTTGAGCCCGCCCTGCAGGTGCATGGTGAAAGTCTTGGCGACGTCTTTGAGTTCAAGCGCGGGCATGGGCTACACCGGCAAAATCGAGGACACGAGAAGCTGCGTGTAAGGCTGATGCGGATCGTCGAGCACCTGATCGGTGAGGCCCGCCTCGATCACCTCGCCGCCTTTCATCACCATGATGCGGTTCGACAGCAGCCGCGCCACGGCAAGGTCGTGGGTGACGATGATGGCGGCAATGCGCATTTCCGACACGATCCTTCGCAGAAGGTCGAGCAGGCGCGCCTGCACCGAGACATCAAGGCCGCCTGTCGGTTCATCCATGAAGATGAGGCGCGGCGCGGTGACGAGGTTGCGCGCGATCTGCAGACGCTGGCGCATGCCGCCCGAATAAGTGCGCGGCGTGTCGTCGATGCGGTTCTCCGGGATTTCGACGCGGCCGAGCCAGTCGGCGGCGGTGGCGCGGATGCCGGCATAATTGCGCTGGCCGATCGCCATCAGCCGCTCGCCGACATTGCCGCCGGCGGAAACGCCCATACGGAGGCCGTGCTGCGGGTCCTGATGCACATAGCCCCAGTCGGTGCGCAGCAGGAAGCGGCGCTCCGGCTCGCTCATCTCCCACAGGCTTTTCATGCCACCATCGCGCATGCGATAGAGGATGCGCCCGGCGCTCGGCTCGATCTGCGTCGACAGCATCTGCAGCAGCGTCGATTTGCCGGAGCCGGATTCGCCGACCACGGCCATGACCTCGCCCTCGTAGAGTTCGAAGGAGGCGTCGCGGCAGCCGAGCTGGCGGCCGTAATACTTGGTCAGGCCTTCGGCGATGAGCAGGGGCTTGTCGTCTTCAAAAGGGGTCATGCGCTTGCCTCGCTGAAGACGACACGGAAGCTGTAGCCGTGGCGCTCGAAACCGATGTTTTCGTAGAAGGCGTGCGCCCGCTCGCGCCTGGCGTTCGACGACAGCACGATCTTGTAGCAGTGCTTCTCTTTCGCCCGCTCCATGGCGAAGCCCATCATGGCGCGGCCGACGCCGCGGCTGTGCAGGGACGGGCCGACTGCGACGTCCTCAACCACCGCGGACGGCGCGCCGAGATGGCCGAGATTATCCATGATTAGCAGAGCAAAAGTGCCGACGATGCGGCTATCGAGCTCGGCGACATAAAGCGTGTAGTCGGGATAGCGGGCGAAGCGGTCGAAGATGCGCTCGGCGTCGATCGCCGGCAGCACCTTGCCGTCGTCGAGATCGGGCTGCGCGTAGAGCGCCAGCACGCCGGGCAGGTCGCGCTTTTCCGCCTCGCGGATGGTGACGGCGTCGATCTCAACCATGGGCGGTCTCGTTCTGGCCCGCCGCCGCAGGGCCGTGGCCTTCGGCGCGACGCTGCTCGCAGAAGTCGGTGTCGGAGCAAACGAACATCCGGCCGCCCTTGTCGTCGGTGATCACCTCGTCGAGATAGGAGTGCGTGGCGCCGCACAGCTCGCAAGCGGCGTCGTGGCGGTACGGCTCGAAGGGATGATCCTCGAAGTCGAGCGACTTCACATGCGTGTAGGGCGGGATGGCGTAGATGCGCTTCTCGCGGCCGGCGCCGAACAGTTGCAGCGCCGCGCTATCCGACAGCTTTGGATTGTCGAATTTCGGAATCGGCGACGGGTCCATCACGTAGCGCCCGCCGACTTCGACCGGATAGGCGTAGGTGGTGGCGATGTGGCCATGGCGGGCAATGTCCTCGTACAGCTTCACATGCATCAGGCCATATTCGGACAGCGCATGCATGCGGCGCGTCTCGGTCTCGCGCGGCTCGAGAAAGCGCAACGGCTCCGGGATCGGCACCTGATAGACCAGCACCTGGTTCTCGGTCAGCGCGGTCTCCGGAATGCGGTGCCGCGTCTGGATGACGGTGGCCTCTTCGGTGCGCGTCGTCGTCTCGATGCCCGCGGTCTTGACGAAGAACTTGCGGATCGAGACGGCGTTGGTGGTGTCGTCCGAACCCTGGTCGATCACCTTTAAAGTGTCATCGGGCCCAAGGATCGACGCGGTGACCTGCACGCCGCCGGTGCCCCAGCCATAGGGCATCGGCATCTCACGCGAGGCGAACGGCACCTGATAGCCGGGAATGGCGATCGCCTTGAGGATCGCGCGCCGGATCATGCGCTTGGTCTGCTCATCGAGATAAGCGAAGTTGTAAACCGGCGCGCTCATTCGGCGGCATCCTGCATTGCAGATTCTTTGGGCGTGTCGTCTTGCGGTTTTGCGGCGTGAAACTCAGCCTGCAGTTTGCGAAGCAGGCCGAGCTCGGACTGGAAGTCGACATAGTGCGGCAGCTTCAGATGCTCGACGAAGCCGGTTGCCTGCACATTGTCGGAATGGCTGAGGACGAACTCCTCGTCCTGCGCCGGCGAGCCGGTTTCTTCGCCCAGCTCGCGCGCCCGCAACGAGCGATCGACCAGCGCCATCGCCATTGCCTTGCGCTCGCTCTGGCCAAACACGAGGCCGTAACCGCGCGTGAAGCAGGGAGGGCGGGTGGCGCTGCCGGCGAATTGATTGACCATCTGACACTCGGTCATGAATATGGCGCCGAGCGGCACGGCAAAGCCGGCATCCTCGGCGAAAAACTCAACGTCCACAGAGCCATAGCGGATCTCGCCGGCAAATGGATGCGTGCGGCCGAAGCCGCGCTGGGTGGAATAGCCGAGCGCCAGCAGGAAACCCTCGTCGCCGCGCGCCAGGTTCTGCAGCCGCAGGTCCCGGCCCGCCGGAAACGACAGCGGCTCGCGGGTCAGGTCGCCAACCTCGCCGGCCGGCGCCTCATCCCCTTCGATCAGGCCATCATCCGCCAGCAATTCGGCCACCGAGCGGAACCGCGCGCCATCGGCCGGCGCCGTGGCCGGCTCCTCGATCTCGCCGCCGTCGGCGAGCGCGTGGTCGAGCAGGCGGTGCGTGTAGTCGAAGGTCGGGCCGAGCACCTGGCCGCCGGGCAAATCCTTGAACGTCGCCGAGACGCGCCGGTGTATATCCATACTACCGGTCTCCAGCGGCTCCGAGGCACCGAAGCGCGGCAGCGTGGTGCGGTAGGCGCGCAGCAGGAAAATGGCCTCGATCAGGTCGCCGCGCGCCTGCTTGATGGCCAGCGATGCCAGTTCGCGATCGTACAGCGAGCCCTCGGACATCACGCGATCGACGGCCAAAGCCAGTTGGTTGTCGATCTGATCCAGCGAGATTTCCGGCACATCGCGGTCGCCGCGCCGCGCGTCGGCGAGCAGCTTGTGGGCGTTGTCGATGGCGCGTTCGCCGCCTTTGACTGCGACATACATATCAGCGTGCCTCCACCGTGACCGAGCGCGGCAGCGCCGCGATGTCGTTGCCGGCGACCAGCACCAGATCGACGCCGCGCGGGAACAGCGTGCGGTTTGTTTTCATGCGTGCGGCGAAATCGGCGGGCAAAGGCGAGGCCGCGAAATCGCGCGACGCCTTGATGCCGGGGCCACGCAAGGTGAACGGCGTCCCGGCGAAGCTTTCGATCTGGACAAGGAGTGTCGTGGAGCGGTCCGGATATTCGGCGGTGCCTTGCGCGAACTGCGCCAGCGGCGGCATGGTCGCGGCATCCGCGATCAAGGCGAAAGTGGCTTCACCCGCATCGCGCACAATCGGCGCGCCACAGTGGAAGCGAATCCAGTCGGCGACCTTCTTCTCCGCGGCGAAAGCGGCATCCAGCCACAGCGGCGTTTCGTAATCGGCGAGGCTCTTGATCAGCGCGGCGGTCGCGGGCGCGAAGGGCGCGGGCGCCTCAACGCCCTTGAGCTTGCGCAATTCACCCGGTCGCGCCGTGCAGTCCATCAGCGCGCGGAAGGCGGCCTGGCTTTCATAAGCGGGCTCCATACTCCGCTCATTCCCGCGAAAGCGGGAATCCAGGTCTTGCTTCTTTAAGTCTGGACCCCCGCCTTCGCGGGGGTGAGCGGAGATTGGGCCAGGGTTGTTCATGTTCAATCCTCCCCGCGCACCAGGGTGAAGAAATCGACCTTGGTCGCCGCCGTGCGGGCGCGCGCGAGATCGGTCTTTTCTTTCTGCTTTTGCCGTAGCGGCGCGAGCACGCGGGTTTCGACGGCTTCGCGCTTGTCTTCGACCTGCCAGAGCGCGTCGCACAACGCGACCAGCCGCGCCTTTTCGCGATCGCGGCCGAGCACATAGCCGAAGCCGGTTTCGCCGGACGAGAGCTGCACCGCGGCGCGCGTCACGGTGGCCTCGCCCGCATTGAACGGCGCGCCGCGCGAGCCGATGCGTCCACGCAGCATCACAAGACCGACCTCAGGCACGCGCGGTTCCGAATAAGCGAGCCCGTCATCCAGCTGACGCAGACCGGCGGCAATCTCTTTCGAATCGGCGCGCGCCAGAACGGCCAGCGCTTCCCGCCGTTTTGCGAGGTCGGGCAGGGCGTTAGCGGGATTGGCGTCGGTGTCTGGCGTCATGCGCGAATGTCCCGGCGGACCGCTTGAGGAAGTTGTCTAGTCGGCTAGACAAGTGCCATTTATAACTTGTCTAGCCGACTAGACAAGTTATAAATGCGCAGCCGTGACGCTGTGATGACAGGGCCGCCATGCTCACACGCACTCCCCGGGGTGTTTCCAAAGGGTCTTCCGACCGCGACGACCTGCTCGCGCGCGGCGTCATGCTGTGGCGCTGCATCGCCGACGATTTCGAACAGGCGATCCTGGTCGGCAAGCACGACAACGGCTCGAAGCTGCCGCCGGAAAGCGAGATCGCCGCGCGCTACGGCGTCAATCGCCACACCGTGCGCCGCGCCATGGCCGAACTGGCGACGCGCGGGCTGGTGCGCACCGAGCGCGGCAGCGGCACCTTCGTCAAAACCGACAAGCTGAATTATCCGATCAGCCAGCGCATGAAGTTTTCCGAGATCGTGGCCGCCGCCGGCCACGAGGCGGAGGGCCGCCTGCAGGGCCATCGCCACGAAGCGGCGAGCGAGGACATTGCGCGCGATCTCTGCATCAAGCCGGGCGACGAGGTGGTGCGGCTGGAGATTCTGCGCGCCGCCGACCGCGTGCCGATCTCTGTCTCGACGTCATGGTTGCCGGCGGATCGCTTCGGCGACGCCGCCAAGATATTCCGCCGCGCGCGCTCGATCACGCGCACGCTCGAGCATTTCGGCGTCAGAAGCTACCGCCGCAAATGGACGCGCATCAGCGCCGGTTTCACCGATGCCGTCGATGCCGGAAGGCTACGGCTGTCGGTGCACCGGCCGATTCTCATCGCCGAAGGCCTCAATGTCACCGATGACGATGTTCCGATCATGCTGGCGCGGGCGCGTTTCTCCGCCGACCGCGTGGCATTGATTGTGGAAAGTTGAGTGAGGCCGTCATGGCCGGCTTCATGCCGGGCATCCACGTCTTCTTGGCATAGGAAGACGTGGATGGCCGGGACAAGCCCGGCCATGACAAATTGAATGTCATGTGGCTGTCTTGAAAACGAGTCGTTCTGAGATCATGGCCAGCAAACTTTCCACCACTCCGGTCGTCCATTCGACGGCCCAACTCACGCGCACCAAACTCGGCGTCTATACGGAAGTCGGCGAGCGCACCAAACTGCTCGAGGTCGAACTCGGCGACTACTCCTATGTCGTCAATGACAGCGACATCGCCTACGCGACCATCGGCAAATTCACCTCCATCGCGGCGATGACCCGGATCAATCCGGGCAATCACCCGATGCACCGCGCCACGCAGTCGCATTTCACCTATCGCGCCAGCGCTTACTTTCCCGACGCTGCCGACGAGACGGAGTTCTTCGACTGGCGGCGTTCGTTTCACGTCACCATCGGCCACGACGTCTGGATCGGCCATGGCGCCATCGTGCTGCCGGGCCGCTCGATCGGCACCGGGGCCGTGGTCGGCGCCGGTGCGGTCGTGACCAAGGATATCCCGCCTTATATGATCGCGGTCGGCAATCCGGCGCGCGTGCTGCGGCCGCGCTTTCCGGCGGCCGTCGCCGAGCGCATGATGCGGCTTGAGTGGTGGGATTGGCCGCACGAGCGGGTGGGACAGGCGCTCGCCGATTTTCGTGCGCTGAGCGCCGAACAATTCCTCGATAAGTACGAAGGCACGGCGAAGCCGGTGCTGCAGGCCGCGGTTTAAGGACAGCGATGCGTATTCAGGGTGGACAGGTTCTGGCCGGCGGCGGTTTCGTCGAGGCCGATGTGAGGACGGATGACGGCGCCATCGCGTCCGTCGGGGCCGATGGCGGCAACGGCCGCAGTTTCGATGCGCGCGGGCTTTATGTGCTGCCGGGCATTGTCGATATCCATGGCGACGCCTTCGAGCGGCAATTGATGCCGCGCCCCGGCGTCGGCTTTCCCATCGACATCGCCTTGCAGGACAGCGACCGGCAGGTGGTCGCCAACGGCATCACCACGATGTTTCACGGCCTCACCTGGTCGTGGGAGCCGGGCCTGCGCGGCGCGGAGAATGCCCGCGCCGTGCTCGGCGCCATTGAGACTTTGCGGCCGTCGCTCGGCGCCGATACGCAGTGCCATCTGCGCTACGAGACCTTCAACCTCGATGCCGAGAGCGAAGTGACCGACTGGCTCGGCGCGCGCCGCGTCGGCATGCTGGGCTTCAACGATCACATGCCGAGCGCCGATGCGCCGCCGCGCACGCGCAAGATCGCCGAGATGGCGGCACGCGCCGGGCTGACGGTCGAGGATTTCAACGCGCTGGTCGAGCGGCTGCGCGGCCGCGCCGGTGACGTGCCGGGCTCCATCGCGCGTCTCGCGGGGGCCGCCAATGCGGGCGCGGTGGCGATGCTCTCGCACGACGACATGTCGCCGGCGCAGCGGCAGTGGTTTCGCACGCTGGGCTGCCGCGTCGCCGAATTTCCGGTGAATGTCGAAACAGCGCAGGATGCGACACAGGCGAGCGACGATGTCGTCATGGGCGCGCCGAATGTGGTGCGCGGCGGCAGCCATATCGGCTGGGTCGCGGCGGCCGACATGATCGCGCGCGGGCTCTGCACCGTGCTGGCGTCGGATTATTACTATCCGGCGCTGCTGCTCGCGGCGTTCCGTCTCGCGCAGGACAAGGTGCTGCCGCTCCATCAGGCCTGGGCCTATGTGTCGGAGCATCCGGCGCGGGCGGCGGGCCTGACGGATCGCGGCACGATCGAGACCGGCAAGCGCGCCGACGTCGTTCTCGTCGATGGCGCCGATCCGCTGCGGCCGAAGGCGGTGGCGACCATGGCGAATGGCCGCTTCGTGCATCTGACCGACAGCGGCCGTTTGCAGTGAACGTGGGTGACGTCATGGCGGCGCGCTATGCCATCTATTATGTGCCGACCGCCGACAGCGCGCTCTATCGCTTCGGCGCCGCCGCGCTCGGCTACGACGCCTATGCCGGAAGCGACGTGCCTTATCTCGACGGCGTCGATGCTGCCGTGTGGCCGGCGCTGACGCGCGAGCCGCGCGTCTATGGCTTCCACGCCACCATGAAGCCGCCGATGCGGCTCAACGACGGCGTTGCCGAGCACGATCTGGTTGCCGCGTTCGCTGCGTTTGCCAAGGAGCAAAAGCCGGTCGCTGCCGGGACACTGGTCGTTCGCGAGTTGGGCTCTTTCATCGCGCTGGTGCCAACCGAGCCATGCGCCCCGCTCAACCGTCTGGCGGCAGATTGCGTGACCGTCTTCGACGATTTCCGCGCGCTGCCGACCGAACAGGAACTGGCCAAGCGGCTCAAGCCGGGCCTCACCGAGCGCCACGTCGAGCACCTGTATCGCTGGGGCTATCCTTACGTGTTCGAGGACTTTCGCTTTCACATGACCTTGACCGGCTCGCTGCCGGTGCAGAAGCGGACCGCCGCCTTCAAGTTCCTTTGCAATAAATTTGATCAGAGTCCCGACGCAGCGACTTTGTCGGTCGATCGGCTGGTCATTTCCAGGCAGTCGGCGCCCGGTGCGCCTTTTGTCGTGCTGCATGAAGCGGCGCTGGGTTAGCGGCGGCCAAAGTTCGCACACCGCGTCGAGCCTATCTCCGTTCATTCCCGCGAAAGCGGGAATCCAGTGGCCACATCGGATGCCTATATAATTTGCCTCTGGATCCCCGCTTTCGCGGGGACGAACGGAGATGGTGGCCGTCCTCATGCATAACTTGCTGACGCGGCACTCCTTTTGATATTGGCCCGCCCCCTCCGGTGAAGGCCGGGCAAAACCCCTGCCGCCTTCATCCGACTGTCACATGCCGTTGTTAGCGATTGTGACAACGAGGTCAGGAGGGCGCGGCGTGACAACGCAAGCTGTCATCGACGCTATCGGCATTTCCAAGTCCTATCAGCGCGGCAAGCCCGTGCTGAACGGCGTTTCCATTTCGCTCAAACGGGGTGAGATGGTGGCGCTGATCGGGGCGTCGGGCTCGGGCAAGTCGACCCTGATCCGCTCGCTGGCCGGTCTGATCCCGATCGATGCGGCGCGCGAGGGCAACGACGCCGGGCATATCAGCGTGCTCGGCCATTCGATCCAGCGCGGCGGCCGCATCAATTGCAGCCGCACCTTGCGCGCGCGCATCGGCGTCATCTTCCAGCAATTCAATCTGGTGCCGCGGCTGTCGCTGCTCACCAATGTCTGCTTCGGCCTGCTCGGCCGTCTGCCGACCGCGCGCGGTACGCTCGGCCGCTTCAGCGACGATGACAAGCGCGTCGCCATGCAGGCGCTGTCGCGCGTCGGCATCGCCGAGCACGCGCTGCGCCGCGCCAGCGATCTGTCCGGCGGCCAGCAACAGCGCGCCGCCATCGCGCGATCGCTGGTGCAGGGCGCCGAGCTGCTAATCGCCGACGAGCCGATCGCGTCGCTCGATCCCATGTCGTCGCGCCGGGTGATGGATCTCATCGCCGACATGAACCGCAATGACGGCCTCACCGTGCTGGTGTCGCTGCATCAGGTCGAATACGCGATGAAATACTGCCCGCGCACGGTCGCGCTGAAGGACGGCAAGGTCGCCTATGACGGTCCGTCGAACGCGCTGACGCCGGCCTTTCTCAACAGCATCTATGGCGCCGAGTCGGAAGAGCTGTTCCTGCCGAATTTCGGCGCCGCGGCGGAGCCGGGCCACGGTTCGCACTGGTCGGATCCGCAGGGCGGCATGAACGGCAGCCTGAACGGCAACGGCCATTGGTCCGATCCGCCGGGCGTTGTCATGCCGGCTGCATCGACGCTGGCTATGACGAGGCCGCACGCGAAATCCGGACGGTTGCTCGCCTGACCGCGGCATCCGCGTCCGTACCGATCGACAAGTAACGACTGCAACAGGAGAAGGCATTATGCGCAAGCTAGCCATGCTTGGTACCGCTCTGGCCATCGCCGCGAGCTTCGCGGCGACCGCGGCCAAGGCCCAGGAACTCAACTTCGGCATTATCTCGACCGAAGCCTCGGTGAACCAGAAGAAGAACTGGGAGCCCTATCTCGACGCCATGAGCAAGGCGACGGGCCTCAAGATCAACGGCTTCTATGCGTCGGATTACGCCGGCGTCATCGAGGCGATGCGCTTCAACAAGGTGCAGGTCGCCTGGTACGGCAACAAGTCGGCGATGGAAGCGGTCGACCGCTCGAGCGCCGAAGTGTTCGCGCAGACCGTGTCCAAGGACGGCTCGAACGGCTATTACGCGCACATCCTGGTCAACGCCGACTCGCCGTTCCAGAAGCTCGACGACATCCTCAAGTGCGACAAGACGCTGGATTTCGGCATCGGCGATCCGAACTCGACCTCGGGCTTCCTGGTGCCGACCTCGTATATCTTCGCCGCCAAGAACATCGATCCGAAGCAGTGCTTCAAGACCGTGCGTAACGGCAGCCACCAGGCCAACGCCATGGCGGTCGCCAACAAGCAGATCAACGCCGGCACCAACAATTCGGAAGATCTGCAGCGCCTCGAGAAGAACTCGCCGGAAGACTTCAAGAAGGTCCGCATCATCTGGACCTCGCCGATCATCCCGCTCGACCCGATCACCTGGCGCAAGGATCTCGATCCGGCCGTCAAGACCAAGCTCTATACCTTCCTCCTGAGCTATGGCCGCGTCGGCACCCCGGAGGAGATCAAGGCCGCGCGCGAAGTGCTCGCCAATCTCGTCTGGTCGCCGATGAATCCGTCGAACGACAACCAGCTGCTGCCGATCCGCATCCTCGAGGCCAACCGCTCGCTGATGAAGATCAAGTCGGACGACAAGCTGACCGCCGAGCAGAAGGCCGAGCAGAGCAAGCCGCTGACCGCCGAAATCGCCAAACTGCAGGCCGCCACCGCGAAGGCCGAAACCGCGCCGTTCAAGGCGCAGCTCGCCACCTTCGTCGAGGCCGACAAGGCCGGCGACCAGGCCAAGCTCAAGAAGATGATCGCCGAGTTCGCCGCCGCCGCGGTGAACACGCCGACCAACTAAGCCGAAGCATCGGGCGCCGATCCTCGCGGGTCGGCGCCCGTCTCATATCAGTCTGCGAACGCCATGACCGACACCAGCGCCAACATTCGCGGCAAACACGCGCCCGACATCGCCGTGCCGCATTACTCGGTGTCGCACCGCCTCAAGGGCTGGGCGGTCTGGCTGTTCATCTTCGCGCTGCTGGCGTGGAGCTGGTCGCCGTCGGAGATGTTCCGCGTCACCGCGCTGTTCACCGACTGGCGCAACATGGCGGAGTTCGGCAAGGCGTTCTTCTCGCCGAATTTCCATGACTGGCGGCAATACGTCACCGACATGGTGGTGACCATCCAGATCGCGATCTGGGGCACGGCGCTCGCCGTCATCTTCGGCATTCCGTTCGCGATCCTGTGCTCGTCAAATGTCTGCCCGCAATGGATCGTGCAGCCGGTGCGGCGGCTGATGGACGCCTGCCGCGCCATCAACGAGATCGTGTTCGCGCTTTTGTTCGTCGTCGCCGTCGGTCTCGGTCCATTCGCCGGCGTGATGGCGCTGTTCATCCATAACCTAGGCATCTTCGCCAAGCTGTTCTCGGAGGCTGTTGAAGCGGTCGATCCGCGCCCGGTCGAGGGCATTCGCGTTACCGGCGCGATCAAAGTGCAGGAAGTGACCTTCGGCGTCATTCCGCAGGTGATGCCGATGTGGAGTTCGCTGACGCTGTATCGCCTGGAAACCAATGTGCGCTCGGCGACCACGCTCGGCATTGTCGGCGCCGGCGGCATCGGCCAGACCCTGTATGAGAGCATCCGCAGCTTCCACTACGGCGACACCGCGGCGCAGATCATCATCGTCGTATTGACTGTGATGGTGCTGGACATGGTGAGCTCACGGATCCGCGCGACGCTGGTATGATCCGCGACGAAGAGCCGCGAAAATACATTGTCATAAAACTGTCATATGATTCCGGGTTCCGCGATGGAAGGAACCCGAAAAAATCGGCAATCGCTTCAACGCGTTAATTTTCGGCCTGGCGGCATCATTGACGCGTGCCGGGCAGCCGGTACGCTACCGCTTGTCTACGGGGTGGTGGTCTTGAGCCCGCGCGATCTGGCGGCGCAGTACGAACGGCGAGTGCGACATGTCGAAGAAAAAAGACGAAACCATCAAGGCCTTGAAGAAGAAGCTGAAGAAGCTCAAGGCTGAAGTCGAAGCGCTGAAGGCCGGCGGGCGGACGAAAGACAAGTCCGCCAAATCCGCGAAGGCCGCAAAGAGCGCTAAAGCCTTGAAAGCCGGCAAGGACAAGAAGTCCGAAAAACTCGGCAAGAAGCACAAGGCCGAGAAGAAACAGGCAAAGAACGCTGACAATGGTTCGGCCAAGGCAGCGAAAGGCGCGCCCGTTAAACCGGAGCCGATGAAAATCGTCAGCAACGAGCCGACGCCGCTGCCGCCGCCAGCCCGCATCGCAGCGGGCTGACGGCTTCTCATCGGCGGCTTTAGCTGGCCAATGCCGGCGTCAGCTGCTGACGCCGCCGCTGCAGCATGACGACACCGGCGAGCAAGACCAGCGCCGGGATATAGAGCCAGAAGCGGCTCGGGCGTTGCGCGGGAACCAGCACTGCGGTGATCTCGTCGCCAGCCGCCAGCCCGTATTTCGTCGCCTGGCTGCCGAACCGGACATTGCCGATCTGCGTACGGTCGCCGAGCGTGCTGACGTTGAGGCCGGCCGCGCGCAAACGCTCCGCTCCGGTGGCCCCTTCGCGCAACGTCAGCCGCACGACCTTGTCGACCTCGTCGCCGGCGCGCGTCTGGCTCTTGGCGCGGAAGCGGATGGTGGAGCCGAGCGGCACGTCGCCCGCGACCTGGACGAGATCGGCCGCCGGCCGTGTCACGAACGGATCGGCGATCTGATCGAGCCAGAAGCCGGGGCGGAACAAGGTGAAGCACACCAGCAACAGCGCCACGGTTTCGTACCAGCGGCTCCGGGTGAGCAGCCAGCCTTGCGTGCCGGCGACGAAGCATCCCATGGCAATCGCCGATGTCGTGATCACCAAGGCCAGCTCGGCCCAGCTCTCGATGTCGATGAGCAGAAGCTGCGTGTTGAAGATGAAGATGAACGGCAGCAGCGCGGTGCGGATTTCGTAGCGGAAGGCCTGCACGCCGGTCTTCACCGGGTCGGCGCCGGATATGGCCGCCGCCGCGTAGGCGGCGAGGCCGACCGGCGGCGTCACGTCGGCCATAAGGCCGAAGTAGAACACGAACATGTGCACGGCGACGAGCGGCACCGCCAGATCGTTCTGCGCCGCCAGTTCGACCAGCACCGGCGCCATTAAGGTCGCGACGACGACGTAACTCGCCGTGGTCGGCATGCCCATGCCGAGGATGAGGCAGATCACGGCCGTCATGGCCAACATGATCATGAGATTGCCGCCCGAGACCGCCTCGACGATTTCCGTCATCACGAGACCGACGCCGGTCAGAGCGACCGTGCCGACGATGATGCCTGCCGCCGCGGTGGCAATGCCAACCGAGGTCATGTTGCGCGAGGCGCCCTGGAACGCCTCGATCAGATCGTCGAAGCCTTCGCGTACGCGCGCGGCGTAGGCGTGCTCGTTGCGGAAGAAGGCCAGCAAAGGCCGTTGCGTGACCATGATGAAGATCAGCAGCGCCGTGCCCCAGAAGGCCGACAGGCCGGGCGACAGCTCTTCGACCATCAGGCACCAGATCAGCACGACCACGGGCAGCAGATAGTGCAGGCCGGTGTTGGCGGTGGCGTAGAAGTCCGGCACCTTGATGATGGCCTTCTTCAGGTCATCGGCCGGCAGGTCGGGATGATTCGCCTTGTAGCGGATCAAACCGACATAGGCCGCGAGCAGGACAATGCCGAGAACCCAGGATGCGGCTTCGCCGAAGGCGGTCTTGGTCCAGCCGATGCCGTAATAAATGGCCCCGCTGAGGATGACGATGCCGCAGATGGTCATCAGCGCGCGGAACAGCGCATGATGGACGGGGCCCGTCGAGGCACGCGGCAGGCCGCGCATGTGGGCTTTCGCCGCTTCGATATCGACGATGTAGAACAAGGCGGCGTAGGTGAGGATCGCCGGCAGGAAGGCGTGCTTCACCACTTCGGCATAAGTGATGCCGACATATTCGGCGATCAGGAATGCCGCGGCGCCCATGACCGGCGGCATGATCTGGCCGTTGACGCCGGCGGCGCTCTCGATCGCGCCTGCCTTCACGGCAGTGTAGCCGACACGCTTCATCAGCGGGATGGTGAAGGTGCCGGTCGTCACGGTGTTGGCGATCGACGAGCCGGAGATCATGCCGGTGAGCCCCGAAGCGACCACGCCGGCCTTGGCCGGACCGCCGCGGAACGTGCCGAGCATGGCGAAGGCGAGCTGGATGAAGTAATTGCCCGCGCCGGCGCGCTCCAGCAGGCTGCCGAACAGCACGAACAGGAACACCACGCTGGTGGAGACGCCGAGCGCGACGCCGAAGATGCCTTCCGACGTCAGCCACATCTGCGACGCGGCGCGGGACAGCGAGGCGCCCTTGTGCGCCAGGAGACCGGGCAGCCAGGGACCGGCGAAGATGTAGCTCAGCATGATGGCGGCGATAATCGCGAGCGCCGGGCCGACGGCGCGGCGCGCGGCCTCGAGCAGGCAGAGCACGCCGATGACCGACACGACGATGTCCGTCGTTGTCGGCAGGCCGGGTCGCAACGCGATGGCGTCGTAGAACACCAGAAGATAGAGCGCCGCTCCGACCGACAACAGCGCCAGGATCCAGTCGCCGATCGGAATGGTGGCGCGCGATGACGCCTTGAAGGCCGGGAAGGTCGTGAAGACCAGCATGAAGGCGAAGGCGAGGTGGATGATGCGCGCCTTGCCGTCATTGATGACGCCGAAGTTGAACGTGTAGGGCAGCGGCGAAGCGTACCAGAGCTGGAACAGCGCCCAGGCCAGCGCGATGCCGAAGATAAGCTTCTTGTTGAAGCCGGTGGCCTTGCGGCCGCCGGTGTCGGCTTCCGCAACCATGGCTTCGAGCTGCTCGCGAGTCGCGCCCGATTGATTAACGTCCGTCATCGCAGATCCCCTCAGCGCGAAATATCGCAAATGCAAAGCGCGGCGTTGCCGCCGTCTGTTATGAAACAGTGTTTTCGTAAGCGGCCGTCCTGCCCGGGCAGGATTGCGAAAAGCGGTATTCGCCTTTCGCAATCACGCTCGAAAGTAACAGGGGCGGCTCAGAGCCGCCCCTGTCCGGAGCTGGAATTACATCCAGCCCTTTTCCTTGTAGTACTTCACGGCGCCCGGATGCAGCGTTGCCGACAGGCCGTCCTTGAGCATCTTCTTCGGGTCGAGGTTGGCGAAAGCCGGGTGCAGCTTCTTGAACTCCTCGAAGTTCTCGAACACGGCCTTGGTCATGGCGTAGACGGTGGCTTCCGGAACCTTGGCCGAAGTCACGACGGTCGCGAGCACGCCATAGGTCTCGGTCGGGTTCGGGTTGCCGGCATACATGCCGCCCGGGATGGTCGCCTTGGCGTAGTAAGGATACTCCTTAAGCAGCGCATCGACCGCCGGACCGGTGACCGAGATCAGCTTGGCGCCGCAGGCGGTGGTCGGATCCTGGATGGCGGCCGACGGATGGCCGACGCCGTAATAGAAGCCGTCGATCTTGTTGTCGCAAAGCGCGGTGCCCTGCTCGTCGGCCTTCAGCTCGGCGGCCAGCGAGAAGTCGGACAGCTTCCAGTTCAGCTTGGCGAGGAGCTGGTCCATCGAGGCGCGGGTGCCCGAGCCCGGATTGCCGACATTGAAGCGCTTGCCCTTGAAGTCCTCGAACTTCGTCACGCCCGCTTCCTTGCGGGCGAGAACCGTGAACGGCTCCGGATGCACCGAGAACACGGCGCGCAGATCGGTGTCGGCCTTGTCCTTGAACTGGGCTTCGCCCTTGAACGCGTTGAACTGAACGTCCGACTGGGTGAGGCCGAATTCGAGTTCGCCCGACTTGATGGCGTTGACGTTGAACACCGAACCGCCGGTCGATTCCACCGAGCAGCGAATGCCGGTGGTGGCGCGATCCTTGTTCATGAGACGGCACACCGCGCCGCCGACCGCGTAGTAAACGCCGGTGACGCCGCCGGTGCCGACGGTGACGAATTTCTGCTGCGCGAGCGCCGGCGAACCGGTGAGCATCGCAATGAGGCCGGCCGCGGCAACGCCGCCGGTCAATGTCATCTTGTTCATTTCAAATCCCTCCAACCTGGTTTTAAGTTACGCAACATTCGATGTCGTGTACCCTTGTGCGTGGGTCCATCATCACGCATTCCGGCACGACGCCGCAATGCGTATTCTTTAGCGCCCGTTACTACGAACCGATCGCGGCGTCGACGGCCTCTCCCAATCTTTCGACGATTTGATCGATCGTATCATTGTCGCTGATGAATGGCGGGGCCATCAGCACGTGATCGCCACTCTTGCCGTCCTTGGTTCCACCCATCGGATAAACCATGAGGCCGCGTGCCATGGCTTCCTGCTTGATCCGCGCATGCAATTTGCGCGCCGGATCGAAGGGTTCCTTGGTGCCGCGATCGGCGACGATCTCGATGCCTTGAAACAACCCGCGCCCACGTACATCCCCGACGAAAGGATGATTGCCGAAGCGCTCCTGCAACCGGCGCGATAGCCGCGAGCCCTGGGCTTTGACATTGGCGAGAAGATTGTCGCGGCGGATGACGCGCTGCACCGCGAGCGCCGCGGCGCAGGCCAAAGGATGGCCCGTATACGTGTGGCTGTGCTGGAAAGCGCCCGAGCCTTTGGCGATGATGTCGAAGATCTTGCCCGACAGCATCAGCGCGCCGATCGGCATGAAGCCGCCGCCGAGACCCTTGGCGATGGCCATCAGGTCTGGCGCGACGCCGTCCTGCTCGCAGGCGTGCAAGGTGCCGGTGCGGCCCATGCCGCACATGACTTCGTCGAGGATCAGCAGCACGCCGTATTTATCGCAGATCTGGCGCACGCGCTTGAAATAGCCCGGCACCGGCGGCACCGCGCCGAGCGTGGCGCCGACCACGGTTTCAGCGATGAAGGCGAGCACGTTGTCGCCGCCGAGCTCATTGATCTTGTCTTCCAGTTCCTGCGCCAGCCGTTCGCCATAGGCTTCCGGCGTTTCGGTGGCGAGGCGGTCGCGATATTCATAGACGGGCGAGACATGGTGCGTCTCGATCAGCAGCGGCGAGAAATCGCGCTTGGCGGACGGGCGGCCGCCGATCGCCAGCGCGCCGAAGGTGATGCCGTGATAGCTCTGACGCCGCGCGATGAGATGCCGGCGCTGCGGCTGGCCGCTTTCGACCGCGCTCTGCCGCGCCAGCTTGATCGCGGCCTCGATGGCTTCCGAGCCGCCGCTGACGAAGAAAGTGTGGTCGAGCCCCGCGGGCGCGTTGGCGGCGAGTTCGTCAGCCAGTTCCTCAAGCGCAGGAGTCGTGAAGAAGCTGGTATGGGCGAACTCGATCTTGTCGAGCTGCGCCTTCATGGCGTCGATCACGTCGCGATGGCCGTGGCCGAGGCAGGACACCGCGGCGCCGCCCGAGGCGTCGATATATTGCTTGCCGGTGGAATCGGTGATGTGAACGCCTTCGCCGCGCACGGCGATCGGATAATCCTTGCCAATCTGGCGATGCAGTACGTGAGTCATTAACGGCTTCCTGAAGCGAGGGCAGTATTTTTGTCCGCGAAGAGAGCGATGGGCGATTTGCGCAGATGCGCCATCAGGCGCTGCACGGCGGGGCCGGCGCGGGCGCGATCGCAGAACGCATAAATGGTGAAGGGCGCGGCCCAGCGATTGTCGCCGGCGGCCTTGATTTTGCCGTCGGCTACGGCGTCGGCGGCGGCGGATTCCGGCAGCCAGCCGATGCCATGGCCGGCGACGATCATGTTGTGCAGGGCGCTGGCGAGGTCGGATTCGAAGGCCTTGAAGGAATGCACCGGCGCGGGCGCCGACTGCATGATGAGGTCGGCCATGCGGCCCATGAACGTGCTGGTCGAATAGTTGAGCAGCGGAAACGGCGCCTTCGCCGTGCCGGGCAGCTTGAACGCCGGCTGGCCGTTCTTCACCGCAACATAGGGCCGGAACCATTCGCTGGCGATGGCGACGCGATCGTAATGATCGGGATCGAGGAAGATCGGCTGTTGCGCGTGATGGAAGACGAGCAGCACGTCGGCGAGGCCCGCGACATGCGCCGTCACCGCGTCATGCACATTGCTGGCGAGCAGCCGGCAGCCCGATGCGCCGGTGATCGGCTGCCATTCGCTCCACCATGCGGGAAAGCGCGAGATCGCCAGCGAGTGCGGCAGCGCGAAAGTGACGACCTCCTGGCCGACCTCCGGAGCGCCATTGATGCCGGCTCGGGCATCGACCATTTGCTGAATGATGTCGGCGGCGGTCTGGCGGAAGCGTTCGCCGGCCGGCGTGAGCTTGGTTGGATAACAGGAGCGGTCGATCAGTTCGACGCCGAGCCAGGATTCGAGCTGCTGGATGCGGCGGCTGAAAGCCGGCTGCGAGGAGTGACGGGTCGCCGCGGCTTCGGTGAAATTGCTCACCTCCGCCAGACTCAAGAAGTCCTGCAGCCAACGAAAATCCATACGCACTCCTGACGCCTTCCGACGATAATCGGCCTTGGCCCAACATATCATGCAAATTTTGCATAAGGCGAGACGGCCGACGGGCGTAGGGTTGCGCCGCAACAGAAAATGCGGCGGAACCGATGAAAATTGGCGTTCTGGGCGCCGGCGTGGTCGGCCTGACCACGGCGTGGTGGCTCATTGAGGCAGGGCACGAGGTGGTGCTGATCGACCGGGCGGCGGGCCCGGCGGCCGGCGCCAGCGGCGCCAATGGTGCGCAGCTCTCCTATCGCTACGTCGCGCCCATGGCCTCGCCGAAAATGCTGGCCCAGTTGCCGGGACTGCTGCTGCCCGGCGAGAACGCCATCAAGGTCTCGTTCAATCCCGAACTCATCGGCTGGGGCCTGCGTTTCCTCGGGGCCTGCACCAGCGCACAGGTGGCGCGCACCACCGCGGCGCAACTCGCGCTGGCCGACCTGAGCCGGCTGGAACTGGAGCGTCTGCTCGGCAAGGTGCTACTCGACTTCGGCCTGCGCACCGCCGGCAAACTGGTGATCTTCCGTAAAGCTGCGGATTTCCGCGCGGCGACGCCGGGCGAGGACGAGGCGGCCGAACTGCTCGGGCCGGGCGAATGCCGGGCGCTTGAGCCGGGTCTGGCGCTCAAGGATAGCGAATTCGCCGGCGGTCTCTACACCGCGTCGGAGCAGGTCGGCGACTGCGCCGCGTTCTGCCAGCAGCTCTTCGCCAAACTGAAAGAGAGCAACCGCGTCGATGTGCGGATGAACACCGCAATCGGACGGCCGGTGGTCAGGAACGGCCGCATGACCGGCATTGAGACCGACCACGGCACCGTGGAGGCTGATCTGTTTGTTTTGTCGCTCGGCTCCGGCGCGCGCGCTTTCGCCAAATCCTGCGGCTTCAATCTGCCGATCTATCCGGTGAAGGGACACTCCATCACCGTTGCCGATGGCGGCGTGCCGCCGCTCAAGCACAGCGTCACCGATTACACTCGCAAGATCGTCTATGCGCCGCTTCCGGGCGCGACGCGCATTGCCGGCTTCGCCGACTTTCAGGGCTATGACACGACGCCGGTGCCATCGCGCATCGCGCAATTGAACGAAGCGGCGGCGGATACCTTCGACATTGCCGCGCATGGCGAGGACGAACCGTGGGCCGGGCTGCGGCCGATGACGCCGGACAGCAAGCCCGTGATCGGGCCGTCGCCGCTTGACGGTCTCTTCCTGAACACCGGGCAGGGCATGCTCGGCTGGACGCTCGCCTGCGGCAGCGCGCGGCTGACGGCCGATCTCATCGACGGCAAGCCGCCGTCGTGTCCGGCCGGGCCGTTCGACGCGGGCAGGTTTGGCTGATCTTACCTCTCCCCGCATTGCGGGGAGAGGTCGGATCGCCGTAGAGATTTGCTTGAATGCTCAGACTGTAATGGCGATCCGGGTGAGGGGCCGTGCAATGCCCCTCACCCGGCTCGCGCCTCACCGGCGCTCGCCACCCTCTCCCCGTAAAACGGGGAGAGGGAAGGAAGGGCTGTTCACTCCCCCGCCAGCTCCTCGCGCATCATTTCCAGTTCGAGCCACTGATCTTCGGCTTCGGACAGTTTGCGCTGCGTCTCGCCAAGATCCTTGGTGATCCTGTCGAAGGCGTCGCGGTCGCGAACATAGAGCTGCGGATCGTTGAGCTTGTCCTGCAGTTCGCTCGCCTTCTTCTGCAGCGTCTCGATCGTCTTCGGCAGCGTTTCCAGCGCGTGCTTGTGCTTGAAGCTCATCTTCTGCTTTGACGCCGGTTTGTCGGCAGCCGGCCTCTCCGCCTTCGGCGTTTCGGCTTTGGGCGCTTCCTTGGCCGCCGCCCGGGCTAGATCCTCGCCACGCTGCTTGAGCATGTCGGAATAGCCGCCGGCATACTCGGTCCAGCGGCCGTCGCCTTCCGGCACGATCACGCCCGAAACGAGGCGATCGAGAAAGTCGCGGTCGTGGCTGATCAGCAGCACGGTGCCGGGATAATCGCTGATCGTCTCTTCCAGAACGTCGAGCGTTTCCATGTCGAGATCGTTGGTCGGCTCGTCGAGCACCAGCACGTTCGAGGGCTGCGCCAGCGCCTGCGCGAGCATCAGCCGGCCGCGCTCGCCGCCCGACAGCTTGCCCAGCGGCGTGCGCGCCTGCTCGGGCGAGAACAGAAAGTCTTTCATGTAGCCGATGACATGCTTCGGCGTGCCGTTGACCATCACGGTTTCGCCGGCGCCGCCGGTCAAGGCATCGGCAACCGTGGTGTCGGGGTTGAGGCTGTCGCGATGCTGGTTCAGCGTCGCGATGGCAAGATTGGCGCCGAGCTTGACCGTGCCGGAATCCGGCGCATCCGCACCGGTGAGCAGATTGATCAAGGTCGTCTTGCCGGTGCCGTTCGGGCCGACAATGCCGATGCGATCGCCGCGCGCGACGCGCAGCGAGAAATCGGTGACGATGGCGCGCTCACCATAGCTCTTGGAAATGTTCTTGGCCTCGATCACCAGCGCGCCGGATTGTTGCGCGCTGCCCGCGGTGATGGCCGCCGCGCCCGCCGTGCCGCGATAGCTGCGACGCTGCTCGCGCAAGGCGGCGAGTTCACCGACGCGGCGCATGTTGCGTTTGCGCCGCGCGGTGACGCCATAGCGCATCCAGTGCTCTTCGGCGGCGATCTTGCGATCGAGCTTGTGCTGGTCGCGCTCTTCTTCCGCCAGCACCTGGTCGCGCCATTCCTCGAAGAAGGCGAAGCCCTTGTCGAGCCGCCGCGTGAAGCCGCGATCGAGCCACACCGTGGTGCGCGTCAGATTGGAGAGAAAGCGTCGGTCGTGGCTGATGACGACCAGCGCGGTGCGGCGCGCGGCGAGGTCGCGCTCCAGCCACTCGATGGTCGGCAAATCGAGATGGTTGGTCGGCTCGTCGAGCATCAGGATGTCGGGATCGGACGCGAGCGCGTAGGCGAGCGACACGCGGCGCGCCTCACCGCCGGACAGATGCGACGGATCTTCCTGGCCGGTGAGGCCAAGCTCTTCGAGCAGCTGCCGGGCGATGTAGGTATCGTCGGTCGGTTTCAGCCCGCTCTCGACGTAGGATAGCGCGGTGGCATGGCCGCCGAAATCCGGCTCCTGCGACAGGTAGCGCACCAAAGCGCCCGGCTGCACGAACACCGTGCCGGCGTCCGGCTCGACCAGGCCGGCGGCGATCTTGAGCAAGGTGGATTTGCCCGAGCCGTTGCGGCCGACCAGCGACACGCGCTCGCCAGTCGAAACCGAGAGGTCGGCGCCGCTTAAAAGCGGTGTGCCGCCGAAGGTCAGCTTGATGCCGGTGAGTTGCAGAAGGGGAGGAGGCGCCATGGCCTCTCGCTACAGGGCGGGCGCGGCCAGGTCAAAGCATCGTTAACAACCTGGCGCGCCTGGATATTGCTTCTATATTACAGTGATTTACGGGGTAATGTCAGGATTTGCGGATGCGGAAGGTCAGAACGTCCTGGCCCTGCTCGTTGCCGACGTCGCGGGCCTCCAGCGTATCGCCGGTCTGCCGCACCAGATTGGGAATATCGATGGCGGCCATCGGATCGGTGCATTCGGCGACGACGACGTCGCCGGACGGAAGCGTCGACAGCATCTTTTTCACGCGCAGCGTGGGCAGCGGGCATTTCAGGCCGCGCAGGTTCATGATTTTTTCAGCCAAGGTTCGGCTCCTGTTGCCGCCGCTGCTGCGCTAGACTGGCTGTCATTACACAAGGGAACGACCAGGGAAATATGGCGGCGGCTTCCGAGACCCTCCAGACGATTTCGAAGCTGACACCATTGTCCGAGGTCACGGCGATGGTCGATCTCCGCGTCAAGCCGGTGACGCCGCGCACGCTGGACGTCGCCGCCGCGGCCGGTCGCGCGCTCGCGGTCGATGCGATGGGCCCGGCGCGGCCGTCGTCGGCGCTGGCATTGATCGACGGCTGGGCGCTCGCCGCCGATGCCACGCTCGGCGCCGGATCGTATGCTCCCATTCCCCTCATCCGCGCGCCGCAGCGGATCGAAACCGGGCAGGTGTTGCCGCCCGAGACCGACAGTATTGCGCCGCTCGATGCGGTGGCGGTCAAAAACGGCTTCGCGGAAGCGCTCGCCACCATCAACCCCGGCGACGGCGTGTTGCCCGCGGGCGGCGACAACGACGCCGCCATTCCGCTGCGCCGCGCCGGCGAGCGTCTGCGCATGACCGATCTTGCCGCCTTCGCTGCGGTCGGCCTGTCGCGCATCGCCGTGCGCGAGCCGCGCATCCGCGTTCTGCCGCTGCGCGGCACCACCATCGTCAGCGCCGCGGCGCGGTTGCTGGCGAGCGACATCGAGCGACGCGGCGGCGCCGCCAAGCTCGACGATCCGGCCCGCGATCTGGGCACCGTGCTCGCCTCCGAATCCGCCGACGCCATTGTGGTCATTGGCGGCACCGGTTCGGGCCGCAACGACAACAGCGTTCACACGTTGGCGCGCGACTGCGAACTCGCGGTGCATGGCATGGCGATCACGCCGGGCGAGACCGCCGCGCTTGGTTTCGCCGGGCCGCGGCCGCTGCTGCTGTTGCCGGGACGGCTCGATGCAGCGCTCAGCGTATGGCTTACGGTTGGCCGGCGCATTCAGGACCGACTGGCCGGCGTTCCGGGCGGCGAACGCCAGCCGTATAAAATTCTCACTTTGTCGCGCAAGGTGTCGTCCACCGTCGGACTCGCCGAGATCGTGCCGGTGCGCCGCGTGCAGGATACGGTCGAGCCGTTGGCGTCCAGGTATCTGCCGCTGTCGGCGCTGACGCGATCGGATGGCTGGATCATGGTGCCGGCGGACAGCGAAGGCTACGCGGAGGGCACCACGGTGCAGGTGAGGCCGTGGCCATGAGCGAGACCGGAACCGGCACGGCGGCCGACAATGATCTGATCGCGCGCGTGCGCGCGGCAGCGCGGCAGGAGCAGTTCCTCGAAGTCGCTTCCGCCGAGGAGGCGCGGGCGCGGTTCGAGGCGCATATCGACCTCAAGCCGCTCGGCGCCGAGCGCGTCACCCTGGCGCAAGCCTTGACGCGTGTTCTCGCTCACGACGTCGTCGCCGCGGTCGATGCGCCGCCGTTCGACCGCGCCAATGTCGATGGTTTTGCGCTGCGGGCCGCCGACACCATCGGCGCCGGCGACATGGCGCCCAAAGTGCTGACGTTGAACGCCGAAGTGATTGCCTGCGGCGATAGCCCGGCGCTCGAGGTGAAACCCGGCACGGCGACGACCATCGCCACCGGCGGCGTGGTGCCGCGCGGCGCCGATGCGGTGGTCATGGTCGAGCACACGGAATTGATCGGCGAAAGCGCGCCGCGCATCGAACTGCGCCGCGCGGCCACGCCGGGACAATTCATCTCCTATGCCGGCTCCGATATTGCCCGCGGCGAGACCTTGCTGCGCAAGGGCGCGCGCATCGGCTCGCGCGAGATCGGCATGCTGGCCGCGAGCGGGCTCGCGCATGCCGACGTGGTACGGCGGCCGCGCGTCGCGGTGATTTCGACCGGCGATGAACTGGTGCCGCCGGGCGAGCCGCTCAAGCCCGCCGGCATCTATGATTCCAACGGCGCCATCATCGCGGCGGCGGTGGTCGAGGCGGGCGGCGAAGCGGTGCCGTTCGGCGCCGTGCCGGACGACAGAGCGGCGCTCGACAAGACGGTGCGGGCGGCGCTCGCCTCGTGCGACATGGTGGTGCTGTCGGCCGGCACATCCAAAGGCGCGGGCGATCTGTCATATGCCGCGGTGGCTGCGCTCGGCGCGCCCGGCATTCTCGTGCATGGCGTCGCGCTCAAGCCTGGCAAGCCCTTGTGCCTCGGCGTCGCCGGTAAAATTCCATTCGCCGTGCTGCCGGGTTTCCCGACCTCGGCGATTTTCACCTTTCATGCCTTCATCGCGCCGGTGATCCGCGCGCTCGCCGGCCTGCCGCCGGAAGCGGCGCAGAGCATCGACGCGCGCGTGCCGGTGCGCATCCCCTCCGAACTTGGCCGCAAGGAGTTCGTGCTGGTGTCGCTCGTCGGTGGCGACGACGGGCCGGTGGCGTTTCCGACCGGCAAGGGCTCAGGCGCGGTGACCAGCTTTTCGCAGGCCGATGGCTTCATCGAGATCGATGCGCTGGCGAGCGCACTCGATGCCGATACGCGTGGGCAGGTGACCTTGATCGGCACCAGCGCTGCGGCGCCGGACGTCACCATCATGGGCAGTCACGATGTCGCGCTCGATGTCGTCGTCGGCGCGTTGGCCGAGCGCGGCTTTTCGGCGCGCACGCTCGCGGTCGGCAGTCTCGGCGGCGTCGCGGCGGCAACGCGCGGTCAGTGCGACATCGCGCCGGTGCATCTGATCGACCCGCGCAGCGGCGACTATAATGTGCATCTCGTGACGCCCGAATTGTCGCTGGTGCGCGGTTGGACCCGTATGCAAGGCATCGTCTTCCGAAATGGCGATGATCGCTTCGCCGGCAAAAGCGTTGCTGAAGCCGTTAATATGGCGCTGGCCGACAGCGGCATGCTGATGGTCGGCCGCAATGCGGGCGCCGGCACGCGTGTCCTGATCGACCGGCTGCTCGATGGCGCCCGGCCGCCGGGCTATGCCAACCAGCCGAAGTCGCACAACGCCGTCGCCGCCGCGATTGCCCAGGGCCGCGCCGACTGGGGCGTGGCGATCGAGCCGGTGGCGAAGATGTACGGCCTCGGCTTCATCCCGGTGGCGCCGGAACACTACGATTTCCTGGTCGTCGAAAGGCGCAAGGCGCGACCGGCCGTCCAGGCCTTTCTCGCCGCGCTGCGTGACGAGACGATCCGGGCCCGTATTCGCGCCATCGGCATGGAGCCGGCGTAATCGGGCGCATCCCGCGACGGCGGCAGTGGTATCGCAGGCCGGTCACAAGCCCGTGCCCGCGAGGCCGCGCTATTGACCCTCCGGCAAGCCGCACGGTACTTTTGTACATTCATTAATATCGCAGTGTCGTCGGATCGCCCGACGCCAGGAACGGGCGCCCGAGCGCAATTCGCAAAATGCCGGAACGCGGACTTCTTGAGGCCATTCGCGCCGCCGGTGGCGTCACCGAACTGGCGCGCCGCATCGGCATCTCTCAGCCGTCGGTGTCGAACTGGTCGCGCGTCCCGGCCAGCCGCGTTATCGCGGTGGAGACCGCGACCGGCGTCGACCGCTCCGTCCTGCGGCCCGACCTCTACGCCATGGCGGAAGACGGGCCCGACGACATGGATTTCGCGCGCGACCGCGAGAACGCCATTATCGGCGCGCGCTTCAAATCGACGATGCGCATCGTCGGCCTCGCCGGCTGGAGCGGTTCGGGCAAGACCACGCTCATCACCAAGCTCATTCCGGTATTGAAGGCGCGCGGCATCAGCGTCTCGACGCTCAAGCACGCGCATCATGGCTTCGACCTCGACAAGCCGGGCAAGGACAGCTTCATGCACCGCAAGGCGGGCGCCACCGAGGTGATCATCGCCTCGGCGAACCGCTGGGCGATGCTGCACGAGCTGCGCGAGGAGGAAGAGTGGGACATGCTCGACCTGGTGGCCAAGCTGTCGCCGGTCGATCTGGTGCTGGTCGAAGGCTTCAAGCGGGACGCCTTCCCCAAGATCGAAGTGCACCGCGCCGCCAACGAAAAGCCGTTGTTGTATCCGAACGACTCCTACATCGCCGCCGTCGCGGCGGATATCGCCCTGCCGCAAGTCAAGCTGCCGGTGGTCGATCTCAACGACGTCGAGGCGATCGCCGATCTGGCCCTCAAGCACGCCGTCACGGTCGGCGAAGTCGAACGCGCGATGGCCGGCTAGCTGGCCGCAGGCACTCGCCTTTTGCGCATGCGGGAGAATACATGGCGCAATTGACCGACGACTGCTTTGCATTTTCCGGAGCGCTTCTGCCGCTGCCGGACATGGAGCGGCTGATTGCCGAACGCATCACGCCGGTCGCCGACACCGAGCGCGTGCCGCTGCGCAGCGCCCGCGGCCGCGTCACCGCGAGCGATATCAAGGCGCCGGTCGATCTGCCGCCGTTCGATAATTCGGCGGTCGATGGCTACGCCGTGCGTCACGCCGATCTGGTTGTCGATGGCGACACGACGCTGAGCGTCAGCGGACGGCTCACCGCCGGCGCGCGCGCCGATTTGACGTTGGGGCCAAAGGAGGCCATCCGCATCTTCACCGGCGCGGCGATGCCGGCGGGCGCCGATACGGTCTACATGCAGGAAGACGTGACGGTCGATGGCGACCGGGTGACAGTGCCGAAGGGTTTGGCGCTCGGCGCCAATCGTCGCCTGGCCGGTGAGGATGTTGCCGCGGGGCGCATCGTGCTGCCGACAGGCACGGTGCTCGAAGCGCAGCACATCGCGCTGCTGGCGGCGCTGGGCATTGTCGATATCGAGGTGCGGCGACGGCTCAAGGTTGCGATCTTCTCGACCGGCGACGAAGTCGTCGAGCCGGGAGCAACGCGCGGCGCCGCGGCGATCTTCGATGCCAATCGCTATCTCATCGGCGCGCTGCTCGAACAGCTCGGCGCGGTGGTCACCGATCTCGGCATTCTGCGTGACGATCCGGCCGAGCTTGCGCGCGCGCTCGCCAAGGCGGCGGCGTGGCACGATCTCATCATCACCTCCGGCGGCGTCTCGACGGGCGACGCCGATTATGTGCGCGCCGCGGTGGAGAAGATCGGCAGTCTGGTGTTCTGGCGCATTGCCATCAAGCCGGGACGGCCGGTGGCGATGGGCGTGATCCGCGCCGCGCCGCGCAAGGATTACGCGGCGCATGCGGGGGCTGCCTTCTGCGGATTGCCCGGCAATCCGGTGGCGGTGTTCGTGACCTTTGTGCGCGTGGTGAAGCCGCTGCTGCTTCGCTTGTCTGGCGCGCGGCCGCAAGCCTTGCTGCCGCTGCCGGTGCGTGTCGCTTTTGCCTACAAGAAGAAAAAGGACCGCCGCGAATATGTGCGCGTGGCGCTGCGCCGTGCGGCCGACGGCGAGATCGAAGCATTCAAGCACCCGCAGGACGGCGCCGGCATTCTCACATCGCTGACCGAGACCGACGGGATGCTTGAACTCCCGGAGGATCTGACCGCGATTGCTCCCGGAGACCGCGTCGGCTTCCTCTCATTCGCGGCGCTGATGGGATGAACCTCAAGCCGCCGGCCGATCCATTCGACACGGCGCAGCGGGTTCGCGGTCGCTTCGTCAACAAGAGCGGCAAGGCGCTGACGCGCGGTGACGTGTGGCGCCTGCTGCGCACGCACCAGGCCGCACCTTGGCCGGAGAGCATCACGGCGCCACGGGCCGAGACGCCGCTGCCGCGCGTGACCGACGGCATCCGCATCACGCCGATGGGCCATGCGACGGTGTTGCTGCAGGTGGCGGGGCTCAACATCGTCACCGATCCGGTGTGGTCGGATCGCGCCGGACCGCTGCCATGGCTCGGGGTCAAGCGCCGCTGTCCGCCACCGCTCGCGCTCGATGATCTGCCGCCGATCGATATCGTGCTGCTCAGTCACTGTCATTACGATCATCTCGATCGCGCGACACTGGCGCGCCTCGAGCGGCGCGATCGGCCGCGGCTGGTCACCGGCCTCAAGGTCGGTCGCATCACGCCTTGCCGCAACGTGTCCGAACTCGACTGGTGGGGCCGCGCGGCGCTGGCCGATGATGTGAGCGTAACTTATGTGCCGGCCGAGCATGCGTCGGCGCGCGGGCCGTTCGACCAGAACAAGAGCTTGTGGGGTGGTTTCGTCATCGGGAGTCCGGCTGGCACGATCTATTTCGCCGGCGACACCGCCTTCGGCACGCACTTCACCGCCATTCGCGAACGCTTTGGATCACCCGACGTGTCGCTATTGCCGATCGGCGCTTATCTTCCGCGCTGGTTCATGTCCATCGTGCATATGGACCCGCAACAGGCGGTCGAGGCGGCGACCATTCTGCAATCGCGCGTCACGCTGCCGATCCACTATGGCGTGTTTCATCTCGCCGACGATGGCTATCATGAGCCGCTTCATGCGCTGCGCGAGGCTCTGGCCGGCAGCGATCTCGATGTGCGGGTGCCGGATTTCGGCACCGCGATCCATCTCTAGATCATCCGCTCGGCGGCGACCGCTTCGGCCCTGGCGAGATCGTCCGGCGTGTTGACGTTGAAGAACGGATCGACAGGGTCGGTCGGCCATTCGGCGATGGCGATGCCATGGCGCGCCGTCCACACCTCGATCTTGCGCAGGCCCTCCACGGTGAGCGCCTTGCGCAGATCCTCGCGCAGCGCCAGCGGCCACAGGCCGACGACGGGATGACGCCAGTCGCCGGACTTGGCGCAGGCGAGCGGCACGCCGGCGCCCAGCTTGCGGCGCGCTGCATGCAGGCGTTCGACGAGATCGTCGGGCAGGAACGGGCAATCACCCGGCACGCTGAGCAGCCATTCGATGCCGCGGCCTTGCGCCGCCAGCCAGTCGAGCCCGGCGAGAATGCCGGCGAGCGGGCCGGGGTGATCCGGCACATTATCGGGAATCACCTCGCAGCCGGTGTCGGCGAAGCGCGCGGGATCGCCATTGGCATTGATGATCACGCCGGCGCATTGCCCCGATAGCGTGGCGAGCACGCGGTCGATGATGGTCGAGCCGCCGATCCTGAGATGCGCCTTGTCGCCGCCGCCCATTCGGCGCGCGAGACCGCCGGCGAGAACGAGACCAAAGGTGGGCGGATGGGGGAAATCGATCATGGGGCCCTTCTACGTCATTCCGGGGCGCGAGCGAAGCTCGCGAGCCCGGAATCCATAACCCCGGCTGCGGCGTATGGATTCCGGGCCCATCGCTTCGCGATGTCCCGGAATGACAGTTACTTAATCCTCCACCGCCGCCTTGCGGCGATGCTTGGAGCCTTCGTCCGGCACCTTGCTCAAATCCTGATCGAACACGATGCGCTCCTCGCCGGCGAGCGCGACGAAGCGCTGGCCGCGCGCGCGGCCGATCAGTGTCAGATTGGCCTTGCGCGCCAGTTCGACGCCCCAGGCGGTGAAGCCCGAGCGCGAAATGAGAATCGGAATGCCCATGCGCACGGTCTTGAGCACCATCTCCGAGGTGAGGCGGCCGGTGGTGTAGAAGATCTTGTCGTGCGCCGCGACCTTCTCCTTGAACATCCAGCCGGCGATCTTGTCCACGGCGTTGTGGCGGCCGACATCTTCCATATAGACCAGCGGCTTGTCCTCCTGCGCCAGCACGCAGCCGTGAATGGCGCCGGCCTCGAGATAAAGCGACGGCGTGGTGTTGATCTTGTGCGTCAGCGCATAGAGCCATGAGGTGCGCAGCGGTGTCGCCGGCAGCGACACATCCTCCAGCGCTTCCATCAGATCGCCGAACACGGTGCCCTGCGCGCAGCCGGAGGTCTGCACCTTCTTCTTCAGTTTCTTCTCGTAATTGGTCTTGCGCTGGGTGCGCACGACGACCAGCGACAGCTCCTCGTCGTAATCGACGCCGGTGACGACATCGTCCGGCAGCAGCATGTGCTGATTGAGCAGATAGCCGATCGCCAGATATTCGGGATAATCGTTGATCGTCATCGCCGTGACGATCTCCTGGCTGTTGAGAAAGATCGTCAGCGGCCGCTCCACCGTCACCGAGGTCTCGATGCGCGCCCCGGTCTGGTCGATGCCGGTGACGCGCTCGGTCAGCCGCGCATCGTTCGGATCGGGGCGGATGATGTAGCTGTCGGTGCTGTCCGGCTTCGGGCTCATGGTTGCAATCTAGTCACTGGCTGCCTGTTCGGGAAGGCGGTGGCGAGAAGCCGTGGGCAGCCAGGATCGCCCGCCCGGCCGCGGACATGACGAAACGCGCCAGAGCATGGGCCGCCGGCGGTGCATCGTTCAGGACGGTGAGCCCGTAATCGGCGCCGACGGCGAGCGTTTCGGGCAGCGCCGACGATTGCAGAACCGGGTTCCGGTCGCGCGCCGCCATCACATTGGTGCGATAGGTGATGAAGATGTCGGCATGTCCTTCGGAAACATGCCAGCCATAGACATTGTGACCCGGCGGCGGCGCGGGGCTGTCCCTCGCGCCGGTCAGCTTGAGCGCTTTGGCCTCGAGCACGGCGCGGGCGCCGGGCCGGACTGCTTCGGCGCGAGCAAATACGGCGAAGGCATAGTCGCCGGACGGATCGGCCTTGGGCGTGGATGTGCCGAGCTTGATCGATGGATCGAGTATGGCGTCCAACAGGCTGTCGCCCGTGACCTGAAGGCCCGGCCTCACCAAGGCGCACATCTCGTTGCGTGCGAACATGACGACCGGGCCGCTACGTCCGGCATCGCGCAGCGCCTGCGGATGGTCCATGTTGGCGCTGGCAAATACATCGGCGCCGGCGCCGTTGACGATGTCATCCTTGAGCAAGCCCGACGGGCCGAACCTGCCCTCGATGCTTAGGCCGCCGCTCGATGCGAAGGCCTGCGCCACTTCGGTGAGGGCGGTCTTCAAGCTGCCTGCGGCGAAAAGCCGGATAGGCGTCATTCACGCCCCGGCGTCATTGGCGTTCGGGAAGAACAGGCTCTGGCCGTCGACCTTGTAGCCGGAAATGTCCTGCTGGCCCTGCGGCGAGACGAGGTAGTCGATGAAAGTCTGGCCGAGGTCCTTCTTCACGCTCGGGCATTTCGCCGGGTTCACCAGCATGACGCCGTACTGATTGAACAGCCGCTTGTCGCCTTCGACGGCGATGGCGAGGTCCTGCTTGTTCTTGAAGTGGATCCAGGTGGCGCGGTCGGTAAGGGTGTAGCCGTTGCTGGCGGCGGCGGTGTTGAGCGTCGCGCCCATGCCCTGGCCGAGCGACTTATACCAGCTTCCTTGATCTTTCTCGATATCGACGCCCGACGTCTTCCACAGCGCCAGCTCGGCCGAATGCGTGCCGGAGCGGTCGCCGCGCGAGAAGAACGCCGCGCCCTTGTCCTTGATCGTGGCCAAAGCCTTGGCGACGTCCTTGCCGCCCTTGATGCCGGCGGGATCGCTCTTCGGCCCGACGATGACGAAGTCGTTGTACATCACCGGAAAGCGCTTCACGCCGGCGCCGTCGGCGACGAACTTCTCCTCCTGCGCCCTGGCGTGGACGAAGACGACATCGGCGTCGCAGCGCTTGCCGGTGTCGAGAGCCTGCCCGGTGCCTTGCGCCACGACCTTCACCGTGATGCCGGACTTCTCCTTGAATTTCGGCAGCAGATACTCGAACAGGCCGGAGTCCTGCGTGGAAGTTGTGGACGCGACCACGATCGACTTGTCTTGCGCAGTGGCTGGCTGCGCGGCGAGAAGCGCGAAAGCAAAAGCGGCGGTTGTCACGTTGCGAAGTGCGGTCATTCGATCCTCCAGATAGTCTTGTTGTGGTTACACCAGCAATTCGCCGGCGATGAAGGTGCGGGCCTGTTCGGTTTTCGGCTGCGCGAAGAAGTCAGCCGCCGGGCCGTGCTCGATGACGCGGCCGCGATGCATCAGCATGACATCGCCGCCGAGGCGTCGCGCCTGACCGAGATCGTGCGTCGACATCACCACCTTGACGCCACGCTCCGCCACCGCGCGGATGATATCCTCGATGGCCTTGGTCGCCGCCGGATCGAGGCTGGCGGTGGTCTCGTCGAGCAGCAGCACCTCCGGGTCGCGCGCCAGCGCCCGCGCCAGCGCGAGACGCTGCTGTTCGCCGCCCGACAGTTTGCGTGCCGGCCGCGTTGCAAGTGCGCCGAGACCGACCAGCGACAGCAGTTCGGCAATGCGCGCTTCGTGCTGCGCGCGCTGCACGCCCGCCGCGCCCAGCGCGTAACCGATGTTGGCGGCCGCGGAGCGGCGCAGCATCACCGGCCGCTGGAACACGATGGCGCGCCGCACTTGCGTGACGTCGTTGCGGCTGCCCCAGTTCACGCTGCCGGCGTCCGGCGCAACGAGCCCCATGATGATGCGCAGCAAGGTGGTCTTGCCGGCGCCATTGGGGCCGATCAGCACGGTCGGCGCGCCGGCAGTGATCGTCTGCGTCACGCCGTCGAGAATCGTCACGGCCCCGGCCTTGACGGTGATGCCGGTCAGAACGATGGGCAGATCGGTGTCGGGCGCGCGCATGCTCATCCCGCGTAGCGTTCGCCGGCGCGCCGGGCGGCCCAGGCCAGTGCATTGATGATGACGACGATGGCGATCAGCACGATGCCGAGGCCGATGGCGAGCGGCAGGTCGCCCTTCGAGGTCTCGAGCGCAATGGCGGTGGTCATGGTGCGGGTGAAGCCGTCGATATTGCCGCCGACGACGATGATGGCGCCGACTTCCGCGGCGGCGCGGCCGAAGCCGGCGAGCAGGGCGGTCATCAGCGAAAAGCGCGCATCCCACACCAGCGTGCCGATGCGCGCCGCGGGGCCGACGTCCATTGCGGCGAGTTCCTCGCGATATTCGAGCCAGAGGTCTTCGACCGTCTGCCGGGTCAGGGCGGCGATGATCGGCGTCACCAGAATCGTCTGCGCGATGATCATGGCCTGCGGCGTGAACAGGATGCCGAGGCTGCCGAGCGGGCCGGAGCGCGACAGCGCCAGATACACGGCGAGGCCGACCACGACCGGCGGCAGGCCCATCAGGGCGTTGAGCACGACGATGACGCCGTCGCGGCCGCGAAACCGGGTGAGCGCGACCAAAGCGCCGAGCGGGATGCCGATGACGGCGGCGCAGGCCACCGCGCTCAGGCTGACGACAAGGGACAGGCCGATAATGCGATACAGCCCCGGATCGCCGGACAGAATCAGGGTCAGGGCTGAGGTCTCGCCGCCCACGGCGCCGCTCCCGGGTGTTGTTCTGGGCTTCTGTTTGACCTTTAGGGCCGCCGGGCGGGAAACAAAACGGGGTCCTGCCGATGGGTTGATAGGCAAAGCGGATCAAACCTTGTCAGGTCACGCGGCTTGTCCTAAACGATGGCGGTTCCCGGGGGTGCCGCCTGTTTGCCAAGGCGGCGGAAAGCCTGCGGAATCTGCCCGGGCGCCTTTACGAATGGCGCGCGCCGCTTTACGTGAGGCGGGTCCGGAGAGGTGGCCGAGTGGCTGAAGGCGCTCGCTTGGAAAGCGTGTATACGGGAAACCGTATCGAGGGTTCGAATCCCTCTCTCTCCGCCAGTCTCACGACGCCCACGACATCGTCGATCAGCGAGGGATATCGAACCCTCGATCTTTCGCGCGGCGGCGCGTTTGCGTGCCGTTTCATCCACGAACACGGCTGATAAGTTTGCCCGGAGGGTTTGTGACGAACGCTTTTCTCCATGGCACTGTCCACGAAGCAGGAGAAGACCTTCAAGCGGCAGTGCGATCAAATCCGAAGGTCCTGAGCCTATGGGAAAAACTCACTCCGCTCGGACGCAACGAGTTCATCTGCTGGGTCGATGACGCGAAACAGGTCAAGACGCGCCAGCGTCGCATTGAGCGGACCTGTGACGAACTCCTGGAAGGAAAGAAGCGACCTTGCTGCTGGGCGGGTTGCATCCATCGCACGGACAAGGCGCCAAGCCCATGGCAACAGGCCGTCCTGATCGACAAGCGGGGAAAGAACCGCTTATAGACCGGCCCGCCGGCACTCCTGCCTTCGCCAGAACTTCTCTCTCCGCCGCGCCCGCGAAAGGATTCCCGTGAGCATCGGACTGATCGCGCTGCTGGATGACGTCGCGGCGCTGGCCAAGGTGGCGGCGGCGTCGCTCGACGATGTCGCGGGACAGGCCGCGAAAGCCGGCGCCAAGGCGGCCGGCGTCGTCATCGACGATACGGCCGTGACGCCGGGTTATGTCATCGGCTTTGCCGCCAAAAGGGAACTGCCGATCGTCGGCAAGATCGCGCTGGGGTCGCTGCGCAACAAGCTGCTCGTTCTGCTGCCGGCCGCTCTGGTGCTGAGCTATTTCGTGCCGTGGATCATCACGCCGCTGCTGATGATCGGCGGCGCCTATCTCTGCTACGAGGGCGCTGAGAAAGTCGTCGAGGCCGTGCAACCGCATCGCGCCCATGCGCACGAGGCCAAACTCGAATCCGTCGCGCTCAATCCGCGCTCGCTGGAGGATCAGCGGGTCGCCAGTGCGATCAAAACCGACTTCATCCTGTCGGCGGAAATCATGGCGATCACCCTGGCCGCCATCCCGGCCGGCAACATTGCGACGCAGTCGGTGGTGCTCGCGATCGTGGCCATCGGCATCACGGCGGCGGTTTATGGTGTCGTCGCCATGATCGTGAAAGCCGACGACGTCGGCGTGGCGCTGGCGCGCAATGAGCAGCGTTCGGTGCTGGGCCGCACCAGCCGCGTATCGGGCCGCGCGCTGGTGCGCGGCATGCCGTACTTCCTCAAGGCGCTGAGCGTCGTCGGCACCGCCGCGATGATCTGGGTCGGCGGCGGCATCGTTCTGCACGGCCTGGAACAGTACGGCCCGCCGCAGATCCATCATGGCGTCGAAAGTGCGTCACATGCCGTTTCGGCCCTGGCGCCGGCGCTCGGTGCCGTTCTTGAATGGGCGACCGTCGCCGCCATTTCCGGCGTTATCGGCCTGTTGGTTGGCGGCGCGCTTATTCCGATCTCTGAGTTCGTCATCTCACCGGCATGGAAGCGGCTCAAGGCGCTGAGGCGATAAAGCCCCGCCGGGTCATCCTCGCTGGGCTGCCAGCCAAGTCCGCGTATGCCGTGCGATCGTGTATTCTTCATTGGTTTTCAGCGTCAGAACGGCAATCGTGCTGTCGTCTTGGCTGATCCGATGGGCGCCGCCGCGATTGGCCGTGTCGTCGAGCTTGATGCCCAGATAAGCGGCCTGTTTGCAGACGCGGGCGCGGATATCCGGGGCGTTCTGCCCGATGCCGCCGGTGAAGACGATGGCATCGAGGCCTTGAAGCGCTGCGACCAGCGATCCCAGTTCGCGGACGATGCGATAGACGAAGAGTTCGACGGCTTCGGCAGCGCGCGCATCCATGCTCGCCAGTAGTTCGCGCATGTCGTTGCTGATGCCGGACACGCCGAGCAGCCCGGATTGATCGTAGAGCAGGCGGGAAACCTCGTCGGGCGACATGCCCTCGCGGTCGAGAAGATAGAGCAGCACGCCGGGATCGAGCGCGCCGCAGCGCGTGCCCATCATCAGGCCGTCCAGCGTGCTGAAGCCCATGGTGGTGGCGATGCTTTTGCGGCCTTGCATGGCGCACATGCTGGCGCCCTGGCCGAGATGCGCGATGACGACCTTGCCGTCGGCTTTCTCGCCGAGATGGTCCGGCAGAATGCTGGCGATGTATTCGTAGGACAGCCCGTGGAAGCCGTAGCGCCGCAAGCCCTTGTCGGTGAGCGCGCGCGGCAGTGCAAAGGCGGTCGCGACCGCGGGCTGGGTCGCGTGAAACTCGGTGTCGAAGCAGCCGATCTGCGGCAGGTCGGGTTGTTGCGCCGCCAGCGCTTTCACCGGCGCCAGATTGTGCGGTTGATGCAGCGGCGCCAGCGAGGTCAGCGCTTCGAGCTTGGCGACGACGTCCGGGGTCAGCAGAGCCGGCCGGGTGAATTCGCGACCACCATGGACAATGCGATGCCCGGCCGCCGCCAGTGCGATGTCGCCGCACTGAGTTTTGATCCACTCCAGCAGCACCGCGAGGGCATCGTTGTGACTGGCCAGGGCGCCGATCGCCGAATGGGTCAACAGAGCGCCGCCGGCATCATGCGCCGTCATGCGCGCAGCGTGGCCGATGCCTTCGATTTCGCCGTGATAGGTCGCGGCCGTGCCGGCCTCCGGGTAAATCGCGAATTTGAGGCTCGACGACCCGGCGTTGAGAATGAGGATGGCGCGCGTCACAGGCCGGCTCCGGGCCGGCGATGCGCGAAGAGTTGCGCCAGCGCGCAGGACGTAGTGCGGGCCAGCACATTGTCGGCACGGCTTGTCAGCATGATCGGCACGCGGGCGCCGAGCACGATGCCGGCCGCGTCGGCGCCGGCCAGATAGACCAGTTGCTTCGCCACCATGTTGCCGGCGTCGATATCCGGCACGACCAGGATGTCGGCGTCGCCCGCCACCGGCGACACGATGTTCTTGGCTTGAGCGGCCGCTTTCGAGATGGCGTTGTCGAAGGCCAGCGGGCCGTCCACGAGTCCGCCGGTGATCTGGCCACGGTCGGCCATCTTGCAGATCGCGGCGGCGTCGAGCGTCGATTTGATCTTCGGATAGACCGTTTCGACCGCGCACAGCACCGCCACCTTCGGCGTGCCGATGCCGATGGCCTGCGCCAGATCGATGGCGTTCTGCACGATGTCGCGCTTCTCATCGAGATCGGGATCGATATTCACCGCGGCGTCGGTCACCAGCAGCGGCTTGGGATAATTCGGCACGTCGAGCACGAAGACATGGCTGATCCTGCGCTCGGTGCGCAGGCCGGTCGTGGCATCGACAACGGCGGCCATCACCTCGTCGGTGTGCAACGATCCCTTCATCAGGGCTTCAACCTGGCAGTCGCGCGCGAGCGCCACGGCGCGCGCGGCCGCGGCGTGGCTGTGCGGCGCATCGATCAGCTCGACACCGCCGAGATCGATGCCGGCTGCGGCGGCCGTCTTTCGGATCTTGGCGGTCGGGCCGACGAGGACGGGGATGATGAGGCCGGCTTTTCCGGCTTCCATCGCGCCGGCGAGAGACAGGTCGTCGCAAGGGTGGATGATGGCGGTGCGGATCGGCGGGTTCTTGCGCGCGGCTGCAGTCAGGGCGCGGAAGTGTTCGCCGCGCTCGTGAATATGCGTTTGCGCAAGCGCGGCACGCGGACGGCGGATTTTCTGCGCCGGCGCGGTGACATCGGCCTGTCCTGTGAACAGCACCTCGCCGGAGGCGCCCACGCCCTCGCAGTCGAGAACGATCCGGCTTTCGCCGGCGATCTTGTCGCGCACCTTGACGCGGGCCGTGACGGCGTCACCCAAGGCGGCAGCATGGCGGAACTTCAGGGTCTGGCCGAGGAGCACCGCCCCGGGCCCCGGCAACTCGGTGTCCAGCACGGCGGCAAGCAACGCGGCGCCCCACGCATGGCAGGCGACCGGCGACAGCGGCGCGGCGTCCACGCCCGGCGCGGAATCGCCCGGCAACGGCGCGAGCCATACGAAATCCTGCTGCCGCAAGGTGCGTGTCAGCTCGGCGCTGTCGCCGACCTTGATCTCGTTGAAGGTCTTGTTTTCGATAAATTGCATGACGTCCCATTGTCGAAACGCATGCAATACCTAACCGGTTGCGCCGGTCAGGCGTTGATTTTGATCAAGCGAAGCTGCGGCAGTTGGACGCTTCGCTGGCGCCGCGGCCTGTTTGCCGCGGCGCATGCCGGACAATCCGGTGCCTATTCCTTCACCGCGCCGGTCATCGCCGACACATAGTGCTCGACGAAGAAGGCGTAGAGGACGACCAGCGGCAGCGAGCCGATCATGGCGCCGGCCATCAGCGAGCCCCAGCGATAGATGTCGCCGTCGACCAGCGCCGTGACGATGGCGACCGGCACGGTCTTGTACTGGGTCGAGGAGATGAAGGTCAGCGCGTAGATGAACTCGTTCCAGCACAAGGTGAAGCAGAAGATGAAGGCCGAGATCAGCCCCGGCACGGCAAGCGGCAGGATGATCCGGGTCAGGATCTGCCAGCGGCTGGCGCCGTCCATTAGCGCGCATTCCTCGAGCTCGAACGGGATGGTCTTGAAGTAGCCCATCAGCAGCCAGGTCGAGAACGGAATGAGGATGGTCGGATAGGTCAGGATCAGCGCGAACGGCGTGTCGAACAGGCCGTACTGATAGACCACGGTCGACAGCGGGATGAACAGGATCGACGGCGGCACCAGATAGGCGAGAAAGATGAGGCCGCCGGTCACGGTGGCGCCCTTGAAGCGCAGGCGCACCAGCGCATAGGCGGCGAGCACGCTGGCGAAGATCGACAGCGCCGTGGCGCAGACCGCGACCAGCATCGTGTTCCACAGCCAGGTCGGATACTGCGTCTCGAACAACAGCTTGGTGATGTGCTTGAGCGTCGGCGACCAGGTCCAGAACGGGCTGTAGGTGTCCATGTCGAGCAGTTGCTCGTCCGGCTTCACCGAGGTCAGCGCCATCCAGTAGAACGGGAACAGCAGCACCAGCAGGATCAGCCCGAGCGGCAGATACAGCGTCACCATCCGGCGCGGCACGCTGTTGAGATAGCTCATGCCCTCGCTGTGATCGGCGCTGGCTGCCGCCGCCAGCACGCGCTGCGGCCGGGCGGCCTTTTCGGCGAGGATGTCAGTCATTGTCGCCACCCTGTTGCCACTTGCGGCGCTGCAGGCCGAACCACGACACCATGATCGCGGCGAGGAGGAACGGGATCATCGCGGTCGCGATCGCGGCGCCTTCGCCGAGATAGCCGCTCATGATCGCGCGCTGGTACGAGAACGTCGCCATCAGATGCGTGGCGTTGACCGGACCGCCGCGCGTCATCACCCAGATGAGCTGGAAATCGGTGAAGGTGAACAGCACCGAGAAGGTCATCACCACGGCGATGATCGGCGTGAGCAGCGGATAGGTGATGAAGCGGAAGCGCTGCCACGGCGAGGCGCCGTCGATGGTCGCTGCCTCATAGAGCGAGGGCGACACGGTCTGCAGGCCCGCCAGCAAGGTAATGGCGACGAAGGGCACGCCGCGCCAGATATTGGCGAAGATCACCGACCAGCGCGCGTTCCACACATCGCCGAGGAAGTCGATGTTCTGGGTGATCAGCCCCATCTTCTTGAGCGACCACGAGATGATCGAGAACTGCGGATCGAACAGCCACCAGAAGGCGATCGCCGACAGCACGGTCGGCACGATGAACGGAATCAGCACCACGGCGCGGATGATCGCTTTGAACGGCATGTTCTCGTTCAGAAGCAGCGCCAGATAAAGCCCGATGGCGAATTTGATGATGCTGGCGACGGTCGTATAGAGAATGGTGTTGAACACCGAGAGCCAGAACACCGGATCGTCGCGCAGGAAGTCGTAGTTCTCGAGGCCGACGAACACGCCTTCGCGGCCGAGCCGCGCATCGGTGAACGACAGCCACACGCCGAGCCCGAGCGGATAGGCCAGGAACAGGATCAGGAACGCCGCCGCCGGCAGCATGAACCACGCACCGAGCCAGTTCTTGTTGACCTTGAGGCGGTCCCAGGCGGTGACCTCACGGATCTCCCGGGCCGGTTTGGCTCCTTGCAGGGCGATGCTCACGAGCGATGGCCTCCCGAATAAGAAAGTGCCGGCGGAGACGATGAGCCTCCGCCGGCCATTCAGCCTTAGCGATAGATGCGCTTGAGCTGGCGTTCCGCACCGGCGATGGCGCCCTTGGCGTCTTCGCGGCCGGTGCAGTAGTTGGCGAACATGTCGAGCACGACGAAGTCGGCGATCGCGGTCGCCGCCTTTTCGCCGACCGAGCCGAGGCCGCCGGCGGTGAGCGAACGCTTGGCGACGTCACGATAGGGCGTGTTCTTCGGGTCCGCCGTCCAGATCGGGTTGGAGTCGTACTCGTTGAGGCAGTGCGTCAGATAGCCCTTCGCCGACTGGATCCACGGATTGAAGTTCTGGGCATCCAGCATGAAGGCGATCAGCGCCTTACAGGCCTGCGGGTTCTTCGTGTAGGTCATCGCCAGGATCGGGTACATCAGGTGCAGTTCGGTCGGCTTGCCGACCGGACCCACCGGGAAGTACGCGTGGTTCATGTCCTCGGCGATGTCCTTGGCGTTGTTCTGGGCCGCGACGTAGATCGAGATGCCGTTATTGGTCCAATAGATTTCCTTGGCGAGGAACGCCTTGTTGTTGGACGCATCGTTCCACGAGGCGACGCCCGGGATCATGTGGCCGTAGAGCGTCTTGGCGTATTCCAGCGCCTTCACGGTTTCCGGCGAGTTGATGATCACCTTGTCGTCCTTGTCGACGACCTGGCCGCCCTGGGCCCACAGACACCAGTGAATCCAGGTATTGCCGTCGCCCGAAGCGTGGCCGAGCGCGAAGCCGCCGGGCGTGCCCTGCGCCTTCATCGCCTTGGCGTATTCGAGGAAGTCGTCGGTCTTGGTCGGGAACTGCGACCAGCCGGCCTTCTTCGAGGCTTCGACGCGCCAGTTGATGAGCGCGCCCGAGTAGCAGATCGGGATCGCGATCCACTTGTTGCCGCTCTTGCCGTACTTCACGGCGCTGTCGACCCAGCCGCCATGCGCCTTGCCGAGATAGTCGGCAACGTCCGTCATATCGAGGCACTTCTGCGGGAACAGGTGCGGCAGCGAATAGAGGCCCCAGAACAGATCCGGGCCGGTGCCGGTGTTGGCGGCGACCGAGGCCTTCGGCTGCACGTCTTCGTAGGACTCGCGGGAGATTTCGACCGGCACGCCGGTCGCCTTGGTGAAGGCGTCCATCAGCTTCACGAAAGCATCGTCTTCGGACTGCACGAAGTATTTCCAGCGCAGCATCGACAGCTTGGCGCCCTTTTCCGGCTTCCACGGCGCGTTCTGCGCCCAGGCCTTGGCCCAGTCGAGCAGGGCCGGGCCGCTCAGCGCGCTGATGGCGCCGAATGCCGTGGCGCCTTTAACCAATGTACGGCGTGACAGGTCAGTCATTGTTCTCTCCCTATGAGTCCGGTTTTGTTTTGGACGCAATTATTTCACGCGTTCAGGCGCTTGCCTGTCGCCGCGTCGAACAGATGCACGTGTTGCGGATCTGGTCGCAGCCGGATCTTTTCGCCCGGTTTGAACTGGTGACGTTCGCGGAAGACCGCGACGACTTCTTCCCCGCCGAGGTTGGCGAAGACCTGGGTCTCCGAGCCGGTGGGCTCGATGACGATGATTTCCGCTTCGGCGCCTTCGCCGGAGCCGTCCTCGGCGAGCGTGAAATGCTCGGGACGAATGCCGTAAATGACCTCGGCGCCATTGGCGTTGGCGGGCGGGCTGACGACCGGCAATCGCACGCCTTGCGGACCGACGAAGGTACCGGTGCCGTTGACGCTGAGCTTGCCTTTGAGGAAGTTCATTGCCGGCGAGCCGATGAAGCCGGCGACGAAGACATTGGCCGGCTTGTCGTAGAGCTCGAGCGGCGCGCCGATCTGCTCGACGATGCCGTCATGCATGACGACGATCTTGTCGGCCATGGTCATAGCCTCGATCTGGTCGTGCGTAACGTAGACCGTCGTGGTCTTGAGGCGCTGGTGCAGTTCCTTGATCTCGGTGCGCATCTGCACGCGCAGCTTGGCGTCGAGGTTGGACAGCGGCTCGTCGAACAGGAACACCTGCGGATCGCGCACGATGGCGCGGCCCATGGCGACGCGCTGGCGCTGGCCGCCGGAGAGCTGGCGTGGATAACGCTCCAGCAGCACGTTGAGGCCGAGAATCTCCGCGGCGCGTTTGACGCGCGCGTCGATCTCTTCCTTCGGCGCTTTGCGCAGCTTCATGGAGAACGCCATGTTGTCGGCGACCGTCATGTGCGGATAAAGCGCGTAGTTCTGGAACACCATGGCGATGTCGCGCTCTTTCGGCGGCACGTTGTTCACCACGCGCTCGCCGATGGCGATCTCGCCGCCGGTGATGTTTTCCAGCCCGGCGATCATGCGCAGGAGCGTGGATTTGCCGCAGCCGGACGGACCGACCAGCACCACGAACTCGCCATCGAGAATGGAAATATCAACGCCGTGGATGACGGCGGTCGTGCCGAATGCTTTTCGGACGTCGCGAATCGCGACAGAAGCCATTTCAGTCCCTCCCTAACGACGCCCGATTATTTATCGAGCATCACCGCGCGCAGGATTTTTCCCGTCTTCGCGGCCGCTGCGTCTAACATGCTACCTGCAACGCGCAGGTGATATCATCATATGATTTCGCCTGCGGCAAGTGCGCAGGCTGCCCACCGTAGCCCGCACCGCCAGCGTATTTATTAGTCTTTTGTCGCAGATCAGGTCGTCAGGTCAGGTTGTCAGATCAGGTCGTCATGCCGCCGTCGATCTGCATGGTCTGGCCGGTGTAGTAGCTGGATTCGTCGGAAGCGAGCCACACCGCGCCGGCGGCGATTTCTTCCGGTGTGCCGAGGCGGCCGATTGGCTGGCGGTCGATAAAATCCTGACGCACGTCTTTTGCCGATTTGGCGAGCTTCTTGGCGTTCGTTGCGATGCGGTCGTTGAGTGACGGTGACTGGATGGTGCCGGGGCAGATGGCGTTGACGCGCAGGCCCTGGCGGACGAAGTCAGCCGCCATCGCCTTGGTCAGTCCGATCACAGCGGCCTTGGTGGTGCCGTACACATAGCGATTGGGCAGGCCGCGGATCGAGCCGGCCACCGACGCGATATTGATGATCGAGCCGCCGCCGTTCTTGAGCATCGCCGGCACGAAGGCGCGCAGCGTGCGGTGCATGGATTTGACGTTGAGGTCGAAGGAGAAATCCCAATCATCCTCGCTGCATTCGAGAATGCTGCCCTGATGCACGAAGCCGGCGCAATTGGCGAGAATGTCCGGCGCGCCGAATTCCTTGATCACCTTGGCCGCGAGCGCATTCACGGCTTCGGTCGAGCGGGCGTCCAGCGCATAGACCTTGGCTTTCTTCAGGTCCTTCAGCTTTGACCCGTCGAGATCCGTGGCGATCACCTTGGCGCCTTCATTGACGAAAGCCTGCGCGATGGCGCGCCCGATGCCCTGTCCGGCCGCCGTCACGAACGCGACCTTGCCCTTCAAACGTCCAGCCACGGTGTTTCCCCTTTGTGCAGCTTATTATGCGTTTTGAGTTTCGCCGGCTTCCGGCGCGCCCCCTCTCCCCATCGGGGAGAGGGTTGGGGAGAGGGGGATGCCGAAAGAGCCCCTCTCCCGGATTGCTTCGCAATCCGACCTCTCCCCGATGGGGAGAGGTGAAAGCGTGGTTGGCTTTGGTGCCTGCGATCAATGATTATCGCGCGGAATGTATTTCTGCGCGACGCGCTGATACTTCACCGCCGGCTTGAGCACCATGCCTTCGCCGAGTTGATCGACCATGCCGCGCTGGATTTCCTGCCAGGGCGTCTGGCTCGGCGGATATTTGAAGCCGCCCTGCTTCTCCAGCGTCGCCTTGCGCTCGGCGAACTCCGCCTTGGAGATCAGAATGTCGGCCGTGCCCTTGTTGAGGTCGATGCGCACGCGGTCGCCGGTCTTGAGGATGGCGAGCCCGCCGCCGGCCGCCGCTTCCGGCGAGGCGTTGAGGATCGATGGCGACGCCGAGGTGCCGGACTGGCGGCCGTCGCCGATGCAGGGCAGCGACGTGACGCCTTTCCTGATGAGATAATCCGGCGGCTGCATGTTCACGACTTCCGCCGCGCCCGGATAGCCGATCGGCCCGGCGCCGCGGATGAACAGCATGGTGTTCTCGTCGATCTTGAGCTTGGGATCGTCGATGCGGTGGTGATAATCCTCCGGCCCTTCGAACACCACGGCGCGGCCTTCGAACGCGTTCGGGTCCTTCGGGTTCTTCAGATAGCGGTCACGGAATTCGTCGGAGATGACCGACAGCTTCATCACCGCGGAATCGAACAGGTTGCCGTGCAGCACCTTGAAGCCGGCCTTTTCCTTCATCGGCTTCTTGTAAGGGCGGATGACGTCGTCGTTGACGATCTTGGCACGCTTGACGTTCTCGCCCATCGTCTTGCCGTTCACCGTGATGGCGTCGGCGTGGATTTTCTTCGCCTTGAGCAGTTCGTTCATCACGGCCGGCAGGCCGCCGGCGCGATAATACTCTTCGGCGAGATAGAAGCCGGCCGGCTGCATGTTGACCAACAGTGGAATGTCGAGGCCGACCTTCTCCCAGTCGGTGATGTCGAGCTTGACGCCGATATGCTTGGCGATGGCGTTGATGTGGATCGGCGCATTGGTGGAGCCGCCGATCGCCGAGTTGGCGATGATGGTGTTCTCGAACGCCTTGCGGGTGAGAATGTCGGAGGGCTTGAGGTCCTCGTGAACGATCTCGACCGCGCGCACGCCGGTGTCATAGGCGATCTGGCCGCGCTCGCGATACGGCGCCGGAATGGCGGCGCAGCCCGGCAGCGACATGCCGAGCGCCTCGGCCAGCGCATTCATGGTCGAAGCGGTGCCCATGGTGTTGCAGTGGCCGACCGACGGCGCCGAGTTGGCCACGAGATCGATGAACTGCTGATAGGTGATCTTGCCGGCGGCGTGATCCTCGCGCGCCTGCCACACCACCATGCCCGAGCCGATGCGGCGCTCGCCGTCCCAGCCGTTGAGCATCGGTCCGCCCGACAGGACGATGGAGGGAATATTCACGGTGGCCGCCGCCATGATGCAGGCCGGCGTGGTCTTGTCGCAGCCGGTCATCAGCACGACGCCGTCGAGCGGATAGCCGTAGAGGATTTCGACGAGGCCGAGATAAGCGAGGTTGCGGTCGAGCGCGGCGCCGGGGCGCTTGCCGGTTTCCTGGATTGGGTGCACCGGGAATTCGAAGGCGATGCCGCCGGCGGCGCGAATGCCTTCGCGCACGCGCGAGGCCAGGTCGAGGTGATGGCGGTTGCACGGCGACAGGTCGGAGCCGGTCTGCGCGATGCCGATGATCGGCTTGCCGGAGGTGAGTTCGGCCCGGGTCAGGCCCCAGTTCAGGTAGCGCTCGAGATACAGCGCGGTCATGCCCGGGTTTTCCGGATTGTCGAACCAGAGCTGCGAGCGCAGGCTCTTGCCCTTGGGCTTCTTCTCGGACGATCCGGATTTCGGCTTCATATAATTCGCTCCCTTGGCGCCGGGCGGCGCGTCATTGCTTGTTGGCTGGCTTGTGGCTGCAGCCTTGGTTGTGGTCGTCTGGAAAGGCCCGCCCTCATACTAGCATGTTAGATGCGGGCAAAGGCGGGTCGGTGGCGGCGGGCAGGTGACGGCGAGACCTCCGGGCGGACTCCCGCCCCTTTTTTGTTTGGCTTCTAACGGGCGCCTCACGCCCTTTTTTGTGCGGCTCTGACGGGCATGCTCACGCTCATTTTTGTTCGGCTCTAAGTTGAGCGTAAATCTCCGGTTTGGGCAACGGGACGTTTGTGTGCAGCGCGCAAAGCCCCTATTGTATGCAGTTGCGGATAGTCCGCCTGCGTCTTGTTCTGGATTTATAAGATTGCCCAAAAATTGTTCATATTCGTGCCGCCATGCCTGAGACCGTCCTCGACATTGTCGCGGCGCACCGGGCCGGCACCGCGACGCCGTCGCAAACCGTTTCCCGCGCCTATGCCCGTATTAGGACTCACGCGGATCCGGCGCTTTTCATCACCTTGCGCGACGAGGCCGAAGTGCTGGCCGAGGCGAGGGCGCTGGAGGCCGCGGGCAACAGGAATCTGCCGCTTTACGGCGTGCCCTTCGCGGTCAAGGACAACATCGACGTCGCCGGCCTGCCGACCACGGCGGCCTGTCCGGCCTTCAGCTTCAACCCCACGCACGACGCCACCGCGGTCGCACGCCTGCGCGCGGCGGGCGCCATCGTCATCGGCAAAACCAATCTCGATCAGTTCGCCACCGGCCTTGTTGGCGTACGCTCGCCTTACGGCGTGCCGCGCAACACCTTCGATCCCGAACTGGTGCCGGGCGGCTCGTCGTCCGGATCGGCGACATCGGTCGCGGCCGGCATCGTGCCGTTCTCACTCGGCACCGACACCGCCGGCTCGGGCCGCGTGCCGGCCGGTTTCAATAATATCGTTGGGCTAAAACCGAGCCTTGGGCTCATTTCGACCCATGGCCTGCTGCCGGCCTGCCGCACGCTGGACTGCATCTCGATCTTCGCGCTGACGGTCGATGACGCCTCGGCGGTGCTGAATGTCGCCGGCGGCTACGACGCCGCCGACCCCTATTCGCGCCGCCGTCCGCCCGGTCGGCCCGGCGCGATGCCGTCGCATTTGAAACTCGGCGTGCCGCTGCCCGGCCAGCGCATTTTCTTTGGCGACAAGGAGTACGAGGCCGGATACGGCAAGGCCCTCGACCGGCTGGCGAAACTCGGTTGCGAGATCGTCGAGATCGATGTCGAGCCGTTCTACGAGACCGCGCGGCTGCTCTATGAGGGCCCCTGGGTCGCCGAGCGCGCGCTCACGGCAAAGGCTCTCCTCGCCTCGGACCCGGACGCCATCCATCCGGTGACGCGCGAGATCACCATCGGCGGCCTGCGGCCAACGGCGATGGATGCCTTCGCCGCCTTCTACAAGCTGGAGAAGATGCGCCGTATCTCCGAGGAAATCTTCGCCCACCAGGTCGACATGCTGGCGCTGCCGACCGCGCCGACGGCCTACACCGTCAAACAGGTGCTGGCCGATCCGATCACGCTGAACAGCCGGCTCGGTACCTACACCAATTTCGTCAACCTGCTCGATCTGTGCGGCCTCGCCGTGCCGGCTTCGCTCACGAACAAGGGCCTGCCGTTCGGCATCACGCTGCTCGCCCCTGGCGGCCAGGACGCACGTCTCGCCTCGATCGGCCGCGTCTTCCACGCCGACACGCAATTGCCGCTTGGCGCGCTCAAGGCGCCGCAGCCGAAGCTGGCGCAGCTCGCAAACACGGCCGCCGACGATGAAATCGCCGTCGCCGTGGTCGGCGCGCATCTGTCGGGCCTGCCGCTCAATGGCGAACTCACGTCGCTCGGCGGACGCCTGCTGGAGGCGACCCGCACCGCGCCGGATTACAAACTCTATGCGCTCAATGGCACGGTGCCGGCCAAGCCCGGCCTGCTGCGCGTTGAGTCAGGGCAGGGCAACGCCATCGAACTCGAAGTCTGGGCCCTGCCGCTTGAAGCCTTCGGCGCGTTCATGGCCGGCATCGCCGCGCCCTTGTCGATCGGCACGGTGACATTGTCCGATGGCCGCAGCGTCAAGGGCTTCCTGGTCGAAGCCGTCGCCGTGGCGGACGCGCGGGATATTACGAAGCTCGGTGGCTGGCGGAGGTTTGTGGGGGAAGCGAAATAGATAGTAAGGCGCATCGCGCTCGTCATTCTCAGTGTCATCACCGGGCTTGACCCGGTGATCCCGCTTAGGAACGCATTGCCCCACTAAACGGGATGGCCGGGTCAAGCCCGGCCATGACAGCTCTATTGCTTCGCGAATAAGCTCACACCGTCTCCGAATAATGCTCATACTCTTCGCGCACATGGATGATGTGCTCGTTCATCGCTGCGGACGCCACCGCCTTCTCGCCGCGCATGATCGCCTCGACGACGCGGTCATGCTCGATGTGAGACTTCGAGAGCCGCCCGAGGTTGCGGAACTGCGCACGGCGGAACGGCTGCACCCGCGCCCGCGTCGATAAAGCGAGATCGGCGAGATAGGCGTTGTGCGCGCCGTCGTAAATGGCGTTGTGAAACGCTTCGTTCATTTCGTGATACTGCTGCGGATCGCCGCTCTGGATCAGCACTCGCAGCTTCTCGTGAATGTCCTCAAGCGCACGGCGCTCGGGGCTCGTCATGCGCTCGGCGGCAAAGCCGGCGCACAAGGCCTCGAGCCCGGCCATGGCTTCGAACATGTTGGCGAGCTGATCGGCATCGGGCCGCGCCACCACGGCGGCGCGGTGCGGCCGCACCTCGACGAGACCGCTCGCCGCCAGAAGGCGGATCGCTTCGCGCACCGGCGTGCGCGAGACGTTGAAGCGGTTGGCGATCGTGGTTTCATCAAGCGGCGCGCCGGGCGCATAGACGCCGCGCACGATCTCGTCGGCCAGCTGCAAACGCAATTCCTCGGCGCGCGTGCGGCGCGTGCCGGATACATCCTTCGCCGCGACCCTTGCGGGTTCGCGCGGCTCATCCGTTCCAGTCAAACTCATCCGGCCTCAAGTCTCGTCTTCAGAAGCTCTCGTCTTCAGAGCGGCGGGTGCGGGATCGCCGAGAGCAGATCGCGCGTATACTCCGCCTGCGGCTTATCCATGACGCGCGCGGTTTCGCCTTCCTCGACGATCCGCCCGCTCCGCATCACGATAACCCGATCGCACAGCAAGCGCACCACATTCAGGTCGTGGGAGACGAAAAGATAGCTCATGCCGAGGCTGTCCTTGAGGTCCTGCAGCAGGTTGAGCACCACGGCCTGCACCGACACGTCGAGCGCCGCGGTCGGCTCGTCGAGCACGACGAGGTCGGGTTTGAGCGCGATGGCGCGGGCAATGCCGACGCGGGCCTTCTGGCCGCCGGAGAGCTGGTGCGGAAAGCGGTCGAGCAGGTCGAGCGGCAGGCCGACCTGCGCCGCCAGTTCCTCGCAGCGCGCACGGAGGTTCTTGCGCGCGATATTGCCGAGCCGCAGCAGCGGGTCGGCGATGGCGCGGGCCGCGGTGTAGCGCGGGTTGAGGCTCTCGGTCGGGTCCTGGAACACCATCTGGATGCGCTTGCGCTGCGGCAACGTGGCGAAGGTCTTGGCCGGGATGGCGCCGATGTCCTCGCCGTCGAAGGTGATGGTGCCGGAAGTCTTGTCGATCAGCCGCATCAGCATCATCGACGTCGTCGATTTGCCGCAGCCGGACTCGCCGACCAGCCCGACGCTCTCGCCGCGCGCGACCGAAAAGCTGATGCCATCGACGGCGCGGAACGGCTCCGGCGCGGGGCCTTGTCGCTTGAACAGCTTGAAGCCGCCGGCCTCCTGGCGCGGATATTCTTTCACCAGATTCTCGACGACGAGCAGGGGTTTCAGTTCGCCGGCGACGTGCGGCTTCGGTTCGGGCAATGCCTCGCCTTCCGGCAACAGCCCGCGCAAGGTGCCGCCGGGCCGCGGCGTCGCGCGCATCAGCTTGCGCGTATAGGCATGCGCCGGCCGTTTAAAGATAGCTTCGGCTGTCGCCGTCTCGACAACATGACCTTTCTCCATCACCACGACGCGGTCGCAATAGGCGGCGGCAAGGCCGAGATCGTGCGTGATCAGGATGGTGGACATGCCGCGCTCGCGCGTCAGCTCCATGACGAGATCCATCACCGCCTTCTGCGTGGTGACGTCGAGGCCGGTGGTCGGCTCGTCGGCGATCAGCAATTGCGGCCGGCAGGCCAAAGCCAGCGCGATGACGATGCGCTGACACATGCCGCCGGACAGTTCGAACGGATAGGCGTGATAGCGCTCGCGCGGCCGCGCGATGCGCACCTGCTCGAGAATCTCGACGGCCTTCTCGGCGACGCGGTCCTTGTCGGCCTGCGCATGCTCCAGCAGCACGTCCTCGATCTGATGGCCGACCTTGCGGATCGGGTTGAGCGCGGCGCGCGGGTTCTGGAAGATCATCGACATTTCGCGGCCGCGCAGGTCGCGCATCTGGCTCTCGCCCGCCGCGCGCAGATCGACGCCGGAGAACGTCACCGCGCCATCGGCGATTCTGCCGGCGCGGTCGAGAATGCGCATCACCGCATAGGACGTCACCGACTTGCCCGAACCGGATTCGCCGACAATGGCCAGTGTCTCGCCCTTGGCCACCGAAATGTCGATGTGCTGCACGGCACGCACGACGCCGCGCCGCGTCTGGAATTCGACGGTGAGATCGCGCACGTCGAGCAGCGGCTGGCCGGTTTCGACCGTCAGCTTCGTGCCTGGATAGGTTTGCGTGTCCATCATCCTCTCCTTCACGTCCGCCGTTGCGGGTCGACCAGATCGCGCAATCCATCGCCGAGCAGGTTGAAGGTGAACACCGCGATCATCAGGGCGAGGCCGGGGAAGAAGGCGATCCACCATTCGCCGGAGATGATGTTGCCGGCGCCCTCGGCGACCATGATGCCCCATTCGGGCGTCGGCGGCCGCACGCCGAGGCCGATAAACGAGAGACCCGCGGCGTTGAGGATGGCGTAACCCATGGTCAGCGAGATCTGCACCATCATGATCGGCATGATGTTCGGCAAAATGTGCAGCAGCAGAATGCGGAATTCGCCGTTGCCGGACAGCCGCGCCGCCTGCACGAAGCCGGCATCGCGGCGGATATTGGCCTCGGCGCGGGCGACGCGAACATAAAGCGGGAAGTTGATGATCGCGGTGGCGATCACGATGTTGGTCACCGTGTTGCCGAGCGCGGCGACGATTCCCATGGCCAGCACGAAGAGCGGGAAGGCCATGATGGTGTCGGAGATACGGCCGACGATGCGGTCGGTCCAGCCGCCGAAAAAGCCCGACGCAATCCCGGCGAAGCCGCCGAGCGCGAACACCAGCGCCACCGAAGTGATGGCGATGACGAAGTCGAGGCGGGTGGCGACAATGACGCGGCTGAAGATGTCGCGGCCGAGCTGGTCGGTGCCGAACCAGTGCTGCCACGACGGCGCCTGCAACGTGGCCGCCGTGTCGCTCGCCAGCGGATCGTAAGGCACGATATAGGGTCCGATCAGCGCGCACAGGGCGATGAGGGCGAACAGCACGAAAGAGAGCCCGGTCACCGGGTTCTCCGTCATGACATAGCGGGCGTGGCTGAAGATCGAGTTGCTCGGCGTCTTCGGCGCTGTGGCCTGCAGGGTGGTATCGGTCATCCTTCAAGCCTCACGCGGGGGTCGATGACGCCGTAGAGAACGTCGATGATCAAATTGAGCGCGACATAGAGGATGGCCATGGTCAGGACGAAGCCCTGCACCGGCGCGAAGTCCGACGAGATCAAGGCCTCGATGGCGTAGGAGCCGATGCCGGGCCAGGCGAACACTTTCTCGACCAGCACATTGGCGCCGAGCAGGAACGAGAACACCATGCCGAGCGTGGTCACCACCGGCAGCATGGCGTTGCGGAAGGCATAGGTGATGATCACGGTGCGGCTGTCGAGACCGGAAGCGCGCGCGGTGCGCACGAATTCGGAGGCCAGCACGGCGAGCATCGAGGCGCGCGTCATGCGCGCGATCGGCGCCAGCGAGAAGATGCACAGCGTCATGCCAGGCAGAAGGAGCTGGCTGAGCGCGGCGCGGAAGGTTTCGAACTGGCCGGTGACGAGCGAGTCGATCAGATAGAAGCCGGTGATTGAGGGCGGCGGCGAGCTGAATACATCGAGCCTTCCCAGCGGCGCCGGCGACCAGCCGAGCTTGAAGTAAAAGAAGTAGACCAGCAGCAGGCCGGTAAAGAACACCGGCAGCGACACGCCGGCGGTGGCGACGACGCGGCAGGTGTGGTCGATCCACGAGCCTTGCTTGACCGCGGCGAGAATGCCGAGCGGGATGGCAATCGCCATCGACAGGATGAGGCCGAACAGAGTGAGTTCGGCGGAGGCGGGCAGGCGGTTGCGCAATTCTGTCAGCACCGGCTGGCCGGTGGTCAGCGAGGTGCCGAGATTGCCCTTGGCGAGATCGCCGACATAGTCGCCGAATTGCAGCACCAGCGGCTTGTCGAGGCCAAGCTGCTTGCGCACCTGCTCGATGGCGTCCTTGGTGGCGGCCGGTCCGGCGAAATAGGCGGCCGGATCGCCCGGCAGCGCCCGCGTCAGCAGGAAGGTGACGATGATAACCCCGATGAGATTCGGGATCACCAGCAGCATGCGCCTGGAAATCATGTTGAGCATGGCCGAAGTCTCCTTACCTCCCCCGCTTGCGGGGGAGGTCGGCGAGCGCAGCTCGCCGGGTGGGGGAATTCAGGAGGGCTGAAAGGCAGCCCCCTCCCTGACCCTCCCCCGCATAGCTCGCCGAACGGCGAGCGTTCGCTCGCCTATGCGGGGGAGGGGAAAGCGCGCTCAAATCTCACGACTTCGCAAAGGTCCGGTAGTCGAGCCGGCGGTGGAACCAGTAGGCGTAGCCGGTGACGTTCTTTTGCATCGCCACGTTCGAATAAGGCTGGAACAGCGGGATGCGCGGCATGTCGGTGAAGGCGAGATCGACGAAGCCCTTCACGTCCTTCTCGTAGGTCGCCTTGTCGCCGATGGCGGCGGCATTGACGGCGCCGTCGATGAGCTTGTCCATGTCCGGGTTCTGGTAGCTCATCGTGTTGAAGATCGAATTCTTGCCGTGATAGCACCAGATGAAGAAGTACTCCGGATAGTCGAGCCAGCCGGAGAACACGTTGAGATACAGCGGCAGGATCTTCTTGTTCAGTTCGGTGCGGAAGTTGGCGCCGGGAATCTTGTTGATCGTGGTCTTGATGCCGATCTGGCCGAGGCTTTCCTGGATCAGCACCGCGATCGGCTCGTTGACCGTGGCGAAGCCGAGATCGAACGACAAGGTCGTTTCGAAGCCGTTCGGATAACCGGCCTCGGCGAGTAGCGCCTTGGCCTTGGCGATGTCGGAGTTGAACTTGGTCGGCTGCGGCCAGGCGACCTGCGTCGGCGCATTGGCGGCGGCGCCGAACAACGGCGTGCCGAGGCCGAACAGCACCGCATCCATGATCTTCTGATACGGCACGGCATAGGCGACGGCCTGGCGCACCTTCGGATTGTCGAAGGGCGTGTTCTTCACGTTCATGCCGAGGTACTGGCAGCCGTTGGAAAACGGCGTCGACACGATGTTGAGCTTGCCGGAGTCCTTCAGCTCGACGAAATCCTTGTTCGGCAATTCATAAGAGATGTCGGCGTCGCCGCGCTCCAGCAGCGCGCGGCGGTTGCCAGCCGACGGCACCATGCGCCAGATCACGCGCTTGATTTTGGGCAGCGGGCCGCCGGTCCACTTGTCGTTGCGCTCCATGATGACTTCGGAGCCCGCGGTCCAGCCGACCACCTTGTAGGCGCCGGATCCGGCGGTGTTGAGCTTGGTGTATTCGAGGCCCCACGGGTCTTTCTCCGTGGCGTGCTTCTTGACCAGTTCGGAGTTGTAGATCGCCGGCACCACCACGGCGAGGTCGGGAATGGTGAGGCGGTCCTTCTTCAGGAAGTCCACGCGCACCGTGGTGTCGTCGACGACGACGAACTGCTCGGGCTTGGTCAGCGAGCCGGCGCTCATCTGGAAGGTCGGGAAGCCGCCGACGGTGACGGCGCGGTCGAGCGACCACTTCACGTCCTTGGCCTTGACCGGCGTGCCGTCCTGGAAGACCGCGTTCTTCTTGAGCTTGAAGGTGACCGACATGTCGTCGATCTTCATGTCGTCGGCGAGTTCGCCCTTGAACTTGTCCTTGTCGTAATAGGGTTGGCCGTTCGGCCCGGTCTTCATCTCGTGGGTGATGAGGCGGTCGTAGCAGTTCCACGACACTTCATAGCCGGGCACGTTGGTGCCGACGCCGTGGATGTCGAGATTGTTCGGCCCGCTCTCGGAAACGATAAGCAGGGTCTCGTTGCGCGCCTGCGCCTTGGCGGGCGAGAAAATGGCGGGGCCGGCGACAGCCGTAGCTGCCGTTGCCGCCGTAGCAGACTTCAAGAAATCACGACGCTTCATATGACAAACCTCCCGAATGAAACTCGGGGTCTATCTCCGCAAGCGCCGTGCCAGAATCGCTCCTACTGCATACAATTCATCAAGCTATTGATCTGTCGCCAGAAAATAAGACCGTTTGGTGCGGGGGCGGCCCATCGTCGGCGCATCATTGCATACAATAGGTATGCGTATGCCTATAAAATAGGCGTAACGGCGAGTGCGGCGCATCCGTGGGCTGGGGCCGTGGTGGCCACCTCAAGCCTTGCGGACCTCGCCGAGAATGCCGGCCAGCATGGCCATGCGCACCAGATCGGACAGGCTGTTGGCGCCCATCTTGGTCATCAGGTTGGCGCGGTAGATCTCGACCGTACGGGGGCTGATACCAAGATCGAAGGCGATGGTCTTGTTCGGCTGGCCGGCAACCAGACCCTCGAGGACTTGTCGCTCGCGGTTCGAAAGTCCCGCCAGCTTCTCGTTGATCTCACCGAGCTCGGCGTTGCGCTTGCCGTTGTCGGCGACGTTGTTCAGCGCCGATTTGACGGCTGCGATCAGGACATCGTCGTCGAACGGCTTTTCCAGGAAATCCACGGCGCCGATCTTCATCGCCTCGACGGCGAGGGCGATGTCACCATGTCCGGTGATGACGATCACGGGCAGGTCGGGCTTGTGCTGCCGCACGTGCTTGAGCAGGTCGATGCCGGTGATTTCCGGCATGCGCACATCGGTCACGATGCAGCCGGAGTTGAGTTGCGGCAGCGCTTCGATGAACGCCTTGCCTGACTCGAAACCGCGCGACTTGATCCCGGCGGTCGAAAGCAGGAACTCGAGCGACTCGCGGACGGCGTCGTCGTCATCAATCACATAGATTATCGGATCAGCCATGGTCGATCTAATCGGGTCAGTCATCGTCGACATCGCCTTCCTGTACCGCCGTGAGCGTAAAATTGAAAGTTGTGCCTCCATTCGCATTTCGCTCGGCCCATATGCGCCCGTTATGGGCCTCGATAATGGTCCGTGAAATCGACAAGCCGACACCCATGCCCTGCGCTTTGGTGGTGATGAACGGCTGGAACAGGTGATCGGCAACTTCCGGCGCAATTCCGGGTCCGGTGTCAGCCACGCTGACGCGAACCTGCCCCGCGCCTTCCGGGACGACCGCGACGGCCAGATCACGCACCTGCGAGTCTTCCATGGCGTCCATGGCGTTGCGGATCAGGTTGAGCAGAACCTGTTGGATCTGCACGCGGTCGGCGAGCACGAGATCGACGTGCGGATCGAACTTGAACTGGACCCGGATGCCGCGGTCCTTGACGCCGACAAGCGCCAGCGCGCTCGCTTCCTCGACCAGCTTGGTAATACTTTCGACGCGGCGCTCGCTTTCGCCGCGGGCGACGAAATCGCGCAGTCGGCGGATGATCTGGCCGGCGCGCATGGCTTGCTCGGATGCCTTGCCGAGCGCATCGCGCAGTAGCGGGAGCTGCTCGGTGCTGTCGCCATCGAGGATTCGCTGCGAACCCTTCAGATAGTTGGAGATCGCGGCCAGCGGCTGGTTGAGCTCGTGCGCCAAAGTCGAAGCCATTTCGCCCATCGCAGTCAGGCGCGAGATGTGAACCAGCTCGGACTGCAGTTCCTGCAGTCGTTGCTCGGTCTGCTGCCGCTCGGTCAGATCGCGAATAAAGCCGGTAAAGAAGCGGCGGTCTCCCGAACGCATTTCGCCGACCGCCAACTCCATGGGGAAGGTCGAGCCGTCCATGCGCTGGCCCACCACCACGCGGCCGATGCCGATGATGCGGCGTTCGCCGGTATGTCTGTAGCGCTTGATGTATTCGTCATGGCTTGACTGATACGGCTCCGGCATCAGGATCTTGACGTTCTTGCCGATGACGTCGGCCGCCTTGCAACCGAACAGGCGTTCGGCGGCGCTCGAGAACGACTGCATGTTGCCGAACTCGTCGATCACGATCATCGCCTCGGGCACGGTATCGAGGATCGATTGGAGATGGGCTTCGCGCGCCAGTGCGTTCCGCGTCATGATGTTGGCGCGCTCGCGGTTCGAGCGCAGCAGTTCGCCCCCCCATGCGGTCGCCGCGCCGATCAGGGCAAAGGCAATGGTGCTGACCAAGGTCGCATGCGATGGCGTGCCCTCTGTTCCAAGAAGCAGGATGGCGCACAAAAGGCTGAGCGCGGTGGCGAGCAGGCCGGGGCCGAGACCGCCCAAGCCCGAGGCCAATAGGATCGGCGGCACGAAATACAGGAACAGCGCGTCGCTATAGAGGTCGGGCGTCAGCAGCGCGCGGGCTGCCAGCGCCAGCACGACGACGATCGGCGCGACGCCATAGCGCCAAATGCCGGCCTGCGGCTGAATGGAAAAAGGCCCAATTTTCTCAAATACTTCCGACATCAAGCCTCGCCCGCAGGAGGCGCCCGCCGGGCCGGGTCCGGCCGGTACCCGGCGCCTCCGGGAAAACCCCTATGGAGATTATCTGAATTTTGGCCGGCGCGCGCGCAGCTTACCAATGTCGCATCCAATCGAGCGCAGGTTGCGCCGCAGACAGGATGGATGAGATGCACAGCCAGATGACCGCCCGGAACTCGCAGGTTCACGTTGCCGCCACCGTCGCGCGCCCTCAGGCCACCGGTGAAACGATCGAACTCATGGGCGCGGTTATGCCGTTCGCCCGCAATGCGGAAATCTACGGCGAAAACGAACCCGCCGAATATCTCTACAAGGTCGTCAGCGGCGCCGTGCGGACCTACCGGGTCCTCAATGATGGCCGCCGCCAGATCGGCGCCTTCTACCTGCCGGGCGATGTCTTCGGCATTGAGGTGAGTGATATCCACACCTTCTCGGCGGAATCGATTGTCGACAGCAAGGTGATGCTGATCAAGCGCACATCGCTCGCCTCGCTCTCGTCCCGCAGCGCCGACGTTGCCCGTCAGCTCTGGACCATGGCGGCGACCGAACTGCAGCGCACCCAGGACCACACCATGCTCCTGATCAAGACCGCGCAGGAGCGCGTCGCCGGCTTCCTCCTTGAAATGGCGAAGCGTGCGCCGCGCGCCAATGCCGTGGAACTGCCGATGTCGCGTCAGGACATTGCCGATTATCTCGGCCTCACCATCGAAACCGTATCGCGCACCCTGACGCAGCTTGAAAATTCGGCCGCGATCGAAGTGCCGACATCGCGCCGCATCGTGCTGCGCAATCAGGCCGCTCTGAGCCGCCTGAATGGCTGATTTCGGGAAGCTTCCGTTTCCTCCCCCCGACTGCCCCGGCCGATTGCCGGGGCTTTTCTTTGTCCGCCGCGGTTGACTTCGATCAACATCGTACCCCTCCCGCGGTGTTGAGATGCACCAGCCCTTTCAAGGAGGCCAGCGATGAACGCCAGCGATGTCATGACCCGTGAAGTCGTCACGATCGGCCCGGATGCCACCGTGCTGCAGGCGGCGAGGCTGATGCTTCAGCACAGGATCAGCGGACTGCCGGTGGTCGATGGTGAAGGCAATCTGGTTGGCGTCGTCTCGGAGGGCGATTTTCTTCGCCGCCGCGAAACTAAAACCGAAAAGCGCCGCTCGCGCTGGCTCGAATTCATCATGGGGCCAGGCAAGATCGCGGAAGAATATACCCATACGCATGGCAGCCGCGTCGATGAGGTGATGACTCGCGACGTGCAGACCGTCGATGAGAATGCCGCGCTCGAAGAGATCATCGAGCTGATGGAAAAGCATCGCATCAAACGAGTGCCGGTGATGTCGGGGGCGACTTTGGTCGGCATTGTAACGCGGTCCAACCTGATGCGCGCCATGGTGAGTATCGCCCGCGTGGCGCCGGCGCCGCAGTCGCCGAAGGATGACGGCGCCATTCGCAGCCAGATCATGGCCGAGCTCGACAAGCAGAACTGGGCGCCGGGCGCCACCCTCGACATCGTGGTTCGCGATGGCGTGGTCGAATTGTTCGGCGTCATCACCGACGAGCGCCAGCGCGATGCCATCAAGGTCGCCTGCGAAAATACCGCTGGCGTTCAATCGGTGAAGGACCACCTGTGCTGGATCGATCCGGTGTCCGGCGTGGCGCTCGAGGCCCCCGATATGACCGAGTCGCCGCGCCACTGATCGGACTAGCGCCGGAGCTTTGACCTCGGTCAAAGCTCCGTTCTGGCAAGAAGCGATAGTAGCGCCGACCGTCGGCAACCGGCGGTCGCCTTATCAGACTGCGTAACCGATGGAGGCATTCATGACGTTACGTTCGCTTCTTCCGGTCGGCCGTGACCGGCAGAACAATATCAAGGCGGAGCCTTTCTTTTCACTCCAGCGCGAGATCGACCGCCTGTTCGATGATTTCGGCCGCGGCTTTCCGGCGCTGACCAAGTTCGGCAACGGCAATGGCGGCAAGCTCATGCCGAGCATTGATGTCGTCGAGACCGACAAGGAGATCGAGATCACGGCCGAGTTGCCGGGCCTCGAAGAGAAGGATGTTCAGCTCAATGTGGCCGACAACCTTCTGACCATTCGCGGCGAGAAGAAAGCCGAGAAGGAAGAGAAGGACAAGGATTACCGCGTCGTCGAGCGCAGCTATGGCGCCTTCGAGCGGACGCTCGAGCTGCCGCCCGGCGTCGACGCCGATGCCATCAAGGCCTCGATCGCCAAGGGCGTGCTGAAGGTGACGGTGCCGAAGCCGGCGCCCGCCCAGGCCAAGAAGATCGAGGTCAAGCCCGCGGCCTGATCGTCGCGGCGACCGCCAAGGCATGCGCGCCGCGATCGCTGCGGCGCGCATTTTTGCCGCGGGGGGTCGAAACGCCGTTCAAATAATCCGATATCCGTTTGACCTGCCTCAACGGCGCCAACGGGCCGGTCGCCATGATCTGTCCCCGAGACAACTATGTCCGGGAGGAATCAATGTCGGCTCAGCCAGCCATTCCGTCGGCTACCGCGCCTGCCGCTAGCGGCGCGAAGACCAGTAGCAACTGGTTCGCGTCGAACTGGGGTTTGATCGCTGCGATCGCGGCCATGATCGTCGTGCTGTTGCTGCCGACGCCGGCGGGATTGCCGGTCGCGGGCCATCGCATGCTGGCGATCTTCGCCTTCGCCGTGATCGTGTGGATCACCGAAGCGCTCGATTATGCCATCAGCGCCGTCGTCATCGCCGCGCTGATGGCGCTGATGCTCGGCCTGGCGCCGAACATCGCCAATCCTAAAGTGCTGATCGGTACTGGCGCGGCGCTCACCACGGCCATGAGTGGTTTCGGCAATACGGCGCTGACTTTGGTCGCCGCCGCGCTGTTCCTCGCCGCGGCGATGACCATCACCGGTCTCGACCGGCGCATCGCGCTGGTCATCCTGTCGCGTGTCGGCGCCCGCACCAGCCGCATCGTCATCGGCAGCATCATCGTCGCCACCGTGCTGGCCTTCCTGGTGCCGAGCGCCACGGCGCGCGCCGCCGCCGTGATTCCGATCATGATGGGCATCATCCTGGCCTTCGGCGTCGACAAGAAAAGCCGGTTCGCCGGCCTCTTGATGATCACCACGGTGCAGGCGGTGAGCATCTGGAATGTCGGCATCAAGACCGCCGCGGCGCAGAACATGGTGGCGGTCGGCTTCATGCATACCTTGCTCAAGCAGGATGTGACCTGGCTGAATTGGCTGATCGCCGCCGCGCCGTTCTCGATCCTGATGTCCATCGGCCTTTACTTCATCATGATGGTGATGATGCCGCCGGAGGCGAAGGAAATTCCCGGCGGCCAGGCGGCCGTGCAGAAATCGCTGAGCGAGCTCGGTCCCATGACCGGCAAGGAAATGCGCCTGCTGGCCATTTCGCTGCTCCTGCTCTGCTTCTGGTCGACCGAGGGCATCCTCCATTCGTTCGACTCCTCGACCACCACGGTCGTCGCCGTTGCGCTGCTCTTTTTGCCGGGCGTCGGCGTCATGGACTGGAAGAAGGCGAATCCGCTGATCCCGTGGGGCACCATCGTGCTGTTCGGCGTCGGAATCAGTCTCGGCACCGCCTTGCTGCAGACGCAGGCGGCGCCCTGGCTTGCCAACCTGATCGTTGCCTGGTTCGGCCTCAACGCCATGCCGATCCTGACCATCCTCGCGGTGATGTCGGGCTTCCTGATCGTCATCCATCTCGGCTTCGCCAGCGCGACCGCGCTCGCATCGTCGATGATCCCGATCGTGATCGCGGTGATGCAGAAGGTGCAGACGCCGGGCCTCAACGTGCTGGGCATGACGCTGCTGCTACAGTTCGTGGTCTCGTTCGGCTTCATCCTGCCGGTGAATTCGCCGCAAGGCATGGTGGCTTACGGCACCGAGACCTTCGTGGCGCGCGACTTCGTCCGCACCGGCATCGTCATCACCTTGCTGGCTTATGTGCTCACGCTTCTGCTCGGCGCCACTTACTGGCGCTGGCTCGGTTACGTCTGATGCGGGGCGACTTGAAAGAGGAGAGTGTCGTGAAACGACGTCTTTTTGTAGCGACGGCCCTGTTGATTGGAAATCTGGTCGCCGGCCCGGCGCTCGCGCAGCCGGCCGGCCCCGGCGGTCCTGGCCCCGGATGGGGCCGTGACATGATGATGGGCCCCGGCATGATGGGTAGTGGTCGCGGCATGGGCTGGATGTGCTCGCCGCGAGGGGCTGGTCTCGCCGAGTGGCGCAGGCAGCGTATCGAGCAACTCGTCAAGCCCACCGAGAGCCAACGCAAAGCCCTCGATGATCTGCAGGCCGCGTCCGCCAAGGCGGCCGAAGCCGTCGCCGCCGCATGCCCTCGCGAGATTCCAGCCAGCGTCCCAGCGCGACTCGAGCTGATGGAGAAGCGGATGGATGCGATGCTCACCGCAATCAAAACGGTGCGTCCGGCCTTCGATGTATTCTACGCAACGTTGAGCGAGGAGCAGAAGGCGCGTCTCAACTCATCGGCGCCGCGCGGCTGGGGTTGGGGCCGCTGGCGCTGATCGCGTTTCGATTATGCAAAAAAAGCCCCGGCCTAGGCCGGGGCTTTTCAGTCAGCATCGGGTGGGGAGGACGCCCCGCTCGATTCTCGATACGTCTCAGAACTTGTAGGTGACGCCGGCGCCGATCAGCCACGGGTCGAGATTGACCTTGCCGGTCATCGGAGCGCCGCCGACGGTGCCTTCCCAGCTCGGGCGCAGCCAAAGCTTCTTGACGTCGACGTTGAAGCCCCAGTGCTTGTCGATCATGTAGTCGAAGCCGATCTGAAGGGCCGGAGCGGCGGTGTCCTTCAGCTTGCTACTGGTCACCGCGCCGCCCGCAGCCGATTGGCTGAAGAAGAAGGTGTAGTTCACGCCGGCGCCAATGTAGGGCTTGAAGGCGCCGAAATCGGTGAAGTGATATTGCAGCGTCAGGGTCGGCGGCAGCAGCCAGGCCTTGCCGACATCAACGCCAGCGATTGTACCGGTGCCGCTCACGCTATGCCTCGTGACACCGAGGATGAGTTCGGCGGCGATATTCCGCGTGAAGAAGTAGGTGATGTCGAGCTCAGGAACGAGCGAGTCCGTCGTGGACAGTCCCGATCCGGCGATCTGGTCGACGGTGCCCGAGTTGCGGGTCACGACGCCGAGCGCACGCAGACGAATCATCCACGGATTGAAGGCGTCGGCGACCGGCGCCTTGTAGACCGGCTTGGCCGCTATGTCGGCCGCCATGGCCGGCACGACGGCATAGCCCACAAATGCCGCGACAAGCGCCGGCGCGATTTTACGTAACATCATGTTTGACCCCTAAGCCCGCTATTGCGCGGCGCAATGCCGCGATTGACGATTGAGCGCTATCATTCAAGCGATCGCCGCTCCCGGTAAAATTGACCGGGATCAAACAAAAAACAGAACTGTGTTGATCGTGCATCGCCGACACACATTTGGTCGTGGGATACCGGCTCATGCACGCGCGGCTCCGACATTGCCGCAAGGCATACCGCGCCGTGGGTGTCGCGCACGGTGCGACGAGCGGGCCGCCAAGTTGCGCGCATGAGCGGTTAGTCGCCTTCGCTGCGTCGCCAGGTCACACAGTTTGTGGCCGTAAAACCAAAGCCTAACGATGCCAGTTTGACATGCATCAAGGCTACCGGTCCGGCGGCCCCTGATAGTCCGGCGCGGCCAGCATTTCCTCGGCCAGCGATTGAACGGAACCTCCATCATGGCGAACGCGCTCGCTCCCCAAAAAAGAATGACGATCGGCGAAGGCGGCCTGGCGCTGGCATTTGCGGCCTTGGCGCTGGTGTCGATCGTGATCGCGGCCAAGGCCTACACGCCCGAATACGCATTTCACGCCTACCTTTTCACGGCCGCCAGCATCGCCGCGGTCTTTGCCATCGCGAATCGATACTTCGACCGCCCGGCTGAACGGCCCGCGCTGGTCACCGCCGATGGCCGCCCGAACTACAATATGGGGCCTGTGAAATTCTCGGTCGTCGCGGCCGTGTTCTGGGGCATCGCCGGCTTCCTGGTCGGCGTCATCATCGCGCTGCAGCTCGCCTATCCGGCGTTGAACCTCGATCTGCCGTGGACCAGCTTTGGCCGTCTGCGCCCGCTGCACACCTCGGCGGTGATCTTCGCCTTCGGCGGCAACGTGCTCATCGCTACGTCGTTCTATGTCGTGCAGCGCACCTGCCGCGCGCGCCTCGCCGGCGACCTGGCACCATGGTTCGTCGTGCTCGGCTACAACTTCTTCATTCTCATCGCCGGCACGGGCTATCTGCTCGGCATCACTCAGTCGAAGGAATATGCCGAACCGGAATGGTACTCTGACCTGTGGCTGACCGTGGTCTGGGTCGTGTATCTGCTGGTGTTCCTGGCCACGATCTGGCGGCGCAAGGAGCCGCACATCTACGTCGCCAACTGGTTCTATCTGGCCTTCATCGTCACCATCGCGGTGCTGCATCTCGGCAATAACGCCGCCGTTCCGGTGTCGATGTTCTCGCCGAAGTCCTACATCGTCTGGTCTGGCGTGCAGGATGCGATGGTGCAGTGGTGGTACGGCCACAACGCGGTCGGCTTCTTCCTGACCGCCGGCTTCCTCGCCATCATGTACTACTTCATCCCGAAGCGGGCCGATCGTCCGGTTTATTCCTACCGGCTGTCGATCATCCACTTCTGGGCGCTGATCTTCCTCTACATCTGGGCCGGCCCGCACCATCTGCACTACACGGCGCTGCCGGACTGGGCGCAGACGCTCGGTATGACCTTCTCGATCATGCTCTGGATGCCGTCCTGGGGCGGCATGATCAACGGCATCATGACGCTGTCGGGCGCCTGGGACAAACTGCGCACTGATCCGGTTCTGCGCATGATGGTGGTGTCGGTCGCCTTCTACGGCATGTCGACCTTTGAAGGTCCGATGATGTCGGTGAAGGTCGTCAATTCGCTGTCGCACTACACCGACTGGACCATCGGTCACGTCCACTCCGGCGCGCTCGGCTGGGTCGCCTATATCTCCTTCGGCGCCATCTACTGCCTGGTGCCGTGGCTGTGGAACCGCAAGCTCTACTCGCTCAAGCTCGTCAACTGGCACTTCTGGATCTCGACCATCGGCATCGTGCTCTACATCACCGCGATGTGGGTGTCGGGCATCCTCCAGGGTCTGATGTGGCGCGCCTATACCTCGCTCGGTTTCCTCGAATATTCCTTCGTGGAAACGGTCGAGGCCATGCACCCCTTCTATGTGATCCGTGCGCTCGGCGGAATCCTGTTCCTCAGCGGCGCGCTGATCATGGTCTTCAATCTCTGGATGACGGTGAATTCGGAAGCCGTCGCCGGAGAAGCCGAAATCCGGCTCCAGCCTGCCGAATAAACGGGGACGACAATGTCACTCTGGCAAAAACACGCCATCTTCGAAAAGAACTCTATCGTCCTCCTGATCGGTATTCTCGTGGTGATCGCCGTCGGCGGCCTCGTCGAAATCGTGCCGCTGTTCTACCTGAAGAACACCATCGAGAAGGTCGAAGGCGTGCGGCCCTATACGCCGCTCGAACTCGCCGGCCGCAACATCTATGTCCGGGAGGGCTGCTACCTCTGCCACTCGCAGATGATCCGTCCGCTGCGTGACGAGGTCGAGCGCTATGGCCACTACTCGCTGGCGGCCGAGAGCATGTATGACCGCCCGTTCCAGTGGGGCAGCAAGCGTACCGGTCCCGATCTCGCCCGCGTCGGCGGCAAGTACTCCGACGACTGGCACCGCGACCATCTGGCCGATCCGCGCTCGGTGGTGCCGGGCTCGGTGATGCCGGCCTACAGCTTCCTCGCCAAGAACGAGCTCGACTACAAGCACATCGCCGAGGACATGAAGGTGCAGGCGCTGCTCGGCGTGCCCTATACGCCCGAGATGATCGAGAACGCGGTCAAGGACGTCGAAGTGCAGGCATCCGTCGACAGCCCGGATGCTGGCGATCTCATCAAGCGCTATCCCAAGGCATTGGCGCGCGACTTCGACGGCAATCCGGCCCGTGTCTCCGAAGCCGATGCGCTGATTGCGTATCTGCAGATGCTCGGCACGTCGGTCGACTTCAAGATGTACGACGACAAAGCCAATATCCGGTGACAGTCATGGATCCTACCTACAAAGCCGCCGCCGAGTTCGCCCAGACCTGGGGACTCATCTACTTCACCGCGATTTTTCTCGCCGTGGTCGCCTACGCCTTCTGGCCATCGCGAAAGAAGCAATTCGACGAAGCAGCGCGCATTCCGCTGCGGGAGGACTGAGCCGTGGCTGAGGAACACAAGACTATCGATTCCGTGACCGGAACGGCGACCACCGGTCATGAATGGGACGGCATCCAGGAGCTCAATACGCCGCTGCCGCGGTGGTGGCTGTGGCTGTTCTACGTCACGATCGTCTGGTCGGTCGGCTACTGGGTCGTCTATCCGGCCTGGCCGCTGGTGACGGACGCGACCAAGGGCGTGTTCGGCTACAACACGCGCTCTGCGATCGTCGAGGACCTCGCCGCCCTGCAGACGCAGCGCGGCCCGATGATGCAGCAACTGGCTTCGGCCTCGACCGCCGAAATCGCCGCCAGCCCGCAACTGATCGACTTTGCGCGGGCGCAAGGCCGCGTCGCCTTCGCCGACAACTGCGCGCCCTGCCACGGCGCGGGCGGCGGTGGCGCCAAGGGTTACCCCAACCTCAACGATGACGACTGGCTCTGGGGCGGCAAGCTCGCCGACATCGAGCAGACCATCCGTTACGGCATCCGGTCGGGGCATGACAAAGGCCACCAGGGCAACATGCCGCCCTTCAAGGACGTGCTGAAGCCGGCCGAAATGTCGAACGTGGCCGATTACGTCCGCTCGCTGTCCGGTCTGTCGACCGAGGCGGGAGCCGACCTCAAGGCCGGCCAGAAGCTCTTTGCCGATAACTGCGCCGTATGTCACGGCGACGCCGGCAAGGGCAACCGCGAGGTCGGCGCGCCGAACCTGACCGACACGATCTGGCTCTACGGCTCCGACAAGGCGACCATCGTGCAGGGTCTGCAGCAGGGCCGCGGCGGCGTCATGCCGGTCTGGGAAGGCCGCCTGTCCGAGCCGGTCATCAAGGCGCTGGCCGTCTATGTCTACGGCTTCGGCGGCGGGGAGAAGTAAGGCAGCACTGGCTCAGGCACAGTTTGCCTCATGCCCGGCCCTGTGCCGGGCATCCACGCTTTCTCTTGATCCGGGAAACCGTGGATGGCCGGGACAAGCCCGGCCATGACGAGGCCCCCAGGTTGGCTCTTGCGCCAGATCAATACCGCGATTTTCCCCGGCTCTAGACTACCCGGGTAATTCCGGCGGAACGAACATGACCCAACTTGAAGAACTGGTGCGGCAATCCGAGGTCAAGGCCGCGGCCGCTCCACCCTCGCCGCCGGCTGATGACGATATCGACGACATCCCGCTCTATGCCGCTCGCCGCAAAATCTATCCGCAGAGCGTGCATGGCACCTTCCGCCGCATCAAATGGGCGGTGCTGCTCGTCACCCTCGGCATCTACTATCTCTTGCCCTTCGTGCGCTGGGATCGCGGGCCGAACGCACCGTCGCAGGCGGTGCTGATCGACTTTCCGAACCGCCGCTTCTATTTCTTCTTCATCGAGCTGTGGCCGCAGGAGGTCTATTATCTCACCGGCCTCCTGATCCTCGCCGCCATCGGCCTGTTCCTGATGAACGCGCTCGCCGGCCGCGTCTGGTGCGGCTACCTGTGCCCGCAGACGGTGTGGACCGATCTGTTCATGGCGATCGAGCGTTTCACCGAAGGTGACCGCCGCGAGCACATGAAGCGCGAGTCGCAGCCCTGGACGCTCGAGACTTACGCACGCAAGGGCGCCAAGCATTTCCTTTGGCTGATGGTCGCGTGGTGGACCGGCGGCGCCTGGGTTCTCTATTTCGCCGATGCGCCGACCTTGGTGAAGGAACTGGCGACCGGCGAGGCACCGTTCGTCGCCTATGCCTGGATTGGCATTCTCACCGTCACCACCTACGCGCTCGCCGGCCATCTGCGCGAGCAGGTCTGCCTCTATATGTGTCCGTGGCCTCGTATCCAGGCAGCGCTGACCGACGAATACGCGCTGAACGTCACCTATCGTTACGACCGCGGCGAGCCGCGCATGTCGGTCAAGAAGGCCGAGCAGCTGAAGGCGCAGGGCCAGCGCGTCGGCGATTGCGTCGATTGTCTGCAATGCGTGCATGTCTGCCCGACCGGCATCGACATCCGCGAGGGCTCGCAGCTCGGCTGCATCCAGTGCGGCCTGTGCATCGACGCTTGCGACAACATCATGGCCAAGCTTGGCCGGCCGACCCGGCTCATCGCTTACGACACCGACCTCAACATCAAGGCGCGCCTCGAGGGCAAGTCGGCGACCTACCGGCTGATGCGCTGGCGTACCGCGCTCTATGCCGCGATCATCGTCATCGCCGGCGGCATCATGCTTTATGCGCTGGCGACGCGCGGCTCCGAAGGCATCAGCGTCATCCACGACCGCAACCCCATGTTCGTGCGGCTGTCGGACGGCGCGCTGCGCAACGGCTACACCATCCGCATCGTCAACAAGCAACTCAAGTCGCGCGACTTTATCGTCGCCGTGGACGGCTTGCCGTCGTCGCTGGTGGACTATGTCGGGCTGCCGCCGCGCGCCGATGGTCGCCAGCTCGTCGCGGTCGGTCCCGACCAGACCAAGGAAGTCCGCGTCCTGGTCACCGATTACAGCGACACGCCGCCGGCGGCTTCGACTTCGGTTCTGTTCAGCCTGATCGACGTCAACACCGGTGAGGTGGCGCATGTCCGCGATCACTTCTTCGGCCCCGAGAGGAAATGACATGGCCCATCCGCAGCATACAAAGCCGCGCGAACTGACCGGCCGCGCCGTGCTGTTCTGGTTCGTCGGCTTCTTCGCCCTCGTCTTCGCCGTCAACGCCGTGATGGTGAAGGCGGCGACCTCGACCTTCGGCGGCGTCGAGACCACAAGCTCCTACAAGGCCGGCCTGAAATTCAAGGACGAGATCGCTGCTGCCGAACGGCAGGCCGATCTGCATTGGCGCGTCGAAGGCAAGCTGGTGCATGACAAGGCCGGCGAGGCTGTGCTCGACATCGCGGTGCGCGACGCGCAGGGCAAAGCCGTGACCGGGCTCGCCGCAACGGCACGCCTCGCACATCCGGCCGACGAGCGCCGTGACCATGTCGTGCCGCTGACCCTTGTCGGCGCCGGGCAATTTCACGGCGTCGCGATCGCGCCCGCCGGACAGTGGGAACTGATCCTCGACCTCGATCGCGACGGCGAGCGCGTGTTCCGCTCGCGTAGCCGCGTGACGATGAAGTGAACTTTGTCTTTGCAGTTTCTCTCCGCTCATTCCCGCCTTCGCGGAAATGAGCGGAGATTGGTACTTAGTCTGAGGTCACAATGACCGCCGCCGAAACCCTCGACGTCTCGCCTTACGTCAAGCCGGAAGCCGACGGCACCAGCGGCATGGATGTCGCCGTCGAAGGTATCACATGCGGCGCGTGCATCGCGCGCATCGAGCATGCGGTGAAGAGTCTGCCCGGCATCACCGAGGCGCGGGTCAACTACACCAACCGCCGCCTGCATGTCGCCTGGTCCGGTGCGCTCGCCGAACCGGCGCGGATCTTCGATGCCCTGCGCGCCAATGGTTATCGCGGCCATCCCTTCGTGCCATTGCGCGCCGAGGAGGAGGAGGCCGCTGAGACGCGCCGCCTGACGCGCTGTCTCGCGGTCGCCGGCTTCGCCGCGATGAACGTGATGCTGCTGTCGGTGTCGGTGTGGTCGGGCAATGTCACCGACATCACGCCGGAGACGCGCGACTTCTTTCACTGGGCCTCGGCGCTGATCGCGCTGCCGGCGGCGGCCTATGCGGGCCAGCCTTTCTTCACCAGCGCCTGGGCTGCTCTGCGTGCCGGCACGCTCAACATGAACGTGCCGATCTCGCTCGGCGTCATTCTTGCGCTCGGCATGTCGGTGGTCGAAACCGCCAACCATGCTGAGCACGCCTATTTCGACTCGGCGCTGATGCTGTTGTTCTTCCTGCTGGTCGGCCGCGCGCTGGAGCACGCCATGCGCCGCAAGACGAGAGCCACCGCCGGCAATCTCGCCGCGCTGCGCGCCGACACCGCGCATCGCTTCGATGGCGATGAACTGGTCAAGGTGCTGGCGGCGTCGCTCAAGGCCGGCGACCGCATTCTGGTCAAGCCGGGCGAGCGCGTGCCCGCCGACGGCGAAATCATCAACGGCACGTCCGAAATCGACGAAAGCCTGATCACCGGTGAGACCGCGCGCCGCGCCATCAGGGCCGGCGCAAAGGTCTACGCCGGCAGTCTCAATTTCACCGGCACGCTGACCATGCGCGTCACCGCCGCCGGCGGCAATTCACTGCTCGACGAAATCGAGAAGCTCCTGGACAAGGCCGCCAGCGCCAAATCGCGCACGCGGCGGCTCGCCGACGAGGCGGCGCGCGTCTATTCGCCGGTGGTGCATCTCACCGCGGCGCTCACCTTCCTCGGCTGGTGGCTCTACGGCCTGTCGGCGCACGATTCGATCCTCATCGCCATCGCCGTTCTGATCATCACGTGCCCTTGCGCGCTGGCGCTGGCCATTCCGGCGGTGCAGGTCGTCGCCTCCGGCGCGCTGTTCCGGCGCGGCATCATTCTCAATGCCGGCGACGCCATCGAGCGCCTCGCCGAGGCCGACACTATCGTGTTCGACAAGACCGGCACGCTAACCTTGCCGGAGCCGCGCGTCGTCAATGCCTCCGACATCGCCGCCGATCTCATGCAGGCGGCCTCGCGGCTGGCGCAATCGAGCCGGCATCCCATGGCCATGGCCTTGGCCAAAGAATCTGTGAGCACGGCGCCGTTCGACGGCGCGGTCGAGGAGCCGGGGCAGGGCGTGCGCGCCATGGTCGATAGCGTTGAGATGCGGCTCGGCAGTGCGGTGTTCTGCCAGGTAGTTCCCGCCGTGAACGGGGAGGGAGTATCCCACATCTACTTCCGCCATGGTGATCGCACCGCCGCTATCGCTATCGCGCAAAGCCTGCGGCCCGATGCGGCCGAGACGGTGCAGGCGCTGCGTGATCTCGGCTTCGACCTGTACATCCTGTCCGGTGATCGCAGCGAAGCGGTGGCACCGGTCGCCGAAGCGCTTGGCATTGCGCAATGGCAGGGCGGCGTCGATCCGGCGCGGAAGATCGCGTTCATCGACGCGCTTAAACAGAAGGGCCGCCGTGTTCTCATGGTCGGCGACGGCCTCAATGACGCGCCATCACTGGCCGCCGCCCATGTTTCGTTGTCGCCGATTTCGGCGGCCGATGTGACGCAGGCCCATGCCGATGCCGTCTTCCTCGGCGAGCGGCTCGGCCCGGTGCGTGACGCCATCACGATCTCGCAGCGCGCACGCCGCCTGATGGTGGAGAACCTGTGGCTTGCCGTGATCTACAACGTCATCGCGGTGCCGATCGCCATTGCCGGTCTGGTGACGCCGTTGATCGCGGCGGCGGCGATGTCCGGCTCGTCGCTCCTCGTCACGCTCAATGCGCTGCGCGCCAATGTCAAAGACACGAATGCGGAAGCGGCCGCCAACTCCGCTCATTCCCGCGCAAGCGGGAATCCAGCTTCGGGGTCCCCGCTTGTGCGGGGACAAACGGAAATGGCCGGATTGCCCGCGGAAACGAGCACGCCATGAATGTCATCATCTATCTCTTGCCACTGGCGCTCGGCCTCGGCCTGCTCGGCCTGTTCGCCTTCCTCTGGGCGCTCAAGAGCGGCCAGTACAACGACATGGAAGGCGCGGCGCACCGCGTGCTGTCGGATGACGATGTGGAGTGACCTTCTTATCCCTCCCCGCTTGCGGGGAGGGTGGCGAGCGTTAGCGAGCCGGGTGGGGTGTCTGAGTTAGGTCGATAGGTTACCCCACCCCGATTGCACCATAGCGCGTCAAAGACGCGCGTGAACGCGCTTACGGTGCAATCGACCCTCCCCTTTCAGGGGAGGGATAAGAGAGCATCTACTTCTCCAGCATCACCGTCTCGAACTCCGCCGGCAGCACGATCTCCAAGAGCTCGCAGTCGTCGGAATAGCCGAGCACGGTGTGCTTGATCTTCGGCGGCTGGATCCAGCAGGCGCCCGCCTCGAAGGTGTGCACGCCTTCGCCTTCGAACTCGGTCTTGTACCAGCCCTTCAGCACATAGATCATCTGCAGATCCACATCGTGGAAATGCGGATGCGCGACATCCTCCGCCTTGAAGGGCGGAATGAAGCGGATCACATGCGCCTGCACCATGCCGGAGGTGGCAAGCGCAAGGCCGAGGTCGCGATACTTCGCATAGGTGCGCAAGCCCTGGTCGAAGTCGGCCTCATTGTGATGGCTGACGTGGAACTTCTGCTTCGGCTTCTTGGGCCGGGTCTTCGCCGATACGGCGCGGCGCGCATTGGGCTTGGCCGCCTTGCGCGGCTGAGCGAGCTTGGGCAGCTTTTTCCTTGTCTTGGCGCGTTTCTTGGCCATTGATGCCTCCCTCGGCACCGCAATTGGATCATGACCGCTGATTTCATGGAAGAGCCCGCAACGCCCATCATCCGCATTTTCGTCGATGCCGATGCCTGCCCGGTCAAGAACGAGGTGTACCGGGTAGCCGAGCGCTACGGGCTCAAGGTCTTCATCGTCGCCAATTCGTTCATGAACGTGCCGCGCAGCGAGCTGATCGAGCGCGTCATCGTGCCGGAAGGGCCGGACGTCGCCGACGGCTGGATCGCGGAGCGGGCGGGCGCTTGTGACATCGTCATCACCGCCGACATTCCGCTGGCGGCGCGCTGCGTCAAGAATGGCGCCAGCGTTTTGTCGTCGACCGGCAAGGTGTTCGACGACGACGCCATCGGCATGGCGCTGGCGAGCCGCAACCTGATGGCGGATCTGCGCAGCGCCGGCGCCGTGACGCGCGGCCCGCCGCCTTTGTCGCGGCAGGATGTGTCACGGTTTCTCTCGGCGCTCGATCTGGCGGTGGTGAAAATCCGCCGCCGTCATGGCCGGGCTTGACCCGGCCATCCACGTCTTGCTTGCAATTATCAATAAAAAGAAAGACGTAGATGCCCGGCACAAGGCCGGGCATGACGGAGTGTGTATTTACTCCGCCGCCGTGCTCACGCCGCCATGGGCCTTCGACCAGCCGGCCGGATCGTTGATGAAGTTCTCGACCTCGGCCAGCATCTTCGGCTCGAAGCGGTCCATCTTCTTGGCGACGCGCAGCACGTCGCGCCAGGTCGTCAGGTAATGCAGCTTGACGCCGAGATCGCCGAGGACCTTCTCGCCTTCTTTGTAGATATTGTAGAAGAAGATCACCGAGCAGTGGTCGCAGGCGCCGTCGGCGTCGCGGATGGCCTTGACGAAGTTGACCTTGCTGCGGCCGTCGGTGGCGAGGTCTTCCACCAGCAGTACGTTCTGGCCGGGCTTGAGCTCGCCCTCGATCTGCGCGCCGCGGCCAAAGCCCTTGGGCTTCTTGCGCACATATTGCATCGGCAGGTGCATGCGGTCGGCGACCCAGGCGGCGAAGGGAATGCCCGCGGTCTCGCCGCCGGCCACCGCGTCGAGCTTGGCCCGGCCGATGTCGCGATCGATGGCGTTGACCATGTAGCCCATGATCGCGCTGCGCACGTCCGGGAAGGAGATCAGCCAGCGCGAGTCGTTATAGACCGGGCTCGCCCAGCCGGAGGTGAAGATGAAGGGCTTGTCGGCCATGAACCGCACCGCGCCGGTGTCGAGATACATGCGCGCGGTCAGTTCGGCGATGGTGTCGCGGTCGAGGAAATGGGCGTCGGTGGTCATGGGGGCTGATAAAGCAAGAGCGCAGCGACCGGGTCAAGACGCCTGTCTTTCTTCTCCCCTCCCCCGCGAGCGAAACGAGCAGTGGGGAGGGGTCGGGGGTGGGGGCTCTTAGGCTAGGCCCCCCACCCCGGTTCGCGTCGCAAGGCGACGCTCACCGACCCTCCCCACCGCTTTCGCGGGGGGAGGGAAAGGAAGTTCAATGCTCCGCCGCGACCCGCAGGCCGACATAGCGCTCCAGCGTCTCGGTATCCGTCTGCAGTTCGGCCGAGGGTGCCCGGTGCATCACCGCCCCGCGCTCCAGCACGATGGCGTTCTCGGTCAGTTCCAGCGCGATATCGGTGTGCTGCTCCACCAGCACGATGGCGAGCTTCTGCCCCGCCAGCATCTGCTTCACCGCGCCGATCAGCTCCTCGACGATGACGGGGGCAAGGCCCTCGAACGGCTCGTCGAGCAGCAGCAGCGACGGATTGGTCATCAGCGCGCGGGCGATCGCCAGCATCTGCTGCTCGCCGCCGGACAACTGGTTACCCATGTTGCGCTTGCGCTCGTTGAGGCGCGGAAACACCTTGTAGATGGTGTCGAGGTTCCACTCGCCGGCGCGCGCGGCGACCGTGAGGTTTTCCTCCACCGACAGCGACGGGAAAATCTCGCGCTCCTGCGCCACCCAGCCGATGCCGTGGTTGGCGCGCCAGTGCGGCGGCTGCCGCGAGATATCCTGGCCACGCCAGAACACCTGGCCGGCGCGCATCTGGGTGAAGCCCATGATGGTGAGCATCAACGTCGATTTGCCGACGCCGTTGCGGCCGAGCACGGCCAGCGCGCTGTGGTCGGGGATCTCCAGCGAAACGTCGTTGAGCACCACCGCGTCGCCATAGCCCGCGGTGACCTTCTGCAACTTCAGGAGTGGGCCGCAGTCAGCCAAGACACTTATCCATGTTTGCGCGTCCCCAGATAGACCTCGCGCACGCCGGGGTCCGACGAGATTTCGGCGGGCGAGCCTTGCGTGAAGATGGCGCCGCCGACCAGCACGATGATGTGGGTGGCGAAGCGGAATACGACATGCATGTCGTGCTCGATGAACAACAGGGTCAGCTCGTCGGAAAGTCCGGCGACGACTTCGAAAATCTCGCCGGATTCTTCATGCGGCACGCCGGCCGCCGGCTCGTCGAGCAGCAGTACCTTCGGCTTGGTGGCGAGCGCCAGCGCGATTTCGAGCAGGCGCTGGCGGCCATAGGGCAGTTCGCGCGTGGTCTGATAGGCGGCGTCGCCGAGCTTGAGCTTGACGAGGATTTCGTAGGCTTCCTCGATGGCGTCCTTGTCGCGCGCGATGTTCTGCCAGAAGCGGCCGGCGATGCCGCGGCGTTCGCACACCGCCAGCGTCACGGCCTCCAGCGGGTTCAGCCCCGCGAACAAGGTGTTGATCTGGAAGGTGCGGGCGAGGCCGCGTTTGACGCGGTCCTGCGGCTTCATCGCCGTCACGTCCTCGCCGCCGAGCGTGATCTGGCCGGCGTTCGGCACGAGCATGCCGGTCATCAGGTTGATCAGCGTGGTCTTGCCGGCGCCGTTAGGTCCGATCAGCGCGTAACGCGCGCCAACCGGCAGGTCGATATTGATGTCGCGGGCTACGACCAGCGAGCCGAAGCTCTTCTGCACGCCGCGCGCCGACAAGGCGACGGTGCCTTTCACGGGTTGCGCGCTCATTTGCGCCTCCAGCGCGCCGTGAGTTTCGACAGGCCGCCGAGAATGCCGTTCGGCAACAGCATCACCACCACCACGAGAAGAATGCCGATCCAGAAGTACCAGTACTGCGGATTGATGCCGGAGAACTGATCACGCGCGACCAGGAACACGCCGGCGCCGATCAGACCGCCATAGAGCCGTCCAGCGCCGCCCAGCACCAGCATCACCAGCACGTCGGCGGAGCGTTCGAAGCTGAGCACTTCGAGCGCAACCGTCTCGGTGGTCTGCGCCAGAATGCCGCCGGCGATGCCGGCGATGATCGCCGAGATCGTATAGACCTTGCGGATATGGGCGCGGCTGTCGGCGCCGATCGCCGGCATGCGCGTGAAGTTTTCGCGGATGCCGCGCAGCGCCAGGCCGAATGGCGAATTGATCAGGTGGCGTGTGAATAGGAAGCACAGGAACAGCACGCCGAGCGCGTAGCCGTAGGCGGTGTAGCCGTAGAGATCGAACTTGTAGACGCCGAATATTGGCTGGATCGACACGCCCTGCAGGCCGTCCGAGCCGCCGGTCAGCCAGCTCGCGCTGTTCGCCGCCTCGTGCAGCAGCAGACCGAGGCCGAGCGTGATCATGATCAGCGTCAGATGCCGGAAGCGCGAGATGATGAAGCTCGAGGCAAAACCGACCACGCCCGCCACCAGCGCCGCAACCAGCAGGCCGCTGAAGGGCTCGCCCCAGACGAATTTGGCGAAGATGCCGGCCGAGTAGGCGCCAAGGCCGAAGAAGGCGGCGTGGCCGAGCGAGACGATGCCGGCATAACCGAGGATGAGGTCGAGCGACAGCGCGAACAGCGCGGTGATGGCGATCTGGCTCGCCAGCGACAGATAGGTCGGGAACAGCCAGAACGGCAGCAAGGTCGCCAGCCAGAAGGCGATCTCGAGCGCGCGCCAGCGGCTCAGGCTCTGCATGTAGGTCTGCGGCGTCATGGCGTGGGTTCGATCGAGCGTTGTCATGAGCGCTTCCCGAACAGGCCGGCGGGCTTCCACATCAGCACCGCCACCATCACCAGATAGATCAGGAAGCCGCCGAGCTCGGGCACGTAGTATTTGCCGGCGATATCGCTGATGCCGATGAGACACGCCGCCGCGAAGGAACCGGCGATCGAGCCGAGGCCGCCGACCGACACCACGATCAGCACATAAACGAGATAGACGAAGGCGAAATGCGGATCGAGGCCGACGATCTCGATGGCCAGCGCGCCGCCGAGACCGGCAAGGCCTGAGCCAAGTGCGAAGGTGACGGCGAAGGTGCGATCGACGTCGATGCCGAGGCCGCGCGCCATACGCTGGTTATCGACGGCGGCGCGAACCTGCGCGCCGAAGCTGGTGTGTTCGAGGGTCATCACCAGCAGGATGGTGACCACGATGCCGACCGCGATCAGGAAAAGGCGGTAGATGCCGATGTTCAGGCCGAGGAAGCCGATCGAGCCGCGCATATAGCTCGGCATGGCGACCGGCTGCTGCGTCGTGCCGAAGAACCACGCCGCGGCGGCGACCGAAATGAAAGCGAGGCCGATGGTCAGCAGCACCTGGTCGAGATCGGTGGCGCGGTACAGCCGCCGATACAAAGTGCGCTCGACGATCACGCTCACCAGCGCCGCGGACAGGAAGGCGAAGGGCAGGGTGGCGAAGAAATTCCAGTGGAAGTTCTTCATCAGCATGACGGTGACATAGGCGCCGAGCATGCCGAAGGCGCAGTGCGCCAGATTGACGAAGTTCATCAGGCCGAGCGTGACCGACATCCCGACCGACAGCAGGAACAGGAGCATGCCGTAGGCAATGCCGTCGAACAGGACGCCGAAGACGGGAGGAAGCATGGCTGTTGCGTTACGCCCTTGAGATGTGTGTCGCCCGTGTCGTTCCGGATGCCGGCCCCGGGATGGTTGCGGGGCCAAATGGTACTAACTGGCCAATAGCAAGATTTGACGGGCTTGGCACTGATTTCTGCGCTCGCTGCGGCGCAGCGCGGTAAATGTCGCAGCGTTCGCCGCGCGTCCCACTCCCGTCCCGTCGCGCAACGGGGCGGCCGTTGGGCCGCCCCGTCAGTCGCAGGCTGTTGAGCGGCCTTACTTCATAGCGGCCTTGACCGGGTCCTTGACGTTCTCGACCTTGTCGAACTCGACATTGACCAGCTTGCCGCCGACCTTCTCGACCTTGCGGATATAGATGGTCTGCACGATGTCGCGGGTCTCGGGATCGATCATCATTGGGCCGCGCGGCGCTTCCCACTTCATGCCCTTGGCGGCGTTGATCAGCGAGTCGCCATCGGTCTTGCCGCCGGTCTTCTTCAGCGCCTCGTAGATGAGGTGCATGCCGTCATAGCCGCCGGCGACGAAGAAGTTCGGGTTCTCGCCGTTGTTGTCCTTCTTGTACTCGGCGACGAACTTCTCGTTGAGCGCGGACTTGTGATTGTGATCGTAGGTCCAGGCGGTGATGATGCCGAGCGCGGTGTCGTTCATGTTGGCCAGCGCCGAGTCGTCGGTCAGTTCGCCGGTGCCGAGGATCTTGGTCTTGCTGCTGTCGATGCCGCGTTCGGCGAAGGCCTTGCCGATCGCCGCCGGCTGCGCGCCGCCCGGGATGAACACGAAGATCGATTCCGGGTTGAGGTCCTTGGCGCGCTGGACGTAGGCCGAGAAGTCCGGATTGGCGACCGCCATGCGCACGCCGCCGACGCTCTCGCCGCCGGCCGCTTTGAGCGCGCCCTGGAACGCGGTCTCGGCGTCATGGCCGGGGCCGTAATCGGAGACCATGGTGTAGGCCTTCTTGACGCCGTTCTTGGCCGCCCAGGCGCCCATCGTCGCCGACACCTGCGGCAGCGTGTGCGAGGTGCGCACCGAATAGTTCGACTTGGTGGTGATGATCGAGGTTGCCGCGTTCATGATGACCATGAACTTCTTGGCTTCGGCCGAGATGTCGGCGGCGGCCATGGCGTTCGGCGTCAGGAGGAAGCCGGCGAGGATGTCGACATTGTCGCGCACCACCAGTTCCTGCGCGAGGCGCTTGGCGACCGGCGGCTGCGGACCGGCGACATCCTTGCGGATGATCTCGATCTTCTTGCCGGCGACGGTGTCGCCGTTCATCTTCATATAGAGCTTGATGCCGGCGTCCATCTGCTTGGCGCCGTCGGCGAACTGACCCGAATAGGGCAGGATGACGCCGATCTTGACGGTGTCCTGGGCCTGGGCCGTCGAAACGAAAGCCAGGACGGCCGCGGCCGCGCTGGCATAGAACATGGTTTTCATCGCAGGTTTCCTCCGGTCAATGCGCGCCGTTCAGCCGGCGGCGTATCTTGTCGATTTCGCGGAGGATATTGCCCGAGCGCCCGGGCGATGGAAAGCCCGGGCGTCCGGCCGGCTTGTAAGAATCGAACCTCACCTTGCAGGAATCGAACGGCCGCGCCATTTGCCGCAGCCGTTCTCTCCTCGCTCTAGGCCTTTCGTCGCAGAAGGCGGCGCCTTGAGGGTCGCGGCCGGCCTCAGGCGAGTGACAAGGTCGCGCGTTCGTACTGGCCGCTGCCCATGCCGCCTTCCGGGAATATGCCGTGCGCGGCGATCCACTCGAAGGACTCTTCGTAGACTTCCTTGGTGTAGGGCTCGAACACCAGGCGCTCGCCGGGGCCCCAGCGGCGCGTGTCCATTCTGGCGTGGAAGCGGTCGGGGAATTCGTTCTTGTAGAAGTGCGTGTAGAGTTCGGGCCGCAGGTCGATGTCGCGCTGGGCGCGGCGCAGCGCGCGGAAGAACTTGCGCAGGTCTTCCGCGTCCGGGTCGCCGTGGATCATGGTGCCGATCATGAAGGTGGCGTCGATCACCTTGCGATAGCCGAGCTGCTCGGCAAAGTAATAAGGCCCGTTGAACAGATGCACTGCCGGCGCGGTGCCGTCGAACAGATGCTCCATGCGCTTGAACAGCATGCCGGTCTCGTAGCGCAGGTTGATGTCGGCCGGCTTGAGGAATTGCTCGAGCGCCTGCACCGTGGCGTAGTGGCTGCCGGATTGATAGCCGACCGAGATCGGCACGCCGGCGAGATCCTCCGGCTTCTTGATCGGCGAATCCGGCGCGACGAAGATGCCGGCCGTCGCCACCGAATAGACATCGGTGAGCATGCGGCCGTGGCCGTTCGAAGCGGCGACGTTCACGGTCCAGTGGCAGGCGCAGGACACGCTGGCCTTGCGGCCTTCCTCGAAGGACTGGAACGCGCCTTTGCTGCCCTTGTCGTGCTGCTTGCCATCGGTCGCGCGCATCAGTTCGCGGAATTCGTAGTCGAGCCCTTCGTCGGTGAAATAGCCCTTCTGGTCCGCCACCCATTCCTGCAGGCGGAAATGCGGTTCGATGATGAACTTGGCCATGCGTTTGCTCCCTTTGTTGTCGCTTATCTTTTCGCTCTCACGACGATGCTTGCTCCGCATCTTCACCTCTCCCATAGGGAGAGGTCGGCGCGCATAGCGCGCCGGGTGAGGGGTTACTGAGTTCGACAGTCAGGAACCCCCTCACCCCAACCCTCTCCCCACAGGGGAGAGGGAGCGCGCCGAGTTTGCGGCGGCTCAACAACACCGCCCCTCTTCGGGGGCTTCGTGCTCATGCCCGTGCTCGGCGACGCGCCGGGCGCGGATCATCTTGACGTGGTCGTTCATCAGCGCGCGCGCCGCACTGGCGTCGCGCATCTCGATGAAGTCGAGGAGCTTGGCATGGGTATCGATGATGTGGCGGGCGAGCTTTGGCGTTGCCGTCGCGTTGCGCCGCGGCCATGAGATGTGTTCGAGCGACAGAAGCTGCACGACGATGACGCGATTGTGCGAGGCTTCGGCCACCGCGAGATGGAAGTCGCGCGACAGCCGCGTGAAGGCATCGAGATCGTCCATCGCCGCTTCGGCGTCGGCAAGCAACTGGCGCAGCTTCGCGATGTCCTGGGCGGTGGCATGTTCGGCGGCAAGTTCTGCGCCGAGCGTTTCGATGGCGCGCTGCACATCCATGATTTCGGCGGCGGACACGCCGGCCAGATCGAGCTGCACCGCGAGCGCCTCGGCGAACAGCCGCGGATTGCCGTGCGCGATGCGGGCGCCGCCGCCTTTGCCCATGCGGATTTCAACAATGCCGAGCGCTTCCAGCGTGCGCAGCGCGTCGCGCGCGACAATGCGGCTGGTGCCGAAGCGGGCGGCGAGCTCCTTCTCGCTGCCGAGGAAATCGCCGGGCTTGAGCTTCTTGGCGAAGAGCTGGTCGCGCACGTCGGCGACCATTTGCGCCGAGAGGGAAGAGGCGCGGCCGGCGAACATGATGCGCGCAGTGAGCTGGCCGCTCATGGCGACCGGCATTCCGGTAGCCGTCTTGGCGCTGCTGCGCGGCATCGGCGTCCTCCTGTCGCGTCCCCGGGCGCGGCCTCTGTCGGGCCGGCATCTCGCGGGGCGCCTGCGGAGTATGAGGGCACCGGATACGATAGTAAAGATATTATCTTATGGAACTTGAGAGTGCGGTTCGCACGCCGGCGGATGCGGGGATTCCCCCGTCGTTCCGGGACGCAACGCAGTGGCGGGCCGGGAATCCATACGCCGCAGCAGGGGTTATGGATTCCGGGCCCGGTGCTTCGCACCGTCCCGGGAATGACGGGGCTCCACCGTCAAATTAATATTCCTAGGACTATTGACTTGCTCTGCTGCCTAGCCCTATATTCCCATCCATCCCGCCCCAACTACCGAGGGGTGTCTGTACAGCATCTTCAGATGCGGGGCGGGGAGCGGTGGCCGGCAAGGGGCGTCGGAGATGCGGCGCAAATTCCCCTCCCGGCAGGTCCAAACCGCTCGGTCCCGGCGCACCTTG
>DATMEX010000084.1:0-4825 GCA_035556455.1 Pseudolabrys sp.
CTCGCTGATGAACAGCATCATCTCGCCGGCTTCGGTGAAATCGGTCTGCGCCGCGAGCAAGGTCACCGTCTGCAGACGCTCGTCGTGGTCGCGCGCCATCGCCGCCGCCGCGATCGACAGCAAGGTGCCGCCGAGACAATAACCGACGGCATGCACCTTCCGCCCCGGTTCGATCTCGCCGATGCGGTCGAGCGCCGCCATGACGCCGAGTGTGCGGTAATCCTCCATGTCGAGGTCGCGATCGTCGGCGTCCGGATTCTTCCACGAAACCATGTAGACGGTGAAGCCCTGCTCGGTCAGGTATTTCACCATCGAATTGTGCGGCGACAGATCGAGAATGTAATACTTCATGATCCACGCCGGCACGATGAGGATCGGCTCCGGCCGCACTTCGGCGGTCGCCGGCGCATACTGGATCAGTTCGATGAGCCGGTTGCGATAGACGATCTTGCCCGGCGTCACCGCGACATCGCGGCCCACGACGAAGTTCTCGGTGCCGACCGGCTTCTTGCCGCTCTGCTTGCGCTCCCAGTCCTGCAGGAAATTCTGAAAGCCGGCGGCGAGATTCTGCCCGCCGGTCTCGATCGTCTTGCGCATGATCTCGGGATTGGTGAGCGGAAAGTTCGACGGCGCGAACATGTCGAGCACCTGGCGCGAGGTGAACTCCACCATCTTCTCATGCTGCTTGCTGACACCGCGCAGACCCGTGGTCGCGTTGTGCCACCATTGCTGATTGAGCAGGAAGGCCTGCGACATCACATTGTACGGCCACTTCTTCCAGTCCTCGCCGTCGAAGCGGTGATCCTGCGGCAGCGGCTTGATGCAAGGCTCGCAAGGCTCGCCCTTGAGCGCGCCACTGCTGACGTATTGCGCCAGACGCGTCGACTTGCGCAGCGCCTTGTCGATCAGTTGCAGACGCTTGCCAGGCTGGCTGGCCAGATGAATAGCCCAGTCCATGTAGGCTTCGGTCAATGCCGTCGGCGACAGGCCCATGGTGAGGCGCGCAACGGCGGCGTGCTGGGCGCGGTCGATGACATCGCCCAGCGCCGTGACGGCATAAGCATCGCGGCGGTCGAGCCCATCGGCAGGCTCGAAATCGGCCGGCTCCGGCGGCGTCACTTTCGCGGCGGCCGGCGGCTGCGCGACCGGCACCACGGCCGGCACGGGATGCTGGAACGGCGCCGGCGCAGCGGCAGCATCCGCCGCAGCCGCGTCCATGACAGTCGGGAATGTTTGTTCGTCCATGGCGCTCATAACCTAGGCCAATCCGGGCCGGCTGTCCCATGACCTAGGTCAAAGCGACTAACGGATTATGACGGCGATTGGGTTGAGTAGGATGCGGCCGCATCATCACCAGGTCATTCCGGGGCGCGCCGGAGGCGCGAACCCGGAATCCAGCCCTGTGCTCAGAATTCATCGCTGGATTCCGGGTTCGCTCGCTTTCGCGAGCGCCCGGAATGACCGGCGGTGTTACCCCGCCGGCGACAGCACCACCGCTCTGTCCTTCGGCCATTTCACGCGCCAGCCGAGCTTGATATCGCGGGCTTCGCCGGGCGCCGCCTCGAATGCCCATTCGAGCACGCCGCGGCGATCGCGCACATCGCGCGCGGTTGGTGGCGTCGAAGACGGCAGCAGCTCGACGACGATGTCGGCCGCCTCGCTGACCGGGACCTGGTCCGCGATGCTGACCTTGATCGGGAACGAGTGGCCGTTGCGCACCGAGATCTTGAACTCGCGCTCGTCGGTCTTCGACGAGCCGATGATGCCGGCGCTGCCTTCCTGCTTGCGCGCCACGGTCCGCGTGATCTTCACCTGATCGTCGGCGCCGAAGCCAAGCCGCACATGCTCGTCCTTTGGCGTCAGCGCCACCTGCGAGCGGCCAACATAAAGGCCATCGCGATACAGCGCGACGCGGCCGGGCAACAGCGGCGTTTCCTCGGCATTGCGGAAACCGGCCTCCAGAAACGCGGTGGCGTCGAGCGCCGGCACGGCGCGGACAATCAGCTCCGGCGCGATGGTGGCGGCGGCGAGGCGGAAGCTCCTCGCACCCTGCTGCGCCATCATGCTGACGCGGCCTGGCACGCGGAACACGGCCTGGAAGCCTCCGGCCTCAAAGGCCGCTTCCTGCTCGCGCGCCGGCGCGGGCATTGCCTCAGGCCGCATCGGACTCGGCGCGCTGGCCAGCATGTCGCGCTTTTCGTAGGCGGCCGCCGCAGGCGGCGGCGCGAGAAACTGCGCCAGCAGCGGCCGCAACTCCGGCGCATTGCCGCCTTTCGCGGTGCGCGCGGTGGACACCGCAAGCGCGACGTCGCTCCAGTCCTCGCCGGTCGCCTGCACCACTTCGGCGCGGCGGACGAGTTCAAGCGACGGCTTGCCGCCCTTGGCGCCGGTGTCGAGCCGCGCGTCATAGAGCGGCACCCAGCGCGCGTCGCGCACGACATAGGTGACGCGCAAGGTCGCGCGCGCGGCCTCGCCGGCAACCACGCCGATGCGCAGATCGATCTTGCGCGGCGGATTGGCGCGGCGCTCGCTTTCCAGCCGCGCCAGGTCGCGATCGATATCGCGCTGTTTCATTTTCGCTTCGCGCACCGCACCATCGGCAGCGGCGACTTCCTCGGCCACTGCCGCGAAGGCCTCGCGCCATTCGGCGATCGGGCGCGCGCGGTCCTTGTCGCCAAGGGCGGCGGGCGAATTCTGCGCAAAGTTCTCGGCGAACTGGCGGCGCGCCTGCGCCGCCGCGATGGCGCCGTCGAGTTCGGCGCGCTGGTCGCGCAACTTCTCGATGCGCTGATCGATCTCGGGAAGATTGGCCGGCGGCAGCGCGCGCGGCACACCGGCATCGATGGCGCCGATGGTCAGGCCGGCGCCCTCGCCTTCGACGCGCAGCGACGCCGGATCGAGCGACAGCGGAAAGTCGCGCGCCAAGACGGTGTGATCGCCGGCCGCCAGCTCGATATTGATGAGCCGCGTCACCGTGGCGCCGTCGGGATAGACCGTCACGCTGTCGATGCGCGAGGACGCTTCAAGTTCGGCGGCAAAAGCCGGGGCGGCGAAGCTGGCGGCGATGGCGATGGACGCCATGACGCGGCGCGGCGACAGAAGCAGGCAATGCATGTGAACCCTCCCAGAAAAATCGATGCTGGAAGGATGATGGAGATTGGGGTTTCCCTGTGGCCGCTTTCTTGCGGGATAAGGGCGCGGCGGTAATTTTCCCCTCGCCAAAGCAGGACGGCCGCGGAGATCATCCGCGGCCGTCCTGCTTTGTCCGGAAGCACCGCACTCAGCGATCCACGTGCTCACGGGCGCGGGCGGGATGCTTGATGTTGAGAACAACAACCTCATCAGCCACCTCGTCGTGCAGGTAGTAGATGAGGTAGGCGTATTTGGACGTCACAAGTTTGCGAATCCGGCCGACTGTTTGGAGCCTGCCGGCGGCAGGAAACAACAGCAGGTTCTGTAACGCCTCGTAAATGGCAGCACGAACGTGACGCGCGGCTGCCGGATTACGGTCGCTCAGATAATTGCCAATATCAGTGAGATTTTCGGTAGCGCGCGGAGTAAAGCGCAGCTTCATCGGTCGAAGCGACGAAACGCCGCCTCGATTTGAGCATCGGTTGCAAACTCGCCTCGTCTGGCTTGTGCCAGACTTTCCAGCACATCGGCCAGATGAGCCGGATCGATCTCTTCGGCCCCGCCGTCACGTCCCGCCAGTGCCAGCATGGCGCGGGCGATCTCGTCCTGATTCTCCGGCGGCAAAAGCCGCACGGCATCAAGCGCTTCCTGAAGGAGCTTGGTCATAAACAATGATACCGCTTCCCGGCCCCGATTTGAAGGGCCGGGATGAGGTCGTTTCCGCCTGGAAGCGCCGCGCTTTCTTAGAAGTGCAAGGCTCGGGCGCTCTGCACCTGCGGCAAAGCGCGGACCCGGGCCATCACGTTTTCCGGCAGATCGCCGTCGATCTCGATCAGCGCGATGGCATTGCCGCCGGGCGATTCGCGGCCGACATGGAAGGTCGCGATGTTGATGTTCGCCTCGCCGAGCGTGCCGGAAAAACTGCCGATAAAGCCCGGCTTGTCGAGGTTGGTGATGTAGACCATGGACGGCGCGAATTCCGCATCCATGCGGATGCCCTTGATGTTGACGATACGCGGACGGCCGTCAGCGAACACGGTGCCCGAGATGTGGCGGGTCTGCCGCTCGGTCACGAGCGTGACGGTGATCAGGCTGTCGTAATCGCCCGCGACCTGCCGCGTCGTCTCCTCGATGATCATGCCGCGTTCCTTGGCGATGACCGGCGCCGAGACGACATTGACGTCGCCGAGCATCGGCCGCAGCAGGCCGGCGAGCGCCGCCGAGGTGAGCGCGCGGGTGTTCATCTGCGCCACCGCGCCTTCATAGGCGATCTGCACCTTGGTGATGCCGGTTTCGGTGAGCTGGCCGGCGAAGGAGCCGAGCTTCTCGGCCAGATCGACGAAGGGCTTGAGCTTGGGCGCTTCTTCCGCGGTGATCGAAGGGAAGTTGATGGCGTTGGTGATGGCGCCGGTCATCAGATAGTCGGCCATCTGTTCGGCAACCTGCAGCGCGACATTCTCCTGCGCTTCGGTGGTCGAGGCGCCCAGATGCGGCGTGCAGATGACGTTGGGGTGGCCGAACAGCACGTTCTCGGTGGCGGGCTCGGTGACGAACACGTCGAAGGCGGCGCCGGCGACGTGGCCTGAATCGAGCGCGGCGCGCAGCGCGTTCTCGTCGACCAGACCGCCGCGGGCGCAGTTGATGATGCGCACGCCCTTCTTGGTCTTGTTGAGGGCGCTGGCGTCGATGACGT
>DATMEX010000085.1:0-12423 GCA_035556455.1 Pseudolabrys sp.
AGTCGCGCATCGATCCCACGCTGGGCGGCGTGGTCGCCACACTGGTGCGTTACGGCATCCTGGTGCTGGTCATTGTCGCGGTGCTCGGCCAGCTCGGCATTCAGACCACCAGCATCATCGCCGCGCTGGGCGCCGCCGGCCTCGCCATCGGCCTTGCCATGCAGGGCACGTTGTCGAACATCGCCGCCGGCATGATGCTGTTGTGGCTGCGGCCGTTCCGCGTCGGCGATTACATCGACACCGGCACCGTCGCCGGCACGGTGAAGGATGTCGGCCTGTTCGCCAGCGAACTGCATTCGTGGGACGGCATCTATTTGTTCGTGCCGAACTCGGAGCTCTGGAACAAGCGCATCATCAACTACTCGCGCCTGCCGACACGCCTCGTCGATCTGAAATTCCGCATTGCCTACGAGAACGACGCGCAACAGGGCCAGCAGGTGCTGCTCGATCTCGCCAGCAGCAACCCGATGGTGCTCAAGGTGCCGTCCGAGCCCATGACGTTCGTCGATGAACTCACGCCCGACGCCGTGGTGCTGCGGCTGCGCTGCTGGGCGGCCAATGCCGATTACTGGACCGTGTTTCGCGGCCTGACCGGGCAGGGCAAGTCCGCGCTCGAGGCCGCCGGCTTCACCATCCCGCTGCCGCAGCGTCAGTTGCGCTATGTCGGCAAGCCCGGTGGATCGGGCGACGATCAGGATGCGGCGTGACCGTTGCCGCGCGTCGCGGCGCGGCGTTATAAGCGGCGCATGCAGACCGACACGCTGACCGAAATTCCCGCCCGCCACGGCAAGGCGCTCAAGCTGAAAAAGGGTCAGGCGGTTCGCCTGATCAACACCCACGGCACCCAGGTGGTCGATTGCTGGGCGTGGAACGCCGCCGATCTCACCGACCACATGAGCATGGAGGCGACGCGCGTCTGGCTGCAGCGCCTCAACCCCATCGTCGGCGACACCTTCGTCACGATGAAGCGCAACCCGATCCTGACCATCGTCGAGGACACCTCGCCCGGCGTGCATGACACCTTCATGGCCGCCTGCGACAAGCACCGCTACGAGCGCCTCGGCGTCAAGGAGTACCATCGCAACTGCCTCGACAACATGTTCGAGGGCATGCGCGAATTCGGCATTGAGCCGCCGATGCCGATCCTGGCGTCCTTCAATGTCTTTATGAACATCGCGGTGACAAGCGACGGCCGCTCGCTCAACACCGGCCCGGCGCTCACCAAACCCGGCGATTACATCACCTTGCGCGCCGATATGGATTGTTACGTCGCGTTTTCCGCCTGTCCGCAGGACATCGTGAAAATCCAGGGCGAAGCCGGCGTGCCGCGTTCGGCGCATTTTGTCGTGCTGGAACAGGGTTTTCCGTCGCCTTCGCCGCGCCCGGCCTGGGTGCCCTAAACACGCATGGCACACCGCTTGCTTGAAACTTGGGCATCTCTGGATGTCTCAAGCGAGGAGTGGTGTTCATGTCGTTTTTTCGTGCAGTGGCTGCCGGTTTGTTGGGCGTCGCGCTGGTATCGGGTGCCGCGCGCGCGGATGCGCTCAGTGACATCCTGAAAGCCAAGGTGCTCAAGGTCGCGGTGCCGCAGGATTTCGCGCCGTTCGGTTCGGCCGGTCCCGATCTCAAGCCGCAGGGCTTCGACGTCGATATGGGCAATTACATTGCCGAACAGCTCGGCGTGAAGGCCGAGATCATCCCGGTGACGTCGGCCAACCGCATTCCCTATCTGCAGACCAAGAAGGCCGACCTCGTGATTTCCTCGCTGGGCAAGAACGCCGAGCGCGAGAAGGTCATCGACTTCTCCGACGCCTATGCGCCGTTCTTCTCCGGCGTGTTCGGCACCAAGGACATCGCCGTCGCCAAGATCGCGGATCTCGCCGGCAAGACCATCGGCGCCACGCGCGGTGCCATCGAGGAGCAGGAGATCACCAAGGACGCGCCGAAGGACACGACCATCAAGCGCTTCGAGGACAACAACGCCACGATCGCGGCTTTCGTCTCCGGTCAGGTCGATCTCATTGCCACCGGCAACGTCGTCGCTGCCGCGATCACCGAGAAGAACCCGTCGCGTCCGGCGGTCACCAAGTTCATCATGAAGGATAGCCCTTGCTATGTCGGCCTCAACAAGGACGAGGCGGCGCTGAAGGCCAAGGTGAACGAGATCATCGCCAAGGCGAAGGCCGACGGCACGCTCAACAAGTTCTCCGAGAAGTGGCTGAAGAACCCGCTGCCGGCGGGGTTCTAGGCGTATTGTTCGGCTGAGGCAGCACCTCAATCTCCGTTCGTTCCCGCGAAAGCGGGAACCCAGTACAGCGTATCGATCGAAGACTGGGCCCCCGCTTTCGCGGGGGCGAACGGAGAGTGTGGCGCGGACCAATGCGACAGCACAGGCTCGCATGACCTACAAACTCGAATTCTCCGCGCTGCTGCCCTACTGGGAGGACCTTGCCGCAGGGCTGTGGTTCACCATTGTGCTCACCGTGGTGTCCACCGTCGCCGGCATCGCCGTCGGCACGCTCGGGGCCTCGGCGCGGACCTTCGGGCCGAAGTGGCTGGCCGGCCTCGTCCGCGTCTATGTCGAGCTGATCCGCAACACGCCGTTCATCGTCCAGCTGTTCTTCATCTTTTTCGGCCTGCCGGCGCTCGGGTTGAAATTGTCGGAAACCACGGCGGCCTTTCTCGCCATGGTCATCAATCTCGGCGCCTATTCGACCGAGATCATCCGCGCCGGCATCGAGGCAGTGCCGAAAGGCCATATCGAGGCCGGCGTTTCGCTCGCCATGAGCCGGCTCGAAGTGCTGCGCTACATCGTGCTGCGCCAGGCCTTCGCCAAGATCTATCCCGCTTTGTCGTCGCAGATCATCATCGTCATGCTCGGTTCGGCGGTGGTGTCGCAGATTTCCGCGCCCGATCTGACCTACGCGGCGAACTTCATCCAGTCGCGCAACTTCCGCGCCTTCGAGGTCTATCTCGTCGTCGCGCTCATCTATCTCGTGCTCGCCATCGTGCTGCGCTACGTGCTGCGCCTCATCGGCGACCGCTTCGTGAAGGTGGGGTAGGCCGATGGCAGGGCCGACGATGATTACTCCGTCATGCCCGCGCTTGTCGCGGGCATCCACGCCTTCTTTGCTTGTGGCCAAGACGTGGATGGCCGGCACAAGTCCGGCCATGACGAAGGATGGTTTGTGCCATGGACGAGAAGGCGCCATAGCATGAGCGACTTCTCCCTCTGGATCATCGTCAAGAACCTGCTGTGGGCGACGCAGTGGACCATCCTCTTGTCGCTGATCGCCTTCATCGGCGGCGGCATTGTCGGCCTCATCCTGCTGTTCCTGCGCACCTCGCAGGTCAAATGGCTGGAAGTGCCGACCAAGCTCTACATCGAATTCTTCCAGGGCACGCCGCTGCTGATGCAGCTGTTCCTGTTCTTCTTCGGCGTCGCGCTGTTCGGCATCGAGGTCTCGCCCTGGATGGCGGCGGGCCTCGCGCTCACGCTGTGGACCAGCGCCTTCCTCACCGAAATCTGGCGCGGCTGCGTCGAGGCAATCCCGAAGGGCCAATGGGAAGCCTCCGCCAGCGTCGCCATGAACTATGTCGAGCAGATGCGTTACGTCATCCTGCCGCAGGCCATGCGCATCGCCATTGCGCCGACCGTCGGTTTCTCGGTGCAGGTCATCAAGGGCACGGCGCTCGCCTCCATCATCGGCTTCGTCGAACTGACCAAGGCCGGCACCATGATCAACAACGCCACCTTCCGGCCTTTCCTGGTCTATGCGCTGGTGGCGCTGATCTATTTCTGCCTGTGCTTCCCGCTGTCCTGGTACGCCAAACGCCTTGAGGGGAAACTCAATGTCGCTCGTTAGCATCCGCGACGTCCGCAAGAGCTACGGCACGGTCGAAGTGCTCAAGGGCGTGTCGCTCGAGGTGAAGAAGGGCGATGTCGTCGCCATCATCGGCCGCTCGGGCTCCGGCAAATCGACGCTGCTTCGCTGCATCAACGGGCTGGAGACCTATCAGTCCGGCGCCATTCTGGCCGACGGCATCGAGGTCGGCGGCGTGCACGCCAATTTGCGCGAATTGCGCCGCCATGTCGGCATGGTGTTCCAGCAGTTCAACCTGTTCCCGCATCTCACCGCCGCCGAGAACGTCATGCTGGCGCCGACGGTCGTCAACAAAACGCCGAAGAAGGAAGCGCGCGCCATCGCCGCCGAGGTGCTGGCCAAGGTCGGGCTGTCGGAAAAGATGGACGCCTATCCGAGCCAGTTGTCGGGCGGCCAGCAGCAGCGTGTCGCTATTGCCCGCTCGCTGGCGATGCGGCCCAAGGTTTTGCTGTGCGACGAAATCACATCGGCGCTCGATCCCGAGCTGGTCAACGAGGTGCTGCGCGTCGTCGAGCAACTGGCGAAGGAGGGCATGACGCTCATTCTCGTCACCCACGAAATGCGCTTCGCCCGCGATGTCGGCACGCATCTCGTGTTCATGCATCATGGCAAGGTGCATGAATCCGGCAAGCCCAAGGAGGTCTTCGCCGCGCCGCAGACGCCGGAATTGCAGCAGTTTGTCAGCGGGATTGGGTGACTTCTTCTTCACCTCTCCCATAGGGAGAGGTCGCCCGCCGCAGGCGGGCGGGTGAGGGGTTACAAACTATCGAATTCAGTAGCCCCCTCACCCCAACCCTCTCCCCAAAGGGGAGAGGGAGCGCGCTGTGTGCGGGGCGAAGCCTCACTCCGCCGGCTGCAGCACCCGCGCTTCGTGCGCGGTGGCGCGCGAGCGCATCGGCTTGAGCACGAACAGCGCCAGCGCCACGACCAGGAGGTTCATCAGCGCCGTCACCGCGAACACCGCATGCCAGCCGCCGGTTTGGGTCTTGACGATGTTGGCGATCGGCACGAGGAACGCCGAGGCGCCCTTGGCCGTGTACAGCAGGCCCAGGTTCACCGTGGCGAATTTCGGCCCGAACGAGTCGGTGCAGGTCGACGGAAACAGGCTGAAGATCTCACCCCAGGTGAGAAAGATCAGCGCCGCGAACACCACGAAGGCCCACGGCGCGGTGCCGAGCGAGCCGAGCAGCCAGTACGACACGGCGCCGAGACCGAAGGCGATGGCCATGGTGTATTCGCGCCCGATGTGGTCCGATATCCAGCCGAACAGCGGCCGCGCCGCGCCGTTGCAGACATTGTCGACGATCAGCGCCACCGACAGCGCCGACGCGCCGAACAGGATCGCCGTGTCGGCGACGTGGAAGTCCTGCGCGATGAGCGCGATCTGCGCGGTCGCCATCAGGCCGCTGGCGGAGACCAGCACGAACATGGCGTAGAGTAGCCAGAACACCGGCGTCTTGAGCATTTCGCCGGGCGTGTAGCTGCGCGAGGTCTGCACCAGATTGGTTGCCGCCGCGGCGATTTTCAGTTCGCCGGGCTCGGGCCCGCGCAGCAGCCAGGCCAGCATGAACACGATGGCGCCCTGGCCGAGGCCGAACCAGAAGAAGGCGCTTTCGTAGCCGGCGCTGTCGATCATGGCGCGGATCGGCACGACGGTGAGCGCGGCGCCGGCGCCGAAGCCGGCCGCGGTCAACCCGACGGCGAGGCCGCGGCGATCGGGAAACCATTTCACGGCAAGGCCGACGCAAGTCGCATAGACCGCGCCGCCGCCGATGCCGGCGAGCACGGCGCCGACATAGAGCAGCGTCAACGAGTCGGCGATCGAATTCACGATCCACCCGGCGGCGATCAGCACACCGCCGAACGCAACCATGAATTTGGGGCCATGCTGCGGGCCGAGCCAGTCGACGATCCAGCCTTCCAGCGGCGTCAGCCAGGTTTCAAGCGCGACGAAGACCGAAAAGGCAAGTTGAATCGCCGCAACCGACCAGCCGTGCTTTTGCTGGATCGGTTGAACGAACAGCGTCCAGCCATATTGCAGGTTGGCGATCATGATCATGCAGATCACGCCGGCGGTGAGCTGCGTCCATCGATGGCGTAGCGGCGACGTCGATTGAATCAGAGAAGCAGTGGCCATTGTCTCGGCTCCTTGGGGTTTCCTCGGGTGATCGTTTTTTTGATTCTGGTTTTGGTACGTTCGGCGCGCGCGCCATCATTCGCCGCGATGACACGGACGTTGCCGTGCTCACCGCGCCGGTTGCCGGTCGTGATGCTGGAAATCGTGAGGTCGGCGCTGCCGAGAGCGATGACGCTTTCGGACAGACGCATCAGAGCCAAGCGAGGGTCTGTGCCCACTCGCATTGCCATAGTCCGACGAAAGCGCGCCCCGCTTGTCGCAATTATTAGGTATGCCAGCGCTCAGGCCGTCAAGATTGGAGCGGCGGCCTGGCCGTTACATTTGCGTAAACAAAGCTGGCGGCTGCGCTTAACCCGGGGACGCCGTTCGCGGCCTATCTGACGAATGTCGCGAGCATTTTTCGGGCCGGCGCGCTCAGCGCTCCGCCAGCGTCCGCGCCAGAAAGCCGGTGAGATCGTCGGTGACGTGATCGACATGCGGGTCGCCGCGGCCTTCGAGCTCCCAGTCCTCGCGGAACACTTCGCGCTGGCCCGACGGCACCACCAGCACCGTGGTCATGCCGAGCGTGTGCGGCACTTCGAGATTGCGCGACAGATCCTCGAACATCGCCGCCTTGGTCGGATCGACGCCATGGCGCTTGAGGAAGCGGTCATAGGTAACCGCCTTGGGCTTGGGCTCAAGATCGGCGGCGACGATGTCGAACACATCCTCGAAATGCTTGTCGATCTCCAGCCGCTTGAGCACCGCGCTTGCGTGCGCCACCGTGCCGTTGGTCAGGATCAGTTTGCGGCCGGGCAGTTTCTCCAGAGCGTCGCCGAGCGCCGGGTTCGGCTCGAGCGGCGAGTGGTCGATCTGATGCACGTAATCGAGATACTCGTCGGGATTGACGCCGTGCTCGGTCATCAGCCCGCGCATCGTGGTGCCGTAGCGCTTGTAATAATCCTTCTGCACGCGGAAGGCTTCGTCGGCCGAGACCTTGAGGAACTCGGCGACATAGGCGCGGATGCGGTCGTCGATGCGCTGCCACAGCACGTGGTGCGGATAGAGCGTGTTGTCGAGGTCGAACACCCAGGTTTCGACGCTGGAAAAGCCGCGGGTCGGCATGCGAGGCAAGGCCTTTCTATATACGAAGGGCCTTAAACGGCATTCCGATCGAATTCGCAAGCAGGCGCTCCATTTTCCGTTCGTCCCCGCGAAAGCGGGGACCCAGGAGCGCCACACGTGAGCTTAAGCAGGAAGAATTGGGCCCCCGCTTTCGCGGGGGCGAACGGAGTGCATGATCTACTTCTCCCGGAAACGGATCGTTTTCGCCGGTTCCTGGGTCAGGTCCACCTCGGCGTAATTGGCGGCATTGAGCCCGCGCGCGGCGCAATCCTTGTTGTCTGCGAGTTCGAAACGGCCGTCGCGGGTGCACAAAGCAACGTCGCCGCCGAAGGTCAGCGCCACGCCGTTCTTCTTGAGCGCCGCGCCCTTGTCGTCGACCGCCTCGGCGTAGCTGTAGATCTTCTTCTGCTCGCCGCGCATTTCCGGCCGCACGCATTGCCCGGCCTCGACGCGGTACCAGCCGCGCGTGACGATGCCGCCGGCCTCCGTGGTGCCGATCGCTGCCATCACCGGATAGGTCGTGTCGTTGCACCAGGCAAAGCCGTGGCCCTCGGGGCTCTGCGCCGCGCTCAGCAGCGTCGCGAAGAAATCCGCGCCATTGACGGCGTCGGCCGGCAGCTTGCGGTCGGCGAGGAACCTGGCGATCGCGGCTTGCGTCTTGCCGCCCTGGATACCGTCGATCGGATTGGCGTCGTAACCGGCGATGACCAGCAGGCGCTGGATGCCGGCAAGGCGCGCCTGGGCGTCGTCGTAATCGGCTTCCTCGGCGAGATTGATCACCGGCCCGCGCGGCGAGTCCGAGGGCCGCGCCGCGGTGAACCGCACCTGCTGGCTGACCGGGCAGGCGCGGCCGTCGGCGATCTGGAACGTCGTGTCGCGCACGCACAGGTCGGCATTGCCGTTCTGCGGCAGCGGCGCGGAGCCGTAGACCTTTGGCGTGCGCGTATGGATGTAGCTCATGTCGGCGTCATATTCGCCGTCGAGCACCTTGCTGCACTGGCCGGGGTCGATGGCGATCCAGCCGCGCGTCTCCACCAGCGCGCGGCGCTCGAGCCCGAGCGCGACGTCCATGCGATAACTGGTGCGGTTGCACAGCGTGAGGTCCGCCCGCGCCGCGGTGGCGGTGAGAACCGCGGCGAGCGCGACCGTCGCCATCATGACTTTGCGAATCATGCGGGGATAGTAGGGCGGGGAATGCGCTTGCCCAATACTCCGCTCACCCCCGCGAAAGCGGGGGTCCAGAAGCCAAAAAACATGCCGAAAATGTCGCTGCCTGGAGTCCCGCCTTCGCGGGAATGAGCGGAGTTTGCGGTGACGGCCCTGGCCGTCACTTGTGCATCAAGGTTCCGGCGCCGTGGTCGGTCAAAAGCTCGAGCAGCACCGCGTGCGGCACCTTGCCGTCCATGATGACAACGCCCTCGACGCCCTGGTCGAGCGCGTAGATGCAGGTCTCGACCTTGGGGATCATGCCGCCGGAGATGGTGCCGTCCGCGATCAGCTTGCGCGCGTCGGCCACCGACAGGTCGGTGATCAGCTTCTTGTTCTTGTCGAGCACGCCCGGCACGTCGGTGAGCAGCAGGAGGCGCTTGGCCTTGAGCGCGCCGGCAATGGCCCCGGCGAAGGTGTCGGCGTTGACGTTGAAGGTGCCGCCGTCGGCCGAGGCCGCGACCGGCGCCAGCACCGGGATCATCTCCTTGCCGAGCACGTGATTGAGCACGGTGAGATCGACCTTGTCGGGCTCGCCGACGAAGCCGAGATCGACCACCTTCTCGATCATGGAATCCGGATCGACCACGGTGCGCGTGACCTTCTTGGCCTGCACCATGTTGCCGTCCTTGCCGCACAGGCCGATGGCCTTGCCGCCGGCGGCGTTGATGTAGCCGACGATCTGCTTGTTGATCGAGCCGGCCAGCACCATCTCGACGATCTCGACGGTGGCGGCATCGGTGACGCGCAGCCCGGCGGCGAATTCCGACTTGATGCCGAGCTTCTTGAGCATGGCCGCGATCTGCGGCCCGCCGCCATGCACCACCACCGGATTGATGGCGGCCTGCTCGAGCAGCACGATGTCGCGGGCGAAATCCTGCGCCAGGGTCTCGTCGCCCATGGCGTGGCCGCCGTATTTCACCACGACGATTTCCTCGTCATAGCGCTGCATGTGCGGCAGCGCCTCGGAGAGCACGCGCGCCTGTTCCTGCGGATCGACTTTCGACTGGCTCATGGCCGACCTTGGTTCGTGTGGGAGCGCTTCCAGGCGAAGTGGATACCGGTTCGCCGTCCGGAAGCGCGACCCAATGAATGGTGCAGCCGTTTTAGCGGCGCGCAAGCAGCGCGGCAATGGCCACAACGAGCCACGCCAAAATCATGATGGTGCCGCCGGTCGGCGCTGCCATCGGGAACAGCCGGTGCCCGGCGAAGGCGCGCAGCGAAAGGTCGCCGGCGAACAAGGCGGCGCCGATGACGAAGCCGGCGCTGGCCGCGATCCCGAGCGGCCGCATGGTCAGCCCGTTGCGTGTCGCCAGCGTGACGGCGATCACCGCGCAGGCATGGATCAGCAAGAGATAAGCCGCGCTGTCGAGCCCCATCCCGGCTTTCGCGCCATGCGCGCCGGCCGCGGCGAGCACGACGCCCGATGCGCCCATCAACCCGGCGAGAACGATGAAGAGTGTATCCATGGTTTTTCCCGTCTCCAGTGGTTGCTCCACTCTCCGTTCATCCCCGCGAAAGCGGGGATCCAGATCTGCTTCGCGGACGTGCAGCCTAAGACTGGGTCCCCGCTTTCGCGGGGACGAACGGAGTTAAAATTCTCGCCCTCGGATCAGCCCTTCCTCTCATTCAGTAACCTTGCCACCGCCGAGCGCATGTCCTGCAGCCCGGCGCCGGTCTCGCTCGACGTCGCCAGCACGGTGGGGAAGGCGGAGGGATATTTCGCCATGCCGGCCTCGACCTCGGCGATGCGCCCCGGCAGATCGGCGGCCTTCACCTCGTCGGTCTTGGTCAGCACCACCTGATAGCTCACCGCGGCGTTGCCGAGCACCTTGAAGGTCGGCACGTCGGTGTCCTTGATGCCGTGGCGCGCGTCGATCAGCACATAGACGCGCAGGAGGTTGGCGCGGCCGAGCAGATAGCGCTCGATCAGGTCGGTCCACTGCGCGATGCGCGATTTCGACGCCGCGGCATAGCCGTAGCCCGGCATGTCGACGAGGTTCAGTTCGCCGCCGCCGTTGAAGAAGATCAGCTCCTGCGTGCGCCCGGGCGTGCGCGAGGTGCGCGCCAGCGCCTTGCGCGAGGTCAGCGCGTTGATGAGGCTGGATTTGCCGACATTGGAGCGCCCGGCAAAGGCGATCTCGACGCCGCGCATCTTCGGCAGCGAATCGAGATTCGCCGCGGCGGCGGCGAACTGCCAGTCCACGTTGAACAGCTTGCGGCCGGTCTCGATCTCGTCGCGGGTGTAGTCGTTCATCGGAAAAACGCCTCGGCACACTCGGCGTCATGCCCGGCCTTGTGCCGGGCATCCACGTCTTGCTTGTTGCCATAGCCTAAAGACGTGGATGGCCGGGACATAGGCGTTCTATAGAACGCCGTTCTTCAAACGGCTATGCCCGGCCATGACGAGGTTCGGTTCTGCCGCCGCCTCTATCACGTTTCCTCACGCGTGGCTTCCCCGGCGAGCGCCGCCGGCAGCGTCCTGCCGTCGCCCTCTGTGTCCCAGGCCTGCGCCGCGATGCGCCAGCGGCCGTCATCCTTGACGAACAACATCATCTCGGCGCCGCGCGTCGCGGCCGTGCCGTTCTCGGTGATGCGGCAGCCGGCCGCCGCGATCGCGACATTGCCGAACACGCTAATGGTTATGCCCAGCGGGTCTTCCTGAAAGGTGGCGATCTTCGCGGCCACGCCCTTCATGCGCGCCAAGAAAGCGTCCGGCGTCTGCGCCTGCAACGGCCGCGCCGCCGGGTACAGCGTCGCGCCCGGCATGAAATCGCCGGCGAATGCCGCCCAGTCGGCCGATGCGGCGGGCGTCCAGCACAGGCTGGCGAACTGGCGTTCGATAATGCGGCGGATTTCGGCTTCGTCGTCCATCTGATTTCCCCGGTCACCCTGCAACCGGACGAGCGTAGCGAAATCCGGCGGCGGCGGCATGCAAGGACTCTATTCAAACCCTTGCTGGCCCGGCATGATTAGCATATGTTGCAACGTAGAACATGAGGTGCCCATGCGCGAAATGACCGTTCGCCAGGCCAACCAGAACTTCTCGCAGGTCATCTCGGCCGCCGAAGGCGGTGAGACGATCCTCATCACCAAGAACGGCAAGCCGGTGGCCAAGATCACGCCGCAGACGGCTGATCGGACGTCCGATCCCGAATGGCAGGCGGCCTTTGCAGCGCTGCGCAAGAGCCTGCGCGCCAAACGCGCGACCGGTTACAGGGTCGGCACGATCACCGAGAGTGACAAGTACGGCGACGATCCCGCGCGATGAGGGTCGCGCTCGACAGCAACATCCTGATCTATGCCGAGCTTGAGCCGGAGTCGGCGAAGGGCAAGCGCGCGGCCGAATTGATTCTGCGGGCGGCGCGCGACGGTGTCATTCCGGTGCAGGTTCTCGGCGAATATTTGCGCGTCGTGCAGCGCCGCGTCCCGGCGCTGTTCGATGAAGCGATCCGGCAGGTGTCTATCTATCAGTCGGCTTTTCTGACGCCGCCGACCACGGGCGCTGTCATCGCCGCCGCGTCCGACATGGCGCGCGACCATCGCCTGCAATTCTGGGATTGCGTGGTTTGCGCTGCGGCGCTCGACGCTGGCGCCAAGGTTCTGCTGACGGAGGATATGCAGGACGGCCGCTCGCTTGACGGCTTGCGATTGCTCAATCCCTTTTCGCCGGAAAATGAGGAAACGATTGACGCGGTCTTTGCGGACTGACGGCAACGTCCCGTAGCCCGGATGGAGCGAAGCGAAATCCGGGGCGGCGCGTCCGTATCGCGTTGCCGCTCGCCCCACAAAAAAAGCCGGGCTTTCGCCCGGCTCTTTTTCTTTCAGCAGTAGCGGCGCACGCCCCGCCTACGCTTCCTTCTTCTTCCTTGCGAAGGTGCCCTTGATGTTGTCGATCAGTTCGATCTTCGCGCCGTTCTTCTTCATGATGTAGGCCTGCTGCGCCACCGAGAGCGTGTTGTTCCACGCCCAGTAGATCACCAGCCCGGCCGGGAACGAGGCCAGCATGAAGGTGAAGACCACCGGCATCCAGTTGAAGATCATCTGCTGGGCCGGGTCCGGCGGCGCCGGGTTGAGCCGCATCTGGACCCA
>DATMEX010000086.1:0-13629 GCA_035556455.1 Pseudolabrys sp.
AGTGGGTGACGGAATTCACCTTTCCGCCGGGGCAGCAATCCGCCGTCACCGAGATTCTCAAGCGCGCGCGGCTGAACCCCGAGGCCTTCGCCTGCGAATGGCTGTTCGCCGAGGATTCGACCAGGATCACCGATGCCCAGCGCGACATCATCGCCGATCGCTGCGCCAGCGCGACGCAGCGGCAGATTGTCATCACGCACGGCACCGACACCATGACGCGGCGCATCGACCCGGCCACGGGCAAGATCGCGGCCACGCCGAACACCGCCGCGACGATTGCGGCCCGCAAGCTGGACAAAACAATTGTGCTGACCGGCGCAGCGCAGCCCGCGGTGCTGCGCGACAGCGACACCGACTTCAATCTCGGGCTGGCCATCGGCGCGGCGCTCACCGCGCCGGCGGGGGTTTACGTCGCGATGAACGGGCTGGTCGCGCCGTGGGACGCCGTCGTCAAGGCGGTCGACGGCAGCTTCCAGAAGATCGAAGCGTGATACCGGCCATGGCATTGTTCAGCATCGACGAACTCGAGGCGGCCAGCCGCCTCGTCTACCAGCAGATGAAGCCAACGCCGCAATATGCCTGGCCGCTGCTTTCCGAGCGCGCCGGCGCCACCGTCTGGGTCAAGCACGAGAACCACACGCCGACCGGCGCTTTCAAGGTGCGCGGCGGCATCACCTTCATCGACTGGCTCAAGCGCACGCACCCCAAGACGCCGGGCATCGTCACGGCGACGCGCGGCAATCACGGCCAATCGCAAGCGCGCGCCGCGACCGCCGCCGGGCTGACGGCGAAGATTTTCGTTCCGTTCGGCAATTCGGTGGAGAAGAACGCGGCCATGCGCGCCTTCGGCGCCGAGCTGATCGAGTTCGGCAGCGATTTCGACGAGGCCAAACTCGAGGCCATGCGGATTGCCGCGGTCGAGGGGCTCTTTCCGGTGCCGCCGTTCCATCGCGAACTGGCCCGCGGCGTCGCCACCTATGCGCTGGAGTTCTTCAGCGAAGCGCGCGATCTCGACACGGTCTATGTGCCGATCGGCTGCGGCTCGGGCATTTGCGGCGTCATTGCCGTGCGCGATGCGCTGGGCCTCAAAACCGAAGTGGTCGGCGTCGTTTCCACCGAGGCGCAAGGCGCCAAGCTGTCCTTCGAAGCCGGCAAGCTGATCGAGACCAACTCGGCGAACACCATCGCCGACGGCATGGCGGTGCGCGTGCCGGTGCGGGAAGCCTTCGACATTTACTCCAAGGGCGCGAGCCGCATCGTCGCCGTGAGCGACGACGATATCACTGAGGCGATGCGCATCCTCTATCGCGACACGCATAACCTCGCCGAAGGCGCCGGCGCTGCCGGCCTCGCTGCCCTGCTCGGCGAAAAGGACAAGATGCGCGGCAAACGCGTCGGCATCATCCTGTCCGGCGGCAATGTCGATCTGCCGCTCTATGCCCGCATCCTGACCGGCGACCTCAACACGCCGGCACAATAAACCGGAGGATTCGCCGTCATGAACGCCTACGACCACCCGCTCATCAGGAAGGGCATGCCGCTGCAGCTTGCCAAACGGCGTGTGCGCATCGCCGCCGGCGACAAGCCGCTCGGCTGGAAAGTGGGGCTCGGCGCGCCGGCGATGATGGAGAAGATCGGCATCAAGGCGCCGATCGTCGGCTATCTGATGCAGAGCGCGCTGATTGCGTCCGGCGGCACGGTGTCGCTCAAAGGCTATACGCGTCCCGTCGCCGAGGCGGAGATCGCCGTGCGCATGGCGGCGACGCCGAAGCCGGGCGCATCCACCGACGAGGTACGCGCCGCGATCAGGGAGATCATGCCGGCCATCGAGATCGCGGACATGGACGTGCTGCCGACGCCGGACAATCTCGACGTGGTCCTTGAAGGCGACGTGTTCCAGCGTCACGTCGTGATTGGTGACACGGTGCGCGCCGGCGGTTCGATCGAGGGACTGACCTCGCACGTGACGCGGAGCGGCGCGGTCATCACCACCACGACCGATCCCGAAGCACTCACCGGCAAGGCCGTCGATATCGTCGCCCACGTCGCGGCGACGCTGGCGGCCTATGGCGAAACGCTCCTGCCCGGCGACATCATCATTACCGGGTCGATCACGCCGCCGCAGATGCTGGAGACTAACGACTCGGATTTCGCCCATGCGCTCGACCCGGTCGGCGCGGTGAACATCGCCTTCCGCCACGATTGATTCCATCAAGGCTCCCTCGGAAACGGCCGCACTCGACCATGGCGCCACCCGCGAGGAAGTGATCGAGACGCTCGGCATGGCCATCTATATGGGCGCCGGCCCGTCGGTGATGTACGCCACCCACGCGCTCGAGGCTTACGAGCAGTTCAAGCCGGAAGCCGCCAGCACCGCCGCCTGAATCCAAGACGAACGAAAAGCTGGCAATTGTCCGGGCATCCGCGTCATAAGCGCGGATGCTTCTTTTTTAGCGAGAGACGACGCCGTGCTGCCCTGGAAAGTGCTCGATACCGCCCCGGTCCCCGGCGGCCGCAAGGAACTGCGCCTCAAGCAGCGCGGCAAGGAGTTCGTCATCATGCTCGACAATCGAGAATTGATGAGCAGCTACCTGAGCGTCACCGAGAAGGCGCTGGCGACCTTCGGCTGCGAGGCCATCAAGACGCGCGAGAAACCCCGCGTGCTGATCGGCGGCCTCGGCATGGGCTACACCCTGCAGGCGACGTTGAAGGTGCTTGGCGACAAGGCCGAGATCCTCGTCGCCGAACTCGTGCCGGCTGTCGTCACATGGGCGCGCGGTCCGCTGGCGCACATCACCGATGGCAGCCTGGACGATCCGCGCGTCGCCATTCACGAGACCGATGTCGGCTTGCTGATCCGCGGCAAGAAGTCGACCTATGACGCCATCCTGCTCGATGTCGATAACGGCCCCGACGGGCTGACCCGCAGCGCCAATGACGCGCTCTACGACACGGCGGGCCTCGCCGCGGCGCATCAGGCCTTGCGCAAGGGCGGCGTGCTGGCGGTGTGGTCGTCCACGCCCGACGCGAAATTCACCGCGCGGCTGAAGAAGGCCGGCTTCGCGGTCAAGGAATTCCCCTTGCGCGCCAACGGCCCGCATGGCGGCGCCAAGCACTTCATCTGGACGGCGACCAAGGCCGGTTAGGCGAAGCCGCGCATATTTCGCGCGCCACGTTCAAATAACTCTCAGGTATCTCTTTGCCGCAGCGGCTCGCCTGACGGCGGCCGCGCACTTATCAATTCTGTCCGAAATTTAATCTTGCTGCGCCGCAAGATGACAACACATCAGTCGTATAGGGGATAGGCCGGCAGCATTCGCGATGCGCGATAGAATTGGAGATGAGTGTTGCAACAGCCTACTTCGACCGCGTCGCATAAAAAATTTATATACATCGCGACCATCATCATAGTCGCGTTGGCCGGAGGCGCAGGCTGGCACGTTATAAACACCGCGCGGGCAAAGGCCTCACACGCCGCCGGCCCGCCGGCGGCCGTTCCGGTTACGGCACAATTGGTGCGGCGAGCCGACTTCCCGGTCTATATCAGCGGGCTCGGCACCGTGCAGCCATACAACACGGTGTCGGTGCGCAGCCGCGTCGATGGCCAGATCGTCAAGGTTGCCGTCAGACAAGGCCAGATCGTCAAGCAGGATGACTTGCTGGTGCAGGTCGATCCGCGTCCCTATCAGGCGGCGCTCGAACAGGCGCAAGCCAAGAAAGCTCAGGACGAAGCCAATCTGCGCAACGCGGAGCTCAATCTCCAACGCGACACGACCCTGGCCAAGAGCGATTTCGCGTCGCACCAGCAGGTCGATAACGATCAGGCCGCCGTCAATCAGATCAAAGCCCAGGTGCAGGGCGATCAGGCCGCGATCGACAGCGCTCAGGTGCAGCTCGACTACACCACCATCAAAGCGCCGCTCGCCGGCAAGGTCGGCTTCCGCAATGTCGATCCGGGCAACATCGTCCATGCCAGCGACACCGCCGGCATCATGACGATCGTGAAGTTGCAGCCTATCTCGGTCGTGTTCACGGCGCCGGAAGAAGATATCGGCCCGATCAACGATGCTCTGGCCGCCGGTAAAGTGCCTGTCGATGCCCTGTCCTCGGACGGCAACAGAACGCTGGCGCATGGCCGGCTGGCTTTCGTGAACAACCAGATCGACCAGGCCAGCGGCACCATCCAGATGAAGGCTACGTTCGCCAATGAGGATAACGCGCTGTGGCCGGGCCTGTCCGTCAACACGCGGCTGCTGCTGCAAACGCTGGACAAGGTCGTCGTCGTCCCCAACGGCGCGGTGTTGCGCGGCCCGAACGGGCTCTACGCCTATGTCGTCGGCCCGAACAACAGGGCGGCAATGCGCGCCATCAAGGTCGACCACGAAGGTACCAGCGAGTCGGTCGTCGTGAGCGGCCTGGCGCCGGGCGAACGGGTCGTGGTGTCCGGGCAATACCGCCTCACCGACGGCGCCATCGTCGTTGCGCGCGACGCGTCCGACGTCGCGAAGTCCGAGCAACAGGCAAGCAACGACAAGAAGCAGGAGCCATAACCATGGCCGGCGGAATCTCGGCTCCGTTCATTCGCCTGCCGGTCGCAACGTCGCTGTTGATGGCGGGCTTGCTGTTTGTCGGCATCGTCGCCTATCCGCGGCTCCCGGTGGCGCCTCTGCCGCAGGTCGATTTCCCGACCATTCAGGTCTCGGCCAGTCTGCCGGGCGCCAGCCCCGAGACGATGGCCTCCGCCGTCGCGCAGCCGCTCGAGACGCAGTTCGCGCAAATTCCCGGCGTCTCGCAGATGACCTCGACCAGCGTCAGCGGTTCGGCCTCGATCACCATCCAGTTCGATCTCAATCGCGACATCGACGCGGCGTCCAACGACGTCCAGGCTTCGATCAACGCCGCCGGCGGACAACTGCCGAAGAACCTTCCGAACCCGCCGACTTACCGCAAAGTCAATCCTGCCGACTCGCCGATCCTGTTGCTTGGCGCCCGTTCGGATTCCCTGCCGCTGACGGAAGTCGATGACCTGGTCGAAACCCGGCTGGCGCAACAGATCAGCCAGATCTCCGGTGTCGCGCAGGTGATCGTCGGCGGCCAGCAGAAGCCGGCCATCCGCGTGCAGCTCGACCCGGCCAAGCTCGTCGCCAAGGGACTGTCGCTGGAGGACGTGCGCACGCCTTTGTCGGTCACCACCGTCGATGCGCCGAAAGGCACGATTCGCGGCGACACCCGTGCCTTCACGATCTATTCCAACGACCAGATCACGCGCGTCCAGGACTGGAACAACGCTATCGTATCGTATCGCAACGGCGCGCCGGTCCGCGTCCGGGACATCGGTCAGGCCGTCTCCGGCCCGCAGGACGCGACGCAAGCCGGCTGGACCGACGGCAAGCCCGGCATCCTCCTCATCATCTTCAAGCAGCCCGGCGCCAACGTCATCGACACCGTCGATCGGGTCAACGCGACATTGCCGCGGCTCCGCGCGGCCTTGCCGCCCTCCATAGACATTTTCACCCTGAGCGACCGGACCCAGACCATTCGCGCGTCCGTTCACGACGTGCAGTTCACGCTGCTGTTGACCATCGCGCTGGTCGTCATGGTCATCTTCCTGTTCCTGCGCAGCATCTGGGCGACCGTCATTCCCAGCGTCACCGTGCCACTCGCCCTGCTCGGCGCCTGCGCGACCATGTGGATGTTCGGCTACAGCCTCGACAACCTGTCGCTGATGGCGCTGACCATCGCCGTCGGCTTCGTCGTCGACGATGCCATCGTCATGCTCGAGAATATCGCCCGGCACATCGAAGAGGGCGTGCGCCCGTATGAGGCGGCGCTGCTCGGCTCGCGCGAAATCGCCTTCACCATCATTTCGATCAGTATTTCGCTGATCGCCGTTCTCATTCCCCTCTTGCTGATGGGCGGCATCATCGGGCGGCTGTTCCGGGAATTCGCCGTGACACTGTCGATGACCATCGCCGTGTCGGCGCTGGTTTCGCTGACTCTGACGCCGATGCTGGCCTCGCGCCTTCTCAAGCCGCCCAAGGAGGCTCACCACGGCAGGTTCTACGCGATCAGCGAACGCGCCTTCGACGCGATGCTGCGCGCCTACGAGCGCGGCCTCGACATCGTCCTCCGGCATCAGTTCATCACACTCTGCGTGTTCTTCGTCACCGTGGCGCTGGCCGGCGTGCTGTTCGTGGCCATTCCGAAGGGATTCTTCCCGCAACAGGACATCGGCATGCTCTCCGGCATTTCCGAAGCCGCCGAGGAAGTGTCGCCGCAACAAATGGTGCGCTACCAGGCGCAACTCGCCGACATCGTGCAGGGCGATCCCGCCGTCGACCATGTCGCGGCGTCCGTCGGCGGCAACGGCAACCCGCCGAACACCGGCCGCATGTACATCACGCTCAAGCCGCGCGAGGACCGCGACGTGAGCGCCGATCAGGTCATCGCGCGGTTGCGCCCCCGCCTCGACAAGGTCGAGGGCGCGCGGCTTTATTTGCAGGCGGCGCAGGACGTGCGCGTCGGCGGCCGCGCCTCGCGCACCCAGTATCAATACACCTTGCAGGGCTCGGACGTGGACGAGCTCAACACCTGGGCGCCGCAACTGCTGAGCAAACTCAAGGCCCTGCCCGAATTGCGCGACGTGGCCAGCGACCAACAGAATTCCGGCACCACGCTGACGCTCGACGTCAATCGCGACAGGGCATCGCAACTCGGATTCACGCCGCTGCAGATCGACGACACCATCTACGACGCCTTCGGCCAGCGGCAGATCGCCCAGTATTTCACCCAGCTATCGAGTTATCAGGTCGTCCTCGAAATTCTGCCGTCGCTGCAGGGCAAGGTGACGACGCTCGACAAGATATTCATGCGCTCGCCAACGACCGGCGCCGAGGTGCCACTATCGGCCTTCGCGCAATGGTCGACGACGCCGACCAAGCCGTTGTCGATCAATCATCAGTCCCAGTTCCCCGCGATCACGATCAGCTTCAACCTCGCGCCGGGCGTCGCGCTCGGCCAGGCGACCGCCGCGATCGATCAAGCCAAGGCGTCGCTCAATCTGCCGGCCACCATCGCCACGACGTTCCAGGGCACCGCGCAGGCATTCCAGGATTCGCTGTCGTCCGTGCCGCTGCTGATCGTAACAGCGCTCTTTGTCGTCTATCTCATCCTCGGCATTCTGTATGAGAGCTACATTCATCCGATCACCATTCTATCGACGCTGCCGTCGGCCGGCGTCGGCGCGCTGATGATTCTGATGCTGTTCGGTTTCGACTTCAGCCTGATCGCGCTGATCGCGGTCATCCTGCTGATCGGCATCGTCAAGAAGAACGGCATCATGCTGGTCGATTTCGCCATCGTCGCGGAGCGCGAGGGTCTGTCGGCGACCGAGGCCATCCGCAAGGCGGCGCTGATGCGCTTCCGGCCGATCATGATGACGACCATGGCCGCGCTGCTCGGCGGCGTGCCGCTGATGCTCGGCACCGGCACCGGCTCCGAACTGCGCCAGCCGCTCGGCTACGCCATGGTCGGCGGTCTGGCGGTCAGCCAGATGCTGACCCTTTTCACGACGCCAGTGGTCTACATCTACCTTGACCGTCTGTCCGGCTGGCTGCGGTCGCTGACGGGCAAGCCTGCGCACGGCGAGCCGGAGGTACAACCGGCCGAGTGATCCCCTCGCCAAATCGCCTCATTGTGCCTATCTGTTGGGGACCCGCTGTCTCAGCGATATGGATTTTCAGGAGTTTTTGGCCATGGACCCAGCCGCTTCCTCACTGATCGACCGCGCCGGGCTCGACAAGGCCAAGGTGCGCGAACTGCTCGGCCGCGGCCTGGAAGGCGCCGACGACGGCGAACTGTTCCTCGAATACAAGCAGACCGAGGCGCTCGCCTTCGACAATGGCCGCCTCAAGCAGGCGACCTATGACACCACGCAGGGCTTCGGCCTGCGCGCCGTGAAGGACGAGGCGGTCGGCTATGCCCACGCCTCCGACCTGTCGGAAGGCGCGCTGGCCCGCGCCGCCGATGCCGTGCGCGCCGTCAAGGGCGGCTACTCCGGCCAATACGCCGAAGCGCCCGGCCGCACCAACCGCAAGCTTTACGACGACGTGAATCCGCTCGGCACGCCGGCCTTCGACCAGAAGGTGAAGCTGCTCGAGACGATCGACGCCTATGCCCGCGCCAAGGACCCGCGCGTGCGGCAGGTCACCGCGTCGATCGCCGCGACCTGGCAGGTGGTCGAAATCCTGCGCGCCGATGGCGAGAGCTATCGCGACATCCGCCCGCTTGTGCGCCTGAATGTTTCTGTCGTTGCCGGCGACGGCGACCGCCAGGAAACCGGCAGCTACGGCGTCGGCGGCCGCGAGGGCTATGAGCGTTTCATCGAGCCGTCGATGTGGCAGAACGCGGTCGATGAAGCCGTGCGTCAGGCCATGGTCAATCTCACCGCCGTGGCCGCGCCGGCCGGCGAAATGGATGTCGTGCTCGCTTCCGGCTGGCCGGGCGTGATGCTGCATGAAGCCGTCGGCCACGGCCTCGAAGGCGATTTCAATCGCAAGAAGACCTCCGCCTTTGCCGGCCTGATGGGCCAGCAGGTCGCCGCCAAGGGCGTCACCGTGATCGACGATGGCACCGTGCAGCAGCGCCGCGGCTCGCTCACCATCGACGACGAAGGCACGCCGACCAACCGCACCGTGCTGATCGAGGACGGCATTCTCGTCGGCTACATGCAGGACCGCCAGAACGCGCGGCTGATGGGCATGAAGCCGACCGGCAATGGCCGGCGCGAGAGCCACGCCCATGTGCCGATGCCGCGCATGACCAACACCGCGATGCTCGCCGGTGACAAGGAGCCGGCCGAGATCATCGCCTCGGTGAAGAACGGCCTCTATGCCGTGAACTTCGGCGGCGGCCAGGTCGATATCACCTCGGGCAAATACGTGTTCCAGTGCACCGAGGCCTACAAAATCGAGAACGGCAAGGTCACCGCGCCGGTGAAGGGCGCCATGCTGATCGGCAATGGCCCGACCGACCTGCATCGCATCTCGATGATCGGCAACGACTTCGCGCTCGATCCGGGCATCGGCACCTGCGGCAAGAACGGCCAGGGCGTGCCGGTCGGCGTCGGCCAGCCGTCGCTGCGCATGGACAAGATCACGGTCGGCGGCACGGCGTAACGCGAGGCTGACATGGCGAGCGAAGCTCCGATCGCGACCGAAACGCCGTCACGCTGGCGGCGTTTCGCCAAAGGCGTCGTCGATGTCGCGTCGATCGTGCTCGTGGTGACACTCGCCAAGACGGCGGTGGCCGAGCCGTTCTATGTGCCGTCGGGTTCGATGGAGCCGACACTGCTGATCGGCGATGAGTTGCTCGCCACCAAATTCGCCTATGGCTACTCGACCGCGTCGCTGCCCGGCTTTGTCACGCTACCGCAAAGCGAGCGGCTGTTCGGCGCGACGCCCAAGCGCGGCGACGTCGTGGTCTTTCGCTGGCCGGGCGATCGCGGCCAGGTCTGGGTCAAGCGCGTCATTGCCCTGCCGGGCGATCATGTGCGGCTCGAGCGCGGCACGGTCTTCATCAACGGCGAAGCGGCAACGCTGACACAGGACGGCACCGGCCAGGCCGAGAACGAGGACGGCTCGCAGGCGCCGGCGGCGCGCTATATCGAAACATTGCCCGGCGGGCGAAAGCACACCGTGTTCAAGCTGATGGCGTTCAACCGGCTCGACGACATGCCGGAGACGGTCGTACCGCCGGGCCATGTGTTCGTCATGGGCGACAATCGCGACAACTCCGCCGACTCGCGCGTGCCGCTCAATGCCGGCGGCGTCGGCTTGCTGCCCACCGCCAATCTCATCGGCCGCGTCGACGCCATTGTCGGCTCATGGGACCTCGGGCTGAAGAACCAGCCGGTGTGGACCTGGCCGAAGGGCTTGCGGCTGTCGCGGTTTTTTACGGGCGTCGAGTAAACGCCGTCACCTCACCACCCCCGAAATGCAGCACGGCTTCTGCCGCGGCCGGGTAATGCGATCCTTTAAAAAACAGCGCGCCGAGGCGCCGATATAGCCCGGCCGCACATAGGTCCAGGCCCGGCACTTGTTGTCGTCGGCGCAGGCTTTGCCACAGGCCTCGCCGACAGAATCCGCCGGCAGTTCGAAATCGCGGTAATCGCCGCCGAGGCGATCGATGGAGAATTCCGTTGTGCCGAGCTTGGGCTCGATGACGCCGGCGCCCTTCACGCCGGAAACGCAGCAGGCGTCGTCGTTGCGCGGCGGCACCTTGTTCTTGAGCCAGCAGGTCGCCAGCGCGTTGGCCGTGCGCGGGTAGGAAAAGCTCCAGGCCAGACACCGGCCATCTCGTTCGCAGCGCGCGGCGCAGACCTGCGGATCGCCGGTCTTGATCTCGAATTTGGAATAATCGCCGCCGCGCCGGTCGAAGCCCGACTGGGCCTGCGCCGCGCCAACCGTGGCCAGCGCCACGACGAGCAAGGTCAGAAGGCCAGCCGCCTTCCTCACCATTCCGGTCGATCCAAAGCTCAATCGCATGCTCGCCAGCCGTTCCCGCGCCCCGCGTGAATGCCGGCCGCCGCTGCCCTGCGTTGCCGTGCGGGTGCAGCATGACAGATGCCACGGAACAAGACAAAATGCTCATCACGACGAGGGGAGGATGTCCTGCCGGGTACCCGCCTGTCGCCGCGGCCGACTTTCGCGGCCGGACCGTGCGAGCCAACGCGCGGCCAGACGCGAGCATTTCGCCGCGGCGTCCCGAGGCCCCAATGATGCACGCCCTTAGCGATCGCTCATGGAGCCCATGGGCGCGCGTGGCGCGTCTGCGCGACCGGATCGCCGCGGCCGACCGCTATGACCTCGCGTCGATGGCGCTGTTCGCCGTGCTGCTGGTGCTCGTCTTCACGACGCTGCATTCCTACGCCATCACCAATGACGAGGACGTTCAGCAGCGTTACGGCGAGATGATCGTCGCCTATTACACCAGCGGCTTCAAAGATCGCTCGCTGTTTCACTTCGTCAATCTCTATCTCTATGGCGGCCTGTTCGACGTGGCCGCGGTGCTGACGCAGCGCCTGCTGCCGATGATCGACCCCTACACCATCCGTCATGTGCTGTGCGCGCTCACCGGCGTCGGCGGCATCGCCGCCGCCTGGGCGAGCGCGCGTCTCATCGCCGGGCCGCGCGCCGCGGCGATCACGGCCTTTGCCCTCGCCGTGTGCGGACCCTGGTATGGCTCGATCTTCAATCACACCAAGGACATTCCCTTCGCCGCGGCGATGATGGCGGCGGTGTTCTTTCTGCTGCGCTTGAGCCGCGACCTGCCGCGGCCGCGGCGGAGCGATGTCATCTGGTTCGGCATCTTCCTCGGCTGCGCGCTCGGCATTCGCGTGCTCGGCCTGCTGCTGGTTGGCTACGCCGCGCTGACGATCGTCGTCAGCGGGCCACACTGGCGCGGCAACTGGCGCGACGCGTTCGAATTCTCGGCGCGTTCGATCACGGCGCTGCTGCCGGCTTTCCTGATCGGCTACGCCATCATGCTGCTGGCATGGCCGTGGTCGGCGCTGTCGCCGCTCAACCCGATCCGTGGCCTGATCGACTTCGGCGCGTTTCACTATCAGATCCGCACTTTGCTCAACGGCCAGGTCTATGAAATGGCCAATGTGCCGCGCTGGTACATCCCGGCTTATCTGCTCTACAAGTTGCCGCTGATCATGCTCACCGGCGCCATCGTGTCGCTGGGCTTCATTCTTTGGCCGCGCGATGGCAGATCGGCCGCGGCACTGCGGCGGCGCAACGAAACGCTGCTTCTGGCCACGACCGCGGTTTTCCCGGTGCTCTGCCAGGTGATCGACCGCGGGCCGGCATTCTGCGGCTTGCGGCATTTCCTGTTCGTGGTGCCAGCCTTTGCGGTGCTGGCCGGCATCGGTTTCGATGCGGCGTTGAGCCGGGTTGCGCGATGGCGGCCGTGGCTGGCGCGCATAGCCGCGATCGCCATCGTCGCGGTGCTTACCTGGAATGCCGCAACGCTGGTCGCGCTGCATCCTTATCAGTATCTCTTCTACAACCCGCTGGTTGGCGGACTGGCCGGAGCGTCGGGGCGTTATGAAGGCGACTACTGGGTCACCATCATGCCGGAAGCCGTGACCGACCTCGAAGCCTACGTGGCGCAACTCGACGCCAAAGGCGGACGCACGCATCGTTACACCGTCGCGGTGTGTGGCGACCGGCTCCCATTCGAGAAGCAAGCGAATGCCCGCCTCGAATGGGTTTCGGACTGGAGCAAGGCCGAGTTCTTCATCGCGCCGACGCACATGAATTGCGACCGGGCGCTCGGCGGCCGCGAGATCGTGCAGATCAAGCGACTCGGCGTGAAGATCGGCGTCGTCAAGGATCGCCGCGACCTGCTCGTCTCGGAAGTCGCGAGCGGCCCGTAAAAATAAAAGCGCCCGCCGGAGGGGCCAGCGGGCGCTTATTGATCCGGCGCGAGAGGGGATTTCGCGGTGTCGGATCGACGGCCGGTGAGAGGGATCGGCCGTTTATCGGGAGCGCGCGGATGGGCGCGCTCCGTGTTTCTAGATCGCCTGACGCGCCGGCCGGTTGGTCGGCGGGCGGTTGAAGGCGGTATTGTCGCCTTCCCAGGTCACGACGCGGGTACGGGCGCGATTCATGCGCCGTTCGATGGCGCGCTCCGACAGCAGCGCTGTGGGGTCTTCCCACAGCGGCGCCGAGAAGGCGTCGTTCACGTCGGCCCGGGTGATGCCGATGTCGGCAAGCATGCGGCCGTCGAGACCGGCCAGCATCTGGGCGTCGCGACGGTGACGGATGGCACGAGCGACGGCTTTGACCGAGACAACCGCGAGATAGAGGGCGTTACCCAGAGCGCGGGCCAGGGTACCGGCGGCGAGCGGCAAAACAGGGTATGCGGTCGTCATGGTCATCTCCGTTTCCTGCACACGATCAAGGCGTTAATCGCCCAGACCGGGCCGGCGGGACACCCGGTTCCTGCACCCGATTCCCATCCGGCACGATCAATATGCGCCTGCGGTATTGATTAGTGAAACGAATGTTTTTAATCTGACCAATCAGGAACGCTGATATGAAGCCGGCGGGACCAAAATCCCGTGATTTGCCAGGGAGTCGCTCATGACCGCATTGCTCGACGCCGACCAGCTCCGGACATTCATCGCCATCGCGGAGACCGGCAGCTTCACCAAGGCCGCCGAGGTCGTGAACAAGACGCAGTCCGCCGTGTCGATGCAGATGAAGCGACTGGAAGAGCGGCTCGACCGCCCGGTCTTCGTGCGCGACGGCCGCGCCTCCAAGCTGACCGAGGACGGCCAGCGCCTGCTCGACTACGCCCGCCGCATCATCAAGCTCAACCTCGAGACCATCGCGGCCTTCGGCGACGAAGAACTGTCCGGCCGCGTGCGGCTCGGCGTGCCGGATGATTACGCCGACCGCTATCTGCCCGAGATCATGGCGCGGTTCTCACGCGCCTATCCCGGCGTTGAGCTGTCCGTCATTTGCGAACCGTCGGTCGATCTGTGGGAGCGCATCGACGGCAACGAGATCGATCTCGCCATCGTTACCAATTGCGAATCGCAGCGCGCCGCCGAGACCT
>DATMEX010000087.1:0-39247 GCA_035556455.1 Pseudolabrys sp.
TGGCCGAGGACCTGCCCTGGCGTCCGCGGACGGGGGAGATCCCACAGAAGCCCGGCGTCTATCGCTTTCGTGACGAACGAGGATGACCAGCGCACGATTGCCGGCCTGATTGAGAATGGCCGCGGTCTCGACCATCTCGACCATGAAAGTCGAGCGGCCGCGCGCCAGATCGTCGGCGGCGCCGACGCGCGAGAACAGGCGATCGACCACGCCGATACGCGCGGCTTTCGCCGGCACGAAGGAGCCCATCTGCGCGAGAATGGCGATCAGTGCGTTCTGTCGCAGGAAGGTCGATTTGCCGGCCATGTTCGGGCCGGTGATCAGCCAGATGCGGCCGCCGGGGTGCTCGTCCTCGGCGTTTGGCGGTGACAAGTCGCTGTCATTGGCGACGAAGGGCGTGCCGTCGCGCGACAAAGCCTGCTCGACCACCGGATGGCGGCCGCCGTCGATGACGAAGGCGAGGCTGTCGTCAACCTGGGGCCGCGCGTAATTGCATTCGGCGGCGAGTGCGGCGAGGCTGGAGGCCACATCGAGCCGGGCCAGCGCTTCGGCGCATTGCTTGATGGCGTTGCCTTGCGCGATGACTGCGGCACAGAGCCTGTCGAAGATCTCTAATTCGAGGCCGAGCGCGCGATCGGCGGCGCTGGCGATCTTGGCTTCCAGTTCGCCAAGTTCGGTCGAGGTGAAACGCACCTGGCCCGCGAGCGTCTGGCGATGGATGAAGGTCGCGTTCAGCGGCGGCTGCAGCATCTTGTCGGCGTTGAGCGCCGTGACTTCGACGAAGTAGCCGAGCACATTGTTGTGCTTGATCTTGAGCGCCTTGACGCCGGTGTCGTCGGCATAGCGCGCCTGCAGCGCGGCGATGACCCGGCGTGATTCATCGCGCAGCGCGCGGTTCTCGTCGAGCGCGGCGGCGTAGCCTTCACGCACGAAGCCGCCGTCGCGCTTGATCAGCGGCAGTTCTTCGCCGAGCGCGCGGGCAAGTTCATCGGCCAGCGCGGCATCGACCTTGCGGCACAGGCCGAGGGCTTCGGCGATTTCGTCCGGCGCGTCCTTGATTGACGATAGCGCGCGGGCGAGTTCATGCGCTGCGGCGATGCCGTCTCTGACAGCCGCGAGATCGCGCGGACCGCCGCGCTGGAGCGCGATGCGGGTGAGCGCGCGGGCAAGATCGGGCGCGGCGGCGAGCCGCGAGCGCGTCTCGGCGCGGGCCGCGACATCGGCCACGAAGCAGGCCACGGCGTCGAGGCGCTTGGCGATGGCGTTGACGTCGGTGAGCGGGGCCGACAGACGTTGCGCCAGCAGGCGCGAGCCGGCCGAAGTGACGGTGCGGTCGATGCAGTCGAGCAGCGAGCCGCGCCGCTCGCCGGACAGCGTGCGCATCAGCTCGAGATTGCCGCGCGTCGCCTGGTCGATCGCCATGGTGGAGGCGACGGCCTCGCGCAAGGGCGGCGACAAAGGCGGGCGCTGGCCGATCTGCGTGCGCTCGATATAGGTGACGGCGGCGGCCGCGGCGGTGATCTCCAGCCGGGTCAGCGCGCCGAAGCCGTCGCTGGTGGCAACCGCGAAGAAAGACGTGAGGCGGCGCTCTGCGGTGGCGCTGTCGAACACGTCGCGGCCGAGCGGCGTCACCGCCGGCAGTTCGCGCCACAGCGGGATCAGATCGATGTCGGTGTTGAGCGTATCCGAGATCAGGATTTCGCCGGGCTCAAGCCGCGCGATTTCGGCCGCCAGCATGATGCGGTCGCATTCGGTGATGCGGAATTCGCCGGTCGACATGTCGATCCAGGCGAGGCCGAAACGCGCTTCCGTGCCGACCGAGGACAGTCGCGCCCGCGCAATCGCCAGCAGGTAGTTGTTGCGCCGCGCATCGAGCAAGGTGTCTTCGGTCAGCGTGCCGGGCGTGACGAGGCGCACGACGTCGCGTTTGACCACGCTCTTACTGCCGCGCTTCTTGGCCTCGGCCGGGTCCTCGAGCTGCTCGCACACCGCGACGCGATGGCCGAGCGCGATGAGCCGGTGCAGATATTCGTCGGAGCGGTGGATCGGCACCCCGCACATCGGGATGTCCTGGCCCTGATGCTTGCCGCGTTTGGTCAGCACGATGCCGAGCGCGCGGCTCGCCACCTCGGCGTCCTCGAAGAACAGTTCGTAGAAATCGCCCATCCGGTAGAACAGCAGCGAGCCCGGATTGGCGGTCTTGATCTCGATATACTGCTCCAGCATGGGAGACAGCTTTTCCGGCGCGGCCACGTCGGGCGGCGTCTCGGGTTCGGAAAGTCCAATGGGCTGGGTGAGGGACATGGGCGCAAAATAGCCCAGTTGGACCGGCCATTTAAGCCCTGAACTGGCATCTATCCCCGTTCGTCCCCGCGAAAGCGGGGACCCAGAGGCTACGCGCTGTGTAAATGGCACCCCAGACTGGGTTCCCGCTTGCGCGGGAACGAACGGAGTTTGGATCCGCTATTGAGAGTTAAGTCACCTCATTCGCCCGCTTCAGGCCGAGGATCATCGAGGTGTTGAGCAGATGCGCCCGCGCCCGCGCCGGGTCGTTCGCCACCGCGATCATTTCCTCGAGGTGCTGGCGCTGAACGGCGGGGTCGCGCTCTTCCATCATCCGCTTGTTGCGGATCGACATGGTCTGCACCTGCTCGATGGTGGCGAAGCGGCGTTGCCGCGAATAGAGGTCGAGGACGTCCTCGCCGCCATCGCCGCGCCAGTGGGCGCCGAGCTTGTCGCAGAGATTGACGGCGTCGTGGATGCCGCTGTTGAGGCCGAAGCCGCCGAGCGGGTTGTTGAGGTGTGCGGCGTCGCCGGCCAGCAGCACGCGGCCGACGCGGAACGACGAGGCGACGCGCTGATGCACCCGGTAGGTGCTTTTATAGAGAATGTCGTAGGCGCCCTGTTTCGGCACCAGCTTCTGCAATGCCGCTTCAACGCGCGCGGGCGACAGCAGCACCTCGTCGCTTTCCTCCGGATTGACCGGATAGGCGAGCCGCCACAGCCCTGGCGGGCCGGTGTCCGGCACCTTGAACAGCGCGCCCCATTCGACCGGATCGGCGATGTAGCAGTTATAGGCGAAGCCGTGCTGGCCGAAGTCGTAGGGCGTCGAGACGACGACAAACAATTCCGGCCAGGTGAAGCCCTCGAAGTCGATGGCGATGCCCTTGCGCACCACGCTGCGGCCGCCATCGGCGCCGATCAGCCATGAGGCTTCGAAGCGGCGGTCGCCCGACGGACCGCTGGTCTCGACGGTGACGCCGTCGTCGCTCTGCGTGTAGCCGGTGACGGCGTGGCCGAAATGGATTTCGGCGCCGCCTTCCTGTTGCAGCAGATCGAGCTGGATCGGTGTCAGCCGATGCTGCTCGAGATGCAGGCGATAGGGATAGGGCGTGACGTCCGCCAGCAGGCCGAGATCGAACTGCGCGACCAGATCGCCGGGCCGGTTGCGGACCTGCCAGTTGCGGACCTTGAGGCCGGTTTCGTGCATCCGCTCGGTGATGCCGTAAGGCGCCATCATCTCGAGGGTCGGCGGATGGAACGAGCCGGCGCGCAGATCGTGCGTCAGCGCTTCCTCGGCTTCCAGCAGCACGACGGGAATGTCCTGCGCGCGCAAGGCCAGCGCGCACATCAGGCCGGTCGGGCCGGCGCCGGCAATGACGACGGGTTTGCGGCTGGTCATACGAGGTACTTCATCGGAACACGCTCGGACCTTCACCTCTCCCATTGGGAGAGGTCGGATCGCGAAGCGATCCGGGTGAGGGGTTACAAACTATCGGGGCTCAATTGCCCCCTCACCCCAACGGGGAGAGGGGGCAGGCTGAGTTCGCGGCTTGCTCACCGCACATCCTGAAGTTACTTCACCAGCTTGGTGCCGGTGATGCGCTCGAGGTTGCCGTGCCAGATGGCTTCCTTGGTCGCCTTCGGCAGATCGACCTCGTCGATGAACTTGATGGCGTCGCGCGTATACATCGTGCCCTTCTCGGGATCGAAAGGGCAGTCCGACGCGAACACGATCTTGTCGTGGTCGAAGAACGACAGGCCGATATCGATGCCGGCGCGCGACGAGAAGGTCGCCGTGTCGGCATAGAATTTGTGCTTGAAGTAATCGAGCGGGCGGTGCTTGAGCTCGCCGAGCAGCTTGCCGAGATCCTCGCCCGAGGTGCGCGCGCCAAGCTGATCCCAGCCGGGGCCGATGCGGCCCTCCACCATCGGCACGATGCCGCCGAAGTGGTGGGTGATGATCTTCAGGTTCGGATACTTGTCCATCAGCTTGGAGAAGACGAGCCGCGCCATCGCCGCGGCGGTCTCGTAGGACCATCCGAAAGCCCACCAGATTTCATATTTCGAGGTCTTCTCGGTCGGATAATCCGGCACCGCCGCGGTGCGCGAGGGATGCAGCCAGATCGGCTTGTCGAGCTTTTCCATCTCGGCGAAGAACGGCTCGAAACGCGGATCGTCGAGCGGCGCCCCGGCGACGTTGGTATAGATCTGAACGCCGAGCGCGCCGTTCTTGATGGCGCGCCGGGCTTCGGCGACGCCCGCATCCGGCGCGCTGAGTGCGCCCTGCGCGACCCAGCCGGGGAAATGATCGCGGTTCTTGTCGACGATCTCGGCGAACTCGTCGTTGAGCAGCCTGGCGTATTCCTCGACCTTGAGGCCATCGCCCTTGGCGACAAATTCCAGGGGCGGCATGCCGTGCGACAGGATCTGCGCATAGTCCGGGAAGGTATCGACCACCTTCCTGCGGATATCGAGATCATGGATCGACGGCACTTCGCGCATGCGCTTGCCGATATCGGGAATGCCGCTGTCGATCAGCAGCTTGAAGAAGCGGCTCGGCAGGAAATGGGTATAGGCATCAATACGCATGGGCTTCCTTCCGTCGGTCGCAACCCGGCTTTCGGATTGCGGAATTTTGTTTGTCGGTTGATTGGCGTTTTACGCGAGCGAGGCGGTGCTGACAACGCACGCCGGCGGTTGCGCCCTATGCGCCCCCGCGCGCGGCGGTATTGCGTTCAAGCGAACTTGGCGAGCACGGCCTCGGGAATGGGATGGGACTTGAGTTGCCCACCCGCGTCCCGCACGGTCCAGACCCGCTTCTCGTTGGCTTCGACGCAAGTCTCGCCCTTGAGCGTGATCGTGTGGCTGACTTCAAACGAGGTGCGGCCGAAGACGATGGTGCTGGCGACGCTGCAATCGTCGCCGAAGCGGGTGGGCTTGAGGAACCGGGCCTGCGTCTTGATCAGCGGCCAGCCCTCGAACTCCAGCTTCTTGAACATCTCATACTTCGTCATGCCGAGCGCGGTCTCGAACAGCATGGCCGTCGAGTGATCGAAGATGCGGAAATAGTTGGGATAGAAGATGATCCCGGCGGGGTCGCAGTCGCCCCATTCGATGCGCACATTGCGGGTATTGGTGAAGGCCATGCCGGGATTCCTAGCGGTCTTCGGTGCGTTGCGCCAGCCAGATGCTGTGGCCGCCGCAGGCGGCATCGTTCATTCGGGCATCGACGACGGCAAAACCGTTGGCGGCGAGCAGCGCCCGATACTCGTCCGGGGCGAGGCTGGCGTGATAGAGCGGCTCGCCGTGGAGGTTGCCGATGGCTTCGCCGTGCTCGGGCCCGCTGGTGAACATCAGCGGCGCGCCCGGTAGCGCATGCGCGGCAAAGACCGGGAACATGCGTCGCTGGTCGTCATAAGTCAGATGGAAGAACGAGTCCCAGGCGAGGATGCCGCCAAAGCGGCGGCCGAGGTCGAGCGTTCGCATGTCGGCGACACGCCAGTCCTGTTCGAGAAAGTCGCGCCGGCACAGATCGATCATGCTGGGCGATGAATCGACGCCGGTGACGCCGCGGCTCTGCGCGATCAGATAGGCCGCGATGGGCCAGCCGAACCCGCAGCCGATATCGAGGATGGCGCTTTCCTTTGTGGCGAGGCTCAGAAAACGATCGAGCCAGCCTTGCTCGAAGAAATACGGCTGGCGCCGCCGGTCGGCGGCCCAGTCATGGGCCTTGCGCTCGTAGACATCGACGATGCGATCGGCGTCGCTCATCGTGTGACGATCATCGAGGCGCCATGCGCAGCGCACCATCAATGCGGATCACTTCGCCGTTCAGATAGCCGTTCTCGACGATGTGCAGCGCCAGTTTTGCATATTCTTCCGGCTCGCCGAGCCGCTTCGGGAAAGGCACCGAGGCGCCGAGCGAATCCTGCGATTCCTGCGGCAGGCCCTTGAGCATCGGCGTCGCAAAGATGCCCGGCGCAATGGCGCAGACGCGGATGCCGAACTGCGCGAATTCGCGCGCCGCCGGCAGCGTCAGCGCCGCCACCGCGCCCTTCGACGAGGCATAGGCCGACTGGCCGATCTGGCCTTCAAACGCGGCCACGGAAGCCGTTGAGATGATGACGCCGCGCTCGCCGCCCGGCAGCGGCTCGGCCGTTTGCATGCCGGCGGCCACCAGCCGCATCATGTTGAAAGAGCCGATCAGGTTGACCTTGATGACGCGCTCGAAATCCTCGAGCGGCATCGGGCCGTCCTTGCCGACGATGCGCTTGGCCGGGCCGATGCCGGCGCAGTTGACCAGCACGCGCGCCGGGCCGTGGACCGTGGCGGCGGCGTTGATCGCGGCGGCGGCGCCCTTGTCGAGCGTTACGTCGCAACCGAAGGCGATGCCGCCGATCTCGTTGGCGACCTCGTTGGCCGCCTTCTCGTTGAGATCGAACACGGCCACCTTGGCGCCGGCCTTGGCCAGCACGCGCGCGGTCGCGGCGCCGAGCCCCGACGCGCCGCCGGTGACAATCGCACCCTGTCCCTTGATGTCCATTTTTGGTCCTCTGTCGTGCCTTTTACTCCGTTCATTCCCGCGTAAGCGGGAATCCAGCCTGGGTCCCCGCTTTCGCGGGGACGAACGGAGATGAAATCCTACGCCGCTTTGGCCTCGGTGTTCTCGATCAGCAGCGCAATGCCCTGGCCGCCGCCGATGCAGGCCGAGGAGATACCATAACGCAGGCCGGAGCGCTTGAGTTCGCGCGCCAGGGTCAGGGTCAGGCGGATACCGGTGGCGCCGAGAGGGTGGCCGATGGCGATAGCCCCGCCATTGACGTTCAGCTTGTCCTCGTCAAGCCCGAGGGCGCGGGCGCAGGCCATCACCTGCGCGCCGAAAGCCTCGTTGATCTCGAAGCGGCCGATGTCCTCGAGCTTGAGGCCGGCGCGTTCGACCACCGCCTTGATCGCCGGCACCGGGCCGATGCCCATGATCTCCGGCGGCACGCCGACCGCCGCGCTGGCCACGATGCGCGCGAGCGGCTTCTTGCCGTTCTTGTCGGCATAGGCCTTGGACGACACCAGCACGGCCGCCGCGCCGTCGACGATGGCCGAGGAATTGCCGCCGGTCTGCACACCGCCGAAAGCCGGCTTGATCTTGGCGAGCTGTTCGACGGTGGAGTGGCGCACATGCGTGTCGGTGGTGACGTCTTCCTTCACGCGGATGCCGCGGGCATTCATGCCCTCGACTTCGAACTTCTCGGTCGTCACCGGCGCGATCTCGCCGGTGCGGAAGTCGGCGGCCTTCATGGCGCGCTCGAACGAGCGCGAGGCATAAGCGTCTACTTCGGCGCGGGTGATCTGGTATTGCTTGGCGAGGTTTTCCGCGGTGTCGCCCATGGTGCAGTTGACGCCCGGATCGAGCAGCGCTTCCCACAGGAAATCCTTGAACTCGACCTGGCCCATGCGGAAGCCGTTGCGGCTGGTGTAGGACGCGACCGGATTGCGGCTCATGCTCTCGGCGCCGACGCACAAAGCGAGATCGGCGCGCTTGAGCGAGGTCGAGTCGGAGGCCTGCGCGATCACTTCGATGCCGGTGCCGCAGACGCGCTGTACCAGATGCGCCGGCACCTCCTGCGGCACGCCGGCGTAAAGCCCGACATGGCGCGGCAGCATGTAGGCGTCGAACGAAGCCTGCGCCATCGAGCCGGCGATCACGGTGCCGACATCTTTTGCCGGGACGCCAGCCTTCTTGATCGCTTCGCGCGCCGCCTTGATGCCGAGATCGATCGGCGAGATCGGCGCCAGCGCGCCGTTGTAATCGACGAAGGGCGTGCGCGCGCCGTCGATCAGCCAGGCGTCGTCATAGATTGCGCCGATACCAGCGGGTTTGTCGGTCACTTGGTCACTCCCTCAAAGTCGGATCACGCGCGGCGATACCGCGTCGGCATATAGTTCTTCGACCAGCGCGGCGCGATTCTTCAGCACGGTGCGCTGGTTGATCGAGCCCTTGTCGGTCATTTCGCCGAGATCCATCGACGGCGGCTCTGTCATCAGCATGATGCGCTGGACACGGTTCGACGAGCCGGTCGAGGCGGCGGCCATCTTCGCCAGCATTTCGGCGAAGTGTTGCTGCACGTCGTAGTGCTGCACAATCTGGTCGGCCGGCGTATCCGGCGCGCGGTGCAGGATTTTGCGGCAGGCCTCGACATCCGGAAATACCAGCGCCGTGAGGTAATCGCGGTCGAGCCCGGCGAACACCACGTCGCGCACGAAGGGCTTGAAGGCATCGATGAACTGCGCACGCAGCGGGCCCACATTGACCCAGGTGCCGGTGGACAGCTTGAAGTCCTCGGCGATGCGGCCGTCGAACAGCAGGCCCTGCGTCGGATCGTCCGGATCGGCGAACTTGAAGGTGTCGCCTAGCTTGTAGAAGCCTTCCTCGTCGAAGGCGTTCTTCGTGTACTCGGGCTGGCGCCAGTAGCCCGGCGTGATGTTGGGGCCGCGCACCCGCGCTTCCAGCTTGCCTTCGTTCGGCACCAGCTTGAGCTCCAGCCCGGCGGCGGGCAGGCCCATATTTGTCGAGTTCGGGTGATAGAAGGTCCTCGCCAGCGCGCAGGGCGCGGTCTCGGTCGAGCCAAAGCCGGTGAGGAACTGCACGCGCTCGCCGCAGGTCTCGACCGCGAGCTGGTTGATCTCGTCGAACACATGCTGCGCCAGACCCGCGCCGGCGAACCACAGCACCTTCACCTTCGAGAAGAACATGCGGCGAAGTTCGGCATCGGCGCGCAGATAGGGCAGCAGCGCCTCGTAGCCCTTCGGTACGGTGAAATACCAGGTCGAGGCGATGTCGCGCAGATTGCGCACGGTCTCGTCGATGGCGCCGGGCATCGGCTTGCCCTCGTCGATATAGAAGGTGCCGCCGTTATAGAGCACCAGGCCGACGTCGTGATTGCCGCCGGCAGTGTGGTGCCACGGCGCCCAGTCGAGGATCACCGGAGGCTCGTCCTCGAAATAAGCGAGGCTCTGCTTCAGCATCACCTGATTGGCGCACCACATGCGCTGGGTGTTGATCACGCATTTCGGCGTGCCGGTGGAGCCTGAGGTGAACAGGAACTTGGCGATGGTGTCGGGCCCGACCTTGTCGTTCGCGGCATCGACCGCGGCGGTCGGCTCGGCTGACAGTTCGGAGAAGAGTGTCGTGCGGCCTTCGATCGGATTGCGCGTGACGACCACCGGCACATCCTTGGGCACGATGGTGTCGATGGCGCGGGCGAAGGCCTTGCCGTCGGCGGCGAAGACGAGGCCGGGCGTGATCAGTTCGAAGATTCCCTTGAGCCTCGCGAAATCCTGAGACACCAGCGAATAAGCCGGGGAGATCGGCGCATAGGCGACGCCGACATAGATGGCGGCGAGGCCGAGCATGGCATGTTCGAGATCATTGCCGGAGAGGATGACGATCGGCCGTTCGGCGGAGAGATTGTATTTGAGCAGCGCGGTGCCGATGCGGCGGGCATGATCGAGCGCCTGCGCATAGGTGATGGTGCGCCATTTCTCGCCGCCTTTGCCGTCACGCTGCGCCATGAAGACGCGATCCGGCGCGTGTTTGGCCCAGTATTCGAGGCGCTCGGTCAGCTTTGTCGGATAGGGCCCGAGCGGCTGCGGCGAACGCAGGATCATGGCGCCATCGGCGCGGCGTTCGATATCGACGGCTCGCGGCCCGAGTCTCACCGCGCGGGTCTTCGTCGACGAAGGAGCGGAGATGGTCATGGTCAACTGTCGCTCCGGATCACGTTCGCCGATGGCGTTTCGGAATAAAGCTCCTCGACCAGCGCGGCGCGGGTCGCCAGGACCGCGCGCTGGTTGATCGAGCCCTTGTCGGTGGCCTCGCCCTTGTCGAGCGACGGCGGCTCGGCCATCAGGATGACGCGCTCGACGCGCGTCGACGAGCCTTTGGCCTCGGCCGCCAGCCCGAACAGGCGCTCTGCGAACAACAGCCGCACGGTCGGTGCGGCGACGATCTGCGCGGGTGTCGCGTCGGGGCCAAGACCGGCAAGCTTGCGGCAGGCCTCGACATCGGGAAACACCAGCGCGCCGATGAAGTCGCGATCGGCGCCGGTAAGCACGACGTCGCGCACATAAGGCGCGAAGTGATCGATGAAGCGGCCGCGCAGCGGTCCGACGCTGACCCATGTGCCGGTCGACAGCTTGTAGTCCTCGGCGATGCGGCCGTCGAACAGCAGGCCCTTGTCGGGATCGTTGGGGTCGGCGAATTTCAGCGCGTCGCCCAGCTTGTAGAAGCCCTCTTCGTCGTATGCGCCTTCGGTGTGCTCGCGCTGCCGCCAGTAACCGGGCGTGATGTGCGGGCCGCGCAGCCGTGCTTCCAGCTTGCCTTCGTTCGGAACCAGCTTGAGTTCGACGCCGGGGCAGGGCAGGCCAATATTGCCGGGGCGGCCGAAATCGAAGGTGCAGGCCAGAGCCGCCGGCGCCGTTTCGGTCGAGCCGAGCGAAGAAATGAAGATGACGCGCTCGCCGGTGGTCTCGACCGCGATGTCGTTCATCTCGTCATAGGTCGCCTGATTGAGGCCGGCGCCGGCATAGAACAATACATTCAGCCGGCTGAAGAAGTTGCGACGCAAAGCTTCGTCGGCGCGGAAATGCGCGATTAGCGCCTCGAAGCCCTTAGGGACGTTGAAATAGATGGTCGGGGCGATGTCGCGAAGATTGCGCGCGGTCTTGGGCACGCCTGGCGGCGTCGGATTGCCGTCGTCGATGTAGAACGAGCCGCCATTGACCAGTACGAGATTGAAGTTGTGGTTCGAGCCGAAGGTATGGCTCCACGGCAGCCAGTCGACGATGACCGGCGGCTCGTCCTTCACGAAAGGCAGGTTGCCGCGCAGCATCGCCTGGTTGGAATTGAGCATGCGATGGGTGTTGATCACCCCCTTCGGCGTGCCAGTGGAGCCTGAGGTGAACAGGAATTTGGCGATCGAGTCGGGGCCGACCTGCGCATGCGCCGCGTCGACGCCGCGCGTGTCCTCGTCGCCGATCAGATCGGCGAACATCGTGGTCGGCCGGTCGCCCAGCGGATTGCGGGTAACGACCAGTTCGATCTCGTCCGGCACGCAGGCATAGAGCGCCTTGCCGAAGGCCATGCCGTCGGCGGCGAACACCATGCCGGGCGTCAGCAGATCGACGATCATGCGCAGCTTGCCGAAGTCGCTCGACATCAGCGAATAGGCCGGCGAAATCGGCGCATAGGGAATGCCGACCATCATCGCCGCCAGCGCCAGCAGCGCATGCTCGATGTCGTTGCCGGAGAGAATGACGATGGGACGCTCCGGCGACAGCCCGCGGCGCAGCAAGGTCGCGCCGATGCGCTTCACCTTGTCGAGCGTCTGCGCATAAGTGAGCTTGCGCCAGTTTCCGTCGGCATCGCGCTGGGCGAGATAGACGCGATCCGGCGCGACCCTCGCCCAATGCTCGAGCGGTTGGGCGATTGTGTCGTGATAGTCCTCCAGTGCCTGCCGGCTGCGGATGTACATCGTGCCGTCGGCCCGGCGATCGATGACCGAGTCGAGCGCGCCGAGCTTGACGGCGCGCAGCGGCGCGTACGATTTCGCGGAGGCCAGAGGCTTTGTCACCTGCATTGCTCGAACCCTAGTCGGGGCGCTTCACTTTGCCGGCGCGGCCTTCGAGGAAGGCCGTGAGGCGGTTCTTCGCTTCCGGATCGGCCTGCGCGATCGACGAGATCAGCGACTCCATGGCGAAGCCGGTCGCAGGCGCGGCTTCGGCGATGCGCGGCAGTGCATGGGTGATGGCGAAATTCGTCATCGGCGTGTTGGTGGCGATGCGCTGCGCCAGTTCGATGCCCTTGGCGAGGCCCTGGCCCGGCTCGGTCAGATAAGTCGCAAGGCCCATGGTCATGCCGTCTTCGGCCGAATAGGTGCGGCCGGTCAGCATCATGTCCATCATACGGGCGACGCCGATCAGCCGCGGAATGCGCACCGAGCCGCCGCCGCCGACATAGATGCCGCGGCTGCCTTCGGGCAGCCCGTAATAGGTCGAGCGCTCGGCGACGCGGATATGCGCCGAGGAGGCGAGTTCGAGGCCACCGCCGACCACGGCGCCGTGCAGCACGGCGACCACCGGCACCTTGCCGAATTGAATCTTCTCGAAGGCGCGATGCCACGTCGCCGAGTGGACGATGCCTTCGTGGATATTGCGTTCCTGCAATTCCGACAGATCGAGGCCGGCGCAGAAATGCTCGCCTTCGCCGGCGAGGACGACGGCGCGAATGTCATCGGGCAGCGCCGAGAAAAACGCATCGATGCCGATGACGGTGCCGTCGTCGATCGCATTGCGCTTGTGCGGGCGATTGAGCTTGAGAATCGCAATCGGACCTTGGCGCTCGGCGGCGAGCGAGGGCGGCAGGTCGACGAAGGACACGCGGTTGGAGTTCACGGATGGCTCCTTGATTGCGATGTCGCCGCTGCCGGGGTGCGGCAGCGGCGTCTTGGTTGCGCGGGCGAGGCCGAGATCAGTTGGCTTTGACCAGCGGGCAGCCGCCTTCATTGAGCGGGCGGAATGCCTTGTCGGCCGGGATGGTGCCGGCGATCTTGAACAGATCCCAGTCACCCTTCGACTCGGCGGGCGCCTTCACCTGCAGCAGAACCAGCGGGTGGATGGCGCGGCCGTCGGGCCGGATCGTGACCTTGCCGTAGACAGGTTCGTCCGAACCCATCGCCTTCATGGCGTCGACCACGGCCTTGCCGTCGGCCGGCGAGCCGACCTTGTCGACGGCCTTGAGGTAAGCGAGCGTCGCCGAGTAGACGCCGGCCTGCATGTGGTTCGGATACATCTTCTTGTTGTGACGCTCGGCGTAGCGCTTGGCGAAGTCGCGCGCGCCGTCGCTCTGGTCCCAGTACCAGGCATTGATGGCGCCGAGACCCTGCGCGGTGGCAAGGCCGATGGCCGGCACGCTCTGCAGGTCGAAGATCAGCGCCACCACCTTCTGCTTTTCGCCGATCTTGAAGTCGGCGGCTTGTTTGATGGTGTTGACGGTGTCGCCGCCGGCATTGGCGAGCAGGATCACGTCGGCCTTGGAAGCCTGCGCCTGCAGCAGCGCCGAGGAGAAGTCGTTGGTGCCGAGCGGCAGGCGGATGGCGCCGACGATCTTGCCGCCCGAGGCGTTGATCTCGTCGGAAGCCTGCTTCTCGAGGTCATGACCGAAAGCGTAGTCGGCGGTGATGAAGAAGAACGTCTTGGCGCCCTGTTCCAGAACGCCCTTGGCGGTGCCGTGACCGAAAGCCCAGGTGTCGTAGGTCCAGTGCACGAAGTTCGGCGAGCACTTGGCGCCCGTGAGCAGCGCGGTGCCGGCGCCGGAGCCGATCACGACCTTGTTCTTTTCCTTGCCGATGTCGGAGACCGCGAGGGCGACGGCCGAGTTCGGCAGGTCGATGACCATGTCGACGCCTTCGGTGTCGAACCAGCGACGCGCGATGCCGGCGCCGATATCCGGCTTGTTCTGGTGATCGGCGGAGATCACTTCGACCTTCCGCTTCGATGTCTTGTTGAATTCCTCGACCGCCATTTGCGCGCCGAGCACGGAGCCCGGGCCCTGGAAGTCCGAGTAGACGCTCGACATGTCGTTCATGACGCCGATGCGCAGGGTGCCGTTTTGCTCGGCCAGCGCCGGAGTTGCAGCCAGCACGCCAGCCATGGCGGCGAGCTTGATCGCTTTCAGCATGGGGTCCCTCCCGAAGGGTAATGCGGCTGGCATCGTTGGTCGGCCACCGCACCCGCAATGCTGGCAGGGGACGAGCCTCCGGTCAATATTGTTGTCCAGGACAACAAATTTGTTACAAGCGCCTTCGCATCTGCGGGAGGGTCGGAAATAACGTTCCGATGCCGGCGAATGGGCAGAAGAAACGGCTGCCCACCGCTTCGGCGCGCGCTTGTGCGACGGGGCGGCTGATCCCGGGTGTGTTTGACCGTCTGGGAGGCGGAGCCTAAAAACGCCGCCTTCGCCGTAACGCCTCAAGGGAATGGAACATGCAGGACGTCTTCATTTGCGACGCGGTTCGCACGCCGATCGGCCGTTACGGCGGTTCGCTCGCCAAAGTTCGCGCCGACGATCTCGCCGCCATTCCGATCAAGGCCTTGATGGCGCGTAACCCGAAGGCGGACTGGGAGAAGCTGGAGGAAGTGATCTTCGGCTGTGCCAACCAGGCCGGTGAAGACAACCGCAACGTCGCCCGCATGGCGGCGCTGCTTTCGGGGCTGCCGGTGTCGGTACCGGGCGTGACGGTGAACCGGCTTTGCGCCTCGGGTCTCAATGCGGTGGGCGACGTTGCCCGCGCCATCCGCTCCGGCGAAATGGAATTCGCCATTGCCGGCGGCGTCGAGTCGATGACCCGCGCGCCCTTCGTGCAGGGCAAGGCGACCGAAGCCTTCTCTCGTTCGGCCGAAATCTACGACACCACCATTGGCTGGCGCTTCATCAATCCGCTGATGAAAGCGCAGTACGGCGTCGATTCCATGCCGGAGACCGGCGAGAACGTTGCCGAGGATTATCAGGTGTCGCGCGCCGATCAGGACGCCTTCGCCTGGCGCTCGCAGCAGAAGACCGGCAAGGCCATCGCGGCGGGCTTCTTCGACAAGGAGATCGTCGCGGTCGAGATCGCCGGCCGCAAAGGCGAGACCGTGAAGGTCGACAAGGACGAGCATCCGCGCCCCGAAACGACACTCGAACAGCTCGCGAAGCTCAAGACGCCGTTCCGCAACCCCGGCACGGTGACCGCGGGCAATGCCTCCGGCGTCAACGATGGCGCTGCCGCGCTGATCCTGGCATCCGCCGCCGCGGCGAAGGCGCATGGCCTTACCCCGCGCGCGCGCATCCTCGGCATGGCATCCGCCGCCGTCCCACCGCGCGTGATGGGCATCGGCCCCGTGCCCTCGACGCAGAAGCTGATGGCGCGTCTCGGTCACAAGATTTCCGACTACGACATCATCGAACTCAACGAGGCCTTTGCTTCGCAATCGCTCGCGGTCATGCGTCAATTGGGGCTTCCGGACGATGCCGAGCACGTCAATCCGCATGGCGGTGCGATCGCGCTCGGTCATCCGCTCGGAATGTCCGGCGCGCGTCTGGCATTGACGGCGACGCATGCGCTGGAGGAAAAGGCTGGAAAGCTCGCGCTCGCCACCATGTGTGTCGGTGTCGGTCAGGGTGTGTCCCTGGCAATCGAGCGCGTTTAATCGAGAGAGGATCACCAAGGTGGCGTTGATTTATCCGACCAAGAGTCTCGAGAACTTTCCGAAGCATCTCACGCCGAACTACAAGAGCACGGTCAAGCGTTCGCCGACCAAGCCGCTGATGATCATTCCGCACACTTTGTCGGAATTGACCGGCCCGGTTTACGGCCACAACGCCGTGCAGGAAGGCGACAACGACCTGACCAAACAGCATGCCGGCGAGCCGCTGGGCGAACGCATCGTCGTTCACGGCCAGGTGCTCGACGAAGACCGTCGTCCGGTGAAGAGCGCGCTGGTCGAACTGTGGCAGGCCAATGCCTGCGGCCGTTATGTCCACAATGTCGATCAGCATCCGGCGCCGCTCGATCCGAATTTCACCGGCGCGGGCCGCACCGTCACCGACGACAACGGCTACTACAAGTTCATTACCGTGAAGCCCGGCGCCTATCCGTGGGGCAATCACCACAATGCCTGGCGTCCCAATCACATCCACTTCTCGGTGTTCGGCCACTCCTTCGTGTCGCGCCTCGTGACGCAGATGTACTTCCCGGGCGACTACCTGTTCCCGTTCGATCCGATCTTCAATTCGGTCACCGACGAGAAGGCGCGCAACCGCATGGTGGCGTCGTTCGATCTGGAGAACACGGTGCCGGACTGGGCGCTGGCTTTCAAATTCGACATCGTGCTGCGCGGCCGCGAGGCGACGCCGCTCGATAACGACGATCACCACTGAGACAGGCGGGAAAAGAGCACCATGTCCGAAATCACGCCGTCACAGACTGTCGGTCCGTTCTTCGCCTATGGCCTCACCCCGGTCGGCCGCTGCGAGTGGGATCCGAACGGCCACTATTCGTGGAAGAACTCGGTCGAGTCGAACCTCGTCACGCCGGATGTCTCCGGCACGCGCATCCGCGTCGTCGGCACCGTCCACGACGCCGACAACGCGCCGATCAACGATTGCATGATCGAAATCTGGCAGGCCGATTCGCAGGGCCGCTACGCCAGCCCGCAGGATAGCCGCGCGTTGCCCAACAGCCAGTTCAAGGGTTTCGGCCGCTCGGCGACCGACAAGGCCGGCCTGTTCGTGTTCGACACCATCAAGCCGGGTGCGGTGCCCGGCCCCCGCGGCAAGGAGCAGGCGCCGCATATCGTCGTCGCCATCTTCTCGCGCGGCATGCTGCGGCAGGTCTATACGCGGCTGTACTTCTCTGACGAAGCCGCTAACGCCACCGACCCCGTGCTCAATCTGGTGCCGGCCGAGCGCCGCGGCACCTTGATCGCCCACAAGGAAGCGGGCGAGCCGCCCGTCTACCGGTTCAACGTCTATATGCAGGGCGACAAGGAAACGGTGTTCTTCGAAGTCTGATCGCCGCGGGCGCTCGTCGCCACCGCAATGCGAAGGCGGGCGTCTCCGGCGCCCGCCTTTTCTTTTTTGCCGCAGCGAGGGCGCAATTTTCTGCCCACCTTCAGGCGCGAGAATGGTGGGCCGTAGCCCTATTGAGCCGGTACAAAAAGTTACTGACGAAAATAATTTATATAACCACCTGAAATTATTGGCATCCTTGCCATATCCCGGTCTGCCCACATTTGTTGCCCAACTTTATCATGACGTTTTTTCGGTTGACGCTCGGCCGTCCGGTTTGATTGGCTGAAACGCAGCGGCCGCGAGAGCCGCATCAAGAACCGACACCGGAACAGGGAATAAGCGGCCTTCCTCGCCCGGGAGCCGCCGCTTGAAGGGAAACGCCGATGAACGAGGTCATCCTCCAGGAGATCGCCGAATTCTGCCGCCAGCGTGGCTTGGCCGAGTCGACGTTCGGTCGCCGCGCCGTCAATGATGGCAAGCTCGCCAGCCGCCTGCGCAATGGCGGCCGCATCACCACCGACACGCTCGATCGCATCCGTTCGTTCATGGCCCATGGCAGCGACGGCAATGCCGCGCGCCGGCGTCTGGTTATCGATGGCCCGTCCGCGCAGTCGCTTCCCGTCATCAAGATGCAGGCGCCGCCAGTGGCCTCCGCGCAAGTCGACAACGACGACCCGCAGCGCAATTTCCGCTTCTTCGACAATCGCCAGAAGTATCTGCTGTTCGTGAACACCTGCTCCGAGAAGTGGGAAGTGGCGCAGCGCGTTTCGCTGGAGCTCGACAACATCCATCCACGGCCGCCCGCGGTGCGCGTCTTCGACGCCGGCGTCGGCGACGGCACGGTGCTAACGCGCGTGATGCGCTCGATGCATCACAAATTCCCGACCATGCCGTTCCAGATCGTCGGCAAGGAAATCAGCCTCGAGGACGTGCGCCTCGCGCTGCAAAAGATGCCGGACCGTTTCATGGAGCATCCGTCCACGGTCGTCGTCCTGACCAACCTCGCTTATGCCGACGCGCCGTGGCTCGCCGCCAAGTCACTGTCGGCCGCGACCTCGATGGTGTGGAAGGAAGTCGCGCTCGACGGCAACACCGCGCATTCCTTCGAGGAGCAGATCACCGCGCTGGAGCCGTTCCTCGCCGAATCGTGGAAGGCCAAGGTGTCGCCGACCAGCGGCAATCCGGTTTACGAGCGACCGGTCGTGCTGGTGCTGTATCGCAACGATCACCGCTTCATGCTCGATCAGGTCATCCCGAAGCCGGGCGGCTCGCATGCCGACTACGACCTCGTCATCGCCTCGCAGCCTTATCGCGCTCGGGCCTCGCTCGAGTTCAAGGCCAAGCGCGTGCTGGCGCCGCTGGCGCGCGCGCTCGGCCCCGGCGGCCGCATGATCGCGATCCAGTCCTACGGCAATGATCCCGGCATGGAGATCATTCACAAGGTCTGGCCCGACGACAATCCGTTCATGCACAGCCGCCACGATCTTCTGAAGGAAACCAAGCAGGAGCTCGGCGCGGCGGGGCGCGATCTGAACTTCAACGTCTATTCCGATCAGCGTTCGCTGTTCCGCTACGACATGCACACGCTGCCGTCGGAAGTGTCGTCATCGATCGGTACTTCGACCTTGCTCGCGGCGTGGAATGCCGCGGTCTATGTCGCGCAGGTGGAAGACGACCGCCTGTCGGACGTCAACGCCGATCGCCGTTATGTCGATGCCACACGCGAGGTGCTGCAGCAGCGCGGCGGCCTGTGGTTCTTCGACGAATCCTTCGTCATTTCGCGGCGCCGCCAATAGCGCGGCGCGCTCTAACCGAAACGGGCTTCACAGTGAACATGCTCATGAAAGCGTCGCCGGCCACCATCGCGCGGCGGTTCTCGATCGAAACCACGCGGCCGAAGCCGGCCGAGATCGACGCCGTCGCGGCTGCGGTGCCGAAGGGCACCGAACTTTATATCACCGCCGTGCCGACACAGACCGAAGACGAGCTGGTCGCGGCCGCCGCGCATGCGCGCCGTGCGGGGCTCGAGCCGGTCGTGCACATCGCGGCGCGGCGGCTGCCGAGCGTCGAATTCCTGCAGGAGCGCCTCGCGCGCCTTCAGGCCGAAGCGGATGTGCGCCGTCTGCTGGTGATCGGCGGCGATATCGATCCCATCGGTCCGTTCGCCGATGCGCTGGCGGTGATCCAGAAGGGCAAGCTGCGCGAGGCCGGCATCGAGCATGTCGGCATCGGCGCCTATCCGGAAGGCCATCCGGTCATTCCGCTGGACCGGCTGGTCGCCTCGCTCGATGAGAAGATCGCCGCCGCCGTGGCGCAAGGTCTGGGCGTGCGCCTGGTCAGCCAGTTCTCGTTCTCGCCGGACGACATCGTCGCCTGGCTCAAGAAATTGCGCGCCACCGGCATCACCCAGCCGGTCAGCGTCGGCATGGTCGGCCCGACCAGCGTGCCCGCCTTGCTGCGCTTTGCCAAGCGCTGCGGCGTCGGCACGTCGCTCAAGGGCCTGATGTCGGGCGCGGCCAGCGCGCTGATCGGCAATGTCGGTCCCGATCGCATCATCCACGCGCTCGATGCCGCGCAGGCGACCGTCGGCGATGTGCAGCCGCACTACTTCACCTTCGGCAACCTCGTCGCTACCGCCGAGTACGGCACGGCGATGGCGGAGAAGGAAATCGCGGCTGTCTAGCCGGCTTCCGGCTTGCCCAACTTCTCGCGCAGCAACTGCATGAAACGGCCGCCGACCGCGCCGTCGATGACGCGGTGGTCGTAGGCCAGCGTCAGCGGCAGCATCAGCCGCGGCGCGAAGGTGCCGTTAATATCGACCATCTTGCGCGCGGCGCGGCCGACGCCAAGCACGGCGACCTCCGGTGCGTTGATCGTCGGTGTGAAGCCGAGGCCACCGAGTTGGCCGAGATTGGTGATGGAGAAGCAGCCGCCTTCGGTCTCGCTGAAGGCGAGCTTGCCCGATCGCGCCTTGTCGGAAAGTTCGGCGATCGTCTTGGCAATCTCGAACAGGCTCTTGGCGTCGGCGTCCTTGATGACCGGCGCGATCAGGCCGACCGGCGTGTCGGCGGCGAAGCCGATGTTGAAATACTTCTTCAGCACCAGATCGTCGCCGCTGGCATCGAGCGAGGCATTGAAGTCGGGAAACTGCCTCAATCCGGCCAGACAGGCTTTGACGATGAAGGGCATCAGCGTCAGGTGCACGCCCGCCGCCTCGGCCTTCGGCTTCATCGATACGCGCAGGGCCTCAAGATCGGTGATGTCCGCCTCGTCGAATTGCGTCACCATCGGCACATTGACCCAGCTCGCATAGAGCCGCCGGGCGATGACGCGCCTGATCTTGTTGAGCGGCCGCACCTCGACCGGACCGAACAGCGAATAGTCATAAGTCTCGACCGAGGGCAGCGCGTGACTTTCAACGGCCATGACGGGCTCCCTCAGGTATTGAACACCGCGTCGCCACTCTTGCCCCCAAGGCCGGGGTGGCCGTCGAAGCGGACGACGCCGACGGCCGCCTTGTCGCCGGCCACGGCGGCAATGCGCGCTGCGCCGCCAGTGCCGAAGCCGCCGCACAGTTCGATCGCGGCAATGCCTTTGCCGATCAGGTCGCGCGCCGCGCGCTCGGCTTCGGCGTAGTTCGGCACGCCGACGACGGTGAGATCGACGCCGGGCGTCTGCACGACGCTGCGGTGTTTGGTTGCATCGGCGCCGGGCGCCAGAAAGATGAAAGCCGCCTGTAACGCCATTGCTGTCTCCTCACGGGTTCAGAACTAGGCCGCCAGTTCGGGCCGATAGGCGGCGATGAAACTGTCGATCTCGGCGTCGGTCGCCGCGGCCGGCGCGATGACGCCGATCAGTGCGCCGACCGGCAGCTTGTCGCCGACCTTGGCGATCTGCCGGCGCAGCACGCCGGACGCAGGCGCTTCATGCACGGCCGTCGTCTTCTCGCTTTCGATATCGACGATCGGCGCGCCTTCCGTCACCGCGTCGCCCGGCTTGGCATGCCAGGCGGCGACGGTGCCCTCCTTCATGGTCAGGCCGAGCTTGGGTATCGCCAGCGCGTGAATGGCTTCGGCCATCAGTGGTAACTCACCGTGGCCGAGACCGCTGCCTCGATCGTGGCCGGGCTCGGAATGTAGAGATCCTCGAGTTCGCCGGCGAAGGGCACCGGCGTATGCGGCGGCGTCACCATCCGGATCGGCGCCTTGAGCGCCTTGAAGGCATCCTGCGCCACCAGCGCCGACACGTCGGTCGCCATGTTGCAGCGCGGATTGGCTTCATCCACCACCACCAGCCGGCCGGTCTTGGAGACGCTGTCGAGGATCGCCGTCTTGTCGAGCGGCGAGGTGGTGCGCGGATCGATCACCGTGCATTTGACGCCCTTCTTCTCCAGCGCCGCGGCGGCCTGTGTCGCGAATTTCACCATGCGCCCGAAGGCGACGATGGTGGCGTCGCCCCCTTCGCGCACGATGCGCGCCTTGCCGAGAGGAATGGCATAGGGCTCGTCGGGCACTTCCTCGGTGTCGTCATACATCGCCTTGTGTTCGAGGAAGATCACCGGATCGTCGTCGCGGATGGCCGCGATCATCAGGCCCTTGGCTTCGGCCGGCGACGACGGCACGACGACCTTCAGCCCGGGAATGTGGGTGAAGATCGGGTAGAGGCACTGGCTGTGCTGTGCGGCGGCGCGCAGCCCGGCGCCGCACAAGGTGCGGATCACCACCGGCGTTGTCGCCTTGCCGCCGAACATGTAGCGGAACTTGGCCATCTGGTTGATGATCTGGTCGCCGCAGACGCCGAAGAAATCGACGAACATCAGTTGCGCGACCGGCCGCAGGCCGTTGATCGCCGCGCCGGCGGCCGCGCCGATGAAGGCGCTTTCGCTGATCGGCGTATCGTAAATCCGTTCGCGCCCGAATTCCGGCAGCAGTCCCTTGGAGGCGCCGAGCACGTCGCCCCAGGCATCCTGCTCGCCTTTGGCGCCCATGCCGCCGGCGACGTCCTCGCCGAGCAGAATGACGCGCGGGTCGAGCTCCATTTCCTGCCGCATGGCCTCGTTCAGGGCCTGGCGAAATGATTTCTTGCTCATGACGGCTCCCCTATCAGTAGCTGTTGTAGACGTCGGAGGTGAGGTCGGTCGCGGGCGGTGGCGGCGCGGCTTTGGCTTTGGTCACGGCACCGTCGATCAGTTGCGCGATCTCGCGGTCGATGGCGTCGAGGTCCTTGGCTTCAAGCAACCCCGCGCTGGTCACCCGGGCGCGGAAGAAGGACAGGCAGTCGAGGTAGCGGCGCTCGTCATTGACCTCGCCCGGCGGCCGGTAGGTCATGGCATCGCCCTCGAAGTGGCCGTAGTAACGCGTGAATTCGATGTGCAGGAACTGCGGGCCTTCGCCGTCGCGAATGCGGTCGATGGCCTCCTTGGCGGCGCGATAAACGGCAAAGAAGTCGTGCCCGTCGACGCGTTCGCCGGGAATGCCGAAGCCCGCGGCGCGCTGCACCGGGTTATGGCCGCCGATCGACCAGGTGCTGGCGGTGGTCTCGGCATAGCCGTTGTCTTCCAGCACGAAGAACACCGGCAGCTTGTAGACCGAGGCGAAGTTCATCGACTCGAGCGTCGTGCCCTGGTTGAAGCCGCCATCGCCGAAGAAGGCCACCGCGACGCCGCCGGTCTTGCGCTGCTTGGCCGCGAGCGCCGCGCCGCAGGCCAGCGGCGGCCCGCCGCCGACGATGCCGTTGGCGCCGAGCATGCCCTTGCCGACATCGGCAATGTGCATCGAGCCGCCCTTGCCTTTGCACAGCCCGCCCTGGCGGCCGTAGATCTCCTTCATCATGCCCTCGACGTTGCAGCCCTTGCCGATGCAATGGCCGTGGCCGCGATGGGTGCTGGTGATATAGTCGACGCCGTTGAGCTGCATGCAGACGCCGACGGCGGATGTTTCTTCGCCGGCGTACAGATGCACGAAGCCGGGGATCAGGCCGGTGGCGAATTCCTTGTGCACCCGCTCCTCGAATTCGCGGATGGTGCGCATTTCGGTATAGGCTTTGGTGAGGTCGGTACGACTGAGCTGCATGGCAACTTACTCCCGGCAAGTTGATGTTTGACGTCGTCGCGAAACGTGCGTGCCGAAGCCGGGATGCCGCGTGCCATTGAAGGCGATCACGAACAGGGTGCGATGCAGCAAATTTGTCTGCGTCTCCCGGTGGCGATGAAAAAGTACTCGCCTGAAGAGAGAGCGTTTTGATCTAGAGCAAGCCAGCGATGGCGGCGTGTCCGCGCGTAGCCCGGGTGGAGCGAAGCGCAACCCGGGAAAAGCGCCTTCTACTCAGCCCCGGATTTCGCTCCGCTCCATCCGGGGCTACAAGTTCAATCGAAAATAAAAAAGCGCGGCACCCTTTCGAGTGCCGCGCCGTTTCTTGTTCGGTTATTGCGGTGCGGGGCTTATTCGGCCGCCTGATGGCGCCACTTGCCTTCGTAGCCTTCGCGCACCACCGCCGAATACGGCGTCGGCGACACGATCACCTTGACCTCGGTCTGCTTGTGGCGCTCGACGGTGGTCTTCTTGGTGCCGCCGTTCTCTTCGCCCCACACCAGCGTGAGCTCGGTGCCCGGCTTGGAGAACTCTTCCTCGACCCAGCCGAGCGACAGCATCTTGCGCTCGTTGTAGGAATAGCCCGAGAACATCGAGGCGCCGGCGACCTTGCCGCCATTCATCACCGCGTCATAGGACGACGAGGCGTAGTTCGACAGCGGCAGGTCGATGAACTTGTAGTTCTGGCCTTCGGGCGCGAGCTGCGAGGCCCAGATGCGCTCGACGTCCTTGTTCTCCCAAGCGAAGGTCACCTTCTTGCGCTTGTTCTTGCCTTCCATCGCCTGCAGCGCGTCGGAGCCGATGAAGTCGTGGTCGAACTTGGTGAAGGTGTTGTAGCCGAGCTCGTATGGCGTCGTGTAGTAGTCTTCGATGTTCTTCGACACGAAGCTGCCGCCGAGCGCGGCGTTGGCTTCGTAGCTCGAAAGCGGCAGCCACTCGCGATAGGCCTTGAGCTTGTCGCCGGTGTAGATCGCCGGCACGGGCGAGGGGATCCAGCCGGATTCGAGCGTGTTGGTGGCGTAAGCGCGCGAGCCGACCGGCACGATGCCGAATTCCTTGCCGGCTTCGAGGATGGCGTTGCGGATGTCGTCGCCTTCGGCGTAGGGGCCCCAGACTTCGAGGCCCGGCGCGCCGGCCATGCCGTGACGCAGGGCGCGAACCTTGCGGCCGGCGATGGTGATGTAGCCCATCTTGAAGAACTTGATGTCCGGCATCGAGCCGCCGTTGAGCTTCTTGATCACGTCCTGGGCCTTCGGGCCCTGGATCTGATAGCGGTAGAAGCTGCGGGTCACCGGCTTGCCCATCGGGCGCGACGGCGAGCGGTCGTCATAGGTGGTCTTGACGTTGTAGCCGCCGGTCTTGGCGTGGAATTCGATCCAGTTGGCGGCCGGGTTGCGGCCGACATAGACCATGCTGTTTTCGGCGAGATAGAACAGGATGCCGTCGCCGATGACATGGCCGTAAGGCGTCACGGGCGCGAACTGTTTGGCCTGATCGACATTGAAATTCTTGAACGAGTTGGTCGACAGGTAGGACAGCAGCTTGACGGTATCCGGTCCTTCGACGAACAGGTTGACCATGTGGTGCGACTGGTCGAACAGAACGCAGGTGTTGCGCCAGGCGCCCTGCTCGTCACGCCAGTTGGTGAATTCGGGGGCGACGACCGGGTAGACATAGGCGCCGATCTGCGAATTCCGCATCATCGACACGATGTCGCCGCTCTCCTTGATCTTCTCTTCCAGATTTTTTGCCATCTCGTCTCACTCCCACGTGTTGTGTTTCATTGATTGCGAGCGCCGGGCCGGGCTTCCACGGCTCCGAAAGAGCGGGCGGAAAGCGCCAGTCGGTATACAGCGGCTCGGCTTCGGTCGTCTAAAACCAGATAATTTTGCCAAAATCGGTATCAGGATGAGGCCGGATTTGGCGTTTGGTCCAATCCTCGTATACAACAGGCCTTCCAGCGTCCTCAAGGATTGGGCAGAAAAAAAGGAGCCCACCGGTGCCCACCCCGATCGCCGAGCCCGACCGCGCCTCGTCCCAGACCGTCAAGGCCCAGCTCGCGCTGCGTGACCTGATCCTGTCCGGCGGCCTCCAGCCGGGCGACCGGGTCTCGGAGCTGTCGCTGGTCGATCGCCTCGGCATGTCGCGGACGCCGATCCGCATGGCGCTGGTCCGCCTGGAGGACGAAGGTTTCCTCGAAGCGATCCCGTCCGGCGGCTTCGCCATCAAGGCCTTCACCGAGCGCGACGTTTATGACGCCATCGACCTGCGCGGCATGGTCGAGGGCTTTGCCGCGCGTATTGCCGCCGAGCGCGGTGTGCCCGGCGGCCTCATCCGCGATATGAAAGCTGTGCTGCGGCAGATTGATGACATCGCCGCCCTGCCGGACCTGAGCGTCGATCACTTCTCCGAATATGTCGATCTCAACGGTCGTTTTCATGCGCTGCTGGCGGAAGCCGCCGACAGCCCGGTGGTCCGGCGCCAGATCGAGCGCGTCTCGAACCTGCCTTTCGCCTCGCCCTCCGGTTTCGTCATGGTGCAGGCCAAGCTGCCCGAGGCGCGGCATATCCTCACCATCGCCCAGGACCATCACCACTGCGTCCTGCGCGCCATCGAGGACCGCGAAGGCATGCGCGCCGAGGCGCTGATGCGCGAACACGCGCGGCTGGCGCAGCGCAATCTGCAGCTCGCGCTCGGCAATCAGGGCACCCGCAGTCTGGTGCCGGGCGTCGTCCTGATCCGCGGCGGCGCCCTCGTATGACCAAAGAAGAGTTCCGCGCCGGCTGACGCTGCCCACTCGCCGTGCTAAGGCACCCCCGAATTGACGCCGTGGGCGGGGATAAATCCCACGGCCGTTGTGCGACGAGAAGTCGATAGTTGGAGGAGAAGCCTATGTCCCAGAGAACCACGCCGCCCTTCCGCGCCGATCAGGTCGGCTCCATCCTGCGCAGCAAGGCGATTCATGAATCGCGCGCCAAGCACGAGAAGGGCGAGATCACCGACGCCCAGCTCAAGGCGGTCGAAGACGTCGAGATCGTCAAGATCATCAAGAAGCAGGAAGAGATCGGCCTCCACGCCATCACCGATGGCGAATATCGCCGCGCCTGGTGGCACTACGACTTCTTCGGCATGCTGGAAGGTGTTTCGGTCGAGGATTCCGACCATGGCATCCAGTTCCAGGGCATGCAGACCAAGATGAAGGTGCTGCGCGTCAAGGGCAAGATCGACTTCGCGCCGAACCACCCGATGATCGAGCACTTCAAGTTCCTCAAGGCCAACACGTCGCGCACGCCGAAGATGACCATCCCGTCGCCGACGGTGATGCACTTCCGCCTCGAGCCGGGCTCGGTCGCGTCGTCGGCCTATCCGAATCGCGATGCGATCTTCGACGATCTGGCCAATGCCTATGCCAAGGCCGTGAAGGCCTTCTACGACGCCGGCTGCCGCTATCTGCAGTTCGACGACACCGCCTGGGCCTATCTGTGTTCGCAGGAAGAACTCAAGAAGGCGCGCGAGCGCGGCCTCGATGTCGATCACCTGCAGGACACCTACACGAAGTGCATCAACAAGGCGCTGGCAGCCAAGCCCGCCGACATGGTCATCACCACCCATGTCTGCCGCGGCAACTTCCGTTCCACTTTCATTTCATCGGGCGGCTATGAGCCGGTGGCGCAGAGCCTGCTTGAGAAGTGCAATTACGACGGCTACTTCCTCGAATACGATACCGACCGCGCCGGCGGCTTCGAGCCGCTGCGCTTCCTGCCCAAGGGCAACAAGATCGTGGTGCTCGGCCTCGTCACCTCGAAGTCCGGCACGCTCGAGAAGAAGGAAGACATCAAGAAGCGCATCGACGAGGCGACCAAGTTCGTCGCGCTCGATCAACTCGCGCTATCGCCGCAGTGCGGCTTCGCCTCGACCGAGGAAGGCAACGTGCTGGCCGAGGACGAGCAGTGGGCCAAGCTCAAGATGATCGTCGATATCTCCAAGGACGTCTGGGGTGCTTAACGCGCGCTTCAATCGTCATTGACGCGACTGGCGACGGTCACCGGCTCAGGGTCGGTGACCGGTCCCAGCGCCCAGTCCTGACCGGCGAGCGGCGTTACCTTGACGTCGGCGATGAGACCAAGCCGCATCGTCGGATCGAGATAGCGCATCGAGCGCACATTGAGATCGATGATCCGGCCGGGTCGGAGCGGGCCGACATCGTTGATCCTGACGATGAAGCTCTTGTCGCCGGCCTCGACCAGCGCGAAGGCCGGCTGATAATTCCGGCCGTAGCGCACGCCGCCGAAATTCTGACGCAGGCCGATCTGGATTGCCGCGGTCCAGTCATCCGCATCGTAACGTTCGCCGGATGCAGTCTCCTGGTTGCCGGCGTCGATATCGGCCGGGTCCTCCGGATTATAGGTCGAGGCGATGCCGACGATGGGCTCGCCCGCTGCGACGATCTTCTGCCGTTGCAATGCCGGCGCGTCGTGGAGCGGCGGCACATGGCCGATAACTTCCATTGATGGCGGTGGGACAGGAACAGCGGGAGCGACGCTGCGAATGGTCGGGATGGCCGGCGCGCCGAAGCGGATTGCGAAGCTCAGGCTGCCGCTTTCGACATTCCTTTCGCATGATTGTGGTATCGCCACCGCGACCATGGCCGTTTCGCTGAACCTGATGGCAGCGGCGTTGCCATGCCCTATGGCTGCGAACGCGAAGCCGGTAGCAAGTGCCGCGGCCGCTTTGCCGCGCCTGCGCCGCGCGCGGCCGTTCATTCCGGCAATAGTCGGATCGAGGTCGCTAACGGACATTCGGCCCCCCGGCTGATGACAGTCGACGGCGCCGATTTGATCTGACGCGCAATAAAGTCGTATGAAACTCTGACGCGAAAACGTCCCGAAAAACAGGGTATGGCGTTAGCCCGGCGTTAGGCATAGTCGCTCGACACGCCGACCAAGCCGATGCGCGTGGCTATGGTTAAGGAATTCCGAGCACAGAATGCCGTTGAACGCCGAAGCTCTTCTTGCCGCGCAACTGCCGCCGATCGAGCGGACCTACGGGCCGAAGGATTGCATCCTCTATGCGCTCGGCGTCGGCCTCGGTTACGACCCGACCAATGAGGACGAACTCGCTTTCGTCTACGAAAAGAACCTCAAGGTGCTGCCGACTTTCGCGGTGGTGCCGGCCTTCGATTATACGTGGATGCTGCGCCCCGAGTTCGGTTTGACATGGAGCCATATCGTCCACGGCGAAGAGACGATCGTTCTGCATGCGCCGCTCCCGCCGCAAGGCACGGTCATCGGCCGGGAGCGCGTGGTCGATGTGGTGGACAAGGGTGAGGGCAAAGGCGCGCTGCTCTTTCACGAGCGTAGTCTCGTCGACAAGGCGACCGGCACGCTGCTCGCCACCTTGAAGCAGACGACGTTCTGCCGCGCCGATGGCGGCTTCGCCGCGACGTCGGGCGGCGCACGGCGCGACACGCCTGCGGCGCATCCCATTCCCGATCGCGCGCCGGATCTCGTTTGCGATCTGCCGACGCGTCCGGAAATGGCCCTGCTCTACCGGCTGTCCGGTGATGGCAACCCGTTGCACGCCGAACCGGCCTTCGCGCGCGCCGCCGGTTTCCCGCGGCCGATCCTGCATGGCCTCGCCACCATGGGCGTTGCCGGACACGCGCTGCTCAAGTCCGTCTGTGGCTACAACCCCGAGCGGCTAAAGGTCATGGCGGTGCGATTTTCCGCTCCGGTCTTTCCCGGCGAAACCATCCGCACCGAGATTTGGCGAGACAGCGGCAAAGCCGGTGCTGTTGTCTCGTTCCGCGCCCGTGTTAAGGAACGGGATGTCGTCGCCATCAATAACGGGCGCGCCGAAATAATAGAGTAAGAGGAAGCGTATGACCGGGCCGCAGGACAATTACGCCGACATCCGCGAATCCGTGCGCGCGCTGTGCACCAAGTTCCCCGACGAATACTGGCGCGACCTCGATCGCGACCGCTCTTATCCGACCGCCTTCGTCACGGCATTGACCGAAGCCGGCTACCTCGCGGCGCTGATTCCGGAAGAGTATGGCGGCAGCGGCCTGCCGGTATCGGCGGCGGCCGCGATCATGGAAGAGATTCATGCCTCCGGTGGCAATGGCGGCGCCTGCCATGCGCAAATGTACACGATGGGCACGATTCTGCGGCACGGCTCGCCAGCGCAGAAGGAGCGCTATCTGCCGCAGATCGCGACCGGCGATCTGCGCCTGCAGGCTTTCGGCGTCACCGAGCCGACCTCCGGCACCGATACTTTGTCGCTGCGCACCACGGCGCGGCGCGAGGGCGACCACTACGTCATCAACGGCCAGAAGATCTGGACCTCGCGCGCCGAGCATTCCGACCTGATGCTGCTGCTCGCGCGCACGACGCCGAAGGAAGAGGTCAAGAAGCGCACCGACGGCCTGTCCGTCTTCCTGGTGGATATGAAACTGGCGCGCGGCGCCAGCATCACCATCAAGCCCATCCGCACCATGATGAACCACGCCACGACCGAAGTGTTCTTCGACGACTTGCGCGTGCCGGCGGAGAACCTGATCGGTGAGGAAGGCAAGGGCTTCCGTTACATCCTCTCCGGCATGAACACCGAGCGCATCCTGATCGCGTCGGAGTGCATCGGCGATGCCAAGTGGTTCATCAAGAAAGCCAGCGACTATGCCAAGGAGCGCGTCTTGTTCGGCCGGCCGATCGGCCAGAACCAGGGCGTGCAGTTCCCCATCGCGCGTGCTTACGCGCAGATGCGCGCCGCGGAATTGATGGTGCGCGAGGCCTGCCGCAAATACGAAGCCGGTGAGGATCTCGGCGCCGAAGCGAATATGGCCAAGATGCTTGCCGCCGATGCCTCATGGGCCGCCGCCGATATGTGCGTGCAGACGCATGGCGGCTTCGGCTTCGCCGAGGAATATGACGTCGAGCGCAAATTCCGCGAAACGCGGCTCTACCAGGTCGCGCCGATTTCGACCAATCTCATTCTTTCGTATCTGGCCGAGCATGTGCTCGGTCTGCCGAGGTCGTATTGAGGTCCGGTGTCCCGGACGCGGTGCAGCACGAAGCGTAGCGCAGTGATGCACCGCAGAGCCGGGACCGTCGCGCATCGAAGTCTTTAACGATCCCGGGTCTGCAGCGCACCACGAAGGCGTGCTGCGCTGCGCCCGGGACAAGTGAGAAGTCAAATGTCCCTCCCGCTCGAAGGCATCCTCGTCGTCTCGGTCGAACAGGCCGTCGCCGCGCCGCAATGCACCTGCCGTCTCGCCGATGCCGGCGCGCGCGTCATCAAGGTCGAGCGGCCGGAAGGCGATTTCGCCCGGCATTACGATTACATCGTCCATGGCGAGAGCGCGCATCTGGTCTGGCTCAACCGCGGCAAGGAATCGGTGGTCTGCGACCTCACTAGGGACGAAGACAAGGCGCTGCTCGAGGCCATGCTGGCGAAGGCCGATGTCTTTGTGCAGAATCTCAAGCCCGGCGCGCTCGGCAAGCTCGGCTTTTCCTTCGAGCGCCTGCGCAAGGATTATCCGAAGCTGATCTGCGCCTCGGTCTCGGGCTATGGAGAGAGCGGCCCGTACGCGCAGCGCAAGGCCTATGATCTCCTGATCCAGGCCGAGTCCGGTCTCGCCTCGGTCACTGGCGGCCCCGAAGCGCCGGCGCGCGTCGGTGTTTCGGTCGTCGATATTGCTGCGGGCCTCAGCGCCTATGAGGCGATCCTCGAAGCGCTCATCCGCCGCGGCCGCACCGGGGAGGGCGCGACAATTTCGGTGTCGATGTTCGACGCCATGGCGGAGTGGATGACAATCCCGCTGCTCAATCAGGAATGGGGCAATCCGTTTCGGCGAGTCGGCCTCAATCACCCGACCATCGCGCCCTACGGTGTGTTTCGCACACGCGACGGCGCCGACATTCTGATTTCGATCCAGAACGATCGCGAATGGCGCGTGCTCGCCGACAAAGTGCTGGGCAAGGCCGCGCTCGGCACCGACGCGCGCTTTGCCACCAATCCGCAGCGCCAGGCTAACCGTGCCGAGACCGATGCCGCGGTCGCGGCGGTGTTCGGCGCCGAGGACGTCGAGCCGTTGATGAAGAAGCTGACGGCGGCGGACATCGCTTTTGCCCGCGTCAATGACTCCGCATTGCTGTCGACGCATCCGCATTTGCGGCGCGTCACCGTCAATACGCCGTCAGGTCCGGCCTCCACGCCGGCCCCCGGCGCGCGCTTCGTCGGCGAAGAGCGGCGCTATGGCGATATCCCCGCGCTCGGCTCGCACAACGATGCGATTCGCAAGGAGTTTGGGGGCAAGTGAACGGAGTGTGCCGGGTGCGCCGCGCCGCCGCCTAATCCATCGCGTGGATGACTTCGTCTTCCTTCTTGGCGGTCTGGTTCGCCTTGCGGGTCGAGCCGATCAGCAGCACCAGCGGCATCGCCGCGATGGTGAGATACATCAGCAGCTTGAAGTCGTTGAGGTAGGCGATCATGTTCGCCTGCTGCGTGACCAGGCCATCCATCACCGCCTTGCCGGCATCGGTGTTGAGATTCAGCGCGCCGGCGACGTCCGGGAATTGCAGGTTGTTGTTGAACGGCGTGATGTTGGCGCCGAGTCGCTCGTGCATATAGGTCGTCTTGCTGGTCAGGTTGGCGATCACCATGGAGATGCCGATCGACGAGCCGATATTGCGCACCAAAGTGGTGATGGCGGCGGCGCCGTTGCGCATCTGGCCCGGCAGCGTCAGGAACGCCACTGATGTGATCGGCACGAACAACAGGCCGAGGCCGACGCCCTGGATGATGCTGGTGATGACGATGGTGTGCTGCTGCGTATCCAGCGACCAGCCGGTCATTTCGTATAATGTGCCGGCGGTGATCGTGAGGCCGATGAAAATCAGATTGCGCGTCTCCGTCATCCGCATCAGCCGCGGCGCTACCATCATGGTCAGCAGCGTGCCGACGCCGCGCGAGCCGAGCAGAAATCCGGCGGTCTGGATCGGATAGCCGAGCAGGCTCTGCATGAATGGCGTCACCAGCGCCATGGTGCCGAACAGCACCACGCCGATGACGACCATGAACATGACGCCGGACACGAAATTTCGGTCCTTGAACATCTCGAAGTTCACGAAGGGCCGGTCGGTCGTCAGCGAATGCGCGAAAAAGTAATAGAAGCCCGCGGCCGAGACGATGGTCTCGATCCAGATTTCGCGCGCTTCGAACCAGCCGACCTGCTCGCCGCGGTCGAGCAGCAATTGCAGCGAGCCGATGCCGATGGCCAGCAGCGAAGCCGAACCAGTCGAAACGCATTTCATGCTGTTTCTCGGTGTCGTCCATGAAGACGATCATGCCGATCACGGTGAGCACGCCGATCGGCAGGTTGATCAGGAACACCCAGTGCCAGGAGTAATTGTCGGTCAGCCAGGCGCCCAAAGTCGGCCCCATGATCGGTCCGAGCATGACGCCGATGCCCCACATCGCCATGGCCTGGCTGCGTTCCTGCACTGAATAGGAATCGAGCATCACGGCCTGCGACAGCGGCACCAGCGCCGCGCCGGCCATGCCCTGCAGCAGGCGGAACAGCACCATCTGCTCGATATTCTGCGCCAGCGCACACAGCAGCGACGCCACGGTGAAGCCGGCGACGCATACGATGAACACGCGCTTGCGGCCGAAGCGGTCCGCCAGCCAGCCGACGGGCGCGGTCATGATGGCGGCGGCGACGATGTAGGACGTGAGTACCCAGTTGACCTGGTCGAGCGACGCCGACAGCGAGCCCTGCATGTAAGGCAACGCGACGTTGGCGATCGTGGTGTCGAGCGCCTGCATGATGGTCGCGGTCATGGCGCAGACCGTGATCAGCAGGCGGCGCGCGCCGCTCGGTAAGGGGGCTGTGTGAGCGCTCATGTTATTCTTGACTCGTCGTCATCCTCCGTTCGTCCCCGCGAAAGCGGGGACCCAGAAGCCAGATCGAAGGGCTTTGCTGGCTGGATTCCCGCTTTCGCGGGAATGAGCGGAGATCGGGACATTGTCGTTCAAAATATCTGCTATTTCCCCGCCTCCGCGCGCGACATGAACGGGATGCGGCTGTGGTGCGTGTCGATGTCGATATTGGCGCTCATGCCGATGCGCAGGCGGCTGAGATCCTGGTTCTTGTCGAAGGCGATCCGCACCGGCACGCGCTGCACGACCTTGACCCAGTTGCCGGTGGCGTTCTGCGCCGGCAGGATCGAGAACTGCGAGCCGGTGCCGGGGCTCACCGCGATCACGGTGCCGGTAAAGGTGCGGTCCGGAAAGCTGTCAACACTGAGCGTCGCCTTCTGGCCGAGGCGCAGATGCGTGATGTCGGTTTCCTTCGGATTGGCATCGACCCATGGATTGGCGTCGTCGATCACGCTGAAGATCGGCGCGCCGGCGGCGACGAAGCGGCCGAGCTGGATGTTGTCGACCTGGGTCGCGGTGCCGTCGATAGGGGCGCGCAAGGTCGTGTGCGCAAGGTCGCGCTCGGCATTGTCTACCGCGGCTTTGGCTTCGGCATAGGCCGGGAATTTCTCCAGCGGGAGGTTGGCATCGCCAAGCAGCGTGGCCAAAGTCGTGTCGCGCTGCTGTTCGGCATACTGCGCCTGCAACTGCGCCGCCACCACCGCGGCTGCCGATGTGTCGACATCCGCTGCCGAGCCGGCCTGCGAGGCCACCAGCTTCTGCTTGCGTTCGAGATCGCGCTGCTTGAGCTCGACGTTCCGCTCCGCGAGGTCGGACAGTTTGATCAGCGAGGCGAGATTGGCCTTGGCCTTGTCGTAATCGCTGCGCGCGGTGGCAAGCTTGGCCCGCGCCTGCGCCAGCGCCAGTTCGAACGGCATGCTGTCGAGCGAGAGCAATTCGTCGCCGGCCGTCACGTGCTGGCCTTCGCGCACGGCGACCTTCATCACCTTGCCGGAAATGTCCGGCGTGATCAGCACCTTCTGCGCGCCGACATAGGCGTTGTCGGTGGAGATGTAACGACCGCCCATGAGATAGATCGCGCCACCGATCAGCGCTGCCGCGAGCGGCAGTGCGATGAGAAGCGTGCGGCGCAGGTTGCGTTTCTTGGAGGCGGCCGGCGCCGCTGCGGCTTCCGCCGCGGTTTCGGGTGCAGGCCCCGGCGCGCTTTTGGATTCAGGTGCCGGAACGACTTTCAGGACATTGTCACTCATGTTGCTGCGACTTTGCTGGATTCGGATTCGTTGGTTGATGTGTTGCGACCGATGGCGGCGCGCAGGTTTTCGCGCATGACGCCGAGATCGGCGTGCAGACGGTCAATGGCTTTGTCGTCGAGCCCTTCGAGCACCTGGCCCATGACCTCTTCGCCGAGCGCCGTGAGGTGATCGAGCAGCGGCCGCGCGGCCGGCGTCAGATAGAGCCGGTTGACGCGGCGGTCGTTTGGATCGGGGCGGCGCTCGATCAGGCCGTTATCGGCGAGGCGGTCGAGCAGGCGGGTGAGCGAGATCGGCTGCAGGTCGAGCAGTTCGGCGAGTTCCGACTGCTTGAGGCCCTCGCAGCGGTTCAGCCGCGACAGCACCGCCCACTGGGCGCGGGTGGCGCCATAGCGGCGGGCGCTCTGGTCGGCGTAGGTCTTCATCAGACGGGCTACGTCATTGAGAACAAACGCTATTTCTTTTCGGATCGTCGGCACGGCAGTAAAGGCTCCTGGCGTTGTGCCCTCTTATTATAAGCATGCTTATAATAAATAGGAGGCCTCAAGGCTCCCTGAAAAAGGGCAGGGCAGCCCGTCGGCTGCCGCATGGCCGGAAAAGTCTGTCCTTGAGAAGCTAGCCCTGCTCGGCGACCACTTCCGCCTTGAGATCGACGCTCGAGCGCACGCCGATGTCGGCGAAGTGATTGTCCAGAAAGCGCCGCGCCGCGCGCTGGCCGAGCTTGTGCAGAAGCTCAAGCGACTCGAAGTCGTTGCGCAGCTTGGTGGTGGCCGAGAACCGCTCGCCGAGGCCGTCCATGACGATGCGGTGCACGTTGATGTGCCGATACTCGTTCGGTCCGGTGCCGTGCGGCAGCCGGCGCTGGTCGATCAGGCGGTTGACGAATTCGATGGCGCGCAGTTCCGCCATCAGCGCCGAGTTGAAGGTGATCTCGTTGACGCGGCCCATGATCTCGCGCGTCGTCTGCGGGATTTTCTTGCGCATCACGGGATTGATCTGGACGATCAGCACATCCTCGGTCTGTGTCGAGCGGAAGAACGGGAAGATCACCGGATTGCCGAGATAGCCGCCATCCCAGTACGGCACGCCGTCGATCTCGACCGCCTGAAACACCGCCGGCAGACAGGCCGAGGCCATCACCGCTTCGGCGGAAATCTTGTCCTTGGGAAAAATGTGCAGCTTCCCGGTCTGCACATTGGTCGCGGCGATGAAGATCGGCCGGCCATCCTTGCGCAGGCCATCGAAATCGACGAAGCGCTCGACCAGATCCTTCAGCGGATTGATGTTCAGCGGGTTGACGTCGTATGGCGATAATTGCTGCGACCATGCCGACAGCCAGTTGAAGGTCGGCGAGCCGTCGCCGGGCCACAGCGCGAATAATTTGTCCGTGATGGCGCGTTGCACCGCCGGCAGATCGCCGCCGAGGCTCGCCGCGCGCCAGAAATCGGCAAGACGCTTGCGGGCTTCATCGGGACCGCCGCGATTGAGGCCGTCAGCCAGCATCACCGCATTGACGGCGCCGGCCGATGTGCCGGAAATGCCTTCAACCGCAAGCCGGCCGTCCTCCAGAAGATGATCGAGCACGCCCCAGGTGAAGGCGCCATGCGCGCCGCCGCCTTGCAGCGCCAGATTGACGCGTTTCTTCTTTCCCTTCGGCTGGGTTTGATCGTCCTTCTGGTCACCCCAGAACAGCCGGGAGAGAAAGTCGTTCATTCTCTCACTCTCGCGCGTGGTTGCGGATGACGCTCACTGCGCGGTCCAGCCGCCGTCGATCGAATAGGCCGAGCCGGTGATCGATGCCGCTGCATCGCTCGACAGGAACACCGCGAGCGCCCCGATATTCTCCGGCTTGGTGAACTGATGCATCGGCTGCTTCTCCGACAGCAGCGCGATCTCCGCCTCGCGCGGCGACTGGCCCGAGGCCGCGGCGCGGGCGTCGATCTGCTTCTGCACCAGAGGCGTCAGCACCCAGCCGGGGCAGATGGCGTTGCAGGTAATGCCGTCATTGGCCGCTTCGACAGCGACGACCTTGCTGAGGCCGACAATGCCGTGCTTGGCCGCGACATAGGCGACCTTCTGCGCGCTGGCGACGAGGCCATGCGCGGAGGCGATGTTGATGATGCGGCCCCATTTGCGCTTCTTCATGCCGGGCATCGCTGCGCGAATGGAATGAAACGCCGATGACAGATTGATGGCAATGATCGCGTCCCAGCGCTCGACCGGAAAGTCCTCGATATTGGCGACGAACTGGATACCGGCATTGTTGACCAGCACGTCGAGCGAGCCGAATTCCTTTTCGGCCGCCGCCACCATGTCGGCGATCTCGGCCGGCTTCGACATGTCGGCGCCGGAGTATTTGGCCTTGATGCCGAATTCCTTCTCCAGGCCGGAGCGGATCGCTTCGATCGCATCCTTGTCGCCGAAACCGTTGAGCATGATATTGGCGCCGTCGGCGGCCAGCGCCCGGGCCGTGGCGAGCCCGATGCCGGAGGTCGAGCCGGTGACGAGTGCGGTTTTGCCTTTGAGCATGGATGTCCTCGAGGTCGTTAGGGCCGGGATACGGCACGGGGCGGGAACGAACGGATCGGAGGCCGACCGGGAACCTGCCCCTATTTTTATTGCGTCGCAATATATATGTTCGGAGGGCGACGGTGGAGCCGCCTTCGGCTACACTTCAATGTGACAGGCTGTTCTACAAGTGAGCGAAATCGTGGCGAAGAAAGCGCAGGCGCAGGAGAAGTTGCACGAAGTGTTTCCGACGCCGGACCATGATCATGGCCGCTGCGCCGCCGACGCCATCGCGCATGCCGAAGCGGTATGCGCCTCCAACAAGGAGCGGCTGACGCCGATCCGCCGCCGCGTGCTTGAGGCCCTGCTGGCGAGCCATGCGCCGCTCGGCGCCTATGAATTGATCGATCGCCTTGCCGACAGCGGCGAGGGCCGCCCGGCGCCGATCACGATCTATCGCGCGCTCGATTTCCTGCGCGAGCAGGGCCTCGTCCATCGCATCGAGAGCCGCAATTCGTTCATTGCCTGCGTGCACAACCACGAAAGCGGCGATCCGGTCGTGTTCCTGATTTGTGATTCCTGCGGCGCGGTTGGCGAAGCGACCGGCGCCGGTATCGCCGACGCCATCAAGGCCGCGACCCGCGCCGCCGGCTTCGCGCCGAAAACCCCGGTCATCGAAATTTCCGGCACCTGCGCGCATTGCAGAGCCGCTTGATCAGGACTGCCTGAACCGGCAGTTGGCGGGCTGCGTCTGAGCGGCTAGACATCGTCATTGTTATCGTCCGCGACCGCGGACGCCGCCGGGAAATGCTTATTCATGTCGTCGCCTGCGCCGTCGAAGCCGGTCGCTTCGCCGCCTCATCACCACACCACCCGTCCGCTCGATGCGATGGCCATCGCCATCGTGATGCTGTTGTGTCTGTCGTGGGGCTTCAATCAGGTCGCGGTGAAGCTGGCGCTGCACGACGTGCCGCCGATGCTGCAGGCGACGATCCGCTCCGTCGTTGCGATGATCCTGGTGATGGCATGGTGCGCGGTGCGGCGCGTTCCGCTGTTCCGCCGCGACGGTACGTTGATTGCCGGCGTCGTCGTCGGCCTTATGTTCGGCATCGAGTTCGGGCTGATTTATCAGGGCCTCGTCTATACGACCGCGTCCCGCGCCTCTGTGTTTCTCTATCTGACGCCATTCATTGTGGTGGTTGGCGCCCGCATTCTGATGCCGGCCGACCGTTTCCGGCCGTCGCAATGGCTGGGGCTTGGTCTGTCCTTCATCGGGATGATCGTTGCATTCGGCCTGCCGACGCCGGCGCTCGATCCGCGGCAGACGCTCGGCGATGTCATGATGATCGTCGCGGCCTTCATCTGGGCCGGCACCACGCTCATCATCAAGGCCAGCCGCCTCAACGGCACGTCTCCGGAAAAGGTGATGCTGTATCAGCTCGTCGTTTCGGCGCCGATGATGGCGCTGTGCGCTTGGTTCGCCGGCGAGCGCATCGAGCGCTGGCCGGATCATCAGGCGCTGGCCTGGATGGGCTACCAGGCGGTCTGGGTCGTCAGCGTCACCTTCGTCATCTGGTTTGCGCTCATCAAGAAGTATTCGGCGAGTCGCGTCTCGGCCTTCACCTTCCTGACGCCGTTGTTCGGCGTCGCGGCGGGTCATTTCGTCCTCGGTGAGCCGCTGACGCCGGCCTTTCTGATGGCGGTGGCCTTCGTTGCCGCCGGCCTGGTGCTGGTGAACCGCGCGAAATAGGGCTCTGGCGCCCGCGTTGACCCTGCCATATTTGTCTGGCACTCCCGTGCCGTCAGGACAGCCAGATGAGCCCCGCGCCCCGTCACAGAACCATTGCAGTCGATGTTGCCGGCGTCACCGTCGGCGGCGGCGCGCCCATCGTCGTGCAGTCGATGACCAATACCGACACGGCGGATGTCGAGGGCACCGCGCGCCAGATCGCGGCGCTGGCCCGTGCCGGTTCCGAGCTGGTGCGCATCACGGTGGATCGCGACGAGGCCGCGGCCGCCGTGCCGGCGATCAAGGAACGCGTCGCGCAGCTCGGCTATCGCGTGCCGATCGTCGGCGACTTCCACTACAACGGCCACACGCTGCTCAATGATTTCCCGGGCTGCGCCGAGGCGCTCGACAAGTACCGCATCAATCCCGGCAATGTCGGCTTCAAGAACAAGCGCGATACCCAGTTTACCGAGATCGTCGAGATCGCGCTCAAGAACAACAAGGCGGTGCGTATCGGCGCCAATTGGGGCTCACTCGATCAGGAACTGCTGACGCGCCTGATGGAAGAGAACGCCAGGCTGGCCACGCCGCGCGACGCCCGCGCGGTGATGCGCGAGGCGATGGTGCAGTCGGCGCTGACCTCGGCCGCGCGCGCCGAGGAGATCGGCCTGCCGAAGAACCGCATCATTCTGTCGGCAAAGGTTTCGGCGGTGCAGGATCTGATCGCGGTCTATCGCGATCTTGCCTCCCGTTCCGATTACGCCATCCATCTCGGCCTCACCGAGGCGGGCATGGGTTCCAAGGGCATCGTGGCGTCATCGGCAGCACTTGGCATTCTGTT
>DATMEX010000088.1:0-94590 GCA_035556455.1 Pseudolabrys sp.
GATAGGCGATCCTCTTAAAAGGGAAGCCTGAAATGGTCAGTTCACCGGGGGTCGAGCCGAGCAAGCCTTCAAAACACCGCGCGCGGAACGCCAAAGGCTCGGCAATTCCGTGGTGACTTGCTCGCGTGAATCTAACTCACATCACGCGAGGCTGCGGGGTCGTTCGGGCCCCGGCGTTCCGCGCGCCCTCGTTTATCGAGAGCGTGTAGCCCGGATGAGCGAAAGCGAAATCCGGGGCGACAGGAAATGCGGCCTGCCCGGGGCCGACCAAACAATGCGGGCGATGAATCACGCCTGCGCTTCTCTTTCTTATCCCTCCCCGTTTTCGGGGAGGGTCGATTGCTTGAGCGCAAGCGAAAGCAATCGGGGTGGGGTAAAGCCAGTAGCGTGCACCCCACCCGGCCGCTCGCAAATGCTCGCGTCCACCCTCCCCCTGCGGGGGAGGGATAAAAATCAATGCACCACGAACTCGCCGTTCACGGCACGCATCTCCGCCGGCTTGATCAGCTTGCAGTGCGCCACCTCAACGGAATGCAGCGGGCCCTCGATCTTGTCCTGCCAGAAATCGAGAAACTTCTGCAGCTCGGGAAACTTCGGAAACAGGTCGTAGGCTTGCCACACATAACTCTGCAGCAGCCAGCGGTGGTCGGGGCGGCGATAAAGAATGTGCGCCGTGGTCAGCCCGTAGCCCTCGACCTGCTTGGCAAAGTCGCTCGAAACCGTCGAACCCATCACGTCCTCCGTTTTGAATCGGACGATAATTTTCCAGTCCCGGTCCGGTTCATTGCAAGCTGAATCGATGAACAAACTGTTTAAAATCAATGCGTTAGCAGCAGAGGCCGTAGCCTGCTAACAGTCCCTCCCCGGCAATCCTTTATGGCGACAGCGCTCGCGTCAGGCTGCCCCCGCCCGGCCCCTCTCCCGGGCCATCTCACCGCCGCCCTACCGTTAACCATTTAATTTCAGCGGCTTGCCGGAATTGTTGGCACTCCGATCCGATGAGTGCTAAAAAATTCGCGAGGACCCCTTGCGGGCAGAAAAGTCCCTCCCATCTCGGCCTTCAGGTGCCGCAGGGGAGCTTTGCCGGCACTGGGAACGTCAAAAAACTCACGATTTTTAGGAGGTTTGCCATGAAGTTCCGCCCGCTTCACGACCGTGTCGTCGTCAAGCGCATCGATGCCGAGCAGAAGACCGCCGGCGGCATCATCATTCCCGATAGCGCGCAGGAAAAGCCGAGCCAGGGCGAGATCATCGCCGTCGGCCCGGGCGGCCGCGACGAGAGCGGCAAGCTCACCCCGATCGACGTCAAGGTCGGCGACGTCGTGCTGTTCGGCAAGTGGTCGGGCACCGAGGTCAAGATCGACGGTCAGGACCTCCTGATCATGAAGGAAAGCGACATCATGGGCGTCCTCGAGGGCGTCTCGGCCAAGAAGAAGGCCGCGTAACCCTTCGACCCAACTCAACAGAGTCATTGGCCTCATCCTTCGAGACGGCGCGTCCAGCGCCTCCTCAGGATGAGGGTTCAAAACGGAGCAAACTCACATGGCTGCTAAAGACGTCAAATTCTCCGTCGACGCGCGCGACCGCATGCTGCGCGGCGTCGATACCCTCGCCAACGCCGTCAAGGTGACGCTCGGTCCGAAAGGCCGCAACGTCGTTCTCGACAAGTCGTTCGGCGCCCCGCGCATCACCAAGGACGGCGTCACCGTCGCCAAGGAAATCGAGCTCGAGGACAAGTTCGAGAACATGGGCGCGCAGATGGTGCGCGAAGTCGCTTCGAAGTCGGCCGACTTCGCCGGCGACGGCACCACCACCGCCACCGTGCTCGCCCAGGCCATCGTCAAGGAAGGTTCGAAGGCGGTTGCCGCCGGCATGAACCCGATGGACCTCAAGCGCGGCGTCGATCTCGCCGTCGATGCCATCGTCGAGCACCTCAAGGCCAACTCCAAGAAGGTCACCTCGAACGACGAAATCGCCCAGGTCGGCACCATCTCGGCCAACGGCGACCAGGAAATCGGCAAGTTCCTCGCCGAAGCCATGAAGAAGGTCGGCAACGAAGGCGTCATCACCGTCGAGGAAGCCAAGTCGCTCGACACCGAACTCGACGTCGTCGAGGGCATGCAGTTCGACCGCGGCTACATCTCGCCCTACTTCGTCACCAATGCCGACAAGATGCGCGTTGAGATGGAAGACCCCTACATCCTGATCTACGAGAAGAAGCTCTCGGGTCTCCAGGAGCTGCTGCCGCTGCTCGAAGCCGTCGTGCAGACCGGCAAGCCGCTGCTCATCGTCGCTGAGGACATCGAAGGCGAAGCCCTCGCCACCCTCGTCGTCAACAAGCTGCGTGGCGGTCTCAAGGTCGCCGCCGTCAAGGCGCCGGGCTTCGGCGATCGCCGTAAGGCCATGCTGCAGGACATCGCGATCCTGACCGGCGGCCAGGCGATCTCGGAAGATCTCGGCATCAAGCTCGAGAACGTCACCCTCTCCATGCTCGGCCGCGCCAAGAAGGTGTCGATCGACAAGGAGAACACCACCATCGTCAACGGCGCCGGCAAGAAGGCCGACATCGAAGCGCGCGTCCAGCAGATCAAGGCACAGATCGAGGAAACCACCTCGGACTACGACCGTGAGAAGCTGCAGGAGCGTCTGGCCAAGCTCGCGGGCGGCGTCGCGGTGATCCGCGTCGGCGGCGCGACCGAGGTCGAGGTGAAGGAGCGCAAGGATCGCGTCGATGACGCGATGCACGCGACCCGCGCCGCGGTCGAGGAAGGCATCCTGCCGGGCGGCGGCATCGCCCTGCTCCGCGCCACGGAAGCCCTCAAGAAGGTGAAGACCCAGAACGAGGACCAGAAGCACGGCGTCGAGATCGTCCGCAAGGCGATCCAGGCCCCGGCCCGTCAGATCGCGCTGAACGCGGGTGAAGACGGCTCGGTCATCGTCGGCAAGGTGCTCGAGAAGGATCAGTACTCCTACGGCTTCGACGCGCAGAACGGCGAATACGGGAACATGATGTCCAAGGGCATCATCGACCCGACGAAGGTCGTGCGTGCGGCGATCCAGAACGCCGGCTCGGTCGCGGGCCTGCTGATCACCACCGAAGCGATGGTCGCCGAACTGCCGCCGAAGAAGGGCGCCGGTGGCGCCGCTCCGGGCGGCATGCCGGGTGGCATGGGCGGCATGGACTTCTAAGGTCCGCGTCACTCGCGTAAACAACATGAAGGCCCGGGAGAAATCCCGGGCCTTTGTCTTTGTGGCGGAACCCGCCGCAGCGGCGGAAATTCACGCCGCGGCAATTGCAGGCTGCGGCCCATCCGCTAGGCTGTCGACTCTCATCCCAGCCGCTGTCGTCACACTGTCACAATCGCCGCCGGAATAACCCGCAATGCATTTCCCCACCTCGCTGAGCGACATCGACTTCGTCATGCTGATTTCGGCCGCGGCCGTCATCCTCAACATCATCGGCTACATGATGAAGACGATGATCCCGCTGCGCATCGTGGCGATGACGACCAACTTCCTGTTCATCACCTGGTCGTCGCTGGCGGGCGTTTATCCGACATTGGTCCTCAACGTCATCCTGCTGCCGATCAACGCCCTGCGCCTGTTCCAGATGAAGCGGCTGATCCGGCAGGTCAACGAGGCGGCCAATGGCGATCTGTCGTTCGACTGGGTTAAACCGTTCACCACCAAGCATCACCACGACGCCGGCACGACCCTGTTCAAGAAAGGCGACCCGGCGAGCGAGATGCATTTCATCATGTCGGGCCGGTTCCGGGTCGTGGAGCGCGACATCGAGATCGGGCCCGGCGGCGTCATCGGCGAACTGGGCCTGCTCGAGCCCGGCAAGGCGCGCACCGCTACGATCGAATGCATCGAAAACGGCGAGACGCTGGTCATCTCCTACGACCACGTCATGCAGCTCTATTTCCAGAACCCGACCTTCGGGTTCTACTTTTTGCAACTGTCCACGGCGCGGCTGTTCCACACCATCAAGTCGCTGGAAGAGGAAAATGCCGCACTGCGCGCCGCCAATACGCGGCTCGGTTCGACGACTTCGGCCTGAGGCGGCTGCAGCGATGAGAAATCGGGTGGACCGGGGCGCCGGGCGCAGTACCCTTCCGGGCATGATGACGGAGCCGGAAAACGAAAACGACCACGGAGAAGATCAAACGCGGGTACATCCGCCGTCGTCGATCTTATCGTGGCCGTCTGAGCGCGGATCGCCTGAGCAATCCCGCGCCGCTTGCCCAATTCTATAGACCCCGATTGTGTAGATAACATGACGAAAACCTTAACGAAAACTTACCCTGCAAAGACCTATGTCGGCGTCGGCGGCTGGACCTACGAGCCGTGGCGCGGCGTTTTCTACCCCAAAGGCCTGCCGCATGCCCGCGAACTCGAATATGCCGGGCAGCATCTGACCTCGATCGAGGTCAACGGCACCTTCTATTCGACCATGAAGCCGGCCAGCTTCGCCAAATGGGCGTCCGAAGTACCCGCAGGCTTCGTGTTTTCCCTGAAGGGGCCGCGCTATGCGGTCAATCGTCGCGTGCTGGCGGAAGCCGGCGACTCGATCAAACGGTTTCTGGACTCCGGCATCACCGAACTCGGGCCCAAGCTCGGCCCCCTGCTCTGGCAGTTCGCGCCGCATAAGAAGTTCGACCCTGCCGATTTCGGCGCCTTCCTCGATCTGCTGCCGGACAAGTTCGACGGCCGCGCTTTGCGCCATGTCGTCGAAGTGCGCAACGACACTTTCAAGACGCCCGAATTCATCGCGTTGGCCCGCAAAAAAGGGGTCGCCATCTGCTACGCCGAGCACGCGACCTATACCGAGATCGCCGACATCACCGCCGACTTCGTCTATGCAAGGCTGCAAAAGGGTGATGAGAAGCTGAAAGCCGGCTATCCGCCCAAGGCGCTCGATCAGTGGGCCGAGCGCGCCAAACTCTGGGTCAAAGGCGGCGAGCCCGCCGATCTGCCGCGCATCGACAAAAAGTCCGCGCCGAAGAAGCCGCGCGATGCCTTCATTTATTTCATCCACGAAGCGAAGGTGAAGATGCCCGCCGCGGCGATGGCGCTGATCGAGCGGCTGAAAGACTGATAACTCAGCTGGCCGGAAATATCTGCCAGTAACGCGGCAGAAAAGGAACGCTGCTCGCAACGTCGAACGGCGCGTCAAGCGGCAACTCGACCTCGATCTTGTGGCCGCCGTTTCCGACCTGCAATTCGGCACGGCGCAATCCGCCGCTGCGGTGAACCGACACGACCGTGCCGACAATCGCTCCCGGACGTTCCGGTGCGAGGCTAACTCCGTTCGGACGCAGGAATAGCCGAGCCGGACCGCCCGGCACTTCGCCTGGGGGAAGATCGAGGGGCCGGCCCTCGAACAGCACCTTGCCGCCTTCCACGATCACCGGCAACTCGCTCGTCTCGCCGATGAAGGAGAACACGAAAGGCGAATTGGGGCGGTCGTAAATCTCGTCCGGCGTACCGACCTGCTCGATACGTCCCTGGCTCATCACCACGACACGATCGGCGAGTTCCAGCGCCTCCTCCTGATCGTGCGTGACGAACACCGTGGTGTGGCCGGTCTTGTCGTGCAACGTCCTAAGCCAGTCGCGCAGTTCGCGCCGCACTTTGGCATCGAGCGCGCCGAAGGGCTCGTCGAGCAGCAGCACGAGCGGCTCGATGGCGAGCGCGCGGGCAAGCGCGACGCGCTGACGCTGACCGCCCGAGAGCTGGCTCGGATAGCGCTTTTCCAGGCCGGAAAGTTGCACGAGGTCAAGCAGCTCCAGCGTACGGCGCCGGATCTCCGCCTTGGGCGGGCGCGATGCACGCGGCCGTACCGACAGCCCGAAGCCGATATTCTCGGCCACCGTCATGTGACGGAACAGCGCGTAATGCTGGAAGACGAAGCCGACATGGCGCTCCTGCACCGACTTGAAGGACGCATCCTCATCGCCAAACAGAATTGTGCCTGCGTTCGGAAATTCGAGCCCCGCAATCAGACGAAGAAGCGTCGTCTTGCCGGAGCCGGACGGTCCTAACAACGCAATCAGCTCGCCGGACCGGATATTGAGAGACACATCGTGCAACGCCGGAAAACGGTCGAATTCCTTGCGGACGTTCCTGAGATTGAGTTCCATCGTCCTTATCTCAATGTCCGTTTCTGGTCGCAGCGAGCTGATGTGCATAGCGCCATTCGAGCCAAGTCTTTACAACCAGGGTTACAAGCGCAAGCCCGGCAAGTACCGCCGCGAGGCTGAAAGCAGCCACCTGCGCCAACGCCCTGAACTCCTGATAGTACAGCTCAATCTGCAACGGCATCGTCACGGTCTCGCCCCTGAGCTTTCCGGAAATCACGGCGACCGCACCGAACTCGCCCATCGCCCGTGCATTGCATAGCAGGACGCCATAGAGCAGCGCCCATTTTACGTTGGGCAGCGTCACATACCAGAACGTCTGCCAGCCGGACGCGCCCAATGAAAGAGCTGCCTCCTCGTCCCCTGTTCCCTGATCTTGCATCAAAGGAATGAGTTCGCGCGCGATGAAGGGAAAGGTGACGAAGATTGTCGCCAGAATAACGCCAGGTATGGCAAAGATGATGCGGACGCTGAAATCCTGAAGAAACCAGGCGCCTACCGGCGTGTATGGGCCGAGCAAGAGCACATAGACGAGACCGGCGACGACCGGCGAAACCGAGAACGGCAGGTCGATCAACGAAATCAACAAGGCTCGCCCGCGGAAACGGAATTTTGCTATAGCCCAGGCGGCGGCGACCCCGAAAACGAGATTGCAGGGAACGGCAATGGCCGCAACCAGAAGCGTTAGTTGAATAGCGGCGATCGCGTCGGGATCTTGAAACGTCGCAAGAGCCGGACCTAGGCCCAACCCGAGCGCCTGCACGAACACCGCGACCAGCGGCATAATCAGGAACAGCGCCAGCACGAAGATGCTGATCCCAATCAGCGTCAGTCGAACTGGCCGCGTTTCGCTCACCGGAGAAACGCCGTGCTTCCTTGCAAGCTCAGCCATTGCCAAACCTCCGATAACTCCACACCTGCAGGAGGTTGATCAAGAGCAAAATGACGAATGAAATGGTCAGCATCACAGCAGCAATAGCCGCCGCGGCGGCATAGTCGCGCTCCTCCAGACGAAAGACGATCAGCAGCGGCAATATCTCGGTTTTCCTTGGGATGTTGCCGGCAATGAAGATAACCGAGCCATACTCGCCGACCGCACGCGCAAACGCGAGGGCGAACCCCGTGAGAATCGCGGGGATCATCGGCGGCAGGATGACACGCAAAATTGTCGTACGCCGCTGGGCGCCGAGCGTTGCCGCGGCTTCCTCGACCTCACGGCTGAAGTCCTCGAGCACCGGCTGGACGGTCCGCACGACGAATGGAAGGCCGATAAAGACCAGTGCGATCCAGATGCCGATCGGCGTATAGGCGATGGTGATCCCGAAGGGAGAGAACAGCCCGCCGAGCCAGCCCTGTGGAACATAAAGCGCAGTCAACGCAATGCCGGCGACTGCGGTCGGCAGCGCGAAAGGCAAATCGACAATAGCATCAAGAAGGCGTACGGCGAAGAAACGATATCGCACCAGCACCCAGGCGATTACGACACCGACGACGACATTGAACAGCGCGGCAAGCAGCGACGCTCCGAAGCTCAGTCGCATCGCGGCCACGAAACGTGGGCCGGTGAGGATAGCCGTGAAGCGCTCCCAGTCGAGATCGAAAGTCTTGATGTAAAGCCCGATGATTGGAATGAGCACGATCAGGGACAGATAGAAAACTGTAAAGCCGAACGTCAGACGAAAGCCCGGAATGATGCTCGGCTCTCGGAATCGAATGCGCGCCATAACTGAATTAGCTCCGATTCCAGCGGGCCGGGGCCGGCCTCGAATGAAGGAACATCGTGCCGGCCCACCAGTCAAGAGCGCGAAAGCGGCTCAATCCTTGGAGTATATCTTGTCGAAAATTCCGCCGTTGTCGAAATGGGTTGGCTGCGCCTTGGCCCATCCGCCAAAGACATCGTCGACTTTGACCAGCTTCACCTTCGGAAAGGGCTTGAGGTCGGCAGCGTCGACATACTCGGGCTTGCCGGGGCGATAGAAATTCTTGGCAAAAATCTTCTGCGCCTCAGGGGAATAAAGCTGATCCAGGAAGGCCTTTGCAACTTCGCGTGTGCCCTTCTTGTCGACGTTCTTGTCAACGATCGCCACCTTCACCTCGGCCAGGATTGAAACCGACGGAACGACGATCTCGTAATCGGAGCCGAACTCCTTGAGTGACAGGAGCGCTTCATTTTCCCACGCGATCAGCACGTCGCCAACTTTGTTCTGCACAAACGTATTGGTCGATCCGCGCGCACCGGTGTCGAGCACCGCTACGTTCTTGTAAATCGCGGCGACGAAAGCCTGGGCTTTTTTCTGATCCCCCTTGGTGCGATCCAGCTCGTAAGCCCAGGCGGCGAGATAATTCCAGCGCGCGCCACCCGATGTCTTCGGGTTCGGCGTGACGACCGAGATTCCGGACTTGGCCAAATCGTCCCAGTCCTTGATACCCTTGGGGTTACCCTTGCGCACAAGGAAAACGATGGTCGAGGTGTATGGTGACGAATCGGAGGGGAACTTGCTCTTCCAGTCCGCGTTAATCAGGCCCTTCTGCTGAATGCCGAGGATGTCGCCTTCGAGTGGGAAGGTCACCACATCGGCGGGCAGACCGTCGATCACGGAGCGAACCTGGGCGCCGGAGCCGCCGTGGCTGTTGCTGACCTCGATCGTTTTGCCGGTCTTCTCTTTCCAATACTTGACGAAGTAGTCGGCGTAGTCGCGATACAGCTCGCGCGTCGGATCATAGGAAACGTTGACCAGAGTGGTCTGCGCCGTGGCGGGCTTTACCGCACCGACGGCCACGGTCAGCATGATCGCACCGAGTGACAGACGAAGGAGGTGTCGAAGAGACAAGACGCGCATGATTTTGCTCCCGCAAATGTTCCGTGGGCCGAACATTTGCCGCAATGCCGCCGGGCAGCAAGGGCCGCGCCGTAAATAAGACGAAACCTGTCAAAGTTTCGACCTGCCGAATAATGATTTGCTCAATAAATCCACGCGAACGCATGCGAATTTTCCTGCCGAATTGTCGCAGGCATGGCCGCACAGCGTTTTTTGGAGTGCGGCGCTTGGCCCGCTATCCAGACAGGGCCTTCGCGGCGCTTCGGAGAGCGCCTACTCCGCCGGCTGCAGAGCCTGCCGGTTCTCGATGTTCACAACCATCGCCGTGAGCGCCAGCGTGGTAAGAAACATCACCAGCGCCACAATGGAATTGACGCCGAGCACAAGGCCGAAGCCGCCGGTCTTGTGCAGCAGCGCGATCATGCCGATGGCGGTGCCGGAGGAAATGAACAGAGTGAAATAGCGCACGGCATAGACGCGGCCGCGCCAGGCGTCCGCTGTGTAGCGCGCAAGGATAATGTCGTTGACGGTCACCTGCGCGTAGATCGCGGCAATGGCAATGGCGAGCGCAATCATCAACGGAATGCCCTCGGCCTGGGAAGCCCAGAAATTGCCCGCAAAGCCGAAACAGGTCACGGCCGCGAACAGGTAGTGCGGCGCGAAGCGCTCGACGAGCCGCCCGATTGCCAGTTGCGCCAGGGCGCCGCACAGCAGCACCGCGGTCGCGACGCTGCCGACCAGCACCAGCGGTACGCCCTTCACCATGCCCTCATCGACGATCTTGGGCAGCGCGATGGTGAGCACGTTGAAGACGAGCCCGGCGGACAGCGCGATGACGAGGAACAGACCGAACATCACCGCCATCAGTTTCGCCGTCAGCGGCACCGCGGCCTTGCTCTGGCGCTTGCTGGCGTGATGGCGGTCGTCCGGCGTGAGCCGATAATAGGCGATGCCGATGACGAGCAGAAATGCGGCCGGCACATAGAAGGCCGCGCGCCAGCTGATCCACCAGGCGAGAGCGCCGGAAATGCCGGCTGCCAGCGAGACGCCCAGATTCCCGCAGACGCCGTTAAAGGCAAGCGTGCGGCCCATGCTGCCGCCATTGGCGCTGGCCGCTTCGATCAGTATTGCCATGCCGACTGGATGATAGATCGCCGCGAAGATACCGATTGCGAACATCGCGATCGAGAGAACGAGGAGGTTCGGCGCCATCGCCACCGCCAGCATCGAAAGGCCGCAGCCGAGATAAAACGCCACCATCATGTTGCGGCGGCTCCAGCGGTCGGCGAGCCAGCCGGCCGGCAAGGAGAAGATACCGAAGGCGAGGAAGGCCGCGCTCGAGAGCGCAATCAGTTCGCTGTAGGGCCGCCCGTAGACCGCCTCGAGCCCGATAACGACCGTCGGATAGATCAGCAGCACGTAGTGGTCGAAGCCGTGGGCGACGTTCAGGAAGGTGATGGAGCGCCGACGGGCAGCCTCGTCGGCAGTGACGGTCGTGGTGGTCATAGGAGGAACGCCTTCCGGCCCAGCGAATCTTGAACGACTGGCAATATAGGGCTTGCCATTTGGCGATGTTCGGCCGATTTTCGTCGCATTCGGGCCACGAGGACCGCCATGCCTGAAACCCTACCCGTCTACCGTCAGAACCTGGACAACGCCCCCCGCCCCGTTGCGGTGCTGGGCAAGACCTGCGCCGCCACCGAGCACATCCCCTTGCACATCCACCGGCGCGGCCAATTGCTACATGCCACCAGTGGCATCATGCGCGTCGAGACCGAACAGGCCGCTTGGATCCTGCCGCCAGCCCGCGCGATCTGGCTGCCGCCGCAGCTGCCGCACAAGGTCACAATGCGCAGTAAGGTCGAGATGCGGACGGTGTATATCGACGACGCACTTTGCGAGAGCCTGCCGCGCCGGCCCGTGTTCGCCGAGATTTCTGGACTGTTGCGCGAGCTCATCCTCGCCCTCCTGAAGGAACCGGCGGACTACGCCGAAGACGATCGCGGCGGTGCCATTGCCCGGCTCATTCTCACCGAAATCAGGCGCCTGGACGAGCATCGCTATGATGTGCCGATGCCACGCGACGAGCGCGCCTTACGCGTGGTCCGCGTGCTCCTGGAAGACCCCAGCGTCGACCATGACCTCGACCGCTGGGCGGATGAGGCCGGCGCCAGTCGGCGCACCCTCGCCCGCCTGTTCCGTCAAGAGACCGGTCTCGGCTTTGCCGAATGGCGCGCCCGCTTGCGCGCGGTCGATGGTCTCGCGCGACTGGCGGACGGCGAGTCAGTCGCCGAAACTGCGGCGTCGGTCGGCTATGCCAGCGCCTCAGCTTTTTCCGCCATGATCCGCCGCATCCTTGGCGAACCGCCGCGCCGGCTAACCCGCCACCAAAACGCGAACTAAAACGCTACACAACCTTAAACTACTTATGCGCGATCTGCGCCGATGTGGACACGTTTTCAAATTCCCGTTCTAGTTGTCGGCTGATTGTAATGCGTAGCGGGCGGGGCCGCGATGTGGGTCGGCAAAGGCATAGGGGCACTCGTCTTTGGGGCCAGCCTTTGCCTTTTCAGCCTCGCGGCGACCGCTGATACACCCGAGGATGACGATACGACCACGCTGCAGTTCTCCGGCCGCGACATCTGGCGCAACGGCATCTTCGCCCACTCTGGCTTTCTCTACGCGCCGGGCGGCTTCGAGCGCGACGGCTTCATGCTCAAGCTGCTGGTGAACGGCGGCGTGTATCGCTACTGGCCCGGCAGCATGCCGGGACAGGAAGTTCGCGGCGCCGAGTGGCAACTGCAGGTCCTCCCCGGCTTCCGCATCAAGCGCGGCCCCGCGGAGATGAAGTTCTTCTTCGGCCCGGAGTGGCAAAAGCACTGGTTGTGGCCGGACGATCCCGGCAACAAGGTGCGCGGCCAGAACTTCGGCGCGCGTTTTGCCGCCGAACTGTGGAGCGAGCCCACTGCCGAGACGCTGATCGCGGGCGATGTGTCGCTGGGCACGCTGTCCACCAGCCATTCGGCGCGGCTCGCCTTTGGCTGGCGCATCAGCGGCGAATTGCTCAACGAGGAATTCTTCTATGCCGGTCCCGAACTGCAGGTCTTCGAGAGCGACGGCTATCGCCAGAACCGCATCGGTCTGCATATCACCAGCATGAAGACCGACGACATAGAATGGTCGGCCGCGATCGGTTACGCCCGCGACACCGACGGTCATTCCAGCTCCTATTTCAGGATCGGCCTGGCGCAGAAACTCAATTGAGATCTGTCTTGATCGTCAAGCCCCGCAAGGCGACAATTCTACTCGTACAAAGCGATAGGCATCCATGACCCAGCACGGCGCTCACCCGATCAACCTCGTGGACAAACTCGCCACCTTTGAGCAACATTGGTCGCCGCGAACCGTGTCGGAATTCAACGGCCATGATGTCATGGTCGTGAAGGTATTGGGCGAATTCAACTGGCATTCCCATCCCGACACCGACGACTTCTTTCTGGTCCTCAAGGGCAGCATCGACATCGAGCTCCGCGACCGCACTGTGACTTTGAAGACTGGTGAAATGTTCGTCGTTCCCAAAGGCATCGAACACCGCCCGGTCGCCCGGGAGGAGGCGCATCTGTTGCTGATCGAGCCGACCGGCACACCCAACACGGGAGATCCGGCCACCGCGGCAAAGCGTCATGTCGTCTGAGGCCGCGCCTAATCGAGCGTGCGGCGGAAGCGGGTCACCGCAATGGTCATGGCGATCAGCATCAGCGCCGCCAGCGCTACCGCCTCGTAACGCAGGTCGCTGATGGTCGCGCCCTTCAGCATGATCGCCCGGGTAATGCGGATGTAATGCGTCAGCGGCAGCACCTCGCCGACATACTGCGCCCAGCGCGGCATGCCGGCATAGGGAAACATGAATCCCGATAGCAAGATGTTCGGCAGCAGAAACATCACCGACATCTGCATCGCCTGCAGCTGGTTCTGGGCCACCGTCGAAAATGTATAGCCGATCGACAGATTGGTGCCGACGAACAAAGTCGTGAGCAGCGCCAGCATGCCGATACTGCCGAGAAGCGGCACCCCAAACAGAAATACGCCGATGCCGATGATGATCGTGGCCTGGACAAAACCGGCTATGACGTAAGGGATGATTTTTCCCAGCATGATCTCGACCGGCGTGATCGGCATCGCCAGCAGATTTTCCATGGTGCCGCGCTCGATCTCGCGCGTCACGGATAAGGCTGTGAAGATCAGCATGGTCATGGTGAGAATGGTGCCGACAAGTCCGGGCACGATGTTCAGCTCGGTCTTAGCGGCGGGATTGTAGCGCGCATGCGTCCTGATCTCGAAGGCGGGCGAGCGGGCCTCAGGAATGGCGTAGTCGTGCATCAATGCGGTCTGGACCAGCCGATTGAGCGCCGACAGCGCCGAGCCCGCTGCCACCGGATCGGTCGCATCGGCTGCCACCAGCATCGCCGGCATGTCCCCGCGCCGCAGCGAGCGCTCGAAGTTCGCCGGGATTTCGATACCGAACAGGACTTTACCCGAGGCGAGAAGCCGATCGAATTCGGCTTCGCTGTCCGGCAGTTCGGTGACCTTGAAGTAGCGCGTATTGTTGAGTGCCGCGAGAATGGAGCGACCGACATCGCTCGATTCCTGCAGCAAGACCGCGGTCGGCAGGTCGCGCGGCGTTGTATTGATGGCGTAACCGAACAGCAGCAGCTGAACGAGCGGGATGATGGCAATCATCGCCAGCGAGACACGGTCGCGCTTGAGCTGGATGAACTCCTTTATCAACATGGCCCAGGTCTTGCGCCAGAAGCCATTGCCTCTGATCCGTCCCGGAGCCTTCGCGGAAATGACCCGATTCATTGGAAGTTGTCCTTGGCGCGCCCCATCAGGTCGATGAACACATCCTCAAGCGAGGCTTCCGATCGCTGCCAGTCGAGATTGCCCCGCGCCCGATAAGGCGCGATCGCGGCTTCGAGCGCGGCGGCGTCGCGGCCCGATACATGCAAATTGGTACCGAAAGGGGCCACCATATCGACGCCCGGCTTGCGCTCAAGCTCATGGCCGAGGGCATTGATGCTGTCGCCGCTTCGCGCCGTGACGACGTAGGTGGTGAGGTTGGATGCTGCGATCACCTCCTCGACGCTGCCGCGCACCAGCAGTTCGCCATAGGCTATGTAGGCGATCTCGTGACAGCGTTCAGCCTCGTCCATGTAATGCGTGGACACCAGCACCGTGAGCCCATCGGCAGCGAGAGCGTGGATTTCGTTCCAAAACTCGCGCCGCGCCTTGGGATCGACGCCCGCCGTCGGCTCATCAAGCAAGAGTAGTTGAGGGTTCGACAATGTGCAGGCGCCCAGCGCCAGCCGCTGCTTCCAGCCGCCAGACAGCTCGCCGGCGAGTTGTTCTTCACGGCCCTTGAGGCCGAGGCGCTCGATCGCCGCACGCGCTGCGGCCCGCGGGCGCTCCAGACCATAAAGCCGGCCGATGAATTCCAGGTTCTCGCGCACCGACAGGTCCTGATACAGCGAGAACTTTTGCGTCATATAGCCGACATGCTGTTTGATCTTGTCGGTTTCGGTGCGGATGTCGTACCCGAGACAAGTGCCCGTGCCCTCATCCGGGGTCAGCAGGCCGCACAGCATGCGGATCGTGGTGGTCTTGCCTGAACCGTTTGGCCCGAGGAAGCCGTAGATCGAGCCGCGCCGGACCTGCATCGAGACGTCGTGCACGACGGCGCGGCCATCGAAGCGCTTAGTAAGATGCTCGACGTCGATAACGATATCGCGGGTATCGCCAGCGTGGTGCATTGCGACGTCCGTCATGGCTTGGCACCGCGCGTCACCGTCACTGGCTGGCCGACGCGCAATTTCGATGGATCCTCCGGCCGCGCTTCGATCAGGTAGACGAGCTTGGCGCGCTCCTCGAGGCTGTAGATGACCGGCGGCGTATATTCGGCGCTGCGCGCGATGAAGGTGACTCTCGCCGTCAAGCCGGTCGGACAACTGTCGCAAGACACGCCGACCACATCGCCGATCTGAATGGCGGCAAGTTCGCGTTCAGGCGCAAAGAAGCGCACCTTCAAATTCGCCGGCGGTAGCAGCGCGGCGACCGGTTTGCCGGGTTGCACGGTTTCGCCCGGCCGGAAATAGACTTCCTCCACCGAACCGGTCACGGGGCTCAATTGGCGACGCCGCGTCAGGCGCGTCTGCGACGCATCGAGATTGGCCTGCGCCTGCTGGAGCGCGACTTTGGCGTCGTCCATCGCCTTCTGCGTGCCGGCCGCGGTCTTCAGAAGTTCCTCGGCGCGGGCATAGGCCTGCTTGGCGGAAGCGAGCGCCGCCTCGCGCACCTGCACGTCGGCGCGCTGGAGGTCGTCGTCGAGCGTGAACAGGAGATCGCCTTTCCTGACCTCGTCGCCCTGACGCACCTTGAGGTCTTCGACGCGGCCCTGTTCGTCCGGCGATACGAAAATCGTTTCCGCTTCCATCCAGCCCTGCAACTGTCGGTCCGGGCCTTTGTCGCAGCCGGCGAGCGCGAGCGCCGCGAGCAGCAGCACGGCACAACGAGCAGTCATGACTTACTCCTTGGAGCGAACAGAAGATCGATGTGGGTTTGCATCATCTTGCGCACGTCGAGCGGTGCGATGTTGCCGAACAGACCGGTCCAGACGATAGCGAGAAGTCCTGGCGCGGCGATGAGTTGCGGAAACTCCGCCAGTTGCTCCGAGATTTCACCGCGCCGTGCGGCGCGCCTGAGGATTGTGTGCAACGCTTCGAAGATGCGGGACAACACCTCGCGATAGTAGAACTCGGCAAGCTTGGGAAAACGGCGCCCTTCCGCGATCATCAGCCGGATCACGTCCTTGCGGCGGGTTTCGAACACTTCGTGGACGAAGACGTCGCGCATGTGCTCAGCCAGTTGCTTGGCCGGGACATCGGCCTGCCCCAGCGCCTCGAAGCCGCCAATGATCGGCGTCAGCATCTCGCGCAGCAGCTCCTGAAACAAGGTCTCCTTGTCGCGGAAATAGAGATAGATGGTGCCCTTGGCGATGCCGGCGCGCCTGGCGACGTCATCGAGCCGCGCCGCTTCAAAACCGCGCTCGGCGAACTCATCGAGCGCCGCGTTGAGAATGGCTTCGCGACGTTCGGCGCTGCGCGCTTCGCGGCCAGTCAGCGCCGACGCTGACGACTTGTTAAGCTCGCTCTTGCTGCGGGCTTTGCTCTGACTTCGGCCGCCAATCGCAGAGCGCCCCGCTCCCGCTCGATCCTTCGCGGCGGTCGCCTTCCGCGTCTTCTTCGCCACCACCCCGTTCCTTGCCATGACCGATCCCAGCAGGGACTGACTGACTAGTCAGTCAGTTTTATGACAATCAGCCGGCCGGCGCAAGGCCCCGCACCGGAAACCCCCTGCCCCCTGCATCAACAAATGCGGTCTGTTATCCGAATTTCTCGTGGTGAGCTTGAACGTCCAAGGACACACGCGGCTCAACCGCGCGAAGGCGCGCACGCGAGGAAGGCTCTAGCCCCGCACATTACGCGGCGTCGGCGCGATCAAACCAGCCCAGGCCACGCGCGTCGCAGGCACCGTGAAATCCACCGCAAAGGCGGCGCAGTAACGCTTCGCGCTTGTTATCAGCCCGCAGGGATCGCTTTCACACGCAGCAACAGCGGAGCAGGCATTGGCCGCACCGGCCACGCGGGCCGTGACGAAGGTCATGGTCGCAATCGCGAGCAACAAGCTCGCGACGACGACGACCCGAACAGCGGGCGTATAGATTTCAGTCATCGGTTCGCCCCCAAAGGGCTCGCGTGGAATTAGCACCCTCGATAAACGGCGAGTCGCAAGCCGCGATCAATGATTCGAATCTCAGGCCCGCTCAATTTCGGCCTTGACCGCCTTCAGAGACTCGGGGGTGTCGACGTCGGTGAGCGCGGCGTCGCCCGAAACATGAACCTCGGTCATGACCTCGGCGTACTGGCCGATGAGGTGGCGGGCGCCGGTGTCGCCGCCGATCGCCATCAATTCATTGAAGAATCGCCGCGACCACACGACCGGATTGCCGCGCTTGCCGTCGATCGAGGGCACCACGATCAAAGCGCCCTTCTCGGGATCGAAGGCGGCGATGAGCTTGTCGATCAAACCGCTGTCCACCTGCGGCATGTCGCCGAGGCATACAATGGCACCACCGGCCTCCGCCGGCACCGCGGCGATCCCCGTGCGCACCGAGGTGCCGAGGCCATCGGCATAATCCGGATTATGCGCGAATCGCACCGGCAGCCCGGCCAGCGCCGCCTCGACCTGCTCGCGCTGATGCCCGGTGACGACAATGACCGGCTTGGCGCGCGAGGCCAGCGCCTGCTCGGCGGCGATGCGCACCAGCGGCTTGCCGCCGATCTCGGCGAGCATCTTGTTGAGCGCGCCCATCCGGGTCGAGCGCCCGGCCGCCAGCACGATGGCGGCGATGCGCTGGCCCGCCTCGACGACCGGCTCGCTGCGCGGCTGCGGCCGGGTGACGATCTCCATCAGCAGGCCGCCGACGCCCATGCCGGTGATGTCGGCACGCGTCACGGCGAGCCCGGCGAGCAGGCGCATCAGCACCCAGTCGAAGCCGTTTTCCTTCGGCGAGCGGGCACAGCCCGGCGCGCCGATCACCGGCGCTTCTCCGATGCGGCCGATCAGCATCAGGTTGCCGGGATCGACCGGCATGCCGAAATGCTCGATGGCGCCGCCGGCGCTTTCGATCGCCATCGGAATGACGTCGCGGCGGTCGGCGATGGCGGACGCGCCGAACACGATGACCATCTCGGCACCCGCCTTTTGCACCTCGGCGATGGCGGCGGCGAGCGCCGCCTCGTCATGCGGCACCCGCTTTTCGGCGACAATGACGGCGCCAGCCGGAGCGAGGCGGTCCTGCGTGATGTGCAAAGTCTTCTCGATCACCTTGGGCGCGAGGCCCGGCAGCAAGGTCGAGACCACGCCGACCTTGCGAATCACATAAGGCGCGATGCGAATGACCGGCTCGGCTTTCTTCGCCGCCGCGATCGCCTTGTCGCGCGCCTTGCCCGACACGGCGAAGGGAATGATCTTCACGGTGGCGATCATCTCGCCTTCGACCACCGGCTTGTAGGCGGACAAAGTCGCCAGCGTCACCGCTTCATCGACGCGGTTCATGCGGTCGACGGCATCGCGGTCGACGACGAGAATGCCGGCGGTTTCCGCAAACAGATTGCAGCGGCCGGTGAAGGCGCGGTCGGTGCGCGTGCCCTCGCCCGCAACCGCGGCGGCGATGCTGGCGGCGGCCTCGTCTTCCGAGACATCGCCCTTGTCGAGACGCGCGACGACGATCTCCTTGACCCCGGCCGCTTCCAGCGCAGCGATCTCCTTGTCGCCGATCAGCGTGCCCTTCTTGAGCACAAGCTCGCCCTGGCGGATGGAATGCACCGCGGTGGCGCCGCACGCGTCCTTGGGGGCAACGGGTCCGAATTTCATGGATCGACTCCTGTCATTCCGGGGCGCGCTGAAAGCGCGAACCCGGAATCCATAACCCCGGCTGCGGCGTATGGATTCCGGGCCCGCCATTTCATGGCGTCCCGGAATGACAATGTTGGTTTCATGCCGCTTCCGCCTTGTCCTGCTTCACGCGCAGCCGCAGCGTGATCTCGCCCATGATGGCGACGGCGATTTCCGCCGGCGACACCGCGCCGATATCCAGCCCGATCGGCGCGTGAATGCGCGCCAGCGCCGCGTCCGAGATGCCCTGTGCCTTCAGCCGCTCAAGGCGGCGGCCATGTGTTTTCCGCGAACCGAGCGCGCCGATATAGAAACAGTCGCGCGACAGGGCATGCAGCAGCGCCGGATCGTCAACCTTGGGATCGTGCGTCAGCGCGACGAAGGCCGTGTAGCGATCGACATTGAGCGGCGGCAGCGCCACGTCCGGCCATTCGGCGATCACGTTGATGCCGGGAAAGCGCTCCGGCGTCGCAAAGGCGGTGCGCGGATCGACGATGGTGACGGCGTAATCGAGCATCTGCCCGAGCGGCGCGAGTGTCTGCGAGATATGCACCGCGCCGGTGATGACGAGCTGCGGCGACGGCACATGCACGGTGAGGAAGACGCGGCCTTGCGCTGTCTCCTCCATGCCGCTCTTGGCCATGCGCACGCGCTTGTCGAGCACATCGGCGAGCGGATCGGTGGCGATATCGGCCGCCTTGACGATGCGCTGCGCGCCGCTCTCGGTGTCGGTGACGACCACCACGGCGCGCCGCGCCGCGCGTTCGGCGTTGAGGGTGTGAAGCAGATCGAGTTTCATTTATTCCTCCGGTCATTCCGGGGCGCGCGTGCAACGCGCGAACCCGGAATCCAGACACATATATCAGGCCCGCTGGATTCCGGGTTTGCGAGCTTCGCTCGCGCCCCGGAATGACGGCTACGAAACCTTCTCCACATACACCCGGATGGTGCCGCCACAGGACAATCCGACCTTCCAGGCCGTCTCGTCGGCAACGCCGAATTCCAGCGTCTTCGGCTTGCCGCTGTCGATGACGTCGATGGCTTCGGTCACCACCGCGCCCTCGACACAGCCGCCCGACACGGAGCCGAGGAAGTTGCCCTCGCTGTCGATCACCAGATTGGAGCCGACGGGACGCGGCGCCGAGCCCCAGGTTTCGACCACCGTCGCCAGCGCGACGCCGCGGCCCTCCTTCGACCAGTCTTCGGCGGCCTTGAGGATGTCTTCGTCACGACCGAGCATGTGCAGTCCTCCGCTCTCTCCAGCGTCATGCCCGGATTTATGCCGGGCATCCACGTCTTTCTTCCTCAAGGCGTGGATGGCCGGGCATAGCCCGTCGAAGACGGGCGTAAACGCCCTTTTGCCCGGCCATGACGAATACCCTCACGCCACTTTCAGCAGCATCGCCTTGGTATCGTAGCCCTTCTCCGGCGCGCCGGACAGGGCGCGGACCAGCGCCGCCATGGACTCGAGATTGTGCACCGGACGCAGTTCGTCAACGTCCGACAGTATGGTTTTCACGCCCTTGGCGCGCGGCTCGAAGCCGTCGAAGCGCAGCAGCGGGTTGAGCCAGATCAGCCGCCGGCAGGAGCGGTGCAGGCGGTCCATTTCGAAGGCGAGCGTGTCGTCGGCGTCGCGCTCCAGACCGTCGGTGATCAACAGCACCACCGCGCCCTGCCCGAGCACGCGCCGCGCCCAGTGCTTGTTGAAGTCGTGCAGCGACGTCGCGATGCGCGTGCCGCCCGACCAGTCCACGACATGGGCGCCGCAGGCGGCCAGCGCCTCGTCGGGATCGCGCTGGCGGATGGCGCGTGTCACGTTGGTGAGCCGCGTGCCGAACAGGAAGGTCGTCACGCGCTTGCGCGCATCGGTGATCGAATGCAGGAAATGCAGGAACAGCCGGGTGTACTGACTCATCGAACCGGAAATATCGAGCAGCGCCACGATCGGCGGCTCCTTCACGCGCGGGCCGAGATATTTCAGATCGATCAGCGCGCCGCCCGCCTTCATGCTGGAGCGCAAGGTGCGGCGCATGTCGATCAGGCGGCCGTGGCGTGCGGGCGTCAGGCGCCGTGTCTTCTCCTCATCGAGCGGCAGCGCCAGCCGCGCGATCGCCTCCTTCGCTTTGGCGATCTCGGCATTGGTCATCTGCGCGAAGTCTTTCTTCTGCAGCACCTCGCGGTCGGAGACGGTGAGGCGCGCGTCGATCTCGACTTCCTGCTCCTCGGTCTTCGCCTTGTTGCCGGCGAACAAAGCTTCCTGGATGCGCTGGGCGCCCGCTTCCGGCGCTTGCGGCGCGGTCGGCAAGGTTTGCGGCAACATCTGCGCGATCAGCTTGTCGATATAGCCGCGGCGGCGGAAGAAGATGCGGAACGCCTGATCGAACAGGATCGAATGCTCGCGCCGCTTCACGAAGACCGAGTGAAGCGTCCAGTAGAAATCGTCCTTGGTGCCGATGCGCGCGACATTCACCGCCTCGAGCGCATCGAGCACCGCGCCGGGGCCGACCGGGATGCCGGCTGCCCGCAAGGCGCGCGCGAAGTAGACGATGTTTTCGGCGAGACGGCCTTGGGTTTCTTCACCTCCCCCGCCTGCGGGGGAGGTCGGCCCGGCGAAGCCGGGACGGGAGGGGGAATTTGCAGAACTCATATGTATTCGCAGGGGTCGTTTGCCCCCTCCCTAACCCTCCCCCGCAAGCGGGGGAGGGAAAAGAAAACTACTCCGCCGCTCTCATCTCCGACTTCACCTCGTCAAGCAGCGCCTTGACCTTGGTGCCGTCGAGCCTGGCGATATCGTCCTGATATTTGAGCAGCACGCCGAGCGTGTCGGACACCGTCGAAGGATCGAGCGCGACGACATCGAGTTCGGTCAGCGCACCGGCCCAGTCGAGCGTCTCGGCAACGCCGGGCGACTTGAACAGATCTTCCTTGCGCAGCGCCTGCACGAAGGCGACGACTTGGCTCGACAATTTCTTGGCGATGCCTGGCACCTTGGCGCGCAGGATGGCGAGTTCGCGTTCCGCGTTCGGGTAGCCGACCCAGTGATAGAGACAGCGGCGCTTGAGCGCGTCATGCACTTCGCGGGTGCGGTTCGACGTGACGATGACAATCGGCGGATGCTCCGCCTTCACGGTGCCGAGTTCGGGAATGGTCACCTGGAAGTCGGCCAACACTTCGAGCAGGAAGGCTTCGAAAGCTTCGTCGGTGCGGTCGAGTTCGTCGATGAGCAGCACCGGCGGCCCGGCCGGGTCCGGCTCCAGCGCCTGCAACAGCGGCCGCTTGATCAGATATTGCTGTGAGAACACGTCGTGTTCGAGCCGGGCGCGGTCGCCCTCACCTTGCGCCTCCGCCATGCGGATGGCGATCATCTGCGCGCCGTAATTCCACTCGTAAACGGCGGCCGAAACGTCGAGGCCCTCGTAGCACTGCAGGCGGATCAGCCGCCGCCCGAGCGCCGTGGACAGCACCTTGGCGATCTCGGTCTTGCCGACGCCGGCCTCGCCCTCGAGGAACAGCGGCCGCCCCATTTTCAGCGCCAGATACAGCACCGTCGCCAGCGACCGGTCGGCCACATAGTCGGCCTTGGCCAGGAGGCCGAGCGTCGCGTCGATGCTGTCGGGAAGCGGTGTAACGGCCATTCTTCAAACCCTTGCCTCGGTACCCTTGGTGACACTTTATCAGCTTGGGTGACCGGCCTACATCTAATGGCGCAACAGCCGCCAAACCAGCCGAAACAGCCGCCTGCCGCGGCAAATTCGGGATGGGAGCCATCACTTTACGGCAGATTGGACGTCAGACCATGACCAGCGCCGCCGACGCCGCCAACAGCCCGCCCCGCTTCCCGACCATCGATGCCGGGGCCCGGATCGGCCATGTCCACCTCAAGGTCGCTGATCTTGCGCGCGCGCTCGATTTCTACTGCGGCGTGCTTGGTTTTTCGCTGACCACGACCTATCCCGGCGCCGCCTTCATCTCCGCCGGCGGCTACCACCACCACATCGGCCTCAACACCTGGGAGAGCAAAGGCGGGTCGCCGCCGCCGCCGGGCACCACCGGGCTCTTCCACACCGCGATCCTGTATCCGACCCGCAAGGCGCTGGCCGATGCGCTCGCCCGGCTGATCGCCGCCGGGATCCCGCTCGACGGCGCCTCCGATCACGGCGTCTCCGAAGCGCTGTATCTGCGCGATCCGGACCAGAATGGCGTCGAGCTGTACTTTGACCGGCCGCAAGCGCAGTGGCCGAAAAATCCCGACGGCTCGCTGCATATGTTCACGCGCCGGCTCGATCTCGAAGACCTGATGAAAGAACTGGAGCGCTGACAGGCGCGCCGGCGACAATCAGCCGGCGCGCCGTCACCGATCAGATCACACCCAGCGCCCGCATGGCCTCGGCCACGCGAACGAAGCCGGCGATATTGGCGCCGAGCACATAGTCGCCGGGCGAGCCATATTCCTCGGCCGTCTCGGCGCAGGTGTCGTGGATGTTGCGCATGATGGTGGCGAGCCGGGTTTCGGTCTGCTCGAAACTCCAGCTGTCGCGTGAGGCGTTCTGCTGCATTTCGAGTGCCGAGGTCGCCACGCCGCCGGCATTGGCCGCCTTGCCGGGCGCGAACAGAACGCCGGCTTCCTGGAAGATGCGCACGGCTTCCGGGGTCGAGGGCATATTGGCGCCCTCGCCGACCGCCAGCACCTTGTTCTTCACCAGCGCGCGGGCATCCTTGCCGGTCAGTTCGTTCTGCGTCGCCGACGGCATGGCGACATCGCACGGCACATTCCAGATCGAGCCGCCTTCGACGTAATGCGTGCCGGCGCCCTTGAGGCGCGCATATTCGGAAATGCGCTGACGGCGCACCACCTTGATCTCCTTCACCAGATCGAGATCGATGCCCTTCTCGTCGACGACATAACCATTGGAGTCCGAGCAGGCGACGATCGTGCCGCCGAACGACAGGATCTTCTCCATCGTATAGATGGCGACATTGCCGCTGCCCGACACCACGGCACGCTTACCGGCAAAGTCGGTGCCCTTGGTCGCCAGCATGCGTTCGACGAAATAGGTCGCGCCGTAGCCGGTTGCTTCGGTGCGCGCGCGCGAGCCGCCATAGACGAGGCCCTTGCCGGTCAGCACGCCCGCCTCATAGCGGTTGGTCAGGCGCTTGTACTGGCCGAACATGAAGCCGACCTCGCGGCCGCCGACGCCGATATCGCCCGCGGGGACGTCGGTGTATTCGCCGAGATGGCGGTGCAGCTCGGTCATGAAGGACTGGCAGAAGCGCATGATCTCGCCGTCGGAGCGGTGGCGCGGGTTGAAGTCCGAGCCGCCCTTGCCGCCGCCGATCGGCAGCCCGGTCAGCGCGTTCTTGAAGGTCTGCTCGAAGCCGAGAAACTTGATGATGCCGAGGTTCACCGACGGGTGGAATCGCAGGCCGCCTTTGTAGGGCCCCAGCGCGGAATTGAACTGCACGCGGAAGCCGCGGTTGATCTGCACCTGGCCCTTGTCGTCGACCCAGGGCACGCGGAAGATGATCTGCCGCTCGGGCTCGCAAATGCGCTCGATCAGCGCGTCGTCGGCATAGTCGGGACGTTTGGCGATGACCCGGCCCAGGCTTTCGAGGACCTCGCGAACGGCCTGATGAAATTCAGGCTCGCCGGCGTTGCGGCGGAGGACTTCGTCCAGGATCGGCTCAAGCTTCTCGTCGATATGTGTCACGGTCGTGCTCATTACGGTTCGGTTCTCTGCGTGGTCGTTCAAATGCGACCCATCAAGCATTTGCCTCTTCGTTGAGCAACCTGCCTTTTTTCGCATCAGAAGTGGTGTGGAGTACCCCCGTCACGGCGTGGACGACAGGAAAACGGCGCGCCCTGGTGGGACGCGCCGTCGTGCTTGGTCGGTTACTGCGGCGGGGGCGCCGGCGGCGGTGGAGCGCCGGGACCACCTTCGGGCGGCGGGGGCGGCGGAGCGCCCGGCCCGGCCTCGGGCGGCGGCGGCGGGCCGCGACGCGCTTCCTTGGGTCCCTTCGGACCCTTGGGTCCATGCGGCGGAGGCGGCGGCCCGAAGGCGACTGTGTCGCCATTCGCCCGCACCAGAAGCTGGGCGTGGATCTGGCCGCGGTCGAAATGACCCTGCACCGTCACGGTCTCATCCTTGTCGGCAAAAGGCGCGCGATCGCCCTGCGGGCCGGTATCGACCAGCACGCGGCCGGAGCCATCGTCGAGGATGAACTTGTTGCCGAACAGCTCGGCCACCTTGCCCTTGGCCGCGACGACGGTGTCGGGCTTCAACTGGCCGATGGCGGCCGGCTGCAACAGCATGACCTGCTGCGGCATGTAACGATGCGCGACGCGCGAGGCGAAAGCGCCGCCCACGGCGCCGACGGCGATCGCCGCCACCAGCGCGACGCCGATCAGCCTGCGACGGCGGCGCGGCGGCACCGCACCGGCATCGGCCGGGGCGGCAGTGGGTTCGATGGAAGTAGGGTTGTCAGTCATGGTTCTCTCCGTTTGAAAAGCATGACCCGACTTTACGCACCGCCCCCCGCGCCAGCCTGAACCGAACGGTTCAGGTTGGGTTAAGGTGGCGACCCTACCCCTTGCCGCGGGATGCCCGGTGCCGCGATGAAGATACTTCTGGTCGAAGACGATGCCCTGCTGGCGCGAGAAATCGCCGGCGCGCTGCGCGACGAGAATTTCGCCGTCGATATCGCCGCCGATGGCGAGGACGGCCAGCATCTGGGCGACACCGAATTCTACGATGCCGCCGTGCTCGATCTCGGCCTGCCGAAAATTCCCGGCGCTCAGGTGCTGCGCGCCTGGCGCGCCAACGGCCGGCAATTGCCGGTGCTGATCCTGACCGCGCGCGACGGCTGGACCGACAAGGTCGATGGCTTCAAGGCCGGCGCCGACGATTATCTCACCAAGCCGTTCCGCATCGAGGAGCTCGTCATGCGGCTGCGCGCGCTGGTGCGCCGCGCCGCCGGCCACGCCTCGCCGCGCATTGCCTGCGGCGCCCTCACCTTCGAGGCGCAGACCGGCCTGTTCGAATTCAACGGCCTGCCGCTGAAGCTGACGGCGCTCGAATGGCGCGTGCTCGAATGCCTGATCATGCGCAAGGACGTCGTGGTCGATCGCACCGAATTGTCGGAGAAGGTCTATGAGGGCGACGCCGGCACCGATTCCAATTCGCTCGAGGTGATCGTGGCGCGGCTGCGCCGCAAGATCGGCAAGGACGCCATCGAGACCGTGCGCGGCCGCGGCTATCGCCTCGTCGATGGCCCCGTCGATGGCGGAGGCGCGTGATGGTGCGCGGCGCATCGCTGAGCCGCCGGCTGCTGCTCGGCGCCGCCGTGTTCATCGCGCTGGCGATGATCGTGGCGACGGTCGCCATCGGCTTCGTGCTGCGCCATTTCGTGCAAAGCCAGATCGACCAGCGGCTCGACACCCAGATTATCTTTCTGTCGTCGGTGGTCAGGCCGGCGGGCGACGGCCGCATCGCCATCAGCGGCGCCACCGACGGCCCGCCCTTCGACCGGCCGGATCGCGGCTGGTACTGGCAGATCAACGGACCCGTCAACACGTTGCGCTCGCAGGCGCTGGCCGGTGCCGATCTCGCTTTGCCGGCCTTGCCGCCGAAACCGCCCAAGCCGCCGCCGAAACCGCCGCGGCCCGAGGATGTGACGCTCGACGGCGTGCGTCCCGCCGACGGCCTCGCGGCCAATGGCATGCGGCTGCATTTCCGCATCTTCGAAACGCTCGCCGGCGATATCCCGATCACCATCATCGCCTCGGCGCCGCGCGCCGCCGTGCTCGCGCCGTTGCGCGCGGCGCTCACCACGCTCGCGATCTCGCTCTTGATCCTTGGCGCGGCTTTGGTGCTGGCCATGATCTTCCAGGTGCGGCTCGGCTTGCGCCCACTGCAGCGGCTGCGGGCCAGCATCGCCGATGTGCGCAGTGGCAACGCCGCGCGCGTCCCGGAGGATCAGCCGCGCGAAGTCGCGCCCGTGGTCAGCGAGCTCAATGCGCTGCTGGCGGAGAACGCCGCCAATCTCGAGCGCGCCCGCGCCCATGTCGCCAACCTCGCGCACGGGCTGAAGACACCGCTGGCGACGCTTTCGCTCGCGCTGTCGACGCGCAAACGCGACGCCGACGATCCGCGGGAGGCGCTCGAACTCGTCGCCCTCATGGAACGCCGCATCCGCCATCATCTCGGCCGCGCCCGCATGGCGGCGCTGAGCGGCCCGATGCGCCTGCGTACCGTCATCGCGCCGCGGCTCAGCGACATCGCCGAGGCGATGCAGAAAATTCATGCCGGCCGGCCGCTATCCGTGACGCTGCAGATCGATCCCGACCTTGCCGTCGCCTGCGAGCAGCAGGACTTCGATGAAATGGCCGGCAACCTCATCGACAATGCGTTCAAATGGGCGCGGAGCCGCGTCGTCCTGCGCGCCATGGCAGCGGGCCCTGAGATCAAACTGAGCATCGAGGACGACGGACCCGGCCTGACCGAGGCCGATATCGCCAAGGTTCTGCAGCCCGGCGCGCGGCTCGACGAAACAACGCCCGGCTTTGGCTTCGGCCTGCCGATCGCCCGTGAGCTTGCGGAACTTTATGGCGGCTCGTTGTCGTTGATGCCTGCCAAGAGTGGCGGGCTCGCGGCCACCCTCACCTTGCCCGGCGCCGCCGCATCTCGTCCCGCATGAGAATCAAGTACAATTCCCTCGGGTGGACCGACGGGGGTCGGTGTCGCCGGGGAATTCATGTCGAATACGTCGAAGCGGCGAAGCGGAAGCGCTGACGCTGCCAGTATTGCCAACGCCGACCCGTACTCGCACGAAGCGACCGCGGCAGCGGTGGCGCGGCTCGCCGCGACCATTGAGGCCCAGGCCCGTACCATCGGCCGCTATCAGACAGCGCTGGCGCGCAGCCGCGACACCTTCGAACGCGCCGCAGCGGCGGCCCGCCTCGGTCTGTGGGAATGCGACCTGACCACAGAGACACTGCAATGGTCGCCCGGCACTTACGACATGTTCGATATTCCGCGCGAGCAACCGCTCCGGCGTCGCCAGACGCTGATCCGCTATCCGGATGAGTCGTTGAAAACGCTGGAATCCGTGCGCAGCCGGGCCATCGCCGAGCGCAGCGGCTTCGATCTGGACACCGCCATCGTCACGCCCAGCGGGGGCAAGCGCTGGATCCGCATCACCGCCACCGTGGACTGTGCCGGCAGCCGTCCGGTCCGCCTGTTCGGATTGAAACAGGACATCACCGCGGAGACCGAGCGCTGGCAGCGCGCCCATTACTTCGCCGAGTTCGACGAACTGACGGGCCTTGCCAACCGCCGGCAGCTCAAGGCGCGGCTGGCGGCGGCCTGCGACCAGCAGGACGGGGCTGGCGGCGCGTTGTTGCTGCTCGACCTCGACGGCTTCAAGAACGTCAACGATGCGGTCGGCCATGCCGTCGGCGACGAATGTCTCAAAGAGGCCGCGCGGCGTCTGCTGCGCGCCTGCGATGCCGGCGATCTGGTTGCCCGTCTCGGCGGCGACGAATTCGCCGTCGTGTTGCCCGCCGGGCCCGACAGCCACGCGACGTTGCTCGCGCGCAAGATCATCGCCACGATGACACCGCCGATCCAGTCAGGTGCCCACTGCGTCCGGGTTGGCGTGTCGATCGGAATCGCTTCTCTGGCCGGCTGCCTTCCGCATGAGGCGCTCAAACGTGCGGACCTCGCGATGTATGCGGCGAAAGCCGCCGGGCGCAACACGTTCCGCCGGTTCTGCCCGACGCGGATGCGCGTCTGACGCTAGACCGCCGCCGCCCGTTGAGGCCGTCGCAACATGAACGTCAGCACCACCGCGAGAATCGAGAAGCCGAACATCAGGGCAAAAGCGGTCTGATAATTGCCCGCGTGGTCGAACAGCGCCGCGCCCAGATAAGCGCCGATGCCGCCGAACACCTGATGCACCAGCGTGATGATCCCGGTGAGAGCACCGAGATGCCGGGTGCCGAAACTCTCCTTGACGAACACCGCCGTGAGCGGCGCGGTCACCATGAAGGTGAGACCGAATACGAGCGCGAACACCGCGACCGAGACCGTCGATTGATCCACCATGATCAATCCGACAACGGCGACGCGCGCGATGAAAGACGCTGCGGTCGGCCAGATCGGGCCCGAGCGATCGCTGATGGCGCCGGCGGCGACGACACCGACCAGGCTGGTCAACCCCATGAGCGCCAGCAGATTGCCGGCGAGAAAGGCATCGACGCCGCGATCCTGCGCGAAGGCGACGACGTGGGTCGAGACGAAGAAATCATCGAAGCCGCAAATGGCGTAGATGGCCAGCAGCAGCCAGAACTGCCGCGTGCGCGCCGCCTCGCGCATGCCAATGCCGATGGCCGGTCGCGCGGCATGGGCTTCCTTGCGGGTGCTGGACGGCAGCCCGAACACGATCAGCGGCACCAGGACGAGATGGGCGATGCCGAGCCAGACATAGACCGAATGCCAGCTCACCGAGAGCATGACCGCAGCCAGCGTAGCGATGACGACAAGCTGGCCGACGCCCATGCCGGAAACCACCACTGCGTTGGCGAAGCCCGTCCGCGCCGGAAAGGCGCGGGTCACCATCACGCTGACCGGGATCAGAGACGCCGCGCCGTTGCCGAGCGCGAAGATCACGCCGTAAACGACATGCGCGTGCCACGGCACTGAAATGACGCTCATGAGCCCGATGCCGATGCCGGCAACGACGAGGCCGCCGCCGAGCACAAGCCGGGGACTGGCGCGATCGGCGAGATAGCCGGCGACGAACATCGCGGCGGCCGAGACGGTCTGAAACAGCGCAACGGCGAGCCCGATATCGCTGCGGCCCCAGCCAAAGCCGTCAACGATCGGCTTGAGCGTCAGGCCGACGGCGAAACGCGCTCCGCCGCCGATGAACAGCACCAGGAATCCGGCCGCGAGGATGAGGAACGCGCCCGCGGCGATCGGCGCGTGCCGCGGTGCTGCGGCCACGTAAGGATGACTCGCTGCTTTGTGCTTACGCCGTCGCTTTGGCCAGCGCGCGGCGCGCCAGAACGCCAACGAGATGCGCGCGATATTCCGGTGTCGCGTGAATATCCGAGTTCATGCCGCTCGCCGGGATGGTCATGCCCTCGATCGACTTCGGCGAGAAGCGCTTGGCGAGCGCCTCCTCGAACGATTTGACACGGAACACGCCGTTCGAGCCGGCGCCGGTCACGGCAACGCGGATATCCGGGCCGCGCTTCGAGACGAACACGCCGACCAGCGCGAATCCCGAGGCCGGGTGCTTGAACTTCTCGTAGGCCGCCTTCTTGGCGATCGGGAACGACACCTTGACGATGATCTCGCCATCCTCGAGCGCGGTCGAGAACATGCCGGTGAAGAAGTCATCGGCCGTGATGCGGCGCTTGTTGGTGATGATGGTCGCGCCGAGACCGAGACACGCCGCGGGATAATCGGCGTTCGGGTCGTTATTGGCGATGGAGCCGCCGATGGTGCCGCGGTTACGCACCTGCGGGTCGCCGATCGAGCCGGGCACCGAGGCGAGCCCGGGCAGCACTTCCTTCAGGATCGGCGAATTGGCGACGTCGGCATGGCGCGTCATGGCGCCGATGACGACCGAACGGCCCTTGAGTTCGACGCCGGTCATGCCTTCGACCTGCGACAGATCGACGATCGCCGACGGCTGCGCGAGGCGCTGCTTCATCACCGGCAGCAGCGAGTGGCCGCCCGCGAGCAGCTTGCCCTCGGGATTGCGCGCCAGAAGACCGGCCGCCTGGCGCACCGTGGTCGGGCGATGGAAGGTGAAGTTGTACATCGGTCTCTCCGTTCGAATTTCTTATGCCGCCAGCTTAAGCAGCTTTGGGCGGTGTGCGTTGCATCACCGCCCACACCGCGTTCGGTGTGGCCGGCATGGCGATATCTTCGGTCCCGAGCGCATCGGTGATGGCGTTCATCACCGCCGCCGGCGCCGCGATCGCGCCGGCCTCGCCGCAGCCCTTCATGCCGAGCGGGTTGGACGGCGACTTGGTCTCGGTCAGGCCGACATGGAACGACGGCAGGTCGTGCGCGCGCGGCATGGTGTAATCCATGAACGAGGCGGTGACCAACTGGCCACTGGCGTCATAGACGACGCCCTCGAGCAGCGCCTGGCCGACGCCCTGCGCGATGCCGCCATGCACCTGCCCTTCGACGATCATCGGATTGATGACGGTGCCGAAGTCGTCGACCGCGGTCCAGTTGACGATCTCGGTCTTGCCGGTCTCCTGGTCGATCTCGAGTTCGCAGATGTGGCAGCCCGCCGGGAACGTGAAGTTGGTCGGGTCGTAGAACGAGGTTTCTTTCAGACCCGGTTCGAGTTCGGCTCCGGTGAACTTGTGCGCGATATAGGCATTGAGCGCCACATCGCCGAAGGCGACCGACTTGTCGGTGCCCTTCACCGTGAACTTGCCGTCCTTGAAGTCGATGTCGCTTTCGGCCGCTTCCATCATGAAGCCGGCGACCTTCTTGGCCTTGGCCTCGATCTTGTCGAGCGCCTTGACGATCGCCGACATGCCGACCGCGCCGGAGCGCGAGCCGTAGGTGCCCATGCCGAACTGGACCTTGTCGGTGTCGCCATGCACGATCGACACGGCCTCGAACGGAATGCCGAGGCGCTCCGACACCAGCTGCGCGAAGGTCGTCTCGTGGCCCTGCCCGTGCGCATGACTGCCGGTCAGCACTTCGACATTACCGGTCGGGTTGACGCGGACTTCGGCGCTCTCCCACAGGCCGACGCCGGCGCCGAGCGAACCGACGGCCTGCGACGGCGCGATGCCGCAGGCTTCGATATAGGTCGAATAGCCGAGCCCGCGCAGCTTGCCGTGCCGCGCACTCTCGCGCTTGCGCTTGGCGAAGCCTTTGACGTCGGCGAGCTCCATCGCCTTCTTCAGCGACGCATTATAGTCGCCCGCGTCATAGGCCATGATCACCGGCGTCTGGTGCGGGAAATTCCGGATGAAGTTGCGCTTGCGGAAATCGGCCGGATCGAGACCGAGCTGACGCGCCGCAACTTCAACCAGGCGTTCGACGACGAATGTCGCTTCCGGCCGACCCGCCCCGCGATAGGCATCGACCGGGACGGTGTTGGTATAGACCGCGTCGACCTCGCAATAGATCTGCGGGATGTCGTACTGGCCCGACAGCAGCGTCGCGTACAGATAAGTCGGGATCGACGACGAGAAGGTCGACATATAGGCGCCGAGATTGGCGATGGTCTTCGCCCGCAGAGCGGTGATCTTGCCGTCGGCATCAAGCGCCAGTTCGGCGTGCGTGATGTGATCGCGGCCGTGCGCATCGGTGAGGAACGCCTCGGTGCGGTCAGACGTCCACTTCACCGGCCGCTTCACCTTGCGCGCGGCCCAGAGACAGACGACCTCTTCGGGATAGATGAAAATCTTCGAACCGAAGCCGCCGCCGACATCCGGCGCGATGACGCGCAGCTTGTGCTCGGGAGCGATGCCGACGAAGGCCGAAATCACCAGCCGCGCGACGTGCGGATTCTGCGAGGTGTTCCACAGCGTCAGATGATCGTTGCCGGCATCGTAATCGGCAAGCGCGGCGCGCGGCTCCATCGCGTTCGGCGCCAGACGGTTGTTGACGATGTCGAGTTTGGTGACGTGCTTGGCGGATTTAAAGGCGGCCTCGACCGCCTTCTGATCGCCGAGATGCCACTGGTAGATCGTGTTGTTGGCGATGTCGGCGTGGATCTGCGGCGCGCCTTTGGCCTGCGCCTTGGCCGGATCGACCACGGCCGGCAGCACTTCGTAATCCACCACGACCTTCTCGGCGGCGTCCTTGGCCTCGCCGAGGGATTCAGCGATCACCACCGCGACGGCATCGCCGACGCAATTGACCTTGCCGGAAGCGAGCGCCGGGTGCGCCGACATCTTCATCGGCGAGCCGTCCTTGGAATGGATCATCCAGCCGCAAATGAGGTTGCCGACCTTGTCATCGGCGAGCTGCGCGCCGGTGAGCACATCGACCACGCCGGGCATTTTCTTCGCCGCGGCAACGTCGAGCTTCCTGATTTTGGCGTGAGCATGCGGCGAGCGCACGAACACCGCGCGGGTCTCGCCGGGACGGGTCACGTCGTCGGTGTACTGGCCCTGACCCGTGACGAAACGGAAGTCTTCCTTGCGGCGCACCGGAGCGCCGATCCCGGTAGCGGTCATTGGCGGCATCCCTCCCACTGTCTTTATCGACGTCGTTGTCTTTATCGACCTTGTTCGGCAGCCAGCGTCACGCGGGCAAGTGTTACTTCGCCATCGCCCTCGCGCCGGCTTCGATCGCCTTGACGATGTTGTGGTAGCCCGTGCAGCGGCAGATGTTGCCGTCGAGCTGGTCGCGAATGGTGTGCTCGTCGAGCTCGTTGCCGTTGCGGCGCACGATATCGAGCGCGGCCATGATCATGCCGGGCGTGCAATAGCCGCACTGCAGGCCGTGATGCTCGCGGAAGGCTTCCTGCATCGGATGCAGCTTGCCGTCGGCCTCGGCCAGACCCTCGATGGTGGTGATCGACTGGCCCTCGCACTGCACCGCCAGCGTGGTGCAGGACTTGGCGGCGATGCCGTCGATATGGACGACGCAGGCGCCGCACTGCGAGGTGTCGCAGCCGACATGGGTGCCGGTGAGCCGCAGATTTTCGCGCAGAAATTGTACCAGCAGGGTTCGCGGTTCGACATCACCGGTGACGGCCTTGCCGTTCACCGTCATGGACACTTTCGCCATGACTTCCCCCCGAATTAAGGGCCCAGCGCCCCTCAACAACCCGGCATCACGCCTGAGACCGGATGCGGCAACGATGGCGGCCTGGCTCGACGCCGGTTTCCGCCTTTGAACAAGACTAACTTGAACCCCGAGCGACCGGGCGGTCAAGCAGTTCCGCGCTCAAATCGACGCGAAGTGAGCATAGTTGCGATGCACAAATGGTAATTGGGGCAAAAAGTCGACGTTTCGGAGCGGGCCGCGATTCATTGGAACGTCGCGCGAGGGGTAAGGGTTAACCGAGCGACCCATTCCACAAACCGAAAGGTTGCATCATGCGTACGAAATGGACAGCCGCGCTTGCGGCACTCGTCGTGGTCGCCACGACGGCGGCCACCGTGATTCCGGCCGACGCCCAATGGCGCCGTCATCACCACCACAGGGGCGGCTGGGGTGGCGGCGGCGCCGTACTCGGCGGCCTCGCCGCGGGCGCCATCATTGGCGGTGCGCTGGCCGCGCAGCAGCGGCCCTATTACTACGACCGTGGCTACGCTTACGGCCCGGCGCCGGTCTATGGCGGCGACGAAGTGTCCTACTGCATGAGCCGGTTCAAATCATACGATCCGCGCTCGGGCACCTATCTCGGCTACGACGGCTACCGCCATCCCTGCCCGTAAAGCCGCGCCAAGCACAAAAAAGCCGCCCCTCGGGGCGGCTTTTTCGTTGCGTGGGGACCGTCAGGCCGCCGGCGTGCCGCTCACATTGGCGGCGAAATTCTTGAAGAAATCATCGGCGGTCTTCTTGGCCGCACCATTGATCAGACGCTGGCCGAGCTGCGCGAGTTTGCCGCCGATCTGCGCCTCGACGTTGTAGGTGAGCAGCGTGCCGCCGTCCTTCTCTGTCAGCGTCACGGTCGCGCCACCCTTAGCAAAGCCGGCAACGCCGCCGTCACCCTCGCCGGAAATCTTGTAACCGTTCGGCGGGTCGAGATCGGTGAGATGCACCTTGCCTTTGAACTTGGCCTTGACCGGGCCGATCTTGGTCACAGCGACGGCTTCGAAATCGGTCGGCGACGTCAGGGTCAGCGTCTCGCAGCCGGGAATGCAGGCCTTGAGCACCTCGGGGTCATTGAGCTTTGCGTAAACCACCTCGCGGGTCGCCGGAAGCTGCACTTCACCCGTCATCGTCATCGCCATGGCCGCCGTCTCCTTTTCGGGGCCGCGCGCCGGCCCGCGCAACGACTTAAGCCTTCGCGCGGCCTCTGAAAAGGGCTTTGCAGCATGGCGGGACCGCATTAAGCCTGTGCGGCGCGCCGGTCGCTCGACTGCTGCGTGTAACACAAGACGGGGGACGCCTTCACATGCCGACCATCACCACCGACGACGGCTGCCCCATCCATGTCGACATCGCCGGCAGCGATAGCGCCCCGGTGCTGATGCTGTCGAACTCGCTCGGCACCAACATCCATATGTGGGACGACCAGGTCGGCGAGTGGTCGAAGCATTTTCGCGTCATCCGCTACGACCGCCGCGGCCACGGCCAATCCGGCGCGCCGAAAGGCCCTTACTCCATGGAGCGGCTCGGCCGCGACGTGTTGAGCGTGCTCGACGCGCTCGGAGTTGAAAAGACGCATTGGTGCGGCCTGTCGATGGGCGGCATGGTCGGGCAATGGCTCGGCGCCAACGCGCCGGAGCGCATCGACAAGCTAATCCTGTCGAACACCAACGCCTATTATGCCGACAAGAAAATCTGGGACGACCGTGTCCGTTTCCTCGAGAGCAATCCGCTCGAGAAGCTGGTCGACCCCAACATGGAGCGCTGGTTCACCGCCGACTTCCGCGCCAGAGCGCCGCAGACCATCGCACGCATGCGCGAGATATTCCTGACCACCAGCAAGGACGGCTATGTCGCCTGCTGCCAGGCCATCCGCGACATGGATTTCCGCGCGTCCAATCCGTCGATTACGGCGCCGACCCTGGTCATCGTCGGCGCCAAGGATCCCGCGACGCCGCCGTCACAAGGCGAAGCCATAGCCGCGCAGATCAAGGGCGCCAAGGTCGCCAGCTTCGAGGCCGCGCATATCGCCAACATGGAACAGCCGGCGCCCTATACAAAAGCCGTGCTCGAATTCCTGAAGAGCTGAACCAATCTCCGCTCATTCCCGCGAAAGCGGGAATCCAGCACTGAATGCGTATGACGCAAAATCTGGGTCCCCGCTTCCGCGGGGACGAGCGGGCAAAACCACACGAGGTGAATCATGGACGAGAAAGAACGCTACGACCTCGGCATGGCCAAGCGCCGCAAGGTGCTCGGCGCCGCTTGGGTCGACCGCGCCAATGCCAACAAGACGCCGCTCAACGAGGAATTCCAGAACTTCATCACCCGCGCCGCCTGGGGCGAGGTATGGACGCGGCCGCATTACGACGATCGCACCCGGCGCATCCTCGTCATCGGCACCATGCTCGCGCTCGGCCACTGGGACGAGTTCGTCATGCATGTGCGGGCGGCGCTGACCGAAGGCGGCTTCAGCCACGACGATATCAAGGAAATCATCCTGCAGCAGGCGATCTACTGCGGCGTGCCGGCGGCCAATCACGCGTTCAAGGAAACGGCGGGCGTCATCGCCAGCCTGGAGAAAAAATAGCCCGCCGCGCAGGATTTGCGAGGCGGGCTTTAAGTCGAAGCTACCGATCGCTCGGACAACGGTAGAATTCGATATCAGCGCAGCGGCGAGAAGGCCTCGCCTTGCGGCAGCGCCGCCGCGATAGCCGGATGAACCGCGCGGCGCGTATAGTTGCGCTCGACGAGACACAGCGCCACCGCGACAGCGGCAAGCAGCAGGTTCAGCACCTGCTCGCGCAACAACTCGCCATTTTGCGTCCACACTGCCGGCGCGGCCGCCGCCATGCTGATCGCCACAACGAGAATCAAACCGCCTTCGAGCACGTCGCCATTGGCCTTGCCGCCCGCAACGCTGCGCAGTCGATCGACGAGATGAATGGCGCAGGTCAGCGCGACCACCAGCTTCAGCGCGCCGAAGAAAGCCGCAAGCTTCATCAGCGCCATCGGCTGCAGTTTGAAATAGCTGCCAATGCCGAAGACGTATTGCGACCGCCACACATCGTCGAGACCGTAAGTCGGCGATGTCAGCACGCGCAGCGCTTCATATCCCCAGAACAAGGTGAAATAGACCGCAATGGCCATGACCATCGCGACACTCGCGCCCGATACTTTCCGCATGAGCCGCTCCCTGAAAATCCCGGATGCGACCCTAGGCGCTTCAAATGCACGCATCAAAAGAAACCAAAACTTTACCTTACCGGGCCTCGCGTTAAGCGCGTTCGTCAAGCTTAATGCCGTCACGCAATCCTCAAGGCCGACAGCGGGCGAAAAGCCCGTAACGCGCTTTTTATGTCTTATGCCGGGCAACGATAACGCGCTGGCGCCGCTTGCGTTCCAGCGGAAGAGTGCGCCCGTTTCGGAACCCCACTGCGCATCGCGAGTTTCATCGTCATCAAGTTCACGGACTGAGGAGATGTGACGATGGGACGTTATCTGCTGCTTTGGATGCTCGGCATACCGCTGCCGATCCTGGCGCTGATCTGGATGTTCGGCGGCCTTCGCTAAACTGTTTTTGCATGAGCGTAAAAATCGGCGTCCGGCGACCCCGCCGGGCGCCGGTTGTTATTTTTACCCACCCAGCTCGGTTCCGCCCCGACCCGCCCCTGTTTGTTTTGTCCACAGCCACGCGCCTGGCACGGGGCTTGCGACAAACGAACTAGACACGGCGGTACGGCCCGGCGTTGCCGCGTGGCCCGCACCCTGTTAAGCATTTGATCGAGGGGCCAGATGGACGGCGGCCCGCCGTCCTGTCGGAAGAGGTGGGCAAAGCGCATGGAAGTATTCCTCCAGCAGCTTATCAACGGCATTACGCTCGGATCGATCTATGGTCTGATCGCCATCGGCTACACGATGGTCTTCGGCATCATCGGCATGGTGAACTTCGCGCACGGCGACGTGTTCATGGTGTCGACTTTCGTGGCATTGATTGCCTTTCTGTTCATCACAACGTGGATCGGCGTGCCGTCGATTGCGGTCGCGCTGCTGCTGGTGTTGCTGGTCGCGATGCTGTTCACCTCGCTGGTGAACTGGGCGATCGAGCGCCTCGCCTACCGGCCGCTGCGCGGTTCGTTCCGCCTGGCGCCGCTGATCTCCGCGATCGGCATGTCGATCTTCCTGTCGAATTTCGTTCAGGTCACGCAAGGCCCGCGTAACAAAGCTATCCCGCCGATGGTGCAAGGCGACATGGTGCTGTTCTCGCAGAACGGCTACAACGTCACGCTGTCGCTCAAACAGGCGATCATCTGGGGCGTTACCGCGATCCTGCTGGTCGCCTTCTGGTATCTCGTCGCCAAGACCCGGCTCGGCCGCGCCCAGCGCGCCTGCGAGCAGGACCAGAAGATGGCGGCACTGGTCGGCGTCAATGTCGATCAAACAATCTCGATCACCTTCATCATCGCGGCCGCGCTCGCCGCCGTCGCCGGCACGCTCTACCTCACATATTATGGCGTTGTGAACTTCGCCGACGGTTTCGTGCCCGGCGTCAAGGCGTTCACCGCCGCGGTGCTCGGCGGCATCGGCTCGCTGCCCGGCGCGGTGATCGGCGGCCTGCTGATCGGGCTGATCGAAACCTTCTGGTCGGCTTACTTCTCCATCGACTACAAGGACGTCGCCGCTTTCTCGGTGCTGGCGATCACCTTGATCTTCCTGCCGCAGGGCCTGTTCGGCCGCCCCGACGTCGAAAAGGTTTGATCGATGAAGCAGGAGACAACGGTCAAGGGCAGCAATGCGCTTGCCGCCGTGCGCGACGCGGCGATCTCGGCGCTCATTTCGCTCGGTCTGTTTCTGCCGCTGGTCGGCTTCGAGACCATCGTCAACATTCGCAACGAGCTGACGCTGGACACGCGCTGGCCGCTGCTGTTCACGATGGTGGCGCTCGTCTTCGTCGGCCGCCTCGCCTATTCGCTGTTCGCGGCGCCGCGTCTCGCCCAACGCAAGCAGCACGCGGCGGCGGCACCAGCCTGGCTCGGCACGATCGGCAAATGGTTCGTGCCCTTCGCCATCGGCTTCGTCATTGTTTATCCGGTCCTCGTCCTGTCGACCGCCGGGTTCGGCGGCGCGCTCAAATGGGTCGACAATTTCGGCATCCAGATCCTGATCTATGTGATGCTGGGTTGGGGCCTCAACATCGTGGTCGGCTTGGCCGGCCTTCTCGACCTCGGCTACGTCGCCTTCTACGCGGTCGGCGCCTACTCCTATGCGCTGCTCGCCAAGGAATTCGGCTTCTCGTTCTGGCTGCTGCTGCCGTTGGCCGGCATCATGGCCTCGTTCTGGGGCGTCCTGCTCGGCTTTCCGGTGCTGCGCCTGCGCGGCGACTATCTCGCCATCGTCACGCTGGCCTTCGGCGAGATCATCCGCGTCGTCCTGATCAACTGGGTCGACTTCACCAACGGCTATGCCGGCATCAGCGGCATTCCGCGGCCGACCTTCTTCGGCATTCCCTTCACCGCCGGGGACGACGGTTTCGCGGCGACCTTCGGGCTTGAGTTTTCGCCCATCTACCGAACGATCTTTCTCTATTACGTCATCCTGGCGCTCGCCTTCCTGACCGCCTTCGTTACGGTGCGGCTGCGCCGCCTGCCGGTCGGCCGCGCCTGGGAAGCCCTGCGCGAGGACGAGGTTGCCTGCCGCTCGCTCGGGGTCAACACCACCAACACCAAGCTCACCGCCTTCTCCATCGGCGCCATGTTCGGTGGCTTCGCCGGCTCGTTCTTCGCCGCGCGTCAGGGCTTCATCTCGCCGGAGAGCTTCACCTTCATCGAGTCGGCCACCATCGTCGCCATTGTCGTGCTCGGCGGCATGGGCAGCCAGATCGGCGTCGCGGTCGCCGCGGTCGTCATGATCGGCGGCACCGAGATCATGCGCGAACTGAATTTCCTGCGGCAGATCTTCGGTGAATCCTTCGATCCGACGCAGTACCGCATGCTGATTTTCGGATTCGCCATGGTGGTGATCATGGTGTTCCGCCCGCGCGGCTTCGTCTCGACGAGGCAACCGACCGTGTTCCTCAAGGAACGCAAGACCATTTCGTCCGACCTGGTCGGCGAAGGACACGGGTAACGCGGCATGTCGACATCCAACGCAATGGGCCCTCTGTCAGACGGTGTCGTCGGCGCGCCGAAGACCGGCGCCAAAGGCGACACGCTGCTCCGCGTCGAGCACCTGACGATGCGCTTCGGCGGCCTGATCGCCGTCGACAAACTGTCGTTCCAGGCGCGGCAAGGCGACATTACCGCGCTGATCGGCCCGAACGGCGCCGGCAAGACCACCGTGTTCAACTGCATCACCGGCTTCTACAAGCCGAGCGAGGGGCGCATCGGCCTGGCGCACGGCCTGCCCACGGTCTGGGACGATATCGACGCCCTCACCGACAGCGGCCATCGCAGCATGACCACGGCCGAAGGCGCGCTGTATCTGCTCGAGCGGATGCCGGACTATCAGGTGACGCAGTTGGCGCGCGTCGCCCGCACCTTCCAGAACATCCGGCTCTTTCCGGGCATGACGCTGCTCGAGAACCTGCTGGTCGCGCAGCACAACAAGCTGATGCTGGCCTCCGGCTACACCTTGCTCGGCGTCTTCGGCGTGCCGTCCTATCGCCGCGCTGAGCGCTATTCCATCGACAAGGCGCGGCAGTGGCTCGACCGTGTGGGGCTGCTGCACCGCGCCGACGATCCCGCCGGCGACCTGCCCTATGGCGACCAGCGCCGGCTCGAAATCGCCCGCGCGATGTGCACCGATCCGGTGCTGCTGTGCCTCGACGAGCCGGCCGCCGGCCTCAATCCGCGCGAGAGCGCCGATCTCAACGAACTGCTGCTGTCGATCCGCGACGACTTCGGCATGTCGATCCTGCTCATCGAGCACGACATGTCGGTGGTGATGGAGATTTCCGACCACGTCATCGTGCTCGATTACGGCGTCAAGATTTCCGATGGCGCGCCGGAAGAGGTGCGCAACGATCCCAAGGTGATCGCCGCCTATCTCGGCGTCCAGGACGACGAGGTGGAGAAGGTCGAAGCGGAGGTGGGTCTATGACCGCCCTGCTCCAGGTTCGCGGCGTCAAGACCTATTACGGCCGCGTCATCGCCCTCAAGGGTGTCGATCTCGACGTCAACGAGGGTGAGATCGTGACGCTGATCGGCGCCAACGGCGCCGGCAAGTCGACGCTGATGATGACGGTCTGCGGCAATCCCCGCGCCCGCGAAGGATCGATCACTTTCGCCGGCCAGGACATCACGAATTTGCCGACGCACGAGATCGCGCGGCTCAAGCTGGCGCAATCGCCGGAAGGCCGCCGCATCTTCTCGCGCATGACCGTGCTCGAGAACCTGCAAATGGGCGCCATGGTCTCCGATGAGGCGAATTTCGCCGGCGACCTCGAGCGCATGCTGACCCTGTTCCCGCGCCTCAAACAACGCATCGATCAGCGCGGCGGCACCTTGTCCGGCGGCGAGCAGCAGATGCTGGCGATCGCGCGCGCCCTGATGGCGCGCCCTCGCCTGCTCCTGCTCGACGAACCCTCTCTCGGCCTCGCGCCGCTGATCGTCAAACAGATCTTCGAGGCGATCAAGGCGCTGAATAAACAGGACGGGCTCACCGTGTTCCTCGTGGAGCAGAACGCCTACCACGCGCTCAAGCTGGCTCATCGCGGCTACGTGATGGTCAACGGCTTGATCACCTTGTCGGGCACCGGCAAGGAACTCCTGGCCCGTCCGGAGATCAAACAGGCCTATCTCGAGGGAGGCGCCTGATGGAGACGACGACCGCCTCGTTCCTCCACCTTATTTACGAGGAAGACTCGTTCGGGATCTTCGTGCTGGTGACGATCATCCTGGGCGGCGGTGCCGCGTGGCTGTCCGGGCGAGCCGTCGCCGGCACCTGGCGGCCGGCCTGGCAGGTCTTTGTCTATTGTCTGATCCTGGGCGCCGCGGTGCGCTTCATTCACTACGCGCTGTTCGGCGGCACGCTCCTTTCGCCTCATTATTACCTGGTCGATACGGCCGTCCTTATGGCGTTCGGATTCCTCGGCTTTCGGGCCGCCCGGGTTGCGCAGATGGTGACCAAATATAGCTGGCTCAATGAAGCCGACGGGCCTTTGCGCTGGCGCCGCCGCAGACCTTGACGTAGGATTTGGCCAGGTGACATTCGCTGGTCATATCCACCTGCCGTACCTGTTCACCACTAAAGTTGAAGGGGAAAACGAATGAAAAAACTAACGACTCTCGGTCTTGCGCTTGGCGTCGCCGTCGCGATGTCCAGCGCCGCTTCCGCTCAGATCAAGTTCGGCGTTGCCGGCCCGATCACCGGCGCCAACGCGGCGTTCGGTGCGCAGCTCAAGAACGGCGCGCAGCAGGCGGTCGATGACATCAACGCGGCCGGCGGCATTCTCGGACAGAAGGTTACCCTGCAGGCCGGTGACGACGTCTCCGATCCGAAGCAGGGTGTGTCGGTCGCGAACAAGTTCGCGGGCGATGGCGTCAAGTTCGTCGTCGGCCACTTCAACTCCGGCGTCACCATGCCGACCAGCGAAATCTATCAGGAAAACGGCATCATCTCCGTGACGCCCGCTTCGACCAACCCGCAGGTCACCGAGCGCAAGATGTGGAACATCTTCCGCACCTGCGGCCGCGACGACCAGCAGGGCGCCGTTGCCGGCGCTTACATCGCCAAGCACTTCAAGGGCAAGAAGATCGCCGTCGTTCACGACAAGACCACTTACGGCAAGGGTCTCGCCGACGAAACCGTCAAGGCGATGGAAAAGGCCGGCATCAAGGCCGCGCTGTATGAAGGCGTCAACACCGGCGAGAAGGACTTCTCGGCGCTGGTGTCGAAGATCAAGTCGTCGGGCGCCGACCTCGTTTACTGGGGCGGCCTGCACACCGAAGGCGGCCTGATCGTGCGCCAGATGCGCGACCAGGGCATCAAGGCTCCGCTGATGGGCGGCGACGGCATCACCTCCGACGAGTTCGCCTCGATCGGCGGCCCCGGCGTCGAAGGCACGCTGATGACCTTCGGTCCGGACGCGCGCAACAACCCGGCCGCGAAGGAAATGGTGGCCAAGTTCCGCGCCAACAAGTTCGAGCCGGAAGCCTACACCCTGTACTCCTACGCTTCGGTGCAGGTCATCAAGCAGGCCATCGATGCGGCCAAATCGACCGACCCGAAGAAGGTCGCCGAGAAGATGCACTCGGGCATGACATTCAAGACCGTGCTCGGCGACATCGCCTACGACAAGAAGGGCGACCGCACGAGCCTCGACTACGTCATGTACATCTGGAAGAAGGGCAAGGACGGCAAGATCACCTACGTCGAGTGCCCTGGCAACGACTGCTCGAAGGCGATGTAATTACGCCGACGGCAACGTCACAGCAAACACGGAAAAGCCCGCCTCACCGGCGGGCTTTTTCTTTCCGTCCTCGTCATTCCGGGCTCGTGTGCTCGCGCACACGCCCCGGAATGACTGAGTTACCCGATCCTCCCCAGCACCGGGAACGTCTCCAGCAGCCAGATGCTGAGCCAGTTGATCGTACCGGTCAGGAACGCAATGCCGGTCAGCACCAGCAGCGCGCCCATCGCCTGCTCGACGCGGTGCATGTATTTTTTAAAGCGCGCCATGAACGCGGCAAAAGGCTCGACCGCGAAAGCCGCGGCAACGAACGGGATGCCGAGGCCGAGCGAATAAACCGCCAGCAGGCTTGCCCCTCTCGTCACCGTCTGCTCCGAGGCGGCGACCGCGAGAATGGCGGCGAGGATCGGACCGATGCAGGGCGTCCAGCCGAAGGCGAAAGCCAGCCCCATCACATAAGCGCCCCACAGCCCGACCGGTTGCACGATCTTGGCGCGCTTCTGCCGGTACAGCCAGGCGATCGGCGTCAGCCCGAGGAAATGCAGGCCCATGATGATAATGAGAACGCCGGCGACGATCGACAAAGGCTGTGCGTAAGCGCGCATCAGCCCGCCGAGCACACTGGCGCTCGCGCCCAGCGCCACGAAGACCGTCGAGAAGCCGAGCACGAACAGCACCGCGGCCAGCACCGTCTCGCGCTTGACGCGCGGCTCGGCTTCGCGCGCCTCGAAGCGCTCGAGCGACGTGCCGGCGAGATAAACGAGATAGGGCGGCACCAGCGGCAAGACGCAGGGCGACAGAAAGGAGACGATACCGGCGATCAGCGCGGCGAGATAGGAGACGTCGGCATGCATGGGTCGCGATATGCGCCCGACAATGTGGCGCTGGCAAGGGTCTCGTTACCGCAGTTGCGGAGTTGTGATATGCGGGTGATCGGAATCAAGGAGGTCTTCGGTCATGCGCAATCTCATCACCGATGTCGCCGGCCTTCGGGTCGGCCACGCCCACGACGAGAAGCTGGCGTCAGGCAGCACGGTCATCCTGTTCGACCGGCCGGTCACGGCGGCGGTCGATGTCCGCGGCGGCGGCCCCGGTACGCGGGAGACCTCTTTGCTCGATCCCGCGCAGACGCTCGAACATGCCGACGCCATTGTACTGTCCGGCGGTTCGGCCTTCGGCCTCGACGCGCCGTCGGGCACCCAGGCCTTCCTGCGCGAAAAGGGCCGTGGTTTCCGCATCGGCGACGCGATCGTGCCAATCGTGCCGGGCGCCATCATGTTCGACCTGCTCAATGGCGGCGACAAGAACTGGGACCGCTATCCGCCCTACCGCGAGTTCGGTTATGACGCCGCGCGCACCGCGTCGGTCGATTTCAAGCTCGGCAGCGTCGGCGCCGGCCTCGGCGCGACCACCGTCAATTTCAAGGGCGGCGTCGGTTCGGCCTCGGCGAAGACGCCCGGCGGCGTCACCGTCGGCGCCATCGTTGTCATCAATGCCGTCGGCACCGCGCTGGTCGGCGACGGGCCGCATTTCTGGGCCGCGCCTTTCGAGCAGAATGGCGAGTTCGGCGGCCGCGGCATGCCGCCGCAGTTCTCCAAGAGCGATCTGGCCATCCGCGCCAAAGGCGGGCCGCAGGAGAACACCACCATCGCGATGATCGCGACCGACGCCAAGCTCAGCAAGGCGCAGTGCAACCGTCTCGCCGTCATGGCGCAGGACGGATTGGCGCGCGCCATCTACCCGGTTCATTCGCCGCTCGACGGCGACGTGGTTTTCTCGGCCGCCACCGGCGACAAGGAGCTGGACGATCCCTATTACGCGCTCGCCGAGCTCGGCATGGTCGCCGCCAATGTCATGGCCCGGGCTGCCGCGCGCGGCGTTTACGAGGCCAAGGCGCTGCCCTTCAAGGGCGCGGTGCCGGCCTGGCGCGATCGTTTCGGCTGATACTGAAACCATTTCGCCGGCGCCGGCGTTGGCTGTCATGCCATCCAGCGTCGTCAAGACCATCGCTTATGAAATCGAGCACAGCCGGCTGACGGTGAGCTTCGTCAGCGGCCGCGTGTACGAGTATTATCTGGTGCCCCCGTCGGTGGCCGGGGCGTTCAGTGCCGCGCGCTCGAAAGGCACGTATTTCAACCAGCACATCCGCGATCGCTATACCTGCCGCGAGATAACCTCAGCGGCATAAAGAAAGCCGCAGCTCTAGAGAAATCGCTCCGCGGCAAAGCCTTTCGGATCGAGGAACGGCGTCTCACCGCGCATCATCTCCGCCAGCAGTCGCCCGGTGACGGGGCCCAGCGTCAGGCCCCAGTGCGCATGGCCGATCGCCAGCCACATGCCCTTCTGACCCGGCGCACGGCCAATGACGGGCCGTGAATCCGGGAAGCTCGGCCGGGCGCCGAGCCAGGTCCGGTCGTCGGCGCGCGGGCCGATCCTGTACAGCTCCTTCAGCCTCGGCATGAAGCGGTCGAACTGCACTGGCGTTGATGCCGCATCGCGCGCGGCAAATTCCGCGCCGGTGGTGACGCGAATGCCCTGCCGCATTGGCGTGATGAGATAACCGTACTGAACGTCGACCACCGGTCGCGACAGCGGCGCGCTGTCCTCGGTCTTGAAGTGGCGGTGATAACCGCGCTTGAAGCCCATCGGCAGGCGGATATTGAAATTCTTCAGCAGATCAGGCGCCCACGGCCCGAGCGCCACGACCACTTCCGGAGCATCGACCGGCCCCTCGTCGGTCTCGACCCGCCAGTTGCTGCCGGAACGGTGCAGGCTGAGCGCATCGCCTTTCAGGATAAAACCGCCCAGCGCGGTGAACCGCGCGGCATAGGCTTTGGTCACCGCGAGCGGATCGCTCAAGGTCGGCGAGGCCGGCCAGTGCACTGCATGCCTGAACACCGGATTGAGCGACGGCTCGAGCTTGCGCGCACCATCGGCATCCATGGTCTCGACCGGCACGCCGAATTCGCGGGCGAGCTCCAGGTCCTTCGCCAGGCCGGCAAAAGCCGCATCGCTGCGATAGAGTTTGATCCAGCCGGTGCGGCGCAGATACTGCGTGGCGCCGGATTCCAGCATCAGTTCTTCATGCTCCGCCACCGCGCGGGCGAACAGCGGCCGGTTGATGCGCGCGGTCTGCTCAATGGCCTTCGGGGCCGAAGCGGCGCGGAAGGCCAGCAGCCACGGCGCCGCCCAGGGCAGAAAACTCAGGTGATAATTGGCGTCGCTGGCCTGCTTGAACGCGACCCGCAGCAGTGCGCCGAAGTCGTTCGGAAAAGCCGGCGGCATGATGGTCGAGCCTTCGATGACGCCCGAATTGCCGTAGGACGTCTGCTCGCCCAGCCCGGCGCGCTCGATCAGCGCCACGCTGATGTTGCGCTTTGCAAACTGCAACGCGATCGAGGTGCCGACAATGCCGGCCCCGAGAACGATGACATCTGTGCGTGCCATGGATTTCCGCCTGCCTTTTGCTTCTTTTGACGCTTTCGCCGCCGCGGTTCAACCCCGACTTTTGCAGAGGCAACCTGTCCCGCCGATATGGATCGGAGCGCCGGGGCGCGGTATCACAATCGGGTTCGCCGGGAGTACGGGATAAATGTCGATTGCACGCTGGCCGCAGGCCGCGCTCGCCTGGCTCGGCCGGCAAGGAACGACCGCGCTCGCGCTGTCCATTATACTCGGCATCGCGGTGCCGCAGCTTGCCGCCTACGTGAAGCCGTATCTCGGCGCGACGGTGTTTGTGCTGCTGGTTTTTTCCTATCTGCGCACCGACCCGGAGGCGCTGCGGCCGGTTCTGCGCTCGCCGCGCATCGTTGTTTTAGCCGCCCTCTGGGTCATGGTCGCCGTGCCCATCCTGCTCGGTTCATTCTACGGCCTGATCGGCCTTGGCGAGATCGCGCCAGACCTGTTTCCGATCATGATCCTGCAGTCGGCCATCGCACCGATCACCTCGACGGTCGCCTTCGCCGCGCTGATGGGACTCGATATCGGCTTTTCACTGGTGGCGCTGATTGCCTGCTCGATCCTGTCGCCGGTTACCACGGTCGCGTTCAGCTATCTGTTCCTCGGCACTTCGCTGTTCACGCCATTCGATCTTGGCAGCAAACTGTTCGTGTTCTTCTTCGCTTCTGGTTTGATCGCGTTCATCATTCGCCGCGCCGTCGGTCAGAAGCGGATCGAACAAAAGACCGAGATGATCGACGGCCTCAATGTGATTACCGTGTTCATCTTTGCAATCGCGGCGATGGAGCCGGTGACGCGCCACGTCACAGCCGATCCGCTGCTGGCGCTTAAGCTTCTCGGCGTGATCGTCGCAATCGCCGCATCGGTCATCGGCCTCACCGCGGTGCTATTCATGCGCGCCGGGCTCGACCGCGCCATGGTGGTCGGCTTCCTCGCCGGATTCCGCAATCTCGGCGCCGTGATCGGCGCGCTGGGCTCGGCCCTGCCCGACCTCGCCTGGTTCTATTTCGCGCTGGTCCAGTTTCCGATCTATATCTTCCCGGTGCTGCTCAAGCCCTTGGCGAAACGGCTGCCACGACGAAAAACGTAACCGGCAGCCGGTCCGGTGCGAGCGCACGGATCGGCCGCCGGGCTGCTGGTTACGCTACCACCGATAAGGCCGAGGTCGCGGCACCGATCGCTTGCGATTGCAGCTTGATGAGCTGCTCGATCAGATTGAGGCTCGATTTGTTCGACGAGCCGTTCGCGCCGGCGTTGTTCGAGCCGTTATTGCCGGTCGACGCCGCGGCCGGCGATGTCATGTCGACCTTCGAACCGTCGGCATAGGTGATCGTGGTCGTGGTCGAGCCGTCCGGATTGGTCACCGACTGCGTCGTCGAACCGTCGGCGCCCGAGCCGGACATCAGGTCGTCGGCGTCGCCGTCACGCCCGGTACCGCCGGCGGCGTGGTGGTGACCATGATGACCTCGGCCCTTATCGGCGGCCGCCAGTTCGCTCTGGCTGACATTGCCATCGCCGTTACCGTCGATCTTGGCGAACACGGCGTCGGCGATCGAGGTCGAGACGCCGTGCTTGCTCGCGGCAGCCTCGAACTCGGATTGACTGACGGAGCCATCGCCGTTGGTGTCGAGTTTGGCGAAGAACTTGGCGTCACCCGGATCGGCCCCGGACGTGCCGGAGCCGGTAGCCGCGCTGGCCTGCTGCTGTAGCGCAATCAGTTGCGCCATCATGCCCTGTCCGAAGGGCGGCGTTGAAGATGCCGACGCGCCGGACGACGACGCGGGCGACGAGGTGTCACCGGCGTCGGTTTGCATCAAACTGGCAAGGGGGTCGAAGGATTGGCTCTGGCTAGTGCCCGCGCCGCCCGTCTGCAGCAATTGCTGCCAAAGGGCCAGCGGGCTCGACGCAGCCGAGCCCACGGAGAAGGACATCGACGTTACTCCTCAATTGCAGAAGCGCCCTTGGGCTCTGCGACTTGCAATTCCCCTGCCAGCGGCTGGAGATTGGAAATGCCACGTCAGGACAGTCGCTTATCCACAGGCCGTCGCCCCATACCACCGCTGTTTCCGGCAGACTTTGCCGCCTGACCTGCCCCTAATTGCCCGGTCCCGACCGCCGTGGTACCCGGACCCCACCCGGAGAAAGCCGTCCCATGACCCGTCCGCTTCTCATCGCGCCGTCGATCCTGGCCGCCGATTTCGCCAAGCTCGGCGACGAGGTCCGCGCCATCGACGCCGCCGGCGCCGACTGGATCCATGTCGACATCATGGACGGCCATTTCGTGCCGAACATCTCCTTCGGCCCCGACGTCATGAAATCGGTGCGCGGCGCCACGAAGAAGCCGTTCGACGTCCATCTGATGATCTCGCCGGCCGCCCCCTATCTCGAGGCCTTCGCCAAGGCCGGCGCCGACGTCATCACCGTCCATGTCGAGGCCGGGCCGCATCTGCACCGCTCGCTGCAGGCGATCCGCGCGCTCGGCAAGAAGGCCGGCGTCGTCATGAACCCCGGCACACCCGCCTCCTCCATCGAGAGTGTCATCGACATGGTCGATCTCGTCCTCGTGATGTCGGTCAATCCAGGCTTCGGCGGCCAGGCTTTCATCCCGTCGCAGCTCGACAAGATCCGCGCCATCCGCGCCATGATCGGCGGGCGGCCGATCGACCTCGAAGTTGACGGTGGCGTCAGCGCCGCCAACGCCGCCGACGTCGTGCGCGCCGGCGCCAATGTGCTGGTCGCCGGCTCCGCCGTGTTCAAGGGCGGCCAATACAAAGAGAACATCGCCGCGATCCGTCAGGCCGGCAGCCTGGCCCGCGGCGAGGCGGCATAAGCTCGTCGCTCATGCCCTCGTTGTCATGGCCGGGCTTGACCCGGCCATCCCGATCAGGGACGCAGTGCCCCATCTAAGCGAGATCGCCGGGACAAGCCCGGCGATGACAGGCTTCAATATGACGTTCGGTAAACAAACATGATCCCCCGTTATTCCCGTCCCGAGATGGCCGCGATCTGGTCGCCGGAAACGAAATTCAAGATCTGGTTCGAGATCGAGGCGCATGCCGCCACCGCGATGGCGAACCTCGGCGTCATTCCGAAGGAAGCCGCCGAGACCATCTGGGCCAAGGGCAAGGACGCCAAGTTCGACGTCGCCCGCATCGACGCCATCGAGGCCGAGGTCAAGCACGATGTCATCGCCTTCCTGACCCATGTGTCGGAGATCGTCGGTCCGGAAGCGCGCTACATGCACTCCGGCATGACCTCGTCCGACGTGCTCGATACCTGTTTCAACGTCCAGCTGACCCGCGCCGCCGATATCCTGATCAAGGATCTCGACACGCTGCTCGCGCACATCAAGCGTCGCGCTTTCGAGCACAAGCTGACGCCGACCGTCGGCCGCTCGCACGGCATTCATGCCGAGCCGACAACATTCGGCCTCAAGATGGCACAGGCCTATGCCGAGTTCGCGCGTGGCCGCGAGCGCCTGATTGCTGCGCGCAAGGAAGTCGCCACTTGTGCCATTTCCGGCGCCGTCGGCACCTTCGCGCAGGTCGACCCGCGCGTTGAGGAATATGTCGCCAAGCAGATGGGCCTCGCCGTCGAGCCGGTCTCGACCCAGGTTATCCCGCGCGACCGTCACGCCATGTTCTTTGCCACGCTCGGCGTCATCGCCTCGTCGATGGAGCGCCTCGCTATCGAAGTGCGTCACCTGCAGCGCACCGAAGTGCTGGAAGCCGAAGAGTTCTTCTCCGAAAAGCAGAAGGGTTCGTCGGCGATGCCGCACAAGCGCAACCCGGTGCTGTCGGAGAACATCACCGGCCTTGCCCGCATGGTGCGCGCCTATGCCTTGCCCGCAATGGAGAACGTGGCGCTGTGGCACGAGCGCGATATTTCGCACTCTTCAGTCGAGCGCATGATTGGTCCGGATGCCACCGTCACGCTCGACTTCGGCCTGATGCGCCTCGCCGGTCTGGTCGACAAGTGGCTGATCTATCCGCAGAACATGCAGAAGAACCTCGACAAGCTGTCGGGCCTTATTCACTCGCAGCGCATTCTCATCGCGCTGACGAAGGCCGGCGTGACGCGCGAGGACGCCTATCGCCTCGTACAGCGAAACGCGATGAAGGTCTGGGGTGGCGAGAGCAATGACTTCCTTGGCCTGCTCAAGGCCGATCCGGACGTGAGGAAGGCGCTGAGCGACAAGGAACTTGAGGACAATTTCGACCTCGGTCACCACTTCAAGCAGGTCGACACCATCTTCAGGCGCGTGTTCGGCGAAGCCTGACCGGCGCGCGCCGGTGTGCGCGCGCCAGCCGGTTGCCGCTTAGCGATGCCTGTGATGGCCGCGGTGGCCGCCACGCCAGCCGCCGCGGTGGCCATAGTGGCGAGGACCGCTGTAGTAACGCGGGCCGCCGTACCAGCCCGGACCGCTGCCGAAGCCAAATCCGAAGCTGACCACCGGCGGCGGGGCGTAAACCGGCGCGGGTGCATAGACGGGACTACCGCCGCCCGCGAGGTAGCTGGCGCTGGCATAGCCCTCGGCCCCACCCCAGTTCACGCGGCACCAACTACCGCTACAGTCGATCACGTCGACATACGAGCCGGCCGGCATGGTGCCGATGACGCGATAGCCGGTTCCCGGGCCCGAGCGGAGGTTGAGATCGTTGGTGACGGTCGCCGCGGCGGCGAGACCGCCCGACAGCAGAAATGCGCCGGCGGCAATTGCGAGTGTTCGAAGTTTCATGGCTGCATCCAATCTTTGGTACCGAATCCTAAACTCTCGCCCCCTAGTCTCTTGGTAATGAACGGCTGCCGGGGCCGTTCCCTGCGCTATTACCGCCGGCCTGACGCCGATTGTCGCCATGTCCAACCTTAACGATCGTTCAGAAAACGCCGGGCCCGTGGTGCTGATCTTCGATTCCGGCGTCGGCGGCCTCACCGTGTTCCGCGAAGTCGCGGCGGCGCGACCCGATGCGCGCTTTGTCTATGTCGCGGACGATGCCGGCTTTCCCTATGGCAATCAGCCGGAAGACAGTCTGATCGCGCGTATCGTCGCGGTGATCGGCGACGCCATTGTGCGACATGCACCGGACCTCGTCGTCATCGCCTGCAACACCGCGTCGGTCATTGCGCTCGCCGAGCTGCGCAAGCGCTACACCGTGCCATTCGTCGGCACGGTGCCGGCCATCAAGCCCGCCTGCGCGCAGTCGCGCAGCAAGCGCATCGCCGTGCTCGGCACGCAGGCCACCGTGTCGCGCGAATACACCCGCGCGCTGATCCGCGAATTCGCGTCCGGCTGCGATGTGATCCTGGTCGGCTCGCCGAAGCTCGCCACCATTGCCGAGCTTGAACTGTCGGGAATGCCGGTGGCCGATGCCGAGATTTTCGCCGAGATCGCGCCCTGCTTCGTCGATGCCGAAGACCGTCGCACCGACGCGGTCGTGCTGGCCTGCACGCATTATCCCTTGCTGACGGCGCGGTTCCGCGCGCTGGCGCCGTGGCCGGTTGACTGGATCGATCCGGCGCCGGCGATCGCGCGGCGCGTCGCCGACCTGCTGCACGAATGGAAAACGGCGGCGCAAACAGCGCCGCCGCAAATCCTCTTCACGTCGGGCCGTGAGCCCCCGGCGCCGCTCAAGGCGGCGCTCAGGGGCTTCGGCTTTTAGCCGAACACCAACGGCCACACGTCGAGCGCGCCGCGGTAGATCATGTCGCCCGCCACATAGAGAATGATCGCGAGGCCGACATAGGCGATCCAGCGGTGCTTGACGAGCAGACCGGCGATGAAGTTCGCGGCCAGGCCCATCAACAGGATGGAGAGCACCAGACCGAACGCCAGGGCGACGGGATGGTCGCGCGCGGCGCCGGCGACAGCGAGCACGTTGTCGAGCGACATCGACACGTCGGCGATGAGAATCTGCCAGGCGGCCTGGGCGAAGGTCTTGCGCGGCGCGCCGCCGGCGACGGTGCCGTCGGCGTTGAGGTCGGCATTCTCCAGCGCTTCCCGGGCCTCCTGTTCGTGCGCGTGCGATGTGCGCAGTTCGCGCCACATCTTCCAGCACACCCAGAGCAGCAGCACGCCGCCGGCGAGCAACAGGCCGACGATCTGCAGGAGCTGGATGGCGACGCCGGCAAAGGCGATACGCAGCACGGTCGCGGCGATGATGCCGACGATGATGGCCTTGCGGCGCTGGTCGGGCGGCAGGCCGGCGGCGGCCAGGCCGATGATGACGGCGTTGTCACCGGCGAGCACCAGGTCGATCATGATGACCTGGGCAAAGGCCGTCAGGGATTCAGGCGTCAATAAATGAGCGAGGTCGAACACGCGAAAGGCTCCGTTCCGGTAGGGTGTGAAATCTTCGACAACACGCCCGATGCCGCCTGGAATCGCCGCACCGGCCGCCGACCGGCAGCACGAGACGAGGCTCGGGCCGGCATGGCGTACCTGAAACAGGTCGGTGGTTTGGCTTATCCTGGCGCATCGGACCCACTGTCGATTTCAGTCCGACATCGCAGTCTTGACGACTGCCAGAGGGGCCCGGCCTGACTGCGGCAAAATGGTGCGGATGCCGCCAACTCGCAAGCGAAAACGGCCGAACCCCGCCTTGGTTCGCCCAGAAATCCCCGCGACGGACCGCCGCAGCCCCCGTTTGACATCCCCCGCCCCGCCCCGTACAAGGCGCCCACCTCACGGGCCGGTTGCGGCCCGTTTGGCGTTTCGCGACCCGTGACAAGCCCTTACGCTTCAAGGACTTGTCTGTCGGTTCCGGGGTAACCCGGGACAAAGGAAGGGCGCGTTTCCTCAACCCCTTAATCACTGTCTTTATGAGGACGCGATGACCAAGCGTTTGGAATCCAAGTATAAAATCGACCGCCGCATGGGCGAGAACATCTGGGGCCGTCCGAAGTCCCCGGTGAACCGCCGCGAATACGGCCCCGGCCAGCACGGCCAGCGCCGCAAGGGCAAGCTCTCCGACTTCGGCGTGCAGCTCAAGGCCAAGCAGAAGCTGCGCGGCTATTACGGCAACATCTCCGAGAAGCAGTTCCGCGGCATCTACGACGAAGCCATCCGCATGAAGGGCGACTCGGGCGCCAACATGATCGGCCTGCTCGAGCGCCGCCTCGATGCGGTCATCTACCGCGCCAAGTTCGTGCCGACCGTGTTCGCCGCCCGCCAGTTCATCAACCACGGCCACATCAAGGTGAACGGCCGCAAGGTGAACATCGCCAGCTACCGTCTCAAGGTCGGCGACGTCGTCGAAATCCGCGAGAAGTCGAAGCAGATGAACCTGGTGCTCGAAGCGCAGGCGTTGGCCGAGCGCGACGTGCCGGACTACATCGCCGTCGATACCGGCAAGATGACCGCGCAGATCGCGCGCGTGCCGGCGCCGTCGGACGTGCCGTTCCCGGTTCAGATGCAGCCGTCGCTGGTCGTCGAATACTATTCGCGCTAAGCGTTTCGCTTAAGCATCGAGACTTCAGATCCCCCGCCCAAAAGGCGGGGGATTTGTTATTTGGGGTGCAGCCACTGCGGGGAGCCCGCCGTGTCTGACACGCCGCACGCTGCTCGCGGGCCTTGCCGGCTTTTGCGGCTCCGCTCACCAGTTTCAAGCACGGCGTCATTCTGATCGACATGAACTCGGGCGACCGCTTCATGCCGACCGCCGGCAAGCTGTGGGACAATCTCAAGACCGCCGGCATCGACAAAGCGAAGCTGATCGGCTTCCGCCTGCCCTATCCGGGCATCGGGATGGTCGAGAAGAAAGACAACGCCTGCCGCTTCGCCGCCGCATGACAAAGCCGCTCACGACGGCGACGCGTCATGAACGGCTCTGACGAAAAACGACGAACGAGTGATCAGGCCTGCGCGGCGGTGGCGACGCCGGCGTCCTTGAGCGCCTGCTGCAATTCGCCGGCCTGGAACATCTCGCGGATGATGTCGCAGCCGCCGACGAACTCGCCCTTGATGTAGAGCTGAGGAATGGTCGGCCAGTTCGAATAAGCCTTGATGCCCTCGCGCAGGTCCATCGACTCCAGCACGTTCAGGCCTTTGTACGGCACGCCGAGATGGTCGAGGATCTGCACGACCTGGCCGGAGAAGCCGCACTGCGGAAACTGCGGCGTGCCCTTCATGAACAGCACCACGTCGTTGGACTTCACTTCGTTGTCGATGAACTGCTCGATGGCCATGGCAGCGGAATCCTTGTGTATCCGGTTGTCCGGCGGGGTCGCGGCTCACCGCAACCGCCCTTCGGTATCGCCGATATATGTAGCCCAGGTCGCGACGCTACCCCAAGGGGGTCGGCGAAAAGGGAACGAATTGATTGTTAATTCGGACTTTTTGGCAGATTACGCCCGCCGCTGCGGTCTGCCGGGGGTCAGGGCGTCCCGGTCTGCAGCGCCAGAGCATGCAGCACGCCGCCCATATTGCCCTTGAGCGCGTTGTAGACGAGCTGGTGCTGCTGGACCCGGGTCTTGCCCGCGAAGGACGGCGCCAGCACCGTGGCGGCGTAATGGTTGCCATCGCCGGCGAGGTCCCGAATCGTGACCTGCGCGTCCGGGATCCCTTCCCGGATCAGCCGTTCGATTTCACCCGCATCCATTGCCATTGCCAGAACTCCTTCACGGTCACCCTACGCGACGCTCGCGCCCTCGACAGCCCTCGGTCGGCGGTTTGCACCCAAAAAATGTCGATCCCGCGTCCCCCGGGGCGCGTGGTATAGTGCTCGAAAATGTCGCGCAATAAGGGTGGGCCATGACGCTCGGGGGCAGCAACAGGTTTCTCCAATCAGTGGGGCTGGCCGTCTTTTTGGCGACGCTGAGCCAAGGCGCGGGGGCGCAGGTCACCGCCGACCAGCAATCGGCCATCAAGGCCTCCTGCCGCTCCGATTTCATGTCGAAATGCTCGGGCGTGCGCCCCGGCGGTACCGAGGCGCTGCAATGCTTGCAGAAGAACGTCGCCGCGCTGTCGCCGTCTTGTCAGGCTGCAGTGAGCGCCACGTTGCCGAAGCAGGCTCCCGCGGCCGCAGCGCCGCCTGCCCCGCCGCCGTCTGCCCCAGCCGCTGCGGCGCCCACAGCGCCGCCGCCAGCTGCGGCCCCGACCATCCAGACGGCCAAGCCGCCCGCCGCCACCATGCCAGCCATCAGGCCCGCGGCTGTACCCGCGCCTGCGGCTCCCGCACGGGCCGTGACGCCGCCCAGGCCTGCTCCCACGCTCCAGCAGGCCGCCATCCCGCCGGCGCCCGCCGCCGATGCACCGCCGCCGCCGACCGCGGCACAGATGAACGCCATCAAGAACACCTGCCGCGGCGACTTCTCGCGGAACTGCAAGGGCGTGCCGCCCGGCGGGCCGGAAGCCCTCGCCTGCCTGCAGGCCAACGCGGCCAAACTGTCGCCGAACTGCCAGACCTCGCTCGCGGATATCGCCGACACGTCGCCGCCGGCTGCGCCGGCCGGACCGGTAACGCAGCGACCCAATGCGCCGGTGGTGATGACGGCGGTGATCGGTCGCGCCTGCCTGCGCGACCTGGTGCGCCGCTGCCGCGACACCGGCGTTGGCGACGGTCAGAAAATCGCCTGCCTGCAGGCCAACGAGGCCAGCCTGGCGCCGCTGTGCAAGGCGGCGCTCAAAGGCACCGCGCCGATCCGCTGATCGTCAGATCGCCGCTCAGGCGGCCATCTGTTCCTCGTCGCCATCGAGCGCGATGGAGCCCGACGCCTCGTCGAGTTGCGTCAGTGTGCGGTTGATCTGCTCGAGGCCGGCGGCCTGCTCGTTATTGGCGACCGCAATGCCGGAGACGATGGTCGCCACCTTGCGGATCTGATCGACGATCTCGGACAGCGACGAGCCGGCGCTATTGACCAGGCCGACGCCCTGCTTGACGCGGTCCGACGACGACACGATGAGCTGCTTGATATCCTTGGCGGCCTGCGACGAGCGCTGCGCCAGGCTACGTACTTCGGTCGCCACCACGGCGAAGCCGCGGCCCGCTTCGCCAGCCCGCGCCGCTTCGACGGCGGCGTTGAGCGCCAGCAGATTGGTCTGGCGCGCGATCTCGTCGATCACCGAGATGATATCGGAGATCTTGTTCGACGACTCCTCGATGCGCGACATCGCCTCGATCGCCTCGGCGACGATCTGGCCGCTGCGGTCGGCCACGTCACAGGTCGATGTCGCGACGCGGTCGGCTTCCGCAGCCTCGCCCGCGTTCTTCTTCACGGTGGACGAAATCTCGTCCATGGCGCGCACGCGCTCCTGCACCGCGCGCGAGCGCTCCTCGGCGGCGGCGGCGGCCTGCTCGGCGCGCCGGCGGCGCTGCGCATCGACACGCCCGCGCAGAGCGGCGGCCTCGGCTTCGGCCTCCTGCTTGGCGCGGGTCGCCTCGCCGAGCATGGTCACGGCCTCGCGCATTTCCTCGATCTGGCTGAGGTGGCGGGCGTCGATGGTGCGCCCCGAGGCTTCCATCGCCATTGTCGCGAGATCGTGGCACATGGCGCCGACAGGCGCGAAGATGCGCCGCACCAGGAAGAACATGGCGGCGCCGGCAAGAACGATGACCGTGAGGCCGCCGATCAGGCTGGTCCACATAAGCTGCTGCAGCACCGTGAAGAACTCGGCCTTCTTGACGCCGACATAGGCGATGCCGAGCACGTCATTGCCGCTGACGATCGGCTGATAAACGGTGAGATAGGTCTCGCCCAGAATGTCGGCTTCGCCGCGATAGGTCTGACGCTTGTTGAACACCGTATCGTAGGCCGGACCCTGCGCCAGCTTGGTGCCGACCGCACGCGAGCCGTCGGGCTTGGCGACATTGGTGGCGACGCGCAGGTCGCCCATGAACACCGTGGCGGTGCCGCCGGCGATCGACTTAACGCGATCGACGGCCTCGAAATTGTTGTTGATCAGGGTATTGCCGAAATACAGCTTGTCGCCATCCCGGCGCGGCGCGCCATAGGCCGTCAGCGCGCTGTCGAGCAGCTTGATGTTGATATCGAGCGTATTCTGGGCACGGCGATACATCTCGCCGCTGGTGATCGACATCGACGTCCACAGCGAAATGCCGACCGCGATCGCCATGGTGAGAATGGCCATCAGGGTCAGGCGGGTGGTCAGATTCATGCGGCTGAGAAAACGGAAGGCACGGCGGGGCGCAATGGCAGTCGCGGTCATGTTTGTTTATTCCGGAGCGTCTGAAACAGCGTTTCGGAAGGGACCAACCGGGTCCGGCGAACGAATTGTCGCGGCTGAGCGCACCTCAAATGGCGGCCCGTCAGCACATAAAAAACAAGTTAAGTGTTCCGCCCTGCGAAATCGTTGAACAGGACGATAAACTAAATGAAGAAAATACCGATCACCGGCCGCGACGCCTCGCATCGCGGCCGCACCTCATAATTTTGTTTTATAAGCTATTAGTCTCGGCCGGCCATGTAACCCGGCAACCAGCCCTCGCTGCGCTCATTGAGATCAGAGACCGCCAGCGAGCGCTGGCCCTCGACCGCGACCGAGTCGCCCCCGGTCGTGCCGATGCGCGACACCAGCACGCTGGCCTTGCGCGCCCGCGCCATGACGAGGTCGACGGCCTGCGCCGGCACCGTCACGATATAACGGGCCTGATCCTCACCGAACCAGTAGGCATGCGCCGGCACGTCATCCGGCGCGGCGTCGAGCTTGGCGCCAATGCCGGACGCCATCGCCATTTCGGCCAGCGCCACCAGCAAACCGCCATCGGACAGATCGTGCGCGGCGGTGGCCGCACCATCCAGAATGAGCGAGCGCACGAATTCGCCGTTCTCGCGCTCCTCAATGAGATCGACCGGCGGCGGTGCGCCCTCTTCGCGGGCGCAGATTTCACGCAGCCAGATCGACTGACCGAGCCAGCCGGTGGTCTCGCCGACCACGAGGATCGCCTCGCCTTCCTTCTTGAAGGCCAGCGACGCGCTCTTCCTGAAATCGGCGATAACACCGACGCCGCCGATCGACGGCGTCGGCAAAATCGCCTTGCCGTTGGTCTCGTTGTAGAGCGACACGTTGCCGGACACGACCGGGAAATCGAGCGCCTTGCAGGCTTCGGCGATGCCGCGCACGCAGCCGACGAACTGGCCCATGATCTCGGGCCGCTCCGGATTGCCGAAATTGAGATTGTCGGTGATGGCGAGCGGTGTCGCGCCGACGGCGGTGAGGTTGCGCCAGCATTCGGCAACGGCCTGCTTGCCGCCCTCGAACGGATTGGCTTCGCAATAGCGCGGCGTCACATCGGTGGTGAGCGCGAGGCCCTTGGGGCCATCGAGAACGCGCACCACGGCGGCATCGCCGCCCGGCCGCTGCACGGTGTTGCCGCCAATGATGTGGTCGTACTGCTCCCAGACCCAGCGCTTCGAGCACAGGTCCGGCGTGGCGACGAGACGCTCCAGCGCGTCGGCAATCGAGCCCGGCGGCTCGATGGCGCCGGCGTCGATCGGCGCCGGCTTCTCCAGGCTGACGAAAGGCCGCTTGTATTCCGGCGCGCTGTCGCCGAGTTCCTTGATCGGCAGGTCGGCCATCACCTCGCCGTGGTGCTTGACGATGAAGCGCATCGACGGCGTGGTCTCGCCGACGATGGCGAAGTCGAGGCCCCATTTGCGGAAGATCGCTTCGGCTTCCTTTTCCTTGTCGGGCTTGAGCACCATGAGCATTCGCTCCTGGCTCTCCGACAGCATCATTTCATAAGCCGTCATGCCCTCTTCACGGCACGGCACCTTGTCGAGATCGAGCGTCACGCCGAGATTGCCCTTGGCGCCCATCTCCGTGGCGGACGATGTCAGGCCCGCCGCGCCCATATCCTGGATGGCGATGACGCAATCCTTGGCCATGATTTCGAGGCAGGCTTCCAGCAAAAGTTTTTCCGAGAAGGGATCGCCGACCTGCACGGTCGGACGCTTTTCTTCCGAGTTGTCGTCGAACTCGGCCGACGCCATCGAGGCGCCGTGAATGCCGTCGCGGCCGGTCTTGGAGCCGAGATAGACGATTGGCATGCCGACGCCGGAGGCGGCGGCGTAGAAAATCTTGTCCTTCTCGGCGAGACCGACGGCCATGGCGTTGACCAGGATGTTGCCGTCGTAGCGCTTGTGGAAGCGCACCGAGCCGGCGACCGTCGGCACGCCGAACGAATTGCCGTAGCCGCCGATGCCGGCGACGACGCCGGAGACCAGATGCCGCGTCTTGGAGTGTTCCGGCGCGCCGAAGGACAGCGCGTTGAGGCAGGCGATCGGCCGCGCGCCCATGGTGAAGACGTCGCGCAGAATGCCGCCGACCCCGGTCGCCGCGCCCTGATAGGGCTCGATGTAGCTCGGGTGGTTGTGGCTCTCCATCTTGAAGACGCAGGCCAGCCCATCGCCAATGTCGATGACGCCGGCATTTTCGCCCGGCCCCTGAATCACCCACGGCGCCTTGGTCGGCAGCCCGCGCAGATGAACCTTGGAGGATTTGTACGAGCAGTGCTCGTTCCACATCGCCGAGAAGATGCCGAGCTCCGTCAGCGTCGGCTCGCGGCCGATCAGGTCCAGGATGCGCTGGTACTCGTCCGGCTTGAGGCCGTGTTCGGCGACCAGTTCGGGCGTGATTTTGACGTCGTTGGCGAGCATGGGATTCCTGGGAGCGGCGGCGCAATTTGGCCTAGCACGGACAACCCGGGACTTAGACACCCTTGTGCGCGGCTTCCAGAGGAAATTCGGGGCTGAGGCGCGATCACCGCCGGAATCGCGGTTTTTCGCAGGCTTCTCCGCCGGAGCGCCTCAGGCCGCCTTCTTGAGCGCCTCGGCGAGGCCAGCGAACAGGCCGCGGCCGTCGGTCGAGCCGATCTCGGCTTCGACGTGGTTTTCCGGGTGAGGCATCATGCCGAGCACGTTGCCCTTGTCGCTGACGATACCGGCAATGGCGTTGAGCGCGCCGTTGTGATTCCAGTCCGGGTCGATCATGCCGTCCGGGCCGGAGTAGCGGAAAATCACCCGCCCGTCACCTTCCAGCCGGGCGATGGTCTCACCGTCGGCGATGTAGTTGCCCTCGCCGTGAGCGACCGGCACGCGGACCACCTGCCCGGCGTTATAGCCGCGGGTGAAGGGCGTGTCGGAGCGTTCCACTTTCAGAAACACGTCGCGGCAGATGAAGCGCAGGTTCTCGTTGCGCATCAGCACGCCCGGCAGCAGGCCGGATTCGCACAGGATCTGGAAGCCGTTACAGACGCCCAGCACCAGGCCGCCGCCGGCGGCAAACTTGCGCACCGCATCCATCACCGGCGAGCGCGCCGCAATGGCGCCGCAGCGCAGGTAATCGCCGTAGGAGAAGCCGCCCGGCACGACGACGAGGTCGGTGCCCGCCGGCAGTTCATGCTCGGTGTGCCAGACCATGGCGGGCTCGCGGCCCGAGGTGAGCCAGAGCGTGCGCGCCATGTCGCGCTCGCGGTTGATTCCGGGGAAGACGAGGACGGCGGCTTTCATAGCGATGGGGCATCACTCAGTTCGAGGCGATGTTCGATTCGGTCGAGGCGCTGCTCATGGCGCACAAGCGTCGCGTGTATGCTAGTGAGCTCCTGATGAACGCCAACCATTTCCTGGCGTCCGGCCTGAAGCTGCGATCTGACGGCCTGAACTTCCTGCTTCACCTCATCGACCTTTCCGTCGACCTGAGAGAGCCGCGCCTGAACCGCCTTCAGAACCTCATAAATCAATTCGTTGGTCACTTCGGCCATGGTCGTCCCCTTAGCCAAGTACCTCGACATTGTAATTCTCGATCACCGTGTTCGCCAAGAGCTTGTCGGCGGCCTGCTTGAGCAGCGCCTCGGCCTTGGCGCGGTCGGCGCCGTCGAGCTCGATGTCAAAGACCTTGCCCTGGCGGACCGACGCGACGCCGTCCACGCCGAGCGAGCGCAGCGCGCCCTCGATCGCCTTGCCCTGCGGGTCGAGAACGCCGGATTTGAGGGTAACGGTGACGCGAGCTTTCATGGGAGGTTCCCAAACGCTGATTTCAAAGCAAAACGGGGGCCGTGAGGCCCCCGGTTAGCACCCTTGCGGATTCGGCTCAATGACGGCGAATCGCCGTCCTCAGCCTTTCACCAGCACCGGGCCGGTGCCCTGCGGGCGCTCGCCCTCGGCGACGATACCGAGACGCTTGGCGACCTCGGTATAGGCCTCGACCAGCCCGCCCATGTCGCGGCGGAAACGGTCCTTGTCCATCTTGTCGTTGGTCTTGATGTCCCACAGCCGGCACGAATCCGGCGAGATCTCGTCGGCCACGACGATGCGCATCACGTCGTTTTCCCAGAGCCGGCCGGTCTCCATCTTGAAGTCGACGAGACGGATGCCGACGCCGAGGAAAAGCCCGGACAGGAAGTCGTTGACCCGGATGGCCAGCGCCATGATGTCGTCGATCTCCTGGGGCGAGGCCCAGCCGAACGCCGTGATGTGCTCTTCCGACACCATCGGGTCGTTGAGCTTGTCGTTCTTGTAATAGAACTCGATGATCGAGCGCGGCAGCTGCGTGCCTTCCTCGATGCCGAGTCGGGTCGACAGCGAGCCGGCGGCGACGTTGCGCACCACCACCTCGAGCGGAATGATTTCCACCTCGCGGATCAACTGCTCGCGCATGTTGAGCCGGCGGATGAAGTGCGTCGGCACGCCGATGTCGTTGAGGTGCTGGAAGACGTACTCGGAGATGCGGTTGTTGAGCACGCCCTTGCCTTCGATCACCTCGTGTTTCTTGGCGTTGAAGGCGGTCGCGTCATCCTTGAAATGTTGAATCAGCGTCCCTGGCTCCGGGCCCTCATAGAGGACCTTCGCCTTGCCTTCGTAGATGCGGCGGCGTCGGCTCATCGGGATGTACCGTGGTTTGTGAATGTCCATGGGGTGCCGTGGTTCCTTGTTGGAGCGCCTAAAGACCCTCGGCTGTGGTTCTTTTCGATCCAGCGCAAACTCATGAGGTGATGCGCTAAAACGTCTCGGCCACCGGGTCAACCTAGCCCAACGCCCCGTGCGACACAATCGACGGTACGGGGCGTTTTCCACCTCGCAATTTTGCCGTATTAAGAGGTTGATAGGTTGCCTTGACCCCGGTCGGGCGATATGCAAACGCGGTAAAATCCTGTCAATCATGAGGGCGGCATGACCACTTTCGACAAGCGCGAAGAAGGTTTCGAGAAGAAGTTCGCGCATGACGAGGAATTGCAGTTCAAGGCCATGGCCCGGCGCAACAAGCTGCTCGGCCTGTGGGCGGCGGAGCTGCTCGGCAAGTCCGGCGACGAAGCCAACGCCTATGCCAAGGATGTCGTGCTGGCCGATTTCGAGGAAGCCGGCGACAACGACGTTTTGAAGAAAGTCGTCAAGGATCTCGAAGGCAAGGGCGTCACCGAAGCGCAGGTGCGGGCGAAAATGAACGAGCTGCTCGCCACCGCCGTCGCCCAGATCCAGGCCGGCTAAGGCGCCGGCCGCCACCATGCCGGCCTTTTCCCTCGCCCAGCGCCTGCGCGCCGGAGAAACCATCTTCTCCGGCTGGTGCATGATGGGTTCGCCCATCGTCGCCGAGACGATCGCGCGCGAGGGTTTCGCCGCCGTGGTGCTCGACGCCCAGCACGGCCTCTGGAATACCGACTCACTGCGTGAAGGTATCGGCGCCGTGCATCACGCCGGCGCGGCCCCCTTCGTGCGCGTGCCGCTCGAGGATGTCGGGCTGGTGAGTCGCGCGCTGGATTTCGGCGCCGAAGGTATCGTCGCGCCGATGATCAACAACGCCGATGACGCGCGGCGCTTCGCCGCCGCGGCGAAATACCCGCCGCTGGGCGAGCGCTCGTTCGGGCCGCCGCGGGCGATGATGCTGCAGGGGCAGATGGCGGCCACTAATTACCTCGCCGCCGCCAATGCCGGCACGCTGACCTTCGCCATGATCGAAACGCCGGAGGCGCTGCGCAATGTCGAGGAGATCGCCGGCACGCCCGGCATAGACGCGCTGTTCATCGGCCCCTACGATCTGTCGACGTCGCTGTCGGCCGGCAAGGCGCAGGATATCGAGGCGCCAGAGGTCAATGTCGCGATCGACAAAATCTGCGCCGCCGCCATCGACGCCGGCAAGATTCCCGGCATCTATTGCCGGGACGCCAAGCGCGCGCTCGAGATGGCCAAGCGCGGCTTCCGCTTCCTGACCGTGGGCAGCGATTTCTCGCTGGTGCGCGAAGGTGCCTCCGGCGCGCTGAAGCAGTTGCCGGTGAAGGCGACCGGCGCGAAAGACGCGTTCTGACAATACGCCGCTCGTCCCCGCGAAAGCGGGGACCCAGTTCTTTCTTTGGAATCGAGCAACGTCTCTATCTGGATCCCCGCTTCCGCGGGGATGAACGGACAAATTTTCGCCGTCTCTATGGCTGGTCCGCCGCCTTCACGCGCGGCGCCAGTTCATCCAGCACCTTGCCGACGTCGCTCAGCACATCGGCGGCCGCGACGGTGATGACGCGGTAGTTGCGCTCGGCCAGCCAGGCATGCCGCGCCGGCCTTTGCTCCCGCGTCATCTCAGGCTCGTTGGCCGGGATGATCTCGATCACACAGCGCAGCGGAATCGATACGAGATCGCCCATATGCGGGCCGAGCGGCACCTGCCGCTTGAACCGGTAGTCCGCAAAACGCCGGTCGGCGGTGAGCGCTTTCCAGAACGCGCGCTCGGCCTCGGTGGGGTTACGGCGCAACAGCCGCGCCAGGCCCTTGATCGGCGCCCGCTCCTGCGCGATCTGGCCGGCGCTGTGATCGGCGATCAGGCCGCGCAGCTCCTCGGCGGCGGCCGGATCGAGCGTGCCGCCGCGCGCCGGGCCCTTGCGGCCATTGGCGATCGCCATCACGACGCCGTACAAAGTGCGCACGTCCTGCTGCGTCAGCTCCATGCGCGTAAAGATGTTGCGTAGGTTGATGACCATGGTCTCGCGCTTTTCCGCCGGGCGGAAGAACTCGACTTTCTCGAGCTCTCGCTCGAGATCGCGGAAGAACGCCGTCAATTGCTGCTTGCCGACCGGCGGCGAGCGGCGCGGCTCGTCCTCGCGCACGGCGTCGCTACCGGCGAGCTTGAACCACTCATAGGCAACGACGATCACCGCCTGAGCTAGGTTCAGCGAGGCAAAGGCCGGGTTGACCGGCAGGGTCACGATGCGGTCGGCCAAGCCGACCTCATGGTTCTCCAGCCCGTTGCGCTCGCGGCCGAACACCAGCGCCACGGTATCGCCGGCGGCGACGCGCGGCGCGACTTCGGCCGCGGCCTGCTGGGCGTCAATGATCGGCTTGAGCTGGTCATGGTGGCGCGCGGTGGTCGCCAGCACGAAGGAGCAGTCGGCGACCGCCTCCTCCAGGGTCTCGTAAAGCTGCGCGCCGTCGAGCACGCGGGTGGCCCCGGCGGCCATGACAACCGCCTTCTCGTTCGGCCAGCCCTGCTTCGGCTTGACGAGACGCAGCCGGCCGAGGCCGAAATTGGCCATGGCGCGCGCCGCGGCGCCGATGTTCTCGCCCATCTGCGGCTCGACCAGCACCACCACGGGTCCCGGCCGCTCGATCCAGCGTTTGGTCTTATCGGTACCGGCTCCGGGCATTCAAAAGCGCTCCATGGCAGGGCTCTATATCGCCCTACCGGCTCTCACGAAAGCGCGGCTTTCGCCACCCAAACCGGGGTGCTATAGGGCCCCCAACCAGCACAGCTATCAGGGGTTATGCATGCCGAATCTCGAAATCATGTGGACAAAAGTCGATGAAGCCCCGGCGCTCGCGACCTACTCGCTGCTGCCGATCGTCCAGGCTTTCGTCGGCGCCGCTGGCGTGTCGGTGAAGCTCAAGGACATCTCGCTGGCGGGCCGCATCCTCGCCAACTTCCCCGAGAAGCTGAAACCCGAGCAACGGATCAACGACGAGCTCACCGAACTCGGCAAGCTGACGCTCAAGCCGGAAGCCAACATCATCAAGCTGCCGAACATCTCCGCCTCGATCCCGCAGCTCAAGGCCGCGATCAAGGAACTGCAGAGCAAGGGCTACGACGTCCCCAATTATCCCGACAGCGACGCGACACCCGCCGACAAGGAAATCCGCGCCCGCTACTCAAAGGTGCTGGGCAGCGCCGTCAATCCGGTGCTGCGCGAAGGCAACTCCGACCGCCGCGCCGCCGGCGCCGTGAAGGCCTATGCGCGCAGCCACCCGCACAAGATGGGCGCCTGGGCCAAGGATTCGAAAACCCGCGTGGCGCACATGACGGGTGGCGATTTCTACGGTTCGGAAGTCGCGACCACCACGACCGCCGCCACGAACGCCCGCATCGAACTGGTGGATGCCGGCGGCAAGACGACGGTGCTGAAGGAGAAGGTGTCGCTGCAGGCCGGCGAGGTCATCGATTGCTCGGTGATGAACGTCAAGGCGCTGGACGCGTTCTACGAAGGCGCGATCGAGGCAGCGAAGAAGGATGGCATCCTGTTCTCGCTGCACGTCAAGACGACGATGATGAAGATCTCCGATCCCATCCTGTTCGGTCACTGTATCTCGGTGTTCTTCGCCGACGTGTTCAAGAAACATGGCGCCACCCTGACCAAGCTCGGCGTCAATCCCGACCTCGGCGTCGGCGACATGATGACCAGGATCGAGACCCTGCCCGAAGCCGAAAAGGCCGCGATCAAGGCGGACATCGAGGCCGAGTACAAGAAGCGCCCCGGCCTCGCCATGGTCAACTCCGACAAGGGCATCACCAACCTGCATGTGCCGAGCGACGTGATCATCGATGCGTCGATGCCGGCGATGATCCGCGAGTCCGGCAAGATGTGGGGCGCCGACGGCAAGCTGCATGACTGCATCGCCGCGATTCCCGACCGCTGCTACTCGACCCTCTTCCAGGCCGTCATCGACGACTGCAAGGCCAATGGCGCCTTCGATCCGAAGACCATGGGCTCGGTGCCGAATGTCGGCCTGATGGCGCAGGCGGCCGAAGAATACGGCTCGCACGACAAGACCTTCCGCATCCCGGCGAACGGCACCGTCAACGTGGTCGCGGAAGACGGCAAGGTCCTGATGAGCCAGAAGGTCGAAGCGGGCGACATCTTCCGCATGTGCCAGGTCAAGGACGCGCCGATTCAGGATTGGGTCAAGCTCGCGGTGCGCCGCGCGCGCCTCTCCAACACCCCGGCGGTGTTCTGGCTCGACAAGAACCGCGCACACGACGCGCAGCTCATCGCCAAGGTCGAGAAGTACCTCAAGAACGAGGACACCTCTGGCCTCGACATCCGTATTCTGGCGCCGGTCGAAGCGACCAAGTTCTCGCTCGAGCGCATCCGCAAGGGCCAGGACACGATCTCGGTCACCGGCAACGTGCTGCGCGACTACCTCACCGACCTGTTCCCGATCATGGAGCTCGGCACCTCCGCCAAGATGCTGTCGATCGTTCCGCTGCTGCAGGGCGGCGGACTGTTCGAGACCGGCGCCGGCGGCTCGGCGCCCAAGCATGTCGAACAGTTCAAGGGCGAAGGCTATCTGCGCTGGGATTCGCTCGGCGAGTTCCTCGCGCTCGGCGCCTCGCTCGAACACCTCGCACAAGTCACCGGCAACGAGGACGTCAAGGTCCTCGCCGAGACGCTCGACGAGGCCAACAGCGAGATTCTCGAGCACAACCGCTCGCCGGCGCGCAAGGTCGGCGAACTCGACAATCGCGGCAGCCATTTCTATCTGGCGCTGTATTGGGCGAAGGCGCTGGCCCGCCGCGACAACAGCACGCCGCTGGCCGCGCGGTTCAAGCCGCTGGCGGAGACGCTGAGCGCGAACGAAGCCAAGATCGACGCCGAGTTGATCGCCGCTCAGGGCAAGCCGGTCGATACCGGCGGCTACTACCTGCCCGACACCGCCAAGACCTCGGCGGCGATGCGGCCGAGCAAGACGCTCAACGACGCGCTCGACAAGCTGTAACTGGGCCTCCGGTCATCCCCGCGAAAGCGGGGATCCAGTTCTTTGCTTCAAGACTGGATGCCCGCCTACGCGGGCATGAGCGGAGGATGGATCATAACCCGCCCGATGAGGACCTCATCGGGCGGGTTTCTTGTTGCGGGCCCACACATCGAGAATCACCTTCCCGGTCGCAATGACCACCAGCGCACATAGCGCCGCCTTCGAGATGGTCTCCATCGCGCCTTCGATCAGCACGGCATGCACCACGGTGCAGACGACAATGACCACCGCGAGGGACAGGTGAACGACGCGCCACTTTCGCAGCCCCAGCCGGCGGCGGAAGAAGGCCAGCGCCGCGACGGCGAACACAGCCCACATCGCCACGACGCCGAAGGGCGAGAAAGGCGTCGGCGAGCGGAACAGCAGCGCATCCGCCATATCCGGCGGGCTGGTGATCCAGAGACCGGCGACGTGAGCAATCAACGCCGCGACCAGCACGCCGCCGATCCAGCGATGCAACAGCCGCGAACGATAGGGCGAGAGTCCCGGCAGAAATCCAGCGATCAGCAAGGGCTGGATCAGCAAGAGCCCAAGCGCGGCGATGCCGGCGAAGCCGCCCGCGATGTAGATCCAGTCGCGCCATTCAAGGAACGGGCTGGCCGCCGCCAGGACGATCGGTATTCCGAGCGCCGCGATCAATGCGGCCCAGACCAGGCTCGCCCGGGCCGGTCTCATTCCCCTGTTCCCGATGTCACGCCGGCTGCAGGACGAAATGCGCCTCGAGGCTGGTGTCCTTGGCGCTGCGCATGATGGGACGCAGGAACACGGTTTTGAACTCGCCGCTGTCATACGCGAGGTGGCCATGCGGCTGGCCGAAGATGGGAATGATCTGCGGCATCTCGAGACGGAACGCGCCGTTCTTGTCGGTGAGCGTTGCGCCGTGGCTGCGCGCGTCCTCTTCGCGGCCTTCGACCGTGTGCGCCCAGATCTGGATGCGCTGGCCGGCCAGCGGCGCGCCATCGCCGGCGCGGCGCACGGTGCCGGACATGACGAAGCCGCCCTTGCCGATTCGTTGAACGACCGGCGCGCCCTTCTGGTAGTTGTTGGCGCCGCCCGACATCGACTGCGTCGGCGCCACGCCTTGCGCGCTCGCCGGCAACAGCAGGCCGGAGGCGCTGGCGGCCAGAACGGACCCGCCGGCGGCGAGGAGGTTGCGACGGTTGAGCATGACATTGGTCATGGCGATCCCTCATTGCGATTTATCGCTGCGCACTGAATGCTTTGAATGTATCGCGATTGCGGCCGATTTCCAGTTGCGGCAGGCCTTGGTGCGATATGCCGCGCTGACAGTTTCGTGAACAGGTATCGCCCTCGCATGCGACTTAAGTCCATGAGCCGCCGCGGCTTTCGTGGCGCAGAAGGCGATGTTATAGAGCCGCCACGACTGCGCTGCCGGTTCTCGAGAGATGGATGTCCGCTATGGCCAAAATCAAGGTGAAGAATCCCGTCGTCGAAATGGACGGCGACGAGATGACCCGGATCATCTGGCAGTTCATCAAGGACAAGCTGATCCATCCTTATCTCGACATCGACCTGCTCTATTACGATCTCAGCGTGCAGAAGCGCGACGAGACGAACGACCAGATCACCATCGATGCCGCCAACAAGACCAGGGAAGTCGGCGTTGCCGTCAAATGCGCCACCATCACGCCGGATGAGGCGCGCGTGAAGGAGTTCAACCTCAAGGAAATGTGGAAGAGCCCGAACGGCACCATCCGCAACATCCTCGGCGGCACCATCTTCCGCGAGCCCATCATCTGCCGGAACGTGCCGCGCCTCGTGCCGGGCTGGACGCAGCCGATCATCATCGGCCGCCATGCCTATGGCGATCAGTACCGCGCCACAGACTTCAAGTTTCCGTCGGCGGGAACGCTGTCGATCAAGTTCGTCGGCAGCGACGGCAAGGTCATCGAGAAGGAAGTGTTCAAGGCGCCCGACGCCGGCGTCGCCATGGCGATGTACAATCTCGACGAGTCGATCCGCGATTTCGCCCGCGCCTCGATGAACTATGCGCTCGGCCGTGGCTATCCGCTGTATCTCTCGACCAAGAACACCATCCTCAAGCAGTATGACGGCCAGTTCAAGGATATCTTCCAGGCCGTGTTCGATGCCGAGTTCAAGACCGCATTCGCCGACAAGAAAATCTGGTACGAGCACCGCCTGATCGACGACATGGTCGCCTCGGCGCTGAAATGGTCGGGCGGTTATGTGTGGGCCTGCAAGAACTACGACGGCGATGTGCAGTCCGACACCGTGGCGCAGGGCTTTGGCTCGCTCGGCCTGATGACCTCGGTACTGCTGACCCCGGACGGCAAGGTGGTGGAAGCGGAAGCCGCGCACGGCACCGTGACGCGGCACTATCGCCAGCATCAGCAGGGCCAGGAAACTTCGACCAACTCCATCGCCTCGATCTTCGCCTGGACGCGCGGCCTCGCGCACCGCGCCAAGCTCGACGGCAACGATGCGCTGGCAAAGTTCTCGGCGACTTTGGAGAAGGTCTGCATCGACACGGTCGAAGCCGGCTTCATGACCAAGGACCTCGCCCTCCTCGTCGGCCCCGATCAGAAATGGCTATCGACCACCGGCTTTCTCGACAAGATCGACGAGAACCTTAAGAAGGCCATGGCGTCGTAAGATGGCGGCTTAAGCCGACTCTTTTTTCAAAAGCAAAAGGCGCGGATCGCTCTGCGCCTTTTGCTTTGTCATTCACAGCAGCGTCACAGCGGCACGTTTAGCCGCGCATTGCCGGTCCATGTCTTGTAACTGGCGCCAAGGCCACCCAGCTCGCCGCCGAGCGCCAGGGTGCTCCTGGTGAAGACCAGGACAGACACCCCAGCCGTCGTGCGCGCCGACCAGCCGGCGGAAAGCCCCGTCGAAGACACATTCACCGGCACCGCATTATTCGACATGAAGGCCCAATCGCCATAGAGGCCGACATAGGGCGTGAACCCGGCAAACAGCCCCGGCGCGGCGCTTACTTTGCCGCCGAGCGACACGCGCCCGTTCGAGAACGTACGTGATGCATGGACCACCGCCAGCGTGTCGGTGTAGCCGGTCTGCCGTTCGGTCAGCGCGAAGATCGACGCCGACGGCTCGACGATGACGGACGACACACGATAGCTGCCGGTCAAGCCGGTCGAAGCGATCCAACGCGAGCCGGAGAAGCTGCCGGAGGCCGTACCCGCCGAGCCGTCGTAGGACACGCCGGTCCAGCCCACCATGCCGTTCCAGCGCAAGGTCGGCGTGATCTGCCAGCCGGCATAGGTGCCGATCGAGCCACCATTGCCCTTCAGGCTGCCGTTTAGCGCGGCGAAGTCATACTTGAAGGTTTCGAAACCGGCATAAACACCGGCCACGAAAGTGGGGCTGAACTTGTAGGTGAGGCCGCCGGTCGCGTTGACCTGCGTGCCCTTGAGCGCGCTGGCATCCGATTGCTCATAGCCGGTACCCCGCACATCGAGCCACGGAGTCCACAGTGGCGCGAACACCCTGCCCGCCGGCGCCTTGTTGACGGCGGCATAGCCCAACGCGGCGAAGGCTTCGTCGGCACGCTCCGACACATTGGAGCTGGCTTCAGAAGCGAACTGCAAGGTTTGACCTGTCGACGTGCGCCACTCGATGCCGCCGCTCGAGGTCCGATATGCGGTGTACTCACGTGCAACCTGGGTAGTGTAGTACGACAGGGCCTGAGAAAAGAATCTGTCGTAAGCCGAGGTGATGCTGGCGGGAACGCCCGGCCCGGGTCGCGCCCCGTGCAACTGCTTGGCAGCAGTCTCATCGGCGAATTCGCGCGCGCTTACGGTAACCTCCGAGGCGCCGCCCCCCGATCCCGACGATCCGCCAAGCGCCCCAGCGGTTGCTCCGCCGACCGAACCGGCGATGTTCGCCGCCGATGTCGTGGCCGCGACGGTCGAGCCTGTCGTCTGTACACTGGCCAGCTTCTCACTGGGCGTGCTGCCCGTCGAACCGCCGCCCGCCACGCAACTCCATGTGAAGTTCGAGCCGGCATTGGCCCGCGTGCCGCTGACGAGGAAGCTGTCGTTCGTGTCCGCCGGGACCGAGTAAGTCCGCGCGCCGGCCGCGTTCGTGCTGGCAAGAATGGGTGTGTGCGTCGTGTCGTTATAGAGCCCCAGCGCGTCGCCGCCGCCCGCCGCCGTCACTGTGATCGTGATGATATCGCCGGCGGAAAATCCCGCGCCGGTTATGTTGCCGGTAACAACGCCACCGCTGAAGCTACCGTTGAACGCAGTACACCCGGGGGACGCGAGCGCCGCGCTTTGGCCACCAAGCATCAATCCAAACGCACCCGCGGCAACGACTAAAGCACGCCAATACGCACGCCCAAGGGCACCTCCCTCGCGGGATTTGCCCTGCATTCCCATTGCCACCAATGTAAATTCCCCCAAGCGCGAAAGCGCAATCGTTTATCAAATGTTAATGAGGAACCTTTGCCGGCACAACCGCCGCGCACGAGAAATACAAGAAAAGCTGTCCACAAGGGTCGCAGCAGCGGATGCGGTCAGCTTGAACGCTTCACCTTATCTCGCGCTCGTGATTGCGCCATCTTGCCTCACCACGGCCCAGGGCTTCGCCTCGATCCTTGTTACCAAGACAATTCAATCTGCCGATCTTTGCCTGCACGCGGTCTCGCGCACCGCGCCAAGCTCGACGGCAACGAGCCGCTGGCGAAGTTCTCGGCGACTTTGGAGAAGGTCTGCATCGACACGGTCGAGGCGGCTTCAATGCCGGCGCAAGCGGCCCACGCAAAACGCCGGCGCAAGCACGCACATCCGCGTCATCATCCGAAAGACTCACGGGGGCGTGATGGACCATTTGACGCATATCAATCGCGCAAACGATACCGGCCTTAGCGTGCGTCGAACAATTTGGAAGGAGAGGCAACCATGTTCATCACCTTTGACGACTTTAAAATCAAAGCGAGCAATTTCGATCTCACCAACGAATGGAATGTCCTGCGCATCATTTGCGGGGCCTTCATGTTTCCCCATATCGCCGGAAAATTCGCCGGTGCGGCCCTGAATGCGGGCACGGTCGGGTTCTTCGCCAAAGCAGGATTTCACCCGGCCGAGCTGTGGGTTTACCTCGCAGCGGCCGCTGAATTCGCTTCGGGCGTCGCCCTCGTCCTCGGCATCTGCACGCGCTTTGCCGGCCTTGGCGCCGCCGCCGTCCTGCTGATCGCCGTCTATGCCCTCCAGGTCGTGAAGGGCTTCGGCTGGACGTGGAATACGGGCGGTTATGAGTATCCGGTGTTCTGGGCCATCGTCTGCCTGATGGTCGCGGCCAACGCCTGGAAGACTTATCTCGCCGCGCCGAAGCAGCTCGCGCCTCACGTTGCCGCCGCACGGGCCTGAGTTCGCAGTCAGGTACATTGCCCGCGGCTGATCGCGGAACGAAACGGTGGAAAGGCAGGCGCTGCAAGGCACCTGCCTTTCCGGTTTGTTGCGGGCCACGCAAGCCGCCGTCTTTCCGCCGGATTTGCTTTGAGAAATGGCGCAAACGGGAATGCCGATGCGCCGCTTCTTTCGTTATTTTCTGATCGCGCTGCTGCTGTTCGCGGCGTTCTGCTTCGTCAACAACACCAGCCTGTTCTCGGCCGCGCCGGACGGCCCGCCGCTGCTGCTCGCCCATCGGGGCCTCGCGCAAACCTATGACGCGACCGGGCTCGACAACGAAACCTGCACGGCGACGCGCATCCACCCGCCGGAGCACGCCTATCTCGAAAACACGCTGGCCTCGATGCGCGCCGCCTTCGATGCCGGTGCCGATATCGTCGAGTTCGACATCCACCCCACCACCGACGGCCACTTCGTCGTCTTCCACGACTGGACCGTCGATTGCCGCACCGAGGGCAAGGGCGTGACGCGCGAGCACAGCCTCGCCGAACTCAGAAAACTCGACATCGGCTATGGCTACACCGCCGACGGCGGCAGGACCTATCCGTTCCGCGGCAAGAACTACGGCCCGATGCCGACGCTCGACGAGGTGCTCACGGCGCTGCCGCAACAGCGCCTGCTTATCAACGTAAAGAGCAACGACCCGGCCGAGGGCGAGATGCTGGCCAAGCGCCTTGCCACGCTGCCGCCGGAGCGCCTGGCGCAACTGATGGCCTATGGCGGCGACCGACCAATGGCGGCGCTGCGCGAGCGGCTGCCGGCCCTGCGCGTCATGTCGCGCCGCACGCTCGTATCTTGTGGGCTCGGATATATCGCGCTGGGCTGGAGCGGCTACGTGCCCGCCGCCTGCCGCAACAGCCTGATGCTGGTGCCGGTCAATCTGGCGCCGTGGCTGTGGGGCTGGCCGCATATTTTCATCGAGCGCATGCAGCGCAACGATGTCGCCGTGTTTATCAGCGGCCCTTACGGCAAAGGCGATCCGGGCACGCGCGGCATCGACGACGCCGCGGCCTTCGCCCGGCTGCCCTCGCCTTTCACCGGCGGCATCTGGACCAACCGGATCGACCGCATCGCGCCGCTGGCACGGCCCGGACCGACGTCGCCCTAGCCGACTTCACCCTCGGCGATATCGCCCTTCGGCGTCACCGGTTCGCCCATCCGTTTCTTGACGACGTCCTGAACGCGCTCGGCAATGCGCGGCTCGCGGCTCATCAGCGCGTGCAGGTCCTGAGCATCGAGCACCAGCAGGCTGGTGCGCATCAACGCCGTTGCCGTCGCCGAGCGCCGCGCCCGGCGCAGCACCGCGACCTCGCCAAAGAATTGCCCCGGGCCGAGCACGATCGGCTCGCGGCCCTTCAGGGCCACCTCGACACGGCCGGCAGCGATGAAATACATCGAATGCGCGGTGTCACCCGCGCGCACGATCACCTGCCCCGGTTCCGCGACCCGGGCGCGCAGCAATTCCATGATGCCGGCGATCTCGACGGCATCGAGCTCGGAAAACAGCGGCACGCGGGCGATCATGCTCCAGGTGACCACGAATTCGCGGCGATGGATCTGTTCGGAAAACGCCGTGGCGATGATGCCGACCGGCAGCGCCAGCATCATGACGCCGAGAAAAATGGTGCCGGCGGCGATGAACTTGCCGAGCACCGTCACCGGCACGACGTCGCCATAGCCGATGGTGCCGATGGTCACGATCGCCCACCACATCGCATCCGGTATGGTGCCGAGCTTGTCAGGCTGGATGCGGCCTTCGACCAGATGCATCAGCGACGCCGCCACCAATGTCACGCCGGCGGTGATGACGAGACAGCCGAACAGCGCGCGGCGCTCGCGGTAAATGACGTCGAGCAGCGAGCGCATGGCCGGCGAGTAGCGCGCGATCTTGAAGAAGCGCACCATGCGAAACACCAGCAGGAAGCGCAGATCGGCGGTGGTGAACAGCTCCAGCCAGAACGGCATCACCGCCAGCAGATCGACGAGACCGGTCGGGCTCAGCACGTATTTAAGCCGCGCACGCATCGGACGGAGGCCGCGGTGCGGGCCATGCTCGACCGCAGTCCACAGGCGCAGCGCATATTCAACGGTGAAAACGATGAGCGAGAAATCCTCGATCAGCGCGAACAACGTGCCATAGCGCGCTTCGAGCGACGGCACCGTCTCCAGCGCGACGTTGACGAGATTGACGAGGATCAGCGCGATCAGAAAGCGATCGACCGTCAGGCCGATGGTGCTGCCGACCGGACCCTGCTCGAGGATCGTGTAGACACGCCGGCGGAGTTCGGACGATTTCCTGGGCGTCATGGCGGTCATGGCCGTCGACTCGGACGGCAGAGCTTATACCAACCAGGGCCGGCCGCCGCCGGTTTTTGTCCTTAAGGGCTGACCGCAACCGGCGTGACCACATGAACGAAAGAGAGGGCCGCCAATGCCTGCCACACCGCCACCGCTCTTCGTCCTCACCGGCGGCCCCGGCGCCGGCAAGACAACCCTGATCGGCGCGCTGGCGTCGGCCGGCTTTGCGGTCGCGACGGAGGCCGGCCGGCGCATCATCCAGGAGCAGCAGGCGCAAGGCGGCCGCGCTTTGCCCTGGATCGACCCGCACGCCTTCGCGCAGGCGATGCTGGACCAAGACGCTGCGGCCTTTGCGCGCCTCGGCGACGCCGCCGGGCCGGTGTTCTGCGACCGGGGCATTCCCGATGCGATCGGCTATCTCAAGCTCGTCGGCCTTGCCGTGCCGGCGGCGATGTGGCGCGCCGCCGAAACGCATCGCTATCAGGAGCGCGTCTTCGTCTGCCCGCCCTGGCGCGCCATCTATGGGACCGACAGCGAACGGCGGCAGACCTGGGAGGTCGCCGAGCGGACCCATGCCGAGATGGTCGCCGTCTATACGGAGCTCGGCTATACGCTGGTCGACGTGCCCCGCGCGCCGCTTGACGAGCGCGTGCGCTTCGTGACGGCGGCGGTCGGCCGGCGCTAGAGCTTCGCGGTCAGTATCTTGATGCCGGCATAGCCGAAGGCCAGCGCGAAAACGCCCTCGAACCAGCGACGCAGCTTGAGATAGCCGCGCACGATCACGGGGTTCGAGAACAGCAACACATAGCCAAAGAAAATGACCGCGCTTTGCAGCCCCACCACCGCCACCACAATGGCGAGATCGACCGGCGTGGCGTCGGCGGGCAGGCCGAACGCATAGAGCGAGCCAAAGAACAGGATAGCCTTCGGGTTGGTGAGATGCAGCGCCAGCCCGCGCATATAGGTGCCGCGCAGCGACGCCGCGGCAATACCCACGGGCACCGCCTCACCCGGCGTCAACGCCGAGCGCGCCGACTTGAAGGCGAGAAACAGAAGATAGCCGACGCCGAAATAGCGGATGATCTCGATGAGCCAGGCATTAGCGAGCATGAGGGCGGAGAGCCCCGCCGCCGCGCTGATCGACCAGGTGAACGACCCGGTCAGCACGCCGGCAGCCAGCGCAAAGCCGGTGCGCCGGCCGCTGCGCATCGACGTGCCGGCGATGGACAGCGTTGCCGGCCCCGGGCTCGCGACCGCGATCAGCGCCGCCAGCATGATGAGGGAGAGATGGATATGGCCGATCATGAGTCGCCTCAAACTCCGTTCGCTCCCGCGCAAGCGGGAACCCAAGAGTCGCATATATAGGTGGCTCGATGCCCTAACTGGATCCCCGCTTTCGCAGGGATGACCGGCGTTTGTGTCATGCCACCGCGAGCGGCAACTACCCCGCCAGCGCCGCCTCGACCGCCTTCAAGGCCGCGTCGGCCTTGGCGCCATCGGGGCCGCCGGCCTGCGCCATGTCGGGCCGCCCGCCGCCACCCTTGCCGCCGAGCGCCTCGGAGGCCTTCTTGACGAGATCGACGGCGTTGAAGCGCGACGTCAGGTCGGCAGTGACGCCGACCACGATGCCGGCCTTGCCGTCCTCGCTGGTGGCGACCAGCGCCACGACGCCGGAGCCGATCTGCTTCTTGCCTTCGTCGGCGAGCGACTTGAGATCCTTGATGTCGATGCCGGACACGGTGCGCGCCATCAGCTTGATGTCGCCGACGGTGCGGATGTCGCTCGGCGCGCCGTTCGCCGCGCCAGCGCCGCCGCCCATGGCCAGCTTCTTGCGCGCATCGGTGAGTTCGCGCTCCAGCTTCTTGCGCTCGTCGATGAGCGCGGCGAGGCGCGCCGGCAGTTCATCAAGCGGCGCTTTGAGCTCGGCCGCCGCGGCGCGCGCGGTATTGAGTTCCTTGTTGACGTAATGGCGCGCGACATTGCCGGTCATCGCCTCGAGACGGCGCACGCCGGCGGCGACGCCTGAATCGGCGAGCCCGGTGATGAAGCCGATATCGCCGGTGCGCTTCACATGGGTGCCGCCGCACAGTTCGACCGACCAGCCGAGCGTATTGCCCGACCCCTCGCCCATCGCCACGACGCGCACTTCGTCGCCGTACTTTTCGCCGAACAAAGCGCGGGCGCCGGAGGCGCGTGCATCGTCGAGCGCCATCAGCCGCGTCGTCACCGGCGCATTCTGCAGCACGATGTCGTTGGCGATGTCCTCGACACGCGCCAGTTCTTCGGCCGTCACCGGCTTGGGATGCGAGAAGTCGAAGCGCAAACGATCGGGCGCGACCATCGAGCCCTTCTGTGCGACATGATCGCCGAGCACGAGGCGCAAAGCCTCGTGCAGCAGATGCGTCGCCGAATGGTTCTGGCGAATGGCGGCGCGGCGCGCGTGATCGACTTCCAGGAGCAGCGGGTCGCCGATCTTCACGGTGCCCTCGAGCACCTTGACCGCGTGGGCGAACAGATCGCCCTGCTTCTTCTGCGTATCGGTAACGGCGACCTTGACGCCGGTTGAACGCATCTCGCCGGTGTCGCCGACCTGGCCGCCGGACTCGCCATAGAACGGCGTCTGGTTGAGCACGATCTGGCCGGCATCGCCGGCTTTGAGTTCAGCGACTTCCTTGCCGTCCTTGATCAGCGCCGAGACGACGCCTTCGGCGCTTTCGGTTTCGTAGCCGAGGAATTCGGTGGAGCCGAGCTTTTCGCGCAGCGCGAACCAGATCGCCTCGGTCGCGGTCTCGCCCGAGGAGAAGCGCGACTCGCGCGCCTTGGCGCGCTGGCGCTCCATCGCGTCGGTGAACGAGGCAAGATCGACCGAGATGCCGCGCGACTTGAGCGCGTCCTGCGTGAGGTCCAGCGGGAAGCCGTAGGTGTCGTACAAGGTGAACGCGGTCTCGCCGTCGAACATGTCGCCTTTCTTCAGCGACTTCGAGGCGTCATCGAGAATGGTCAGGCCCTTGGCCAGCGTGTTGCGGAAGCGCGTTTCCTCGAGCTTGAGCGTCTCGGTGATCAGCGTCTCGGCGCGCGTCAGTTCCGGATAGGCCTGGCCCATTTCGCGCGTGAGCGCCGGCACCAGTTTCCACATCAGCGGCTCGCGCGCGCCCAGCAGTTCGGCGTGGCGCATGGCGCGGCGCATGATGCGGCGAAGCACATAGCCGCGGCCTTCGTTCGACGGCAGCACGCCGTCGGCGACGAGGAACGACGCGGCGCGCAGGTGATCGGCGATGACGCGGTACGACGCGCGGGTCTCGTCGGTCGGGCCGCGCGACAGGCTATGCGCCACGGCGTCGATCAGCGCGCGGAACAGGTCGGTGTCGTAGTTCGAGTGCACGCCCTGCATGATGGCGGCGATGCGCTCGAGGCCCATGCCGGTGTCGATCGAGGGCCGCGGCAGCGGCACGCGCTTGCCCGGCTCGATCTGCTCGAACTGCATGAAGACGAGATTCCAGAATTCGAGGAAGCGGTCGCCGTCCTCGTCGGGCGAACCCGGCGGGCCGCCCTGCAGTTTGTCGCCCTGGTCGATAAAGATTTCCGAGCACGGGCCGCATGGGCCGGTGTCGCCCATCTGCCAGAAATTGTCCGAGGTGCCGATGCGGATGATCTTGCTGTCTTCGAAACCGGCGATCTTCTTCCACAGGCCATGCGCCTCGTCGTCGTCGGCATAGACGGTGACCAGCAGCTTGTCCTTGGGCAGCCCGAACTCCTTGGTGATCAGGTTCCAGGCGAGCTCGATGGCGTTTTCCTTGAAGTAATCGCCGAACGAGAAGTTGCCGAGCATCTCGAAGAAGGTGTGGTGGCGGGCGGTGTAGCCGACATTGTCGAGGTCGTTGTGCTTGCCGCCGGCGCGCACGCATTTCTGCGCCGTGGTGGCGCGCACGTAATCGCGCTTCTCGACGCCGGTGAAGACGTTCTTGAACTGCACCATGCCGGCATTGGTGAACATCAAGGTCGGGTCGTTGCGCGGCACCAGCGCCGAAGACGGCACCACGCGGTGCTCGTGCCTGGCGAAGTAGTCGAGGAAGGTCTTTCTGATGTCGTTGACGCCACTCATGTCCGAACGCCGCTATCCCGGTTGCTGAACGGGCATGCGAAAGGCCCCCCGGCCACGCTGCCCGGCCGGGGGCGTAAAGGCCCGTCCGGCTTTGATTTTTCTCGGGTTCTATTTAGCGACGGGGGGCGGCGGAGTCGAGGGAGGCTCTTCCTTGACCTTCTCCCCGTTCTTACGGGGATAAGGTGGCGAGGGCCCATGGGCCCGAGCCGGATGAGGGGCGGCGCACGTCGCTAAGCGGCCCCTCACCCGGTCCGCCATAAGCGCGTTGACGCGCATCTTCGACCTTGGGGCAGACCGACCTCTCCCCGCCATGCGGGGAGAGGTGAAGCAGCCTTACCCCCACGGGCCGCGGTTGCCGCCACCGCCCCAAGGGCCTTGCGACGGTCCGCCCGGCGCGGCCGAGCCGCCGCCCCAGACGCCATGGCGCGGGCCGGAGGCCGGCGCCGCCGCCGGACGCTGGCCATAGGCCGCCGCCATCTGACGCAGCGCGGCGATGCGGTTTTCCGTCGCCGGATGGGTCGAGAACAGGTTGTCCATGCGCTGGCCCGACAGCGGGTTGATGATGAACATGTGCGCGGTCGCGGGCGAGCGCTCGGCGGGCTCGTTCGGCACCATGTGGGCGATGTCGGCGATCTTGCCGAGCGCCGAGGCGAGCGACAAGGGATCGCCGGCGATCTGCGCGCCGAGATTGTCGGCGGCGTATTCGCGCGTGCGGCTGATGGCCATCTGCACCAGCATGGCGGCGAGCGGCGCCAGGATGACCATGGCCATGGTGCCGATCAGGCCGAGACCGTTGTTGTTGTCGCGGTTGCCGGACAGGCCGGAGAACATCGCGAAATTGCCGAGCATGGAGATGGCGCCGGCGATGGTCGCGGTGATGGTCATGATCAGCGTGTCGCGGTTGGCAATATGCGCCAGCTCATGCGCGACGACGCCGGCGACCTCGTCCCGGTTCAGCGAGCGCAACAGGCCCGTGGTCACCGCAACCGCTGCGTTCTGCGGATTGCGGCCGGTGGCGAACGCATTGGGCTGCGGATTGTCCATGATGTAGACGCGCGGCATCGGCAGGTTGGCACGGTGCGCCAGCTCCGCGACCATGCGGTAGAGATCGGGCGCCGAGCGCGGATCGACCTCCTGCGCGCCGTGCATCGACAGGACCATCTTGTCGGAGTTCCAGTAGGCGAACAGGTTCATGCCGCCGGCCACGAGCAGCGCGATCATGGCGCCGCCGGAGCCGCCGAGCAGGAAGCCTATGCCCATGAACAGCGCGGTGAGCCCCGCCAGCAGCAGCGCAGTGCGGAAGTAGTTCATCGTTCCCTCGTTGCGGGCGCGTCACGCCGCGCGGCAGCGCGGTTTCTGCGCCCTGATATCCGGGAAAAATGTCGTGATGACGGGGCTTTGCCGCAAGTGCGCGCGCCGTCGCAGCGCCATGACAGGATGCCGCAGGAGGCGGAGGAACAGTCCGGCAAGGCCGCGATCTCCCGGCGACCATGCAGCCCAGCGGCAACCCGAGCGCGCCGGCACCTTCCGCCGGCTTTTTTCGACTCACGCCGACGCCCCCGTCCTCGGTGGCGGCCGCTTTACGCAGCCGGGTGCCGACGGGGGCGACAAACGTTTACGCACAACCTGACTTCCACGGGCCGCAAGGCCCGTAACTTAGTCCGCGTTAGCGGGCCTCCTTCGCCTTCGACCCGCCAGCCTTGGCTTTGGCCGAGGTTTTAGCCGAAGTCTTAGTCGAGGTTTTGGCCTTGGCCTTCTCCGCCGCCTTGCGCTCCTTGCGCGCGGCATTGGCGGCCAGCACCTCGGCCGATTTAGCACCCGCGTCGGACTTCGCCGTTGCCGTCGTATCCGGCGTGGTCCCGTCCTCGGCGGGCTTGGTCTTCAGTTTCGCACGGCCCTTCGTTCGCTTCTCCGGCTTGGCCAAAGGCGTCACCTGCTCCTCGGCTTTCGCCGGGGTGACGGGCTTGTGCTGCGCCAGCACGATGATCTCGCCGGTGGACGGTTCGATCATCTCGATCGCGGCCGCAGCCTCGATCGCCGGCTTCTCTTCATTGGCAGAAGTATTGGTCGGCAGATTGGTCGGCTTGTTATTGGCAGACTTGGGCGCTGCAAGCGAAGACAGGGTCTTGGCCTGTGCCGGATTCGCGACGGTTGCCGTCTCTCCCGCTACGGAGAGACTTTCACCGCCGGTGCCGGCGCCGGAGCGTGGCGCGATGCCACGATCATCCGGCGTGCCCGGAGCTTTTCAAGCCTCGGCCGCGTCGTCGTCCTTGTCGCCGTCCGGACCGGCGTCGATCACTTCGGCAATGACGCCGGAATTGGCGCGCACGGCGGCTTCGATCTTGTTGGCGACATCCGGGTTCTCGCGCAGGAACACCTTGGCGTTCTCGCGGCCCTGGCCGATGCGCTGGCTGTCGAACGAATACCAGGCGCCGGACTTCTCAACGACATTGGCCTTGACGCCGAGATCGATGAGCTCGCCGGTCTTGGACACGCCCTCGCCGTACATGATGTCGAACTCGACCTGCTTGAACGGCGGCGCCAGCTTGTTCTTGACCACCTTGACGCGTGTCTGGTTGCCGATGACCTCGTCGCGGTCCTTGATGGCGCCGATACGGCGGATGTCGAGGCGCACCGAGGCGTAGAACTTGAGCGCGTTGCCGCCCGAGGTGGTCTCCGGCGAGCCGTACATGACGCCGATCTTCATGCGAATCTGGTTGATAAAGATCACCATGGTCTTCGACTTGTTGATCGAAGCGGTGAGCTTGCGCAGCGCCTGGCTCATCAGGCGCGCCTGCGAGCCCGGCTGCACGTCGCCCATTTCGCCTTCGAGCTCGGAGCGCGGCACCAATGCTGCGACCGAGTCGACCACCAGCACGTCGATGGCGCCGGAGCGCACCAGCGTATCGGCGATTTCGAGCGCCTGCTCGCCGGCGTCCGGCTGCGAGATCAGAAGATCGTCGGTGGAGACGCCGAGCTTGCGGGCATAGACCACGTCGAGCGCGTGTTCGGCGTCGACGAAGGCGCAGATGCCGCCCTTCTTCTGGGCTTCGGCAATGGTGTGCAGCGCCAGGGTGGTCTTGCCGGACGATTCCGGCCCGTAGATTTCGACGATTCGGCCGCGCGGCAGGCCGCCAATGCCCAGCGCCACGTCGAGGCCCAGCGACCCGGTCGAGATCGACTCGATGTCCATGGTCTTGTCGTTCTTGCCGAGCTTCATGATCGAGCCCTTGCCGAACTGGCGCTCGATCTGGCTCAGCGCCGCGGAGAGGGCTTTCGACTTGTCCATGGACGATCCTTCGACGACACGCAGGGCAGGCTGGCTCATGATGGCGCTCCTATATGGCCTCAGATTCGGACCCCGACAACGCGAGGGACAGGCCCTCCCCGGCGGTCTTGAACGATTGTCGGGCCACCGTACACTATTTGTTCTCCGTTCGCAATATGTTCTTGTGCTGAACCTGGGTACTGGCCTGTTTCGACCCTTATTGGCCTACTTTGCCAACATAGGTGGCCTAATTTAAATATGAGAACAAATCCGGATTGAGCCGGATCAAGCTACTACCGGAACAAAGAACATTTATAGGACGCATAAGCGACGCAGGCAGTAATCCACATCGCCTGATTGTGTTGTCTTAAACGGCGATCAAGTTTACCGTTCGAGCATAGCGTAAAACGCGTAGGCGCAATGTATCTCGTAACAGCAAAGCCTGGGAACTACGGCGCGCACGACATCCTTGCGTGCAAGGTTTGTCACGGCGAGATGATGCTGACGCGGCGCTCGCCCCATCAAACGTTGGGGCCGCAATTCGAGGAACAGCGGTTTACGTGCCGCCAATGCGGGCACGAGGCAACGCGGTCTGTTGACGCCGAAGGGAAGCCTTCCCCCGAAGCGGCGTAAGTGAGGCCGCCCCAATTGGCGGCCTCTTTTATTACAGACCTGTTCCCTCGTCGTCTCCAAAGTCGAACGATCCCTGTGTAGGCCCACTATATCGTCGATAGTTACGATCCAATTTTTCCTTGAAGTCGTGCCAATCGCGGCTCAGTCGCATCGTTGCAACAACGGCGCCTAGATGCTCACGAAGTTTCGGATAGCCGACATTGCGAGTCAGCATTTGAGAGAACTTGGCTTTTGGCCGTCCTTCCTCATTTCGAGGAACCTTCGTTTTTAGTTCTTTCAGAACCTCCGGCGCGAGACGGTCATAAACAATATCGTTTGTCAGGTGCCCAAAGTACGGGGGGCGCTTGACCGAAGCAGCATCGTACTTCAGCCCTCGCAGGCGAAACATTTCCTGATAATACTCACCGGGAAATGTTCGAACCCAAGGCTGCAATTCCTTGGCGATGAACGCTTCCAAAATCCGAGAAAGAGCATCGCGGGTTCGGTCCCGTTGAAAGCCAGTCGCTTCATCGACTAGCGCGATGATGCCGACGCGCGCAAAACCGCGCAGCAGAATTTCACACCGATCGGCGATGTGTTCTTGCTGATGATGAAGCGCGCCTTTGATTTTGCGCGCGTCCAGAACGGCATCGCATATGTCTGCGAGAATGGTCGCCTCAAAGCCGTAGCTCCGACCACCGCCCGGCAATTTGAACAAGATCGGGTTTCTGATGCGCGACGATAAGTCTTTGATATTGACTCCTTTTTGACCGAGACCGTCGATGAAACCAGCCATTCGCTGCTCGCCGAAAGAGCCGCCACTGATGGACATTCCGATGCCGGTCTGAAGCCCGCGCTGCGAAAGAACCCGCGTCTCGTCATCGAGCACGTAGCAAGGGATTTGAATGTCTCCGATTTGGAGCGGATGATCCTCGCTTCCGTGAGTAACCTCTTTGACAGGCCCAGTACCCCACCGCGCCGCCGCGCCCTTTTTGCCTAGGGCGCTACGCTCTTTTTTGGTTGTGCCTTCCATCCGGGCCAAACCACCTTTCGCCTTCCCAATCGCATCATCCATGCTGGCATCTCCGATCCGTTACCAGCATTATGCCTATTTTCATGGGAAAAGCAAATTTCTATTGCTTTATACCAGCAAAAGTGCAGAATGCTGCCATGATCGAGAGACTGCCAACGAAAAAAGGCCCCGCCCGGCATTCCCCGGACAGGGCCTTTTTGCGTTTGGAAGCGTGGCAGAGTGGCTTATCGCACCCGGCTTACCCCCGGGCGGACCTTTGGGCATCCAAACCCCTCGCAGGGTCCCGTCAGTTCGAATCTGACCGCTTCCACCAATTTAGTGGGGCCGTCGCCGTTGGCGCGGAAACGACCCCCGATTGCCACCCCGGGGATGAGCCCGACGCGACAACCGTTCTGAGCAATATACGCCTTGGCGGGCGTACCTGCCAGAGTCGCCCGGACGCTCGTCCCTTCAACCCGAAGGATGAGCTTCGTGAACGTACTTCCCCGCGAAAAGCAGATTGAAGTCATTGCCGCCCTCTGTGACGGCCTTGGCGTCCGTGCCGTCTCCCGCATTACCCGCGTCAACCGTGGCACCGTCGCCGCCTTGGCCCTGAAAGTCGGCAACGGTTGCGCCGAGCTTCACGACCGCATGATGGTCGGCATCCGGACCAGCCGTCTGGAGTTGGACGAGCTGTGGGCCTACGTCGGCAAAAAGCAGGCCCAGGTTGACCGTAAGGCCCTCGGGGCCGCTGCCGTGGGCGATCAGTACACTTTCATCGCCCTGTCGGCTTCCAGCCGCGCCATCGTCTCCTACCTCACCGGCAAGCGCGATAGCGGCAATACGCACGACTTTATCGCCGATCTGCGGGGGCGGGTCATTGGCTCCCCCGAAATCAGCACTGACGGCTTTACCCCCTATCAGAACGCCATACGCGCCGAGTTCGGCAACCGGATTGCGCACGGCGTCGTCAACAAGACCTACAGCGTAACGAACCTTGCCGTAAAAGACGCAGCCCGCCGGTATTCGCCGGCTCAGGTAGTAGCCGTGGAATACGACGTAGTAAGCGGCATCCCGGCCAATATCTCGACCAGCTACGTTGAGCGGTCGAACCTGACGCTGCGCATGTCGTCAAAGCGGTTCGCGCGCCTCAGCAACGGCTTTTCAAAGAAGCTGGAGCCGCATTGCGCCGCCGTCTCGCTGTACGTGGCGCACTACAATCTGTGCCGCATCCACGAAAGCCTGCGCAGCACCCCGGCCATAGCGCTGGGCGTTGCGGATCGGGTCTGGACGATTGGCGATCTGGTTGACGCCGCGCTGGCTACGCAGCCGATCAAGCCGACCACGACCGCGCCGGAACGGAGGAAGCAGTGGCGGGTAATTGAAGGCGGCAAATAAGAGGGATTATGATCACTCTCCTCAACCGGGGAGGGTGGTTATGTCGGCTAGTATTTTCTTCATCGTAGGGAATATCGACCAAAGCACGGTGGCGTCACTTATCAAGTTTCGCAGTGACCTATTAAATGCAAACCCGGCCCCATCGAAATTGACTATTTTGATAAGCAGCCTTGGCGGAGACGTCGGCGCGGCAATTGCGTCCTACAATATCATTAAATCGATAGACCACCTTCCGATAGAGACGCATAATATTGGAGAAGTAACGTCCGCTGCGAATATTATTTATCTCGCCGCCGATACTCGACTGACTTGCGCTAAAAGTTATTTTCGCCATCACGGCACTTTTTATCAAAGCAACGGCAATCTACATCGCGTAGCTTACGAAGACATTTTAGAGACTATGAAAACCGGCGAAAAAATCATGACTGACATTATCGTCGAAAGAACCAGACTTACAGCCGAAGACGTTGCAAAATACTTCCGTTCGCCTTTGACCATCAACGCGGATGAAGCACTGAGACTGGGTATCGCTACGGCTATTGAAGAAATAGCCTGAGCCATCGGGGAAGATCGCCCCGGAACAGCATCCGGCCGTTTCTGAGATTACATAGTTCGACATGGGGTTCTCCTAATCTCTAAAGCCAAACCAGAAAATCCGTTCCCTTGCGTGGCCTACTTTGCTTTCCTAACTGGCCTATTTCGGCCAGTACCCTGAACCTGAGGACACGCCCCATCGCCCCCACTGGGGCGGCTTTCGCCCTGTGCACCCCCCTCACAGCCGTTGAACAAGTTCATTCCGTCCGCGTTCATCTTCGCCGCTGTTGAATGTCGCAGACTGGGGCGGCCGGAGGTGAACGATGATGAAGATAGTGCTTGCTGGAATGCTGGGACTGGCCGCGCTTGCCGCGGTGCCGGCCTCGAGCCAGGCGGCCGATGGATGCGGCCGCGGCTGGTATAGCAATGGCTACCGGTGCGTCCCCATGCAGGGGCCACGTCACGCCGGGCCACGATACGGCTACTACGATGACGGACCGCGCGTCTATTACCGCGAACGCCCGCGCCCCCGTTATGCCGATCCGAGCCACCCTTACGGCTACAATTTCGATTACGGAGACCCGCGCTGCGGCAGGCCCAATTACACGATTCAGGATGGCGTCTGTAAGCCGTACCGAGGGCACTGACCACAACGACCGGAGCGCCAAGAGCGCCGAGAGGCCGCCTGCGGGCGGCCTCTTTCATTTGGTGCCGCGCATATCGCCTGCCGAGATTGCCGCCTGACAATACGAAAGGTCGTGTGCCCAGCGTATCATGGGTACTAGCCCCCTCCCTTCTCCTCGTGAACAATGACCCGCCGGATCGAGCCAAGGGGCCGCTGCTCAGATCATGTTTGGAATCCCCCGCCGCTACAGCCACTTCGTCTTTGGCGTCATTCAATCCGGGCTGACCACCGTGGTCGCCACCGGCATCGCCAGCTTCCCGGAGCCGAGCCTCGCGCAGTTCCTGACGCACTGGATGCTGTCCTGGCTGGTCGCCTGGGCGGCGATGATGCCGATCGTGCTGCTGGCGGCGCCGGGGATTCGCGCCCTCACCGTCGCCATCACGCGGGAAGACGCCGGGCCCTGAGCGCAACGCGGCCGGCAGCGGAGCGCCTACAGCGCGGCCGGTTGCGCCGCCCGCGCGCTCTTGCCGGACGCCCCCGGCAACAGGTCGCGCACCCGTTTGGCGACGCGCTGCAAAACCTTCGAGGGCCGGATCGTGTCCATCAGGCTCTCGCAGGTGTCGAAGTAGCAGACCGACAGCTTGACCTGTTCGCCGATGGGAAAATCGGCGGCGTCCGGTATCGACACCCGCATCAGCTGGCCGCGCAACCTTGGCCGCGCCGGCATCTGGAATTCCGGCGGCATCGCCGCCGTCACCGGCAGAAGCTGGGTGACGGTGCCCATGGTCGAGCGGGACCGCAGTTCGACCTTCACGCGCTGGCCGGGCTCGACGCCGAGCGTGTAGCCATCCTGGACGTAAGCGAGCACGTAGCTCTCGCCGGCATAGATATCGGCGACCGTTGCCGCCGATGCGCTCAGCACTTCGCCGACGGCGCCGATGCGCGTGCCGACATAGCCGGCGACCGGCGTCGTCAGCGTGCCGCTGCCGTAGGACTTTTGGAGCGAGTCGTAGGATGCGCTGACGTCGGCGAGCGCCGCGACATAGGGCTCGCGCTCCTTGACCAGCGATTTTTTCTCGGCCTGCAGCGAAGCGAGCTTTTCCGCGGCCGTGAAGTGGGCGCTGACGATATCCGTCACGGTCTTGTCGTTGACGAACCCGCCCGCGCTCGCGCCGGAGACGCGATCGAGATAGGACTTGAACTGCTTCACCGCGGCTTCCGCCGTCGGCAGCAGCTCGTCCACCGCCGCTTCGCGCGCCTCGATTTCCGCGAGCCTGCTGCGCAGCCTCGCCTTTTCGACCGACAGATCGGCAACCGAGCGCGACACCGCGCCGGATTCGACGGCGGCGATTTTCTGCCCCGCCTCGACCCGATCGCCCGGGCGGACGAACAATTCGCGGATACGGGTGTTTTCATAAGGCGCAGAGATCGCCACGCGCTCGCGTGTCACGATGCCTTCGGCGCTGAACAACAGCGTACTGCCGCCGATGATGTCGGCCACGATCAGGCCGCCGACGATCAGGACAAAACCGGTCAGCAGCACCTTGCGCAGCTTGCGCCGGCGCAGCCGACTGACTTTCAGCGGCTCGCTTGCCGCGGCGTGTAATTGCTTGGGTGGGACGTGTAACATTCGATTGGCTTTACATTGCTTTTGGTCAGGCACTCGGCGATGCGGCGCGAAGCGGCGCCGTCACCGAACGGATTGTGAGCAGGCAACAATTGACGCGCGCTGCCTTCGGTCAGGCGGCGCACGCCTTCGACGATCTTCCCGCGATCGCTGCCGACCAGCGTGCCGAAGCCCGCTTCGATGACCTCTGGCCGCTCCGTGCTTTCGCGGGCGATCAGGATCTGCAGTCCGAACGTGGGCGCCTCTTCCTGAACGCCGCCTGAATCCGTCACCACCGTCCAGGCCCGTCCCATGAGGTGGACGAAATCGCCATAGAACAGCGGCGCCAGCAGGCGGACATTCGGCGCGTCGCCGAGCACGGCTTTGACGTCGGCGCGGACGCCGGGATTGAGATGCACCGGCAGCGCGATGATCTTGTCGCCGTCGCCGCCGAGGTCGCGCAGCGCCAGCAGGATGTCGCGCATCGGCTCGCCGATGTTCTCCCGGCGATGGAGCGTCACCAGAACAAGCTTCTTGTCGGCCGGCAGCGTGGCGACATCCGGATCGCGCGGCGCATAGCCCGGCCCGATCCGCTTCCGCACGTAAAGCAGGGCATCGACCACGGTATTGCCGACGACCGCGATGCGGCGCGGACCGACGCCCTCCTTCAGCAGGTTGTCGCGCGCCAGTGCCGTCGGCACGAAATGCAGCGCCGCCGCCTGCCCGATGACCCGGCGGTTGAACTCCTCAGGCCACGGCGACATGATCGTTCCCGTCCGCAGGCCCGCCTCGACATGCGCCACCGGCACGCGGCTGGTGAAGGCGGCGGTCGCCGCGGCGGCGGCCGTCGTCGTGTCGCCCTGCACCACGACCCAGTCGTAGCGAACCTCACGCAGGATCTTGTCGAGCTGCTGCATGATGACGCCGTGCTTGCCGGCAAGTCCCATCTGCAGAACGACTTCGGCCCCGCGATAGGTCGGCGTCATGCCGAACAGATCGAGCAGGCCGTCGGCGAGTTCGACATGCTGTCCCGACCAGAAGACGTCGATGTCGGCGCCGGCATCGTTCAGCGCACGATAGACAGGGCCAAGCTTGATGATCTCCGGACGGGTGCCGAAGACGAGAAGGATACGCATTACATGAACCGGTGGGACTATCGGGTTGCCGTCGAGAAATCGTCCGGCAGATCGTGAACGGTTTTCGACCAGACGATGGGTCTGGTCGCGAAATCCGATTCACCGAAGTAAATCTTCCAGGCACGATAAGTTGCGCTCATGTTGATCAAGACGCCGACGGGCCAGCGGAGCGCGATACCGATCCAGTCAACGGTGCCGTAAACTTGATAGCTTGAGACGATGCGCGTGACGTAGCGAACGACGGACATCGCGACATTGAAAACCATCGACACGGCGAACAGGTTCGCCATGCCATCGCTCATCGAATCCACCTCGATGACGTCGAGAAACACCAGCACCCACAGCACCAGTGAGGCCGCCGGCAGAAAATTGGCAATCGCGCCCTTGCGGTCGCGGATCAGGAAGTAGATGTCCCAGGCCGAGGCACTCCAGCCGAGCTTGTGCGTCGCCTCGAAAGACGTACCGTAAATCCAGCGCGTGCGCTGCTTGATCGACGCCGACAGCTTCTGCGGAAAGAACTCGCGGGTCGCGATGTAGTCGTAGCCTTCGTCGGCATCGGCCAGCACCGCGGCGAACACCGGCCGGAAGCCGGCGCGCTTGGCTTCGACGCCGAGCACGTAATCCTCGGTCACGGTCGACGGCATCAGCAGGCGGCCGTGCGTCTTGAGGAAGTGCTGCACCAGCCGGCGCGACAGGCAGGTGCCGACGCCCGCGGAAGGAATGGCGACGCCGAGAGCGTTGCGCACGATCATCTCGCGGGTGTGACGCTCGGCGAACTCGTCCATGTAGGTCGCGGCGACGAAATCCGAACGGCGCCGCTGCAACGAAAATACCGGGACCTGGATGAAATCGTAGCGGGACGCAAAGCGCGCGTAGATGGCGAAGCTGCGCGGGTCGATGACGTCCTCGCTGTCGTGAAGCACGACGAGATCCGGCGCATCGTCGCGCGAGAACACCTGCTCGAACATCTCGTTGAGCATCTGCCCTTTCGAGGTCGGCCCGTTCAGACCGTTGACGATCACCTTGACGCGGCCGGGATACTTCTCGGCGACCTCATTGGCCACGCGCAGCGTGCCCGCGTCGTTGGGATAGACGCCGAGATAGATGACGACGCTCGGCTCGTCGATGCGCGACAGGTTGCCCTCGACCATGCGGCCGATGACATCTTCCTCGTCCCAGTTGGCGATAAAGACGGCCGTCTCCGGAATCGCGGCCTCGCCGCGTCCGCCGGTGCGGTACGGGTCCTGGCCGATGCTCAGGGCAAGCAGATCGATAAATGCGTCATCGAGCGAACACAGACTGATAAGCAGGCTTATCGTCAGGACGCACAGGAGAAAAAGGTCGTGCATGGCGTTTCTTGAGAACGCCGACAGCGCGACGTCACGCACGATTAAGTTGATAAATGTGGCCTAAAGATTTCCAACAAACTGAATTACGAAAATATTTCCTCTGCCACTTCAGCAATTTAACCGAATACCATTGAGCAATGCTTGCGGTTGCACGGGCGTGAAATGCCCCGTCGTCGTTGCTGACTGAACGATGAAGCCCGGGCGCCGACGCGACACCCTGACGAAGGCATGATCGACAGGCGATCGGCGACGAATGCTAAACACGTCTTTGTAAAAGCGTGGCGCAAGACCCGCACGCGGCCGCGTCGTCAGGGACGGCCGACGCCGATCATGCCGCAGGTCGGCGTCCCGAACGTCGAAGGCGCCATGGCGACTGACGGGACCGCGCTCAGCCGTGGCGCAGCTTCAGCGCCAGGATGGTGCCGGCCAGGCACAAGGTGACGCCATTGGCGACGATGAGCGGCACGTCGCCGATCAGCACGCCATAGGCGAGCCACAGCACGATCCCCGTCACCATCAGCAGGAACATGCTCAGCGAGATGTCGGCGGTGGAGCGGGAGCGCCAGGCTTTCAGCGCCTGCGGCGCATAGGCCGTGGTGGTGCAGAAGGCGGCGGCAAGGCCGAGCGCCGTGATCGCGTAAGACCCTTCGGTCATGACAGGTCCAAATGGAAACGCCGCCCGGGCCGGGCGGCGGCGTTATCCATACATCGGCCGCGCGATTCTGGGCATACGGTATCGTATGCCCGCCCGCCATTAACGCGGCCTTCACCCTGCCCCTCTATTGCCCCATAGCCGTCGAACAGCGGCCCGGTTTTAACGATAGGCATTGACCTTGATCGGAACCGGCAATAGCGCTCCCGGACGCTCGGGGACTAATGTGGCGTCTGGAAGCGGCTCATGCGGAACAGGGGACTTCTCATGCAGGCCAGCGTCATGGACCAGTGCGTCCGTCTTGCATTCGCAATTATTCTGATCGCACTCGTTTCGGTTGCGCTCTATCAGTTTGCCGGTCGTGCGAGCGCCTATGTGCCGACCGCGCCGGTGGTCAGCATCGCCAAATAAGCCGGGCATACCGCGCCGGCACGGGACCGCAATCGCGGTTCTTTGACATTTATCAATTCAATAGCCGCATACCACCTGAAGATGCGCGACCCTCGCTCACGCCTCGTCGCATCCGCATGGCCGAACGTTCACCGCCCCGCCCCCCTTTGCGTCATTGCCCGGTCTGTGGTGTCGCCATGCAGGCGGTGAAGACGCGCGAGCATCTCGACTATTTCGACCGCTTCGACTGCCTGAACTGCCAGACCACCATCACCGCCTCGCCGCTGCGGCCGAACAGGACGCCGCCGCGCGACGACGGCTGAGATGCCGCCGCAGAATGTGTCGCGGATTTGACATCGCTCAATATCCACACCGCGCCCGCGCCTAATAGTTTCATCACCCGCTGGAGTCGCGCGAGAAGCGCCTGACGCTGGCGCAGTGCGGAGGGCAAGGAACGATGATGGACGACACCATGACCAGACCGGAGACCGTCTCCGGCGGCAAGCGCAGCAGAACCGAAGGACCGCTCGGCCGCAAATCGGCGATCGTGAAGCGCTCGATCGAGTTGCACGGCCACAAGACCAGCGTGTCTCTGGAAGATCAGTTCTGGGACGGACTGCGCGATATCGCCGAGCGCACCCGCACGCCGCTGCCGGCGCTGCTGCAGACCATCGACGGCCAGCGCGGCTACGCCAACCTGTCGTCGGCCATCCGCGTCTACGTGCTCGAGCATCATCGCGCCGCGGCGGCGCAGGCCGACCCGCATTACCTGGCGCGCGCCGCGCAGGTGTGATGCAAAGGGTGTGATGCCAAGAGCGTGACGCGAAGCTTCAACGCTTGTCGCGGTCGACGAACAGCCACAGCCCGCCGTTACGCGCCGACACGATGCGCATGCGCATCTCGCGCTTGGGCATGGCGACATCGCCGGTGCGCGTCAGATCGAGATCGACCGGCCCCTGCTCCATCGCCGCAAGCCAGCGCGTGCGCAGGTCCAGCTTGTCGTCGCAACGCGATACGTCGAAGAAGTCGCGGCCGAGCGGCTCCATGCCATAGCCGCTCTCGCGCGCCTCGGTCGCCGAATAGAAGCGCACGACGAAATGGCGGTCGAGCAGGATGACGCCGAACGGCAGCTGATCGAGTTCATGCTGGCTCAGCGCTTCGACGCGGCGGGCGATATCCGGCGCGTCGAAATCGATGGCGTCCGCCATGGGCGCGGTCTCCTGTGGTGCCGAAGTCTGTCAGGCGCGTTTCTTATGGATGCGAACGATACGGTAAGATACCACCGTAAACCTCGCATGCCGGACGCCGAGTCGACAAGGCTTGTTGTGACGCCACCATCAACTTGATGTGCATCGTCAGCGCGCAATCGTTTCAAAACGCAACTGCATGCGCCTGTGCCATTATCGGACAGTTGTTTGATCCGCGGCGCGGGCATCGCCCGCTGTCATCGCGAAACGAAAACGGCGCCGGATGGATCGCATCCGGCGCCGCTTGTCGTTCGAAAGTTGAAGAGAGCGCTCAGCCGAGATTGAGCTCCTTGAAGAAATCGTTCCCCTTGTCGTCGATGACGATGAAGGCCGGGAAATCGACCACCTCGATCTTCCAGATCGCTTCCATGCCGAGCTCGGGAAACTCCTGCACCTCCACCTTCTTGATGCAGTGCTCGGCGAGGTTGGCCGCCGCGCCGCCGATCGAGGCGAGATAGAAGCCGCCGTGCTTCTTGCAGGCGTCGCGCACCTGCGAGGAACGGTTGCCCTTGGCAACCGAAATCATCGAGCCGCCGGCCGCCTGGAAGGCATCGACATAGCTATCCATGCGCCCCGCGGTGGTCGGCCCGAAGGCGCCGGAGGCGTAGCCGTCCGGGGTCTTGGCCGGACCGGCGTAATAGACGGGATGGTTCTTGAAGTAGTCCGGCAGACCCTGCCCGCTCTCCAGCCGCTCGCGCAATTTGGCATGCGCCAGATCGCGCGCCACGATCATGGTGCCGGTGAGCGAGAGCCGCGTCTTCACCGGATACTTGGACAACTGTGCAAGGATCTCATTCATCGGCTTCGACAGATCGACCTTGACCACCTCGCCGCCGAGCTTCTCCTGATCGACCTCGGGCAGATACTGCGCCGGGTGATGCTCCAGCTCCTCGAGGAACACGCCGTCTTTGGTAATCTTGCCGAGCGCCTGGCGGTCGGCCGAGCACGACACGCCGAGACCGATGGGCAGCGACGCGCCATGGCGCGGCAAGCGAATGACGCGCACGTCGTGGCAGAAATACTTGCCGCCGAACTGCGCGCCGACGCCCAGGGACTGCGTCAGCTTCTGGATCTCCTGCTCCATCGCCAGATCGCGGAAGGCGTGGCCATCCTCCGAGCCCTGCGTCGGCAAATTGTCGAGATACTTGGTCGAGGCAAGCTTCACCGTCTTGAGCGTCAGTTCCGCCGAGGTGCCGCCGATGACGATCGCCAGATGATAAGGCGGGCACGCCGCGGTGCCGAGCGTCAGGATCTTCTCCTTGAGGAACGCCACCATGCGGTCATGCGTCAGGATCGACGGCGTCGCCTGAAACAGAAACGTCTTGTTGGCCGAGCCGCCGCCCTTGGCCACAAAGAGAAACTTGTAGGCGTCCTCGCCCTCCGCATAGATCTCGACCTGCGCCGGCATGTTCGACTTGGTGTTCTTCTCCTCGAACATGGAGATCGGCGCGAGCTGCGAATAGCGCAGGTTCTTCTTGAGATACGCATCGCGCGCGCCCTCGGCGAGCGCCGCCTCGTCGGAGCCGTCGGTGAACACCAGCCGGCCCTTCTTGCCCATGATGATGGCGGTGCCGGTGTCCTGGCACATCGGCAGCACGCCGCCGGCGGCGATGTTGGCGTTCTTCAGAAGGTCATAGGCGACGAACTTGTCGTTCGCCGTGGATTCCGGGTCGTCCAGGATGCGGCGCAGCTGCGCCAGATGCGCCGGGCGCAAAAGGTGGTTGATGTCCTCGAACGCGGCCTCCGACAACGCCTTGATGGCCGAGCCCTCGACCACCAGCATGTCGCGGCCCATCACCTTCTCGACCCGCACGCCCTCGGACGTGATCT
>DATMEX010000089.1:0-137215 GCA_035556455.1 Pseudolabrys sp.
CATCGACGCCAACGGCATCGTCAACGTCCAGGCCAAGGACAAGGGCACCGGCAAGGAGCAGCAGATCAAGATCCAGGCCAAGTCCGGCCTGTCCGACGCCGATATCGAGCGCATGGTGAAGGAGGCTGAGGCCAATGCCGAGGCCGACAAGAAGCGGCGCGAGGCGGTCGAGGCCCGGAACCAGCTGGAGGCCCTGATCCACACGACCGAGAAGTCGCTGAAGGAGAACGGAGACAAGGTCGGCGCCGCCGAGAAGGGCGAGGCCGAGGCAGCCCTTGAGGCGGCCCGCAGCGCCCGCGACGGCGAGGATGCGGAGGCCATCCGCAGCGCCACCGAGCGCCTTTCCGCCGCGGCGATGAAGATGGGCGAGGCGATCTACAAGGCCAACCCGGCCGAGGGCACCGCGCCAGAGGCCGGCCAGACCGGCCAGGCCGAGGGCAAGCCCGGTGAGAAGGTGGTGGACGCCGAGTTCGAGGAGATCGACCCCACCAAGAAGAAGCCGGAGTGAGGCGCCCGGCGGAGCTCGGCTCCGCACGCTGACCTGCGGGCGCCCGGCTCCGGCGATGGAGCCGGGCGCATCTTCGTTCCGGAGCTTGGGGGACAGGCCACGTCATGGCCAAGAAGGACTATTACGAGACCCTGGGCGTGGCCCGGGATGCGGGCGAGGATGAGCTGAAGAAGGCTTATCGCAAGCTCGCGATGAAGTACCACCCGGACCGTAATCCGGGCGACAAGGCAGCCGAGGCGAAGTTCAAGGACCTGAACGAAGCCTATGACGTGCTGAAGGATGCCGAGAAGCGCGCCGCCTATGACCGCTTCGGCCATGCCGCCTTCGAGCAGGGCGGCGGTGGCGGCGGCCACGGCTTCGGCGCCGATTTCGCCTCGACCTTCTCCGACATCTTCGAAGACCTGTTCGGCATGAGCGGCCGGCGCGGCGGCGGCTCGGGCCGCGAGCGCGGTTCGGATCTGCGCTACAACATGGAGATCACGCTCGAGGAAGCTTTCGCCGGCAAGAATGCGCAGGTGCGCATCCCGACCTCGGTGACCTGCGAAGTCTGCTCCGGCACCGGCGCCAAGGCCGGCACCAAGCCAAAGGCGTGCTCGACCTGCGGCGGCGCCGGCAAGGTGCGCCACGCCCAGGGCTTCTTCACACTCGAGCGCACCTGCCCGACCTGTCATGGCCGCGGCCAGGTGATCGACGATCCCTGCGCCGCCTGCGCGGGCGCTGGCCGCGTGACGCGCGAGCGCACTCTCCAGGTCAACATCCCGGCCGGCGTCGAGGACGGCACCCGCATCCGCCTGTCCGGCGAGGGCGAGGCCGGCGTGCGCGGCGGTCCGCCGGGCGACCTCTATATTTTCCTGTCGCTCGAGCCGCACGAGCTCTACCAGCGCGACGGTGCCGACCTGCACTGCCGGGTGCCGATCTCCATGGTTACCGCGGCGTTGGGTAGCGAAATCGAGGTGCCTGCTATCGACGGTAGCGAAGCCAAGGTCAAAATACCGGCGGGTACCCAGTCGGGTTCGCGCTTCCGTGTTACCGGCAAGGGCATGCCCGTGCTGAGATCGAAACAAACCGGCGATCTGTACGTTCAAGTTGCGGTGGAAACGCCACAGAAGCTGACCAAGAGGCAGAAGGAACTGCTGGCCGAGTTCGAAAAGCTGTCGTCCGATCACACCCAGCCTGAATCGTCCGGTTTCCTCAGCCGGGTGCGGACCTTCCTCGACGGGCTCGGAAATCGGGGCAGCTATTCGGCCTGACCGGCTTGAGACCCATCCACGGGTGGCCTATACCCCGTGACCGTTACGTGACAATATCGGGCAGTCCTCGCCCGCCCGGGTGCCCAGTTCCAATGCAACCCCGTCCAGTCGCCCGCGTCATCAAGAAGCCGCTTCGTCTCGACGACGAGGTGCAGTTTCTCCGCACCTGGTTTGAGAGGCCCCTGCGCACCGGCGCGGTGATGCCGTCCGGCAAGCCGCTGGCGCGCCGCATGGCCAAGTGCGTCGATCCGGAATCCAGCGGCCCGGTGATCGAATTGGGGCCCGGCACCGGTCCGGTGACCGAAGCTCTGGTTCAGCGCGGAATCGATCCCAAGCGGCTGATCCTCGTCGAGTTCGATCCCGATTTCTGCCGCCTGCTGCGCACGCGCTATCCGGATGCCACGGTGGTGCAGGGCGACGCCTATCGCCTGCGCCGCCTGCTCGAGGGCATCGTGCGCGAGCCCGCGGCCGCGGTCGTGTCCGGCCTGCCGCTGATGACCAAGCCGCTGCGCACCCGCCTGCGCCTCATCTCCGACGCTCTGGCGCTGCTCAAGCCCGACGCGCCGTTTGTCCAATTCACCTATGCGGTCGGCTCGCCGATCCCGAAAGACCTGCACGGCCTCACCGGCACCCCGTCGGAACTGATCTGGCGCAATGTGCCGCCGGCACGGGTCTGGACCTACCGCGGCGTTTGAAGCCGAGGCGTAGCTGTCTCACACTCCGTCATGCCCGGGCTTGTCCCGGGCATCCACGTCTTTAGGCTATGCTTGAGACGAAGTCGTGGATGGCCGGAACAAGTCCGGCCATGACGACGATACAAGCGGCTATGCCATGCCCACGCCGAAAATTCTCACCTTCGCGGGATCGACCCGCATCGGCTCGTCCAACGCCAAACTGGCGGCCTTGGCGGCGAAGGAATTGACCCTGCGCGACATCGAGGTGACGCGCATCTCGCTGCAGGATTACGCGCTGCCGCTGTTCGATCCCGATCTCGAAGCGCGCAGCGGCCCGCCCGAGGCGGCCGTCAAGCTCAAGCACATGATCATGGCGCATCGCGGCGTGTTCATCGCCAGCCCGGATTACTCCGCCTCGGTCACGCCGCTGCTCAAGAATGCCATCGACTGGGTGTCGCGCGTGCGCGAGAAGGGCGACCCGCTCTATGCTGCGTTCAAGAGCCGCGTCTTCGCCATCGCGTCGGTGTCGCCGGAGCCGTCCGGCGGCCTGCATTCGCTGCAGGCGCTGCGGCAGATCCTCGAGATCGGCTGCGGCGCGCTGGTGCTGCCGGAGCAACTCGCCATTGCCGGCGCCGACGATGCCTTTGACGAAATGGGCAACATCGCCGATACCCATCTCGCCAACAAGTTTCACGCCCAGCTTGCGCGCCTCGTCGAGATGGCGCGGCTGATGGGCTAGCGCGCCGACAGGGAGCAGCCGTTGCCGATCGATCCGAGAGACCGCCTGATTGTCGCCCTGGACGTGCCCTCGGTGAGCGACGCCGAGGCCATGGTGTCCCGCATCGGCGCGGCGGCGAGCTTCTACAAGATCGGCTACCAGCTCGGCCTTGCCGGTGGCCTGCCTTTCGCGGCCGGGCTGATCGCGGCCGGCAAGCAGGTGTTCCTCGATTTCAAGCTGCACGACATCGGCAACACCATCACGCATGGCGTCGCCAGCGTCGCCAATATGGGCGCGACCTTCCTCACCGTGCACGCCTATCCGCAGACCATGAAGGCGGCGGCGCAAGGCGCGCGCGGATCGAAGCTGAAGGTCCTCGCGGTGACGGTGCTCACCTCCTATGACGACAACGATCTCGCCGAAGCCGGTTACGCCATGAGCGTCGGTCCGCTGGTGGCCAAGCGCGCGGCGCAGGCGCGCAGCATCGGCATTGACGGTCTTGTTTGTTCGCCGGAAGAAGCGGCGAACCTGCGCGGCATTGTCGGCGACGGCATGGCGCTGGTGACGCCTGGTATTCGTCCGGCTGGCAGCGCCGCCGGCGACCAGAAGCGTATCATGACGCCGGCGCGCGCCATTGCCGCCGGCGCCGATTATCTCGTCGTCGGCCGGCCGATCGTCGAGGCCGCCGATCCGAAGGCGGCCGCGCAGGCGATCGTCGATGAAATTGCGCAGGCAAAAGCGCAGCAGCAACAGCAGCAACAATAAACGGGAAGAGGAAACGACATGGCCAAGGGCTACTGGATCGCGCGCGTCGATGTTCACGACGAGGAGGGCTACAAGCCGTATTCGCTGGCGAACCCGGCCATCTTCGCCAAGTTCAACGCCCGCTTCATCGTCCGCGGCGGCCCGTTCGACGCGCCGGAGGGCACCGCGCGCAGCCGCAACGTGGTGATAGAGTTTCCCGATCTCGCCACCGCCAAGGCCTGCTACAATTCACCGGAATACCAGGCGAACATAAAGGTCCGACAGCCGCATTCGCTGGCGGAGCTGATCATCATCGAGGGCTATGACGGCCCACAGCCGTAGTCTCGACTTCGTCATTCCGGGGCGCGGCCGTCAGGCCGCGAACCCGGAATCCATAATCCCGGTCCGTGAGTATGGATTCCGGGCTCACGCGCGTTCGCGCGTGCCCCGGAATGACGGCGTGAGACGGCCCGGCGTGACGGACACACTCGGGCCCGCTATACCCGTTGCCTCAACTCCGGGAGCCTTGAGCCATGGCTGAAATGCGTTTGATCGTCACGGGAGCCGGCGGCCGCATGGGCCGCACGCTGGTCAAGGCCATTGCCGAAGCCAAGGACTTCACGCTGGCCGGTGCGCTGGAAGATGCGCGCTCGCCGCTGATCGGCTGGGACGCCGGCCATCTCGCCGGTACCGGCGAGAACGGCATCAAGCTGACCGGCGACATTGCCCCGCTGCTGGCCACTGCCGACGGCATCGTCGATTTCACCGCGCCGGCCGCGTCGCTCGAGTACGCCGCGCGCGCCGCCGCTGCGGGCAAGGTCCATGTCATCGGCACCACCGGCATGAGCGCCGCCGACGATGTGAAGCTGGCCGAGGCGGCGAAGGGCGGTGCGATTATCGTCAAGTCCGGCAATATGAGCCTCGGCGTCAATCTGCTGGCGGCGCTGACGAAGCGCGTGGCGAAGACGCTTGATCAGATCTACGACATCGAAATTCTCGAGATGCATCACAACCAGAAGGTCGATGCGCCGTCGGGCACCGCGCTGATGCTCGGCCGCGCCGCCGCCGAAGGCCGCGGCGTCGATCTCGACAAGCGTTCGGTGCGCTCGCGCGACGGCCATACCGGCGCGCGCGTGCCCGGCGATATCGGCTTTGCCACCTTGCGCGGCGGCACCGTGGTCGGCGAGCACACCGTGATGTTCGCGGGTCCCGCCGAGCGCATCGAGCTTACGCACAAGGCCGAGGACCGGATGCTGTTCGCCAACGGCGCCTTGCATGCCGCGCGCTGGGCGAGAAAGCAGAAGCCCGGGTTTTATTCGATGATGGATGTGCTGGGGCTGAAGGATTTTTGAATCTGTCATTCCGGGGCGCTCCGAAGGAGCGAACCCGGAATCCAGCTCGATATGCCGGAGCTTGTTTCTGGATTCCGGATCGCCGCTTCGCGGCGTCCGGAATGACGCGGAAGCGCCTATCCCTGCAGCAGCGACGTTCCCGTCATCTCCGCCGGCTTGGGCAGGCCCATTAGTTCGAGCAAAGTCGGCGCGATGTCGGCCAGGCGGCCTTCCTTGACGACGATGCGGTTGCCGGCGCCCATCAGGATCAGCGGCACTGGATTGAGCGTGTGCGCGGTGTGCGGGCCGCCGGTTTCCGGATCGACCATCATCTCGGCATTGCCGTGATCGGCGGTGACGAGCAGCGCGCCGCCCATCTGTTCGATGGCCTTGGCTATCCTGCCCAGTCCCGTATCGACCGTCTCCACCGCCTTCACCGCCGCCGGAATGCTGCCGGTGTGACCGACCATGTCGGCATTGGCGAAGTTCAAAACGATCATGTCGTATTTGCCGGACGTGATCGCTTCCACCGCCTTGTCGGTCAGTTCGGGCGCCGACATTTCCGGCTGCAGGTCATAGGTCGCGACCTTGGGCGAGGGCACCATGATGCGGTCTTCGCCGGTGAATGGCTCTTCGCGGCCGCCGTTGAGGAAGTATGTGACGTGCGGATACTTCTCGGTTTCCGCCATGCGGAGCTGCGTGCGCTGCGCATTGGCGACGACCTCGCCGAGGATGTTGGGGAAGCTCTGCGGCGGAAAGATCGTCGCCATCAGTTTGTCGAGGCTTTCGCTGTACTGCGCCATGCCGACGGCGGCGGCGACCTTCACCGTGCGCTTGCGCGCGAAGCCGTCGAAGGCCGGATCGAGCATCGCGTCGAGGATCTCGCGCACGCGGTCGGCGCGGAAGTTGAAGCACAGCACGCCGTCGCCATCCTTCATGCCGGCGTAATCGCCGATCGCGGCCGGCACAATGAACTCGTCGGTGACCTTGCTGGCGTATGCATCGGCGATGGCGGCCTGCGCATCGGCAAAGCGCGCGCCTTCGCCCGAGACGATGGCGTCATAGGCCTTCGACACGCGGTCCCAGCGTTTGTCGCGGTCCATGGCGTAATAGCGGCCGATGACGGTCGCGATCTTCGCCGAGGCCGGCAGCGTGGCGGTGAAAGACTTGAGATAGCCGGCCGCCGCTTGCGGCGGCGTATCGCGGCCGTCGGTGAGCGCATGCACCGCCACGGGAATGCCGGCATCCGTCAGAATTTTGGCCAACGCGACCGCGTGGTTCTGGTGCGAATGCACGCCGCCGGGTGAGACAAGACCGACGAGATGGCAGGTGCCGCCGCTGGCTTTGAGCTTTGCGATCAGGCTGGTGACGGCCGGCGCCCTGGCGATCTCGCCCGAGGCGATGGCGTCGTCGATGCGCGGCAGGTCCTGCATCACCACGCGGCCGGCGCCGATGTTGAGATGGCCGACTTCGGAATTGCCCATCTGCCCTTGCGGCAGGCCGACATCGTTGCCGGAGGTGCGCAGGAAGCCGTGCGGGCAGGTCGCCCAGAGGCGGTCGAAGGTCGGGGTCTTCGCCTCGCGCACGGCGTTGGCGGTAGCGTCGTCGCGCCAGCCCCAGCCGTCGAGCACAACCAGCATGACAGGGCGGCGCTTCTGCATTGGAAATTCCCGGTTTTAGCCAATTTCGGGGGTTTTGAAGGATCGCGGTTCTATCGTCAACTAAACGCGGAATAGGCTGGCGCAAGAGTACGGCCCGGCTTAAAGGCCTCCGCCATGGTCGATTCGCATACTGCGCTTGGCGCCATCTGGACGCTGCTCGGCCACGATCCGGCGGCGCTGGATCGTGTCGATCTCACCGGCGCCGAGCCGGTATTGCCGTCATCCTTCGCGGTCGGCACGGCGATGCAGGCCAGCGTCGCCGCCTCGGCGCTGGCCGCCGCCGAAGTGTGGCGCGCGCGCACCGGCAAGGCGCAGCGCGTCGGCGTCGATATGCGCGCGGCTGCCATCGCGGCGCGCAGCGAGCGTTATCTCGAGATCGACGGCAAGCCGGCGCCGGAACTATGGGACAAGATCGCCGGCGCCTATCCATGCGGCGACGGCTGCTATGTGCGGCTACACACGAATTTTCCGCATCATCGCGACGGTGTGCTCAAGCTGCTCGGCTGCGCCTATGACAAGGCCGCTGTCGCCGAAGCGCTGAAGAACTGGAAAGCATTCGACGTCGAGGATGCGGCGGCGAAGGCGGGCCTCGTCGTCGCTGCGATGCGCACATTCGACGAATGGGATGCGCATCCGCAAGGTCAGGCCATCGCGGCCCTGCCGCTGATGTCGGTCGAGCGTATTGGCGATGCCGCGCCGCGTGGCTGGCCGCAAGGCGCGCGGCCGCTTACGGGCATCAAGGTGCTCGATCTCACGCGCATCATCGCCGGCCCGGTCGGCACCATGACTCTGGCTGCGCATGGCGCCGATGTCATGCTGGTGACGTCGCCGAACCTGCCGTCGGTGGCGCCGCTCATCATCGACACCGGCCGGGGCAAGTTCTCGACGCACATCGATCTGCACGACGCCAAGGGACGCGACAGTTTCACCGCCTTGCTGCGCGAGGCGGACATTGTGGTGCAGGGCTACCGGCCCGGCGGCCTTGCCGCGCTCGGCTTCGGACCGGAGGAGGCAGCGCGCCTCAATCCCGGCATCGTCTATGTCTCGCTATGCGCCTATTCGCATGAGGGGCCGTGGGCCGGCCGCCGCGGCTTCGATTCACTGGTGCAGACCGCGAGCGGCTTCAACGATGCCGAAGCCAAAGCCGCCGGCATCGACGGGCCGAAGCCATTGCCGGCACAAATTCTCGATCATGCGTCCGGCTATCTCATTGCCTACGGCGCCATGACCGCGCTTCTGCGCCAGCGTGTCAAAGGCGGCTCATGGCATGTACGGGTGTCGCTGGCGCAGACCGGACGCTGGCTGCGCTCGCTCGGCCGCATTGAGGGCATGGGCGCGCACGACCCGGTGCGGGGTGATGTGCTTGATTGTCTGGAAGAAAGTTCGTCGGGCTTCGGGCGTCTGTCGGCGGTACGCCATCCGGCAACGATGAGCGAAACGCCGCCGCACTGGGCGCGGCCGTCGGTACCGCTCGGGACGCATCCGCCGCGTTGGCCGGACTGATGCACCATAAGCGAAAGGCTCCGCGAGGGGGACGCGGAGCCTTTGCTTGTCGACCAGGTCGGGGGGGCCTAGTCGATGATCTTCACGACATTGCCGCGCTGATCGACGATCACGCGTTCCTTGTTGACGAAAGCGTAGCGGAACTCGGTGTGGTTCGGCACCGGGCGGAGCTGCACAGTGCGCGGTACCGGCTTGCCGACGACGATTTCTTCCTGAACCACGACGGTATCGGTCGGGACCTGTTCGGCCTCGACATAGGTCACCACTTCGCGCGGCGGCTCGGCGGCGCTGCCGACACCGGCACCAACGCCGGCACCAACAACGGCACCGACGGGACCGGCAACAACACCACCAACAACAGCGCCCGTCGCCGCGCCACCAACAGTCGACGCCTGCGCGAAAGCCGCGGCGGGCGCCAGCGTGAGAGCGGCCGCAGCCGCCAGCATCGGAAGTTTCATGGTCTCCTCCAGAGTCGCTGAATGTCATGCTCCCTCGAAGGAGCGCAGACCAAACGTCGCATCGTGAGGAGTCGTTCCGGGTTCCGCGTCACGAATTTACAAATGACGCGCGAAATGTCAGCGGAACAAATATCAGCTCGAACAGAAGCCAGCTTCCCAGCCGAGCATGGCGCGCTTGCGCGTGATGCCCCAGTGATAGCCGGTGAGTTCGCCGCTCTTGCCGATGACGCGATGGCACGGCACCACGAAGCTGATCGGGTTCTTGCCGACGGCTGCGCCGACCGCGCGTGGTGCTTTCGGTGCGCCGGCACAAGCGGCGAGATCGGAATAGGTCGTCAGCTTGCCGAGCGGAATGGTGAGCAGCTTCTCCCACACGCGCACTTCGAAGTCGGTGCCGATGAGCACGACGCGCAGCGGCTGGTCTTCCTTCCACAGTGCGGAGTCGAAAATACGGCGCGCGGTCGGCGCGGTCGCGGCATAGTCCTCGACATAAGTGGCGCGCGGCCAGCGCCGCTTCATATCGTCGAGTGCGGCATGCTCCTCGCCCGGATCGGCGAAGGCAAGACCCGCGAGTCCGCGCGGCGCCAACATCACCAGCGCCATGCCGAAGGGCGAGGGATGATAGCCATAGGTCATGGTCAGGCCGTCGCCGCCGACCTTCCATTCGCCGGGCGACATCGAATCGTGCGTGACGAATAGATCGTGCAGACGGCCGGGACCGGACAGGCCAACTTCATAAGCGGTGTCGAGCACGCTCGCGCAGGAGCGCAGCAGCTCCCGCGCGCTGTCCAGCGTCAGGGCCTGCAGGAAGGCCTTGGGTGGCAGGCCGCACCAGCGGCGAAACAGATGGTGCAGTTCGGTCGGGGTGACGCCGGCGGCATCCGCAATGGCCTCGACCTCGGGCTGGGCGCGCCAGTTGCCCCGAATATGGGCGATGGCGCGGCGCACGATGTCGTAATCCGCCGCGGCGGTGGACAGTTCGGCGAAATCGCCGAAACGGCTGCGGATGGCCGGCTTTGCGGAGGGGTTAGCGGTTTCTGTGTTCATGCCGGCTATTTAAAACGGCGGCCGTGGGCGGCCCACCCGGTTTCTGAAATCAGGAATTTGCCGTGTGGATCGGCCCGCGTCTGGCGTCGCCCAGAGCGCGGGTCAAAGCCTCGGCGAAGCCGGCCTTTTCGTCGGGGCCGAGGAAACTGGCGATGGTGAGCTGCTTGCCATGGCTGACGAGAAACAGCCGGGCGATGCCGTATTCCTCGTACTCGTCCTTCTCCAGCCGCGCCCACAGCGGATTGAGCGACCATTCGCGCGCCCGGCCATTGTGGCTGACCTTGCGTACCGTCAGCGCCGACGGCGTTACCGTCACTTCTTCGAAGGCGGCGGCGCGGCGATAATTGATGCGGAAAGCGATGAACAGCAGCAGCACGTCGAGGCCGAAGAAGCCGAACACCGGCCAGGCGCCCATCGCCAGGAAGGCGCCGCCGGCGAAAAAGCTGGCGACCCCGAACACCATCATCAGGATCAGAAAGCCGAGATTGCCGAGCGACCGGTGCGGCGTGATCACCGCGTAAAACAGGGTCGGCTCCAGCGTGTCGCGCACATCGTGGCTGATATTGTCCGCCGTCATGCGGCCGATTATACCGGAAATCATGGCGAAAAAATCGGCCCGAAAAAAGGTTTCAGGCAAGCCGTCCGTCAGGGCGGCGCTCACAAAGGCGAAAAAGGGCAGCGCCGCCAAGGTGAAGCCGGCGCCCAAGCGGCAGAAGGCCGACCTCAAGGCAGCGCATGGCGCCTCGAAGCCGATGACGGCGGCGCAGATCAAGGAGGCTTTCCGGCGCTGGGAGGCGGCGAGCCCGGAGCCGACCACCGAGCTTCATTACTCCAATGTATTCACGCTGCTGGTCGCGGTGGTGCTGTCGGCTCAGGCGACCGATGCCGGGGTCAACAAGGCGACGCCGGCTCTGTTCGCGCTAGCCGATACGCCGGCCAAGATGGCGGCGCTGGGCGAAGACCGCATTCGCGAGCTGATCAAGACCATCGGCCTGTTTCGCACCAAGGCGAAGAACGTGGCGATGCTGGCGCACATTCTCGTCTCGGAGCATGGCGGCGAGGTGCCGCGAACGCGCGAAGCACTGGAAGCCTTGCCCGGCGTCGGCCGCAAAACGGCGAATGTCGTGCTGAACACCGCCTTCGGCGAGCACACCATCGCCGTCGATACCCACATCTTCCGCGTCGGCAACCGCACCGGCATGGCGCCGGGCAAGACGGTGAACGATGTCGAGATGAAGCTCGAGGAGGTTATCCCGCCCGAGTACAAGCGCCACGCGCATCACTGGCTGATCCTGCATGGGCGCTACACCTGCATCGCGCGCAAGCCTTTGTGCGAGCGCTGCGTGATTGCGGATCTGTGCCAGTGGCCGGGGAAGACGATTCTCTAGTCATTCCGGGGCGCGTGCAAAGCACGCGAGCCCGGAATGACGGGATGCTATCGCACCGGCTCGATCAATTCGGCCCGCCGGCCCGCCAGCTTCTTGTGGATGTGAACCATGAAGGCCATGGCGAAGACGGGCGTCGCGAAGTTGAGGATCGGGATCGACACAAACAACGCGATCACCAGACCGGCGACGAAGATGTAGCCCGCGTTCGCCTTGCGCATCGCGGTCGCCTCCGCCGGCGAGCGGAAGCGCATGGCGGCGAGCTCGAAATATTCGCGGCTGAGCAGATAGGCCGTCGCGACATAAAGGATAAGAAAGCCGAAGCCGGCGAACAGCACGAAGGGCAGCGCCACAACATAGACCAGCAGCGACAAAAGCGCGATCTTGATGCCTTCGATCACGCCGGTCATGAGCGGCACGGCTGTGCCGGGCGTCTCGGCCCGATAGTGCTCGCGCTCGACCGCGTCGGCGACGTCGTCGACGAAGAAGCTGCCGACCAGCGCCGACACCGGCGGCATCAGGAACACCGCGCCGGTGATGATGCCGAGGCTGGCCATGATCGACAGCACCCAGGCCAAAGCCGCCCACACCGAATGCGGCGCGAAACCCGCGGTCTGCTCGGCCCAGTTGGCGCCCGAGTCGGCCAGCCCCGCCAGCACCCGCTGCAGCACAATGCCGATGATGACGATGAACAGCAGCGCCAGCCCGACGGCTTTCATCAGCACGCCGCGCAGCGGCGGGGCGAACATCTGGGCAAAGGCTTTGAAGGCGGCGTCGAGCATGGGGGAAGAAGTAGGACCAAGGTGGCGCGGGGCAAGAGCCTGCGACAGGAATTCCATCTGTCATCACCGGGCTTGTCCCGGTGATCTCGTTTAGGGGCGCACTACTCACCCAAGCGGGATGGCCGGGTCAAGCCCGGCCATGACAGCGATTTAAGCCGCCGTCTTCTCGGTCGCCTCTTCCCCGCCCGGCACCAGCGCCACCGCCTCGGCGACAGGCAGGTCGGCCATTTGCAAGTCGGCCCAGGCGACCGATTTATAATCGAAACCACCCTCGATGGTCGGCTTCACCACCTGGAAGTAGGGCGAGATATCGAAGTCGCGCGGCGCATACAGCGAGGAGTGGCGGATTTCGAGGATCTCGGCGCGCTCGGCTTCGCTGTCGGCGCGGGTGATCCTGGGCAGGATGGGATAGCGCACGTATTCGAACGCCTGCGCGATCAGCGCTGAGCAGATGATGCGCGTCGGGTGTCCGGAGCCGAGCGCCAGCATGTGGCGGCGGAAACGGCGCGGCACCGGTAGCGGAAACAGATAGCGCGCCAGATCGAGGATGTTCTTGACGTCGTAATCGAAGCCGATGCGCTCGCAGGCATAATTGCAGACGCGAATGCGGTCGTCGTCTGACAGGCCGACCGGCCGGCATATGCGCGTATGCGCGTTGCCGTATTTCGACAGCGGCACGGCGACGACACCCTTGCCGAGTTCGGCTTCGACCAGTGCGAGCGGCTCGCCGTTGGCCGCGACGCGGTCGCCGATCGGCCCGGTGTAAAGCGCGGCGTGCGACCAGGTCGATTGCGTAAGATATTTGATAACGCCAGCGATGTGGCTGTTGCCTTCGATCAGGAGCACGTCGCCGGGTTTGAGCGTCGTGGCCAGCGCGTCGGCACGGCCGGGCGTGAACTCGTGATAGCCCGCTTCGGGCTTGCCGAGATAGCGGGCAATCAGATGCCCGACGCCGTTGCTGACCCACCCCATGACATTCGTGCGCGTCCCGCGCCCTCGCTGACATTTCCCCGGTGCGCTTTTCGCGTCTGGTTGTTGGTGAGCTTAGGCAAGACAGATTGCGAAACGGTTCCTCGTCTGCCGATTGGCGCAAGATTTCGTTAGGCAATAAAAAGCCCGTAATGACAGCGTTTTGATCACGGGCTGACCTCTTTCGGTAAGAGTTTGCATACCATATAATCCTGTCATCGCCGGGCTTGACCCGGCGATCTCGCTTAGGTGGGCATGTGCGTCCCTAAGCGGGATGGCCGGATCAAGTCCGGCCATGACACCGCAATTTTTGGTATCCGTAACTGATGAACAAACCCAAGGCCCTCATCGCCTGGTCGAGCGGCAAGGACTGCGCCTGGGCTCTGCATGAGGCGCGCGGCAGTGGCGACTACGATATTGTCGGTGCGCTGACGACGGTCACCGACAGCTTTCAGCGCGTGTCGATGCATGGCGTGCGCGAGGAATTGTTGGCGGCGCAGCTTGCGGCCGCCGGGTTGCCGTCAATCACGGTGCGCATTCCCTATCCGTGCCCGAACGAGATCTATGAGCGCGAGATGGCGGTGGCGCTGGAGCGTGCCAAGGCCGACGGCGTCACGCATGTCATCTTTGGCGATCTGTTTCTCGCCGATCTGCGCGCCTATCGCGAAGAGAAGATGAAATCGGTCGGCATGGCCTGCGCGTTTCCACTGTGGCGGCGGCCCACCGCCGCGCTGGCGCGCGACATGATCGCCGGCGGCGTCGAGGCCTATCTGGCGGTGGTCGATCGGAGCAAGCTTGATGCGTCGTTCGCCGGACGCCGTTTCGACGAGGCTTTATTGGCCGGTCTGCCGGAAGGCGTCGATCCCTGCGGCGAGAACGGCGAGTTTCATTCCTTCGTCGCCGCCGGGCCGATGCTCGGGCGGCGCATCGCGGTGACGAAGGGTGAGACGGTTATGCGGGATGGGTTCGCGTTTGCGGATCTGGTGCCGGCTTAACCGCGCAGCACGCCGCCGGTGCGCTTCGACACGTCCGCCACGATCTTCTGCGCCAGCACGTCGATCTCGGCGTCGGTCATGGTCTTGTCGGCGGGCTGGATGGTGACGGCGATGGCCACCGACTTCTTGCCCGGCTCGATGCCTTTGCCTTCGTAGAGATCGAACACGGTGATGCCGGCGATCAGCTTCTTGTCGGCATTCTGCGCGGCGCGCACGATGTCGCCCGCCTTCACCGTGGCGTCGACGACGAAGGCGAAGTCACGGGTCACCGGCTGTAACGGCGACAACGCCAGTAACGGCTTGGCGCGAGTCGGCTTCGGCTTGGCGGCCGGGATATTGTCGAGCAGCACTTCGAAGCCGACCAGCGGGCCGTCGATCTTCAGCGCGGCGAGAATGCGCGGATGGATTTCGCCGAAATGGCCGATAACGTTCTGCGGCCCCATCTGGATGGTGCCGGAGCGTCCCGGATGAAACCACGCCGGACCGCCGGGCACGACCTGCAGCGCGGCCATGGGCGCGCCGGCCGCACTCAGCGCGGCGAAGGCGTCGGCCTTGGCGTCGAAAGCATCGACTGGCTTGGCGGCTTGCGTCCAGTGACGGCCGGCGCCTTCCGGCTTCGCCAGCGCACGGCGGATGCCGCTCGCGGCGATGAACTGGTCTTCCGGCTTGTCGCCCTTGAAGATCTGGCCGACCTCGAACAAAGCGACATCGGGATAGCCACGGTCGGCGTTCTTCTGCGCCGAGGCGATCAGGCCCGGCAGCAGGCTCGGCCGCATGTCGGAGAGTTCGGCCGCGATCGGATTGGCCAGCGCCAATTCTTTCTGGCCGCCGCCGAACAATTCGGCTTCGCGCTTCGGCACGAAGGACCAGGTGACGGCCTCGACAAGGCCGCGCGCCGCGAGACCGCGCTTGGCCTTGCGGGTGCGCGACTGGATCGGCGTCAGCACCGGCTTGCGCGCATCGTCGCCGCGCGGGAATGGCGTCGACGGCACAGCATCGACGCCGGTGATGCGCACCAGTTCCTCGACGATATCGGCGCGGCCATGCACGTCCGGCCGCCATGACGGCACGGCGATCTTGAGGCGCTCGTTCGGCCCGGCGACGAAGAAGCCGAGGCGCTCCAGCAGGCGCTTGGTTTCGATCAGCGGCAGCTTGATGCCGGCGAGGCGCTCCAGCTCGCTGACCGGATAGTCGATGATGACTTCCTGGGCCTTCGGGTTGCCGGCGACCACGACCTCCGACGGCTCGCCGCCGCACAGGTCCATCACCAGGCCGGTCGCCATTTCGAGGCCGGGCAGCATGAAGTTCGGATCGACGCCGCGCTCGAAGCGGTAGCGCGCGTCGGTGTTGATGCCGAGCTTGCGGCCGGTCTGCGCGATGTTGAACGCATCCCACAGCGCCGATTCGATCAGCACGTCGGTGGTGTTCTCGTCGCAGCCCGATTCCTCGCCGCCCATGATGCCGGCGAGCGATTCCACGGCGCGTTCGTCGGCGATCACGCACATGGCGCTGTCGAGTTCGTAGGTGCGGCCGTCGAGCGCCAGCAGCGTCTCGCCATTCCTGGCGCGGCGGACGGTGAGATTGCCCGTCACCTTTTTGGCGTCGAACACATGCAGCGGCCGGCCGCGGTCGAAGGTCATATAGTTGGTGATGTCGACCAGCGCATTGATCGGACGCAGACCGATCGCAGTGAGCCGCTTCTGCATCCATTCCGGCGACGGGCCGTTCTTGACGCCGCGCACCAGACGCAGGCCGAAGCCCGGGCACAGGATAGGGTCTTCGATGGTCACCTTGACCGGGCAGGGGAAGGTGCCTTCGACGCGCTGCGGTGTGTTCTCGAGATACTCGCCGATCAAAGTGGCGCCGAGATCGCGCGCGATGCCGTTGACGCTGGTGCAGTCCGGGCGGTTCGGCGTCAGGTTGATTTCGATCACCGGCTCGTTGAGGCCGAGCACCTTGGCGAACGGCTCTCCGATCGGCGCATCGGCCGGCATTTCGATGATGCCGTCGCTGTCGGCGGAAAAGCCGATCTCCGCGCCGGAAATCATCATGCCCTGTGATTCGACGCCGCGAATCTTGCCGACCGACAAGGTGATGTCTTTTGCCGGGATATAGGTGCCCGGCAGGCCGAGCACGGTCTTGAGGCCGGCGCGCGCGTTCGGCGCACCGCAGACGATCTGCAGCGGCGTGCCTGTGCCGTTATCGACCTTGCAGACACGCAGGCGGTCGGCGTTCGGGTGCTGCACGGCCTCGAGGATCTGCACGACCTTGAAGGGTTCGTACTCCTTGGCCTTGTCCTCGACGTGCTCGACCTCGAGCCCGATCATGGTGAGCTTCTCGACGATCTCGTCGAGCGAGGCCGTGGTGTTGAAGTGATCCTTCAGCCAGGAGAGGGTGAATTTCATGGGAGTTTCCCCGCAACGCGGCGCGACTCCCTCCCCCGCTTGCGGGGGAGGGTTGGGGAGGGGGCGTTTGCCAGGACGGCGGCAATTACCTCAAGAACCCCATCGCGATTGGTCATGACGTCATGGTTGCTGAAGCGAAGGACACGATAACCCTTCGCGCTGAGAAAGGCGTCGCGTCGCCCGTCTTTCGTAATTTGATCACTGTCGAAATGCTGTCCGCCGTCGAGCTCAACAACGAGGTTGGCTGCGTGGCAGCAGAAATCGACGATATAGGGTCCGATCGGCGTCTGGCGGCGGAAGCTCGCGCCATCGAGGCGATGAGCGCGTAATGCGCTCCAGATCAGTCTCTCGGCGTCAGTTGAATCGCGGCGCAGCGAGCGGGCGCGCGAGCGCGCCATCCGCGCCACTTGCCATTGCGGCTCTTTGCGTGACGTCATCATCGGGGCAATCCTATATTCCCCCTCCCTAACCCTCCCCCGCAAGCGGGGGAGGGGACAGGCCATCGCCTGCATCAAACTCACGAACTCAATCCCCCCGCGAGCGTCGGGAAGTCGAGCGGGCGGAAGCCGTAGTGGTTGAGCCAGCGCACGTCGGCCTCGAAGAAGGCGCGCAGATCGTTGATGCCGTATTTGAGCATGGCGATACGATCGATGCCCATGCCCCAGGCGAAGCCCTGGTAGACGTCGGGATCGAGGCCGCAGTTCTTCAGCACGTTCGGGTGCACCATGCCGCAGCCGAGAATCTCCAGCCAGTCATTGCCTTCGCCAAAGCGGATTTCGCCCTTGTCGCGGCGGCACTGGATGTCGACTTCCATCGACGGCTCGGTGAACGGGAAGAACGACGGACGGAAGCGCATCTTCACGCTGTCGACTTCGAAGAACGCCTTGCAGAATTCCTCGAGGATCCACTTGAGGTGGCCGAGATGCGATCCCTTGTCGATCACCAGGCCTTCGACCTGATGGAACATCGGCGTGTGCGTCTGGTCGCTGTCCGAGCGATAGGTGCGGCCGGGGCAAATGACCCGGATCGGCGGCTGCTTGGTCAGCATGGTGCGCACCTGCACCGGTGACGTGTGCGTGCGCAGCAGCAGCCGCGAGCCGTCCGGCTTCGGCGGGAAATAGAACGTATCGTGCATTTCCCGGGCGGGATGCCCTTCGGGGAAATTCAGCTTGGTGAAGTTGTAGTCGTCGGTCTCGATATCCGGACCTTCGGCAACCGAGAAACCCATGTCGGCGAAGATCGCGGTGAGCTCGTCGATCACCTGGCTGATCGGGTGGACGCGGCCGGTTTCGGCCTGCGGTTCGCGCACCGGCAACGTGACGTCGATGGTTTCGGATGCAAGGCGCGCATCGAGCGCGGCGGCGGCGAGGTTATCCTTGGCGGTGGCGAGGGCGGCGCCGACCCGGTCCTTCAGGCCGTTGATCGCCGGGCCCTTCTCCTTGCGCTCGTCCGGCGTCATGCCGCCGAGCGTTTTCAGGAGCGCCGACACCGAGCCGCTTTTGCCGAGCGCGGAGACGCGCACAGCTTCCAGCGCCGCTTCATCCTTGGCGGCGCCGATGGCGGCGAGAAGTTCGGATTCGAGTTTGGCGATGTCGGACATGGGGACCCAGCAACCAGCAATTTAGCTGGTCATGGCCGGGGCATAGCCCGTCGCAAGACGGGCGTAAACGCCCTTATGTCCCGGCCATCCACGTCTTAGCTAAGGAAGTCGTGGATGCCCGGCACAAGGCCGGGCATGACGATGACTTACGCCGCAGCCTGCGCGGGCAGCGCGGCCTTCACCTTTTCGACGATGGCCGCAAAGGCCGCCGGCTCGTTGATCGCGAGGTCCGCGAGAACCTTGCGGTCGAGATTGAGGCCGGACTTGGTGAGGCCGTCGATGAAGCGCGAGTAGTTCAGGCCGAACGGACGCACGGCGGCGTTGAGGCGCTGAATCCAGAGGGCGCGGAACGTACGCTTCTTGCGCTTGCGGTCGCGGAATGCGTACTGGCCGGCCTTCTCCACCGCCTGCTTGGCGATGCGGATGGTGTTCTTGCGGCGGCCATAAAAGCCCTTGGCGGCCTTATAGACTTTCTTGTGCTTGGCGTGGGCAGTGACGCCCCGTTTAACGCGAGCCATGAGGAAACTCCTTCAGCAAAATCTGCAAACGTATGAGGGGATGGCGATCAGGAAGCGGCTTAGCCGTTGGGCAGCCAGTACTTCTTGATGTTGTCGCCGTCGGTCTTGAACAGCACAGCGGTGCCGCGATGTTCGCGGATCTGCTTGGTCGTGCGCTTGATCATGCCGTGACGTTTGCCGGACTGCTGGAATTTCACCTTGCCGGTCGCGGTGATTTTGAAGCGCTTTTTAGCGCCCGATTTGGTCTTCAGCTTGGGCATTTGGCTCTCCAATGGGCCGCGCTCAAGTTGCGAGACTTGGCACAGCCAGAAATCAGCCCTAGGCGAACTGGCCTGAGGCTGGTGCTCGGAATTGAGCGGGTATCGCCGCCACGGCAGCCCTTGTCGGCCGGTCGGCGAGAGCGCGGTGTATGCCAGAGGTCTGGCCGATTATCAACAGGATCGGCGCTGCGGCGGAACGCTGGCCGCCGCAATGGCCAGATCATAGTAACCGGGCCGCATTTTTCTCATTTTGCGAGGAAAATCATAGTCTTACGAGGTTGCGACCTCGACCGCGATCAGTTATATGTGTTGCACACCCACAATATCGGAGGCTGGGGCGCCGCGGCGCGCGCATAGAGGAGCGTATTCACGTGAACATATCGGTCAATTATTCTGAAATAAATCAGGCAAAGGTCGATTTTACCGACCTGTATACGTCAAAAGACCCAAGGAATTACTTCAAGTACCTTGGACAGCTCGACTATATCATTCCGCATCTGGCGCAGCCGATTTTCGCCCAGTTGGTCCGGGCCCGCCAGGAGACCCAGTCGGAGCCGGTTACCGTTCTGGATGTCGGCTGCTCCTACGCGATCAACGGCGCGCTCATGAAGTTCGCCATCGACTACGAGGCGCTTCGCCAGCGCTATACGGCGCCGGCCCTGCAGGGGCTGAGCAGCGCCGAGATGCTCGAGCATGACCGGCATTTCTACCAATCCTGGCCGCGGCACGAGGGCGTACGGCTTGTTGGCCTCGACGTTTCCGAAAACGCGGTCCGCTACGCGGAGGACGCCGGAATTCTCGATCACGGCCTCGCCATCGATCTGGAAAGCCGCGATCCGACTGCGGCCGAGGCGGCGATCCTGGAGAAAGTCGACCTCATCGTTTCGACCGGCTGCGTCGGTTACGTGACGTCCAAGACCTTCCAGCGCATCGCCAAGGTGGCGCGCAAGGGCCGTGAAGCAAAGGACGCCCCTTGGGCCGCCAATTTCGTGCTGCGCATGTTTCCGTTCGACGACATTGACCGGACGCTGGCGGCGCAGGGTCTCGTCACCGAGCGTTACGAAGGCGCCACCTTCGTGCAGCGGCGCTTTGCCGATCGCGACGAAATGGAAAAGGCGATCACCGCCGTTGAGGCGCGCGGTCTCGATACCGATGGTTTCGAAACCGAGGGGCTGTATCACTCCAACCTGTTCGTCTCGCGTCCGCCGCAGGAAGCCGAGCGCCGGCCGATCCAGGAACTGGTGACGGTGGTCAGCGGCGCCAACAAGCTGTGGTCGGTCGGTGCCAACGTGCTCGGCAGCTACGGCCAGGCGGTGCGTCAGGCGGCCCGGTCGCAGCGGCGGGCCTAAGGCGCCGCAGCGGAGAACCAAACGGTGCGCGCGGCGTTGGCAGCCGGTTGGCTCCGGCGCAGCGCGCTACCGCAGGGTGGCGGGCGTTGCGGTGTAGAGTCGCCTCGATTCAGGAGGACGACCGAAGGTGTCACGCGCGATCAAACTGGGTGGTTTTGTGTTGGCTCTGGCACTTGCCGCGGCCGTGCCCGCGCAGGCGTCGCCGCATGATGGGAAATGGTCGGTGCTGATTATCACCGAAAAGGGCAATTGCGATCAGGCCTATCGCTACGAAGTGGCGGTTGACGACGGCAAGCTGAGCTATGCCGGCCGCGAGCAGGTCAACTTGTCCGGCACCGTCGCCGGCAATGGCGCGGTGAAGGTCAATATCCGCCTCGGCGAGCAGGGCGCGACCGGCTCCGGCAAACTGGCAGGCGCGAGCGGCACCGGCACATGGCAAGGTACTGGCAATGCCGGCGCCTGCGCAGGCCGCTGGGAAGCGGAGAAGCGCTAGCTGGTTGAAATAAAAAACGCGCCGGTTTCCCGGCGCGTTTTTAGTTCAGATCAAGGACCGCTTATTAACGCGGCGCCAGCAGCATCACCATCTGGCGGCCTTCGAAGCGCGGTTCCGACTCGACCTTGGAAATCTTGTCGGTGTCTTCCTTCACCCGCTGCAGAAGCTTGTAGCCGAGTTCCTGGTGCGCCATTTCGCGGCCGCGGAAACGCAAGGTGATCTTGACCTTGTCGCCTTCCTCGAAGAACCGCTGCATCGAGCGCATCTTCACCTGGTAATCGTGATCGTCGATCATCGGGCGGAGCTTGATCTCCTTGATCTCGACGACCTTCTGCTTCTTGCGGGCTTCCGCCGCCTTCTTCTGCGCCTGGAATTTGTATTTGCCGTAATCGAGAATCTTGGCGACAGGCGGCGTGGAATTCGGGGCGATCTCGACGAGATCAAGCCCGGCCGCCTGGGCTAGCCCAATGGCGGTTTCGGTGGTGACGACACCTTTGTTTTCACCGGTGGCATCGATCAGCTGAACCTCGCGGGAGCGGATCTCTTCGTTGACGCGCGGACCATCCTTCGGGGCGGGCATCGCGGCTTTCATCGGACGACGAATGGCACTTCTCTCCTCTGCTGTTGAAACGATGGGCGACTATAGCATCGGGCCCTTTTCGAGTCCAAAAGACCGGGCCGCCCAAGCCTGAAGACATAGCTAAAGATCGGTATCGGGCCCCGATAAGTCAACGCGGTTCCGGCCGGCTTGTTGCCGCCGGCCGGTCAGTTCGCGGTACAGCGCGAGCATGCGCCCGGCGGCGACCGAGGCGTCGAAACGGTCGATCACCCAGGCGCGGCCACGCCGGCCCATGGCGGCCCGGGCGGGCTCTGCCATCGTCAGCAGCCGGAACACGGCGGCGGCGAGGGCCTCCTCGTCGCCAGCCGGACAGCGAAGACCGGTCGCCCGGTTGTCCGGGACGGCGGGCGTGGCCAGAACCACATCCGGGCCGGCGGCGAGATCGGACACGATGACCGGCCGGGCCATCGCCTGGGCTTCGAGAATGGCGCGCTGTACGCCCTCGGGCTGGATCGCCGCCGAAACGACGACCGTGGCCGTCGCATAGGCGGCCGGCATGTCGCGCACCGGCGCCGCCATGCGGACGTGATCCATCAGGCCGTTGGCCAGCACCAGATCCCACAGTTCCCCCGGGTAGGTGGCGCGGCCGCGGTCCTCGCCGACGAACACGCAGGCAAAATCGGCCAGCCCACTGTCCTTGAGGCGCTTGATCGCCTTGACCACGACATGGTGGCCCTTGCGCCTTACGATCCGCCCGGTGACCAAAATGACCTTGGTTTCCGGCGCGAGGCCCCAGGCCCGGCGCAAGGCCGATGTCCGTTCCCAGGTAACCGCGGCCGGGTCGAAGGCGGCAAAATCGATGCTCGGCGGCACCACGGCGAGGCGCTGCCGCGATGTGCCATAGCGCGCGTGAATGAGATCGGCGATGCCGTCGCAGGTGGCGACGACCCGGTCGCCGCGCGCCATGACGGCATTATAGAACCGCTTGAACGGATTGCTCTCGCTGAAGCCCTTGGTCCAGCCGGTGACGAAGGCGATGCCGCGCTGCTTCGCCGCCAGCGCCGCGCTCCAGGCGCCGGCGCGGCCGAGCGCGTGGATGACGTCGCAGTCGCGCTGCCTTGCGATGCGCATCAAGGCGATTGCATTGCGCAGTATCACCAGCGGGTTCCGGCTGGCGACATCGAGCGCGATGAACTCGCCACCGCTTTTGATGACGTCGCCAATCAGGCGGCCGGAGCGCGCCGCGACGATGGCGTGATGCCCGGCCAATTTGAGAATGCGCACCAGTTCGACCGCGCCGTGTTCGGCGGCGCCTTGATCGAGCGTCGGCACCACGATCAGCACGGTGATCGGCTTGGTCGCGGTCCTGTTCGAATTGGCGGGCGGCGGCGGCGCGAGTACATCCGGCAGCTGCGGCGTTTGTGCCGGAAGTTTCGAAATGCTGCTGGAAACCATGAATTCTTGCTGAGACGAAAAGGGAGGAAGTCAGCGGTCGCGCGCCAGCAGCGATGTGTAAACACCGCGGATGGCTTCGGCGACGCTCGATGGCGAGAACATGAACTCGGCGAACTGCCGCGCCCGGGCGCCGAGTGCCTCGGCGGTGGTGGCGTCGAGCGCCAGCGCGGCGACGGTCGCGCGCGCCAGTTCGTTGGCGTTACCCGGCCGTACGATCCAGCCGGTGCGCAGGTCCTCGCGCATGCGCGGCGGCGCCAGCACATTTTCCGGCAGCGCGCCGGCCGTGGTCGTGACGACCGGGCGGCCCATCGCCTGGCCTTCGGCGGCGGCGCGGCCGGTCAGCGGCGCCTGAAGCGACGGCACCACGACGACATCGGCGGCGGCGAGCGCGGTCGGCATGTCGATGCAGTGGCCGACAATACGGATGAGGGTGTCGATGCCGTGCTCTCGCGCGCGCTTGGCCAGCGCATGGCGATAGGCCGGATTGGCGCGGTCGTCGCCGACGAAGACGAAGGCGGTATTGCGGCCGCCATTCGCCACCATCAGCCGCGCGGCATCGACCATGACCATCTGGCCGTTCCACGGCGCGAGCCGGCCCGACACCAGCACGATACGCATGTGCGGCAGCACGCCCCACGCCCGCCGCATGGCGGCGATGCGATCGGCATTGACCAGTGTCGGCGAAAATCTCTCGGTGTCGACCGCGCGCGGGATCACGGTGATGCGCTCGGCTGGAATCCGGAAGCGCTCGATCATCGCCCGCGACACATAGCTCGATGGCGCGATGACGCGATCGCCGAGCGCCAGAGGCCGCTGCAGAAAAGTCTGCAGCGACGAGTTGGCCGGCAGCCGGTCGGGGAATGACGTTACGGTGTAGACCGGTTGCCGCGCGGTGGCGGACAAAGCGCTGCGCGCCGCGGCGGCGCAATGCGCGTGCATGATGTCGATGCGCTCGCCGGCGATGAGCTGCTGCAGATGGCGCGTGTTGCCGGACACGCGCAGCGGATTGATGGTGTCGGTCGTCATCGGCAGCCATTCGCCGCCGAAGGCGCGCAGTTCGCCGACCAGCGGGCCGTCGCCGCCGGCGACGATGGCGCGCGCGCCGGCCTTGAGCAGCGTCAGCGCGATTTCGACCGCGGCCTGACCGACGGCGTCATCGCGCAGCGCGGGAACCATTTGCAGGATGGTGGCGCCGGCAAGCGAGCGCGGCCGGTCCTGCCGCGGCTGCGGCATAGGTTGCGGCCCCTTGCGTTGCGGGGCCAGTTGCGGCGAAAACTGAATGGCCAAGCGGTCTTCACCCTCAACCGGTCAATCGCCCTCGAAGGAAGTATGAGCGAAATCCCAGTCACGAATCTGGCGGTCGAATCGCCTCACAGGACCATTGCCGTGCGCGCGCGCGAGAGCAAGGGCCAAGCAAAAGACAAACCCGGCGTGGTCTGGCTCGGCGGTTTCAAGTCCGACATGAGGGGCACCAAGGCGGTAGCATTGGATGCCTGGGCGGAGGCCGAGGGCCGCGCCTGTTTACGGTTCGATTATTCGGGCCACGGCGAATCGGGCGGCCGCTTCGAGGATGGCACCATCGGCCAGTGGCTCGAGGAAAGTCTGGCGGTGGTGACGCGGTTCGCCAAGGGACCGCAGGTGCTGATCGGCTCGTCGATGGGCGGCTGGCTAGCGCTCTTGCTCGCGGCGAAGCTGCGCGCGCTCAAGGATGCACCGAAGCTCGCCGGCATGGTGCTCATCGCGCCGGCGGTGGACTTCACCGAAGCGTTGATGTGGAAGGCGTTCTCCGACGACATCAAGCGCGAGATCGAGACGAAGGGTTACTGGACGCGGCCGTCGGAATACGACCCGGTCGGCTATCCGATCACGAAGGCGCTGATCGAGGACGGCCGCAAGCATCTGATGATGGGCGGCATGATCGAGCCGGGTTGCCCGGTGCATATCCTGCAGGGCGTGCAGGATCCCGACGTGCCGTGGCGTCATGCCGTCGAACTGGTGTCGCGCATCGCGCGCGAGGATGTGGTGCTGACCTTGATCAAGGACGGCGATCATCGCCTGTCGCGGCCGGAGGATCTGGAGCGGCTGATCGCGGCGGTGAAGGAGTTTTGATACTGTGCAACAAAAACACCGTCATGGCCGGGCTTGACCCGGCCATCCCGCTTATGGACGCCGTGCCCCTCTAAGCGGGATCACCGGGTCATAGGCGTTCGAAGAACGGCGTTCTTCGAACGCCTTTGCCCGGTGACGACAGTTTGTAGTCCATCCGGGCTACGAAAGCGCCGCTGATGAGCGCGGTGAAAGAGTTCTAGTTTGGCGTTGCCTCAAACTCCGCTCACCCCCGCGAAGGCGGGGGTCCAGATCTTATACGGCGTTTGGCGCTCTAGCTGGGTCCCCGCTTCCGCGGGGACGAACGGAGTAATTGGGATGCGCTCTAACTTAAAACTGTATCCCACTCCTCGCGCACCATCGCATCCTCATCATCACGCTTCAGCGCCGTAAGCTCATCGCGCGTCGTCAACCGCGACAGCGCCCACACCGCGGCGCCGCGCACCAGGGGCGAGGCATCCGCAAGCAAGCGCTCCGCTTCGGTAGTCAGTGACGCGTCGCCGGAATTGCCGATCGCGTAGAGCACATTGCGCACGAAGCGATCGCGGCCGGTGCGCTTGATCGAGGTCTTCGTGAACAGCGCGCGGAATTGCGCGTCGTCGAGCCGCGCGAGGTCGGCCAGCTTCGGCGCGCGCAATACATCGCGCGCGGCGAGCTTGGCTTCGCGCCCCGCCTGCGCGAACTTGTTCCACGGGCACACCGCGAGGCAATCGTCGCAGCCATAGATGCGATTACCCATCAGCGGACGCAGCTCGCGCGGGATCGGACCCTTGTGCTCGATGGTGAGATAGGAAATGCAGCGCCGCGCATCGAGCCGATAAGGTTCGGGGAAGGCCGCCGTCGGGCAGGCGTCGAGACAGGCGCGACACGAGCCGCAGCTGTCGTCGATATGTTCATCGGCCGGCAGTTCGAGCGTGGTGAAGATCGCGCCAAGGAATAGCCAAGACCCGAATTGGCGTGAAACCAGATTCGTATGCTTGCCCTGCCAGCCAAGACCGGCCTTGGCGGCGAGCGGCTTCTCCATCACCGCCGCGGTGTCAACGAACACCTTCACATCGCCGCCGGCATTGGCGACCAGCCAGCGCGCGATCTCCTTGAGCCGCGCCTTGATCAGGTCGTGATAGTCGTCGCCCTTGGCATAGACCGAGATGCCGGCACGGTCGCGCTGCTGCAGCACCTCCAGCGGATTACGGTCGGGCCCGTAATTCATGCCGAGCATGATGACGGAGCGCACATCCGGCCACAGCGCCAGCGGCGATGAGCGGCGCTCGGCGGTGGTCTCAAGCCACGCCATGTCGCCATGCGCGCCGTCGGCGAGAAAGCGTTCGAGCCGCGCCTTGGTCTCGGGCGCCGCATCGGGCCGCGTCACGCCAGCGACGTCGAAGCCGCGCGCCTTCGCCTGCGCGATCAGCGCCGTCTTGATGTCAGCGGGAGTGTTCAGAAGTCCAGGTCGGCGTAATGCCTGGCCGGGGGAATGCCCGCCAGCGTCTCCGACAGCAGCGGACGGAACGACGGGCGTGATTTCACCCGCGCGTACCAGACCCTCGCTGCCTCGTCTTCGTTCCACGGTACGTCGCCCAGATAATCGACGGATGACAGATGCGCCGCCGCCGCCAGATCGGCGAGGCTCAGGCGGTCGCCGGCGAGCCAATTCCGTGAGCGCGCCAGCCAGCCAATATAAGCCAGATGATAGCGGATATTGTGACGCGCGGCGCGCAGGGCTGCGGTGTCCGGCGGACCGCCGCCCTGCTCCAGCGTCATATGGCGCTTGAACACGCGCTCGGTGACGAGCGGCCCGGAGACCTCGGCGTGGAATTTGTCGTTGAACCACGACGCCAGCCGCCGCACCTCGACCCGGTCGCGCGGCTCAGGAGGTAACAAACCGTTAACCCCCTCGGGCGGCTGCACCGTCTCCTCGATGAACTCGGCAATGATGGCGGCGCCCGGCACCGGCGGAATGCCGTCGGTGATCAGCACAGGAATGGTGCCGGCCGGATTGAGCACCAGGAACTCCTCGCGCCGCTCCCAGAATCGCTCCTCGACGAGGCGAACGTCGATGTCATATTCGGCGAGCATCAGGCGGACAAAGCGGGAGAGCGGGCAGAGCGGTTGTTGCAGCAGGGTCAACATGAAAGGGCCTGGGCAGGCAAATTGGATTGTGGCGGCAGGATCGCTAGGCGCGGTCCGAACAAACCGGACCACTGCTCTATATAACGAAACTCCTCCGCGCAAATTGGGCGTAAAGAATGGCACACGTCATTCTTTTTCCAATTGCCATCGTCGCGGCTTCTAAGCCAAAAGCGCGGCGTCACTCCCCCGTCCCGATTCCTGTCCATTCTCCGGAGCCATGCCTCATGTCCCTCGACGCCGCGAGCGGCCTGCTGTCCGGCCCGACTCTCGATCTGGTCAAGGCCGCCATCCTCGGCATCGTCGAGGGCTTCACCGAGTTTCTTCCGGTGTCGTCCACCGGCCATCTGCTGCTCATGGAGCATTTCATCGGCTGGGACGACGACGCCTTCGGCAAATCTTTCGTCATCCTCATCCAGCTCGGCGCCATCCTGGCGCTGCTGACGATCTATTTCGGCCGGCTCTGGTCTCTGGCGACCAACATGTTCTCGCGCTGGGAGGCGACGCGATTCGTCATCGGCGTGCTGCTCGCCTTTCTGCCGGCGGCGGTGATCGGCGCGCTCGCCGGCAGCTACATCAAGGCCTATCTGTTCGACGTGCGGGTCGTGTGCATCTCGTTGATCCTCGGCGGCTTCGTGCTGCTGATCGTCGACCGCATGAACCTGCAGCCGCGTCATCACGAGGCGACCGAGTTTTCCCTGCCGATGTATTTCGGCATCGGCGTCTGCCAGTGCCTGGCCATGATTCCCGGCGTGTCGCGCTCGGGCTCGACCATCGTTGCCGCCATGCTGTTCGGCGCTGATCGCCGCGCCGCCGCCGAGTTCTCGTTCTGGCTCGCCATGCCGACCATGGTCGGCGCTTTCGCCTATGAGGCCTTCAAGAGCCGGCATGACCTCACCACCGACCACATCACGGCGATTGCCGTCGGCTTCGTCTTCGCCTTCATCTTCGGCGTCATCGCGGTCAAGGGCTTGCTGCGTTACGTGCAGCGCCACACCTTCGCGCTGTTCGCCTGGTGGCGCATCATCGTCGGCACCGCCGGCATCTTCGCGATGTATCTTGTCTAACTAGACGTTGCGCCGCGTCTCGCCGGGGTCGGTGTAGAGAATATCGCGGCTGATCTCGCCGATGTTCTTCACGCCGGTGAGCGACATCGACACGCGCAACTCCTCGCGGATGAGGCCGAGCGCCTTGGCGACGCCTTCCTCGCCCATGGCGGCGAGGCCGTAGAGATAGGCGCGGCCGATGAAGCAGCCCTTGGCGCCGAGCGCCAGCGCCTTGAGCACGTCCTGGCCGCCGCGAATGCCGCTGTCGAGAAACACTTCGAGCCGGTCGCCGACCGCTTCGGCGATGTGCGGCAGCACGGTGATGGTGCCCGGCGTGCCGTCGAGCTGACGGCCGCCATGGTTCGACACCACGATGCCGTCGGCGCCTTCATTGGCCGCGAGTTTGGCGTCTTCGGGATCGAGAATGCCCTTGATGACCAGCTTGCCGGGCCAGCGCTTGCGCAGCCAGGCGATGTCCTTCCACGACAAGGTCGGGTCGAGATTGTCGCCGCCCCAGCGGCCGGCGGCCCAGATGCCGCCTTTCTTCTTGAGGTAATGGTCGATATTGCCGAACGACTTGCGCTTGCCCATCAGCACGCTGGCGAGCCAGCCGGGCTTCGACATGAGGTCGAGCACATTGCCCGGCGTGATGCGCGGCGGCACGGTAAGGCCGTTCTTGATGTCGCAATGGCGCTGGCCGCGCATCGGCAGATCGACGGTGACGAACAGCGCGGTGCAGCCGGCGGCCTTGGCGCGCTCGACGACTTCCTCGCTGAAGCCGCGATCCTTGAAGACGTAAAGCTGGAACCAGAACGGCCCCTTGATCGCCGAGCGCACGTCCTCGATCGAGCAGATCGACATCGTCGAGAGCGTGAAGCGGATGCCGGCGGCTTCGGCGGCGCGGGCGGCGAGCATCTCGCCGTCGCCATGCATCAGGCCGGTGAGGCCGGTCGGCGCGATCGCTACCGGCATCGAGACTTCTTCGCCGAGCATCGTCGTTTTGAGATCGCGCGTCGCGGCGTCGATCAGCACGCGCTGGCGAAAACGGATGGCGTTGATGTCGTTGCGGTTGTTGGCGAGCGACAGCTGGTCGTAGGAGCCGTGATCGATATATTCGAAGATCGCCTTGGGCACCTTGCGCCTGGCAAGCTGGCGCAGGTCTTCGACATTCGTGATGACCGGCATTTCACTCCCCGTATGGTCTCGCGTCGCGATCCCGCCGGCTCTGCGTCCGGCTTGTTGAACGGGATCGCGTCAGAAGGTCAGGCTGTCGTGTGGCTCTTGAACTGGCCGGTCTTGCGGAAGCGCCACAGATAGGACGGCACGATCGCCTCGACCGGCTCCGGTGTGATGCCGATGCCGGGCAACGTGCGCTTCTCGGCGATCGCGGCGTCGGACACGACGTTGTCGGTGCGCAGCATGTCGACCTGGCCCGGCGTCAGCGTCAGCGGCGACGGCGCGAACTGCAGGATGCTGCCAAGGGCGCCGGCGGCGAAGAAGGGCAGCGGCACCAGCAGGCGACTGCGTTCGGTGGTGGCCAGGATGTACTGCATCAGCTCCTTGAACGTTTTGACGTTCGGGCCGCCGAGTTCGTAGGTCGCGCCGGCCTGCAGTTTGCCATCGACGGCATCGGCAATGGCCGCGGCGACGTCGCCGACGAACACGGGCTGAAAGCGGGTCTTGCCGCCGCCGATGAGCGGCAGCACCGGCGACATGCGCGCCAGCGCGGCGAAGCGGTTGAAGAAATCGTCTTCGGGCCCGAACAGGATCGACGGCCGCATGATCACGGCGCCCGGCTGCGCGGCGAGTACGAGACGCTCGGCCGCACCCTTGGAGCGGGCATAACCGACCTGCGAATTCTCGTCGGCGCCGATGGCCGAGACGTGGATCATGCGCGTGCCCTGGGCCTTGGCGGTGAGGGCCACCTGCTCGGCGCCGCGGGCGTGAACCGCGTCGAAGCGCTGGCGGCCGCCTTCCTGCAGGATGCCGACGAGGTTGATGAGCGCCGAGGCCCCCTGCGCCGCGGCCTCGATCGAGCGGGCATCGCGAATATTGGCCTGGACGGCATGGATCTGGCCGACCTTGCCGAGCGGCTGCAGGTGAAAGGCCAGTTCCGGGCGGCGGACGGCGACGCGGATACGATAGCCGCGCTTGGCCAAGGCCCGGACCAGATGGCGGCCGAGGAAGCCGGAGCCGCCGTAAACGGTGACCAGGGTGTCGTCGTTGCTTTTCGCGGTCATGCGGCGCTCACGTCGGGACAAAAAAGAAAATCGACTGCTTTGAGCCTTTATAGGCCGGCTGGGGACGGCTTCAAGCCTGCCTTGTGCGCCCATTGGCAGGGGAGCCACGCGCGGCCGGCAGGCGCCACCGAAACCGTCAATTGACAAGCCGGATCATGGTCCTTACTAGACCCCGGCCCCTGCCCAGGTGGCGGAATTGGTAGACGCGCTGGCTTCAGGTGCCAGTGACCGAAAGGTCGTGAAGGTTCGAGTCCTTTCCTGGGCACCATTCAAAAGCATTTTTTGACGGTCTGGCGCCGCGGCGGCGCTGACCGGGCGTCGAAGGCGCCGGATTTGGCGCTTGAAAATGCGGCTCTTTCGTCGTTTCTCCGGCGTAAGATAGCGATTCGGCGGCTGGCCGTTTCCGCGCCACGCGCCTGAACAACCGGAACTGCGAATGACCGTCCGACTGCATCGCGGCGACCTGCCTCATCTCGGCGCCTACAAGGGCGCCGTGGCCATCGACACCGAAACGCTCGGGCTCGACGTCAACCGCGACCGCCTGTGCGTCGTGCAGCTATCGCCCGGCGACGGCTCCGCCGATGTGGTGCAGATCGCGGCCGGGCAGAAGAACGCGCCGAATATCGAGAAGCTTTTGACCGATCCGTCGATCGTCAAGATTTTCCACTACGGCCGTTTCGACATCGGCGTGATGTTCAACGCCTTCGGCGTCATGGCGCAGCCCGTCTATTGCACCAAGATCGCATCGCGGCTGGTGCGCACGTACACCGACCGGCACGGACTGAAGGATCTCACGCGGGAATTGCTCGGCGTCGATTTGTCCAAGCAGCAGCAGTCTTCCGACTGGGGCGCGCCGGATCTCTCCGATGCCCAGGTCACCTATGCGGCGAGCGACGTGCTGCATCTGCATGCGTTACGCGACAAGCTCGATGTCATGTTGGCGCGCGAAGGGCGCACCGCGCTGGCGCAGGCCTGTTTCGGCTTCCTGCCCGAGCGCGTGAAGCTCGACCTCGCCGGCTGGGAAGACGAAGATATCTTCTCGCATTCGGTCAGGCCCGGCTGAAAACTCCGGTTTTTGCGGGCGTTCCAGCGTTCGAATTGCTGCTTTCCGCCGCGCATGGGCCATAATCTGCCGGCAGTTTGCGGCGCGATCGGGGCGGAACTTTCCTTCCGGATTACACAAGGAGCGTGGACGGCGTCCAAGCATGAACCGGGTCATCGCAGCCAAAGTCGATGTCGAGACGGCGCGTGCGCACTGGGTGCGAAGCCAGTCGCAAAACGACCGCGCGTTTCGCAGTGCACGCAGCCACAGCCGGCTGGTGCGGCTGCTGCGGGTCGCCATTCCGGCGACAATCGTCGTGACGCTGGTCGGCGCGTTTCTGGTTTCCTATTTCAATCCGGCGCGGATGCTGAAAGCGCTTCCGGTCAATCTCGACAATCTGGTCGTGTCGGGCACCAAGATCACGATGGAGAAGCCGCGGCTGTCGGGCTTTACCAAGGATCAGCGCGCTTATGAATTCGTCGCCGAAGCGGCCGCGCAGGATCTCACCAAGCCGGACTTCGTCGAACTGCGGAATATCGACGCCAAGGTGCAGATGGAAGACAAGAGCACGATGAAAATGACGGCGCTCACCGGGCTCTACAACAGCAAGAAGGAAACGCTCATGCTGGAGAAGCAGATCCTTCTGTCGTCCGACACCGGCTACAAGGGACGCCTGACCGAGGCTTTGGTCGATGTGCGCACCGGCAATGTCGTGTCGGAAAAACCGGTCGAGCTCGAGATGCTGCAGGGCGTTCTCAATGCCAACCGGATGGAGATCAACGATTCGGGCGACGTCATCCGCTTCGAGAAGGGTGTCGCCATGACGGTGATGCTCAATGGCGAGCCGCTACCCAAAGAGAAGATCCCCGCGCGATGATGTCGTTTCGTTACTTGCATATCGCCGCATTCGTCGTGCCCGCGCTGGTTCTCGTCGTCGCGACCGCGCAAGCGCAGGGACAAGGCCAAGCGCAGCAGAACAAGGGTCCGCCGAATGCGTTGCAGGGCTTCTCGCAAAATCGCGATGAGCCGGTGCATATCGAATCCAACACCCTTGAGGTCCGCGACAAGGACAAGGTCGCGACTTTCTCCGGCGACGTTCGCGTGAAGCAGGGCGACACGGCGATGCGCAGCCGCGACCTCGTCGTGTTCTACGAACAGGAAGGCGGCGCGCAGTCCGGCGGCAAGCCGATGCCGGCAGCGACGGCCGGTCCCGGCGGCAGCCAGAAGATCAAGCGGCTCGAAGCGCGCGGCGATGTCGTTGTCACGCAGAAGGACCAGACCGCGACCGGCGAAACCGGCATTTTCGACATGAAGACCAATACGGTTACGCTCAACGGCAATGTCGTCATGACGCAGGGCAAAAACATCCTGCGTGGCGACAAGCTGATGGTCGATCTGACCACCGGCGTCTCGCGCGTTGAATCCGGCAAGAACAATCGCGGCCGCGTCCAGGGCTTGTTCCTTCCGGGTGGCGATGGCGCATCGGGCCCCGCGCCCGCGCCAGCATCGCCGCGTGAAGCGCCCAAGCCGTCGCAGGGGCCGCTGCAACTGCGGCCGCCCAATTGATTGGGTTGCATTTGACCTCGCTTCCCGCAACCGGTAGGCCGCAAGGCACGAGTCCGGTGGACCGATCAGGGCCTTTCGAGGCCGGGAATCAGTTAGGATTCCGCCGGCAGTCTTTGTTATTGGTCGCGGCTATCGGCTTCGGCCTTCTCACGCACCGCGGGGTCGCCGGGTGAACATCATCTCGCTGTTTCGCCGCAGGCAGCCTGCGCGCCGCGCCGCTCCGCCGGCGAACGCGCCTATGGTGCGACAGCCCCAGCAGCCCGGTCAGCCGGCGCCGCAGCAAGCGCGTCAGCAACCGCAGCAGCAGCAACCTCAACAGCAGGCGCAGCGCAGCGGCGCGCGCCAGGCGGCGCGGCATTACCTCGCCGCGCACAGCGTCGAGAAAAGTTTTGGCAGCCGCATGGTGGTCAAGGGCGTGACGCTCTATGTCCGCCGCGGCGAAGCGGTCGGGCTGCTCGGGCCCAACGGCGCCGGCAAGACCACCGTGTTTTATATGATCACCGGCCTGATCAAGGCCGACCGCGGCCGTATCGAACTCGACGGCTACGACGTCACGCCGCTGCCGATGTATCAGCGCGCCCGCCTCGGCGTCGGTTATCTGCCGCAGGAAGCCTCGATCTTCCGCGGGCTCAATGTCGAAGAGAACATTCGTGCCGTGCTGGAGGTCGTGGAGCCGGATCGCCGCCGCCGCGATGCCGATCTCAAGGCGCTGCTCGAGGAGTTCAATATCACGCGGCTGCGCAAGACGCCGACCATCGCGCTGTCGGGCGGCGAGCGCCGCCGCGTCGAGATTGCGCGGGCACTGGCGACCCGGCCGAGCTACATGCTGCTCGACGAGCCCTTCGCCGGCATCGACCCGATTGCCGTCGGCGACATCCAGCAACTGGTGCGCCATCTCACGAATCGCGGCATCGGCGTTCTGATTACCGACCACAATGTCCGCGAAACGCTGGGCCTGACCGACCGCGCCTACATCATCTATTCGGGCGAGGTGCTGATGGAGGGCCGGCCTGAGGATATCGTGAACAACCCGGACGTCCGCCGCCTGTATCTCGGCGAAGAATTCAGGATGTGATTGGCGGACCGGCCCACCGGTAGCGCCCAATAAATGGGCAATGCCGCAGCGCGGAATCCCGGCTTCCCTGCGCTGAAAAACTGGTATAGCGTTACAAGCAAGAATCGGACCAGTTTCCGCCGGGAAACCCCATAGATGGCGTTGTCGCAACGACTCGAGTTCCGCCAGACGCAAGCGCTGGTGATGACGCCGCAGCTGATGCAGGCCATCAAGCTGCTGCAGCTCTCGAGTCTCGATCTCCAGGCCTATGTCGAGAACGAGCTCGAGAAGAACCCGCTGCTCGAGCGCGGCAGCGCCGAGGACGGCCCGGCCGAGGCCGCCGAGCATGGCGGCAACAATAACGGTGGTGACGCCGACGGCTTCACCGATAGCCCGGGCGAGGGCGGCTACGACGGGGCCCAAGAGTTTGCGCAAGAGTCCGGCCAGGACGGCGCGCAGGACTGGATCGGCGCCGACCTGGAAACCAGCCGTTCGTCGATCGAACAGGGTCTCGGCACCGAACTCGAAAACGTGTTTCCGGACGACGGCGGCGACAAATCGGTGCCGGCCGATGCGCCGCCGGCCGCCTACTCCGAATGGTCCGGATCGGGCAGCGGCGGCGCCGACAGCGATTACAATCTCGAAGCCTTTGTCTCCGCCGAGGTGACGCTCGGCGATCATCTGGCTGAGCAGATGGCGCTGGCGATCGGCGATCAAAGGCAGCGCATGATCGGTCAGTATCTGATCGATATGGTGGACGAGACCGGCTACCTCACAGGTGATCTCGAATCCGTTGCCGAGAAGCTCGGCTGTTCTGTCGCGGATGTCGAAGCCGTACTGGCGGTGCTGCAAACGTTCGACCCACCCGGCATCTGCGCCCGCAATCTCACCGAATGCCTGTCGCTGCAGTTGAAGGAGCGCGACCGCTTCGATCCGGCGATGGATAAACTTGTCCAGAATCTGCCGCTGCTGGCCAAGCGCGATCTCGCCGCGCTGCGCCGTATCTGCGGCGTCGACGACGAAGACCTCGTCGACATGATCGCCGAAATCAGAAACCTCAATCCGAAACCGGGTCTGGTCTTCGGCTCCACCCTGGTGCAGCCGATCGTGCCCGATGTCTTCGTGCGCGCGGCGCCCGACGGAACCTGGCTTGTCGAACTCAACTCGGACACGCTGCCGAAGGTTTTGATCGCGCAGAAGTATCACACGCAAGTATCGAAAACCGCGCGCAACGACAAGGACAAGGCCTATCTCGCCGATTGCCTGCAGACCGCGACGTGGCTCGTGCGCGCGCTCGATCAGCGCGCCAAGACCATCCTCAAGGTTTCGAGCGAGATCGTGCGGCTGCAGGACGGCTTCTTCGCCAAGGGCGTGCAGCACCTGCGGCCGCTCAATCTCAAGACCGTCGCCGATGCCATCGGCATGCACGAGTCGACCGTGTCGCGCGTTACTGCCAACAAATATATGGCGACCAGCCGCGGCATTTTCGAATTGAAATATTTCTTCACGTCGTCGATCGCGTCCGCCGATGGCGGCGAAGCGCATTCGGCGGAAGCCGTGCGCCATCGCATCCGCACACTGATTGATGCAGAATGTCCCAGTGACGTTTTGTCCGACGACACGATCGTCGACAAGCTGCGCGGTGCCGGCATCGATATTGCGCGCCGCACGGTCGCCAAGTACCGGGAAGCCATGCGTATTCCGTCATCGGTGCAGCGTCGGCGCGAGAAACTGGCCGCGAACGCGTGATCGACGTCGGTCGTCTGATGCGTGGGCGAAGCCGTTAACGTCGCGTACACTCCGAAAGTTGCGCGAACGGGCATTGACCTGCGGAACGATTCCCACATGATACGATTGACGCTGCTGGGATCGTGACCGGCGCCGCGCCGGTCGAAGGAGACTGAGAAGAGTTCGACAAGATCCAGGAATATCCAGAATATCCTGGACTATCCAAGAAGACCAAAGACAAGGAGGCCACGTCTATGCCTTTACGCGTCTCGGGGAAGAACATCAGCATCGGCACATCGCTGCAACAGCGCATCACGGACAGGGTCGAGGAAGCGACCGCCAAATATTTCCGTGGCGGCTACTCGGGTCACGCCACCATCGGCCGTGATGGTTTCGGCTTTCGAACGGAATGCGTTTTGCATCTGGACTCCGGTGCCTTGCTTGAAGCGCGTGGAGAAGCCACCGATGCGTATGGAAGCGCCGATGAAGCGGCGACCAATATCGAGAAACGTCTTCGTCGCTATAAGCGCCGGCGCAAGGACAATCAGGCCCGCCGCGGCGGCTGAGGTGTCATACAATTCCGGAATCAAGAGCGATTTCAACGGTTTGTGGCCCATTGACGCCGTCCGTCGCCGCTCCTATGGTCCGCCGCCTTCACCCCTTAAACAACCCGATCAACCGCTCGCCGACATTTCCGTCATCCGGACATGACCATGACGCTCACCGATATAGTAGCGCCGGCCGCGATCATTCCGGCGCTCAAGGTCAATGGCAAGAAGCAGGCGCTGCAGGAACTGGCAGCGCGTGCCGCCGAATTGACCGGGCAGAACGAGCGCACGATTTTCGAGATCCTGCTGCAGCGTGAGAAGCTCGGCTCGACTGCTGTCGGCAACGGCATCGCCATTCCGCACGGCAAGCTGCCGAAGCTCGGACGGCTGTTCGGATTGTTCGCGCGGCTGGAGCGGCCGATCGATTTCGAGGCGCTCGATTCGCAGCCGGTCGATCTGATCTTCCTGCTGCTGGCGCCGGAGGCCGCGGGCGCCGATCATCTCAAGGCGCTGGCGCGTGTGGCGCGTCTGCTGCGCGATCCCGATACTGCGCGCAAGCTGCGCGAGTCGAGCGACACCGACGCGCTCTACGCCGTGCTGGCGATGCCGCAGAGCAGCGCGGCTTAGACATTTACATTCCGCATATCGTTGTCATGGCCGGGCTTGTCCCGGCCATCTCGCTTAGGAGGGAACCGTGCGCCCCTAAACGAGATCACCGGGTCACGGCGTTTCACGCCGGCCCGGTGATGACGGGTTCTTGTTCAGCCTAAGGCGGCTAACGTCAGTGCACGCTGACGGCTTCGAGCTCGTTGCTCCAGGCGCTGGCCAGCGCGCTCTCGCGCGTGTCGGTCAGCATGATCGGCGTGCCGTCGGCGGCGTGCAGGGCGAACAGCGTCAGTCCCGGCGCAATCTGCGGCGCCTGCGGGAACATGTTCGCGACGTCTTCCGAGCGGATCGGCTTCACATAAGCCAGCCGTCCGTCGCCCAGATGCGCCAGCGCATCCTGCGTGATTGCCGCCTCGTTGGTATTCGTGGTGTCCGCCAGCTTTGCTTGAGTCATGTTGTTAGCCATGGCCCTCGATCCTTTCCCATTGAACGCTTAACGCGGTCGAGTCCTGTTTCGTTGCTTCAAAGTTCCGTCATCATTCCAGATCGTTGATCGCGATCGACCGTATGACCCGCTCCGGCTGCGGCCGGACCAGATCGACCGACAGCAACCCGTGCTTCAGGTCGGCGCCCATCACTTCCATGCCGTCGGCCAGCACGAAGGTGCGCTGGAACTGGCGCGCGGCGATGCCGCGATGGAGATATTGACGGGTCTTGTCGTCCTGCTGCCGCCCGCGGATAACCAACTGGTTTTCCTCGACGGAGACGTCGAGCTGGTCGCGGGTGAAGCCTGCAACGGCCAGCGTGATGCGAAGGCGCTCGGGGTTGTTGTCCTCGCGCGGCAGACGCTCGATGTTGTAGGGCGGGTAGCCATCGGCCCCCTTGGCAACGCGGTCGAGCACGCGCTCGATTTCATCGAAGCCAAGCAGGAACGGGCTGGAGAGTGACGGCACTCGAGACATGGTATCCAAAGTCCTCGCTTTGAAGCGACTTTGTGGTTGAGGCCCCAATCTCTCAAGAATTTGCGGGCGCCCCTGGTCCGGACCCGGGGTCCGCCCGGATTCGGCATTCACGTCGGAGAGGCGACCGCCGCCCCGACTGCAGCTAATATGGGCAGACCCGGTTAAAGGTTCAAGAACAAGGAAAATTCGGCGCCGCCGGGCTGTTTATGGCGCTGGTTTGGGGGATTTCGATGCCGATTGAACCCAATCTGCCGTTTTTGACCGTCCGCGCCCTCAAGGCCGCTGCGGTCATGGTCCCCCTCAATCTGGTGATGGGCGCCAGCCGGCGGGCTCGGCGCGAGGTGCCGCTGCTGCCGATCGACGTCGAGACCGAGGAAGGTGTCACCGCCGCTCCTAACCGTTCGGCGATGTCCGGGTCGCCGTGCGCGCGGTGAGGGAGCGCATCGGCCGCGCTTCCGGTTGGCTGGACGCGGCCGAGAAGACCATTCCGATGTCGTCGCATTTGTTTGCCGGAGTGAGTGCGCATCCGTTGGCGGTGACGCCGCCATCGGCTCGTCTTGCTTGTTCTTATTCCCGCGCTGGGGCTGTTTATTAATGGGCGCGGCGTCCGCCTTGTTTAAATGACGGGACAACGACCGCCCGATACCGATTTAACGAAAATTCGTTAAATCGCCCGCGTCAGCGTGGTTAAGTTAATCACGCTCGTTTGCCGTATTTGGCTAAAATTTTCTTAAGAAGCGCCCAAGTCCGTTTCCGTCCCGATAAGATCGCTTCGTCCGATCGAACTTGTTTGTTCGGTCATGTGAGCGGAGCGTAACCCGTGTTAGCGCGCAGCATTGATGACGATGCGTTTGGTCCCACGTTCGAGGAACGGCTGTTCAGCCGGGCAAAGACCGTCAGCATTGTGCTGGCTGTCGGCGCCATCGGCATTGCCGCACTCGATCTCGTCAACGCCAATGCGCTGACGCATGTCTCGGCATTGATCCGCGACAGCCGCCTGCATTACGACGAACTGCCGGATCGCATTCTGACGGGCATCCGTCAGATCGCTATCTACAACGACCGCTCGTCGGCCATTGTCGCCATTCCGCGCGATATGGTCGCGCCGCTGCCGGTGGCGCAGGCGCGCCCGGCGCCGACACTCAACGAGCCCGTCAGGCTCACGCCTGTGGCCGCCGAGCGGCAGCGCCTCGCGCTCACCAAGCCGGAGCCGGTGAAGACCGAGGCCGCCAAGGTGGAAGTGTCGCGCCCGCAGCGCGCCGCCCCGCCGAAGGCCAACAGCGCAGCGGTCGCCGCGCTGGCCGACGTGAAGCACACCGACGCCGTCGAGATGGCGATGCTGCAGCCGGCCGGCGAATTGCGCGGCAGTCTGGTCACGCTGACAACCTTCTCGCCGGCCGGTCCGGCCGCGCCGACGCCCGCCGTCATGACAAAGCCGGACTACGCCAACGCCCCGGCGCCGCAGGCGCAGGCCATGATGCCGGTCTACGACAATGACGACGCGCCGCCGATCCGGCTCGCCAGCCTCAATTCCAGCGCGGTGCCGGTGCCATCGATGTTGCACGAGCCAGCCACGATCTCGTTGCCGCCACTCAACATGGTGCCGCTGCCGACACCCGCGCCGGGCGTGCCGCCGCCGTCACCGGCCCAGCGTCTGAAACTCGACGACAAGGAATATGCCAAGGCGCAGCGCTGCCTCGCCAATGCGATCTATTGGGAGGCGCGCAGCGAGCCGGTGCGCGGCCAGATGGCCGTGGCGCAGGTCGTGATGAACCGCGTGTTCTCGCCGTTCTATCCGGACGACGTTTGCGGCGTGGTCTATCAGAACGCCCACCGTCATTTGTCCTGCCAGTTCACCTTCGCCTGCGACGGCAAGCGCAAGACCATCACGGAGCGCGGGCATTGGGCGCGCGCCAACCGCATCGCCAAGCAGACGCTGGACGGACAGATCTACGTGCCGGAAGTCGCCAAGTCGACGCACTACCATGCGTCCTACGTGAACCCGATCTGGAATCGCGAAATGAAGAAACTGGTGAAGTTCGGCTTGCACTCGTTCTATCGCCCCTGGGCGTGGGGCAATGGCGATGACATGCCGGCCTGGGGCAAGCCTTCGCTAGCCAAGACTGCGATGGCCAAGCACGAGCCGGCGAAGAAGAAGTAAAGCTGCGCGCCGGGCGCAATTCGTCATTCCGGGTTCGCGGGCAAAATGCCCGCGCCCCGGAATGACGGGGCATATTAACCCCTCAGCTTCAACAACCTGATCGCATTGTCGCGGGCGATCTGCGCGCGCTGTTGATCTGACAGCGGCGCGGCGTCGAGCCAGGTGCTGCCCTGGCCGATATCCTCGAACGGCCAATCCACAGAGAACAGCACATGGTCGATGTCTACTTCGGCCATCAGGCTCGCCAGCGCCGGGTCGTGAAAATTGCCAGCGGTGGTGACGTAGAAGTGCTGGCGGAAGTAATCGCCGACGCCGCGTTGTGCGGCGTAGCGGTGCGGCAGCTTCATCCAGCCATTGCGGTTGTCGATACGCCACAGCAGCGCCGGAATGCCCTCGCCGAGATGGCCGAGAATGATCTTCAGCCCGGGATGCGCATCGAACAGGCCTGAGCCGATCAGCCGCAGGGCGTGGATCGCGGTTTCGGCGCCGAAGGCCCAGTTTGGCCCCAGCATCCAGGGATGGCCTTGATACTGCGGCGCATGCGCCGGCAGGGGATTGCGCGGGTGCAGATAGAACGGCACGTCCAGCGCTTCGACCGTGGCCCAGAACGGCCGGTATTGCGGCTGGTCGTAATAGATGGCGGCATCGGGGTCGGGGCCTTGCGAGAAGCCGTTGACCAGCGCGCCGACGAAACCGAATTCCCTGACGCAACGTGTCAGCTCCGCGGCGGCGGCGTCCGGGTTCTGCATCGGCAGCGCGGCGAAACCGGCGAAGCGTTTCGGGTGCCGGGCGATGACCTCCGCTAGGCGGTCATTGGCCTTGCGCGCGACGGCGATGGCTTTTGCGGTGTCCACAATGCCCTGCACCGCCGGCGCGTTCAGCGACATCACCATCATCTCGATGCCGCTGGCGTCCATATCGGCGAGACAGGAATCGACGTTGAGCAATCGGCGCGACAACTCCGGCCACACCGGCGCAAAAGCGTGCGGTTCTCCAAGTGTCTCTTCAATGGCGAAATGTTCTTCGAGCGCGATCTTGCCGTACATTACCTTACCGAGAATGTCCTTGCCGTCAGCCGTTCAGAAACTGCTCGGCATAATGACAGGCGACGAGCCGCCCCGCCACCGGCCGCAGCGGCGGGCGCTCGGCGCGGCACAGATCGGTGACATACGGACAGCGCGCCGCGAAAACGCAGCCCTTCGGCGTATCGAGCGGCGAGGGCACCTCGCCCTTGACGACATGACGTTCCGGCCGTTTGCCACCGAGCGACGGTGTCGCCGCGATCAGCGCGCGCGTGTAGGGATGCAGCGGTTGCCCGAAGATCGCATCCTTGGGCCCATGCTCGACCGCGATACCGAGATACATCACCAGCACGTCGTGGGCGATGAACTGCACCACCGCGAGGTCGTGCGAGATGAACATGTAGGCGAGGCCGAACTGCTTCTGCAGGTCGGTCATCAGGTTCAGCACCTGTGCCTGCACCGATACGTCGAGCGCCGATACCGGCTCGTCGGCGACCACGATCTGCGGATTGAGCATTAGCGCGCGGGCGATGGCGATGCGCTGGCGCTGGCCGCCGGAGAACATGTGCGGATAGCGGCGCGCGTGATCCGGGGCGAGGCCGACCCGGCGCAGCATGTCGATCACCTTGTCGCTGCGCTCTTTGGCGCTCAGTTTGGTATTGATGATCAGCGGCTCTTCGAGAATGGCGCCGATCTTGCGGCGCGGATTGAGTGAGCCATAGGGGTTCTGGAACACGAACTGCACGGCGCGGCGCAAATGCTGGCGTACATCGGCCCCGGCAGTCAGCGCATTGCTGCCGTCGATGGTGAGCTCGCCGGAGGTCGGCTTCTCGATCATCGTCACCATGCGCGCGAGCGTCGATTTTCCGCAGCCGGATTCGCCGACCACTGCCAGCGTTTTGCCGGCTTCGATCTCGAACGACACGCCGCCGACGGCGCGCAGCTCCTGCGGCGGCGAGAACGTGCCGGTCCTGGTCTTGTAGACCTGCACCAGGTCTCTCGCGACGACGAGCGCGCTCATGCGGCGGCTCCTGCCGCGACTCTGACGCGATCGGCGGCGATCTTCGCATCGCGCTCGGCATCGCCGAGCGGATAATGACAGCGCACGCCGCCGCCGTTCCAGTCGCGCAGGTCCGGCCGGTCGGCAAAGCAATGCGGCGTCGCATACATGCATCGCGGCGCGAACAAGCAGCCGGACGGCCGCTCGTACAGGCTCGGCACGGTGCCCGGAATGGTGGCGAGGCGATCGCCGACGCGGTTCTCCGGCCGCGCGGCCATCAGCGCCGCCGTGTAAGGATGCTGCGGGTCGGCGAACAGGCGCTCGGTGACGTTCTGCTCCATCACCTGGCCGGAATACATCACGGCGACGCGCTGGGCCGTTTCCGACACCACGCCCATGTTGTGGGTAATGAGGATCAGCGCCATGCCACGCTCGCGCTGCAGGCTCATCAGCAAATCGAGGATCTGCGCCTGAATGGTGACGTCGAGCGCGGTGGTCGGCTCGTCGGCAATCAGGAGCTTCGGATTGCAGGCAATCGCCATCGCGATCATGACGCGCTGGTTCATGCCGCCCGACAGCTGGTGCGGATAGGCTTCGATCCGCTTCTCCGGCGCCGGAATGCCGACCTGCTCGAGCAATTCGATCGTGCGCTTGCGGGCCGTCTTGCGGTCCATCTTCTCGTGCAGCCGCAAGGTTTCCATGATCTGGAAGCCGACGGTGTAGCAGGGGTTCAGGCTGGTCGCCGGCTCCTGGAAGATCATCGACATGTCGTTGCCGACGATTTTGCGGCGCTGCTTGTCGCTCAGGGTGAGAATATCCTGGCCTTCGACCTTCAACGTGTCGGCGCGTACGATGCCGGGATAGGGCACCAGCCCCATGGCCGCGAGCATGGCGACGCTCTTGCCGGAGCCGGATTCGCCGACGATGCCGAGCACCTCGCCCTGCTCGACCTTGAGCGAGACGCCATCGACCGCGCGCAGCATGCCCTGCGACGACGGAAACTCGACCGTCAGATTTTCGATCTCGATGGCGAACCGATGTTGCGCGGCCATGATCGTCACCGCTTCAGCTTCGGATCGAGGGCATCGCGCAGGCCGTCGCCAAGCAGGTTGAAGGCGAGCACGGTGATCAGGATCATGATGCCGGGGAAGGTGACGACCCACCAGGCGCGCAACACGAATTCGCGGGCGTCGGCGAGCATGGTGCCCCATTCCGGCGTCGGCGGCTGCGCGCCGAGGCCGATGAAGCCGAGCGCGGCGGCGTCGAGAATGGCGGTGGAGATACCGAGCGTCGCCTGCACGATCAGCGGTGCGGCGCAGTTCGGCAGAATTTCCTTGACGATGAGGCGCAGATTGCCGGCGCCGGTCAGGCGCGCGGCGGTGACGTAGTCCTTCGCAGTTTCGGCGATTACGGTGGCGCGCACAATGCGCACGTAATGCGGCAGCAGCACGATAGCGACCGCGATCAGCGCGTTGACGATGCCGGGCCCGAGAATGGCGACGATGATGATGGCGAGCAGCAAGGTCGGCAGCGTCAACAGGATGTCCATCATGCGCATGATGACGATCTCGACGATGCCGCGGAAAAATCCGGCGATCAGGCCGAGAATGGTGCCGACCGTGACCGACAGCGCCACCACGGCAAAGCCGATCAGCAGGGACAGCCGCGCGCCGTAGATCAGCCGCGAGAACATGTCGCGGCCGATGGCGTCGGTGCCGAGCCAGTGGCCGGCGACGCCGCCTGCCTGCCAGACCGGCGGCTTGAGAAAGACCTGGGCATTGGTCTGGATCGGCGAGAAAGGCGCGATGAACTCGGCGAACAGCCCAAGCACCGCCAGCACGACAATGACGCCGAGCCCGATCACCGCGCCGCGATTGGCGCTGAAATAGGAGACGAACTCCACGAAAGGATGCGGCGGGCCGGCATTGGCCGGTTGGACTTTCGGCGCTGGCGCGGCTTCGATGGTCATTGCTGGTGCCTGATGCGCGGGTTGATCAGGCCGTAGGTCATGTCGACCAGAAGATTGATCGACATGATGATCGAGCCGATGAGCAGCGTGCCGCCTTGCAGAACGGGATAATCGCGCCGCGCGATCGCGTTGATCAGCCAGGAGCCGACGCCGGGCCAGGAGAAGATCGTCTCGGTGAGGATCGCGCCGGTAAACAGGACGCCGACCTGCAGACCGATCACCGTGACGATCGGGATCAGCGCATTACGGAAGGCATGGACGGTGACGACGCGGAAATTGGACAGACCCTTGGCGCGCGCGGTGCGGATGTAGTCTTCACCCAGCACTTCCAGCATGGCCGAGCGCGTCATGCGGGCGATGACGGCGAGGGGGACTGTGCCGAGTACGATGGCCGGCAGGATGAGGTGCGACACCGCCGAGCGGAAGGCATCGATGTCGCCGGCCAGCAGCGTGTCGATGAGCAGGAAGCCGGTTTTCGCTTCGACGAAATATAGCACGGCGATGCGGCCCGAGACCGGGGTCCAGCCGAGTTGCACCGAGAACAACAGGATCAGCAGCAGGCCCCACCAGAAGATCGGCATGGAATAGCCGGTCAGCGACACGGCCATGATGCCCTGATCGAAGATCGAATTGCGCTTCACGGCCGCGAGAATGCCGGCGGGTATTCCGATCAGGAGGGCGAAGGCGATGGCGCAGATCGACAATTCGACCGTCGCAGGAAACAGCGCGAGGAATTCCTCGATCACCGGTTTGTGCGAGACGATCGAGCGGCCGAGATCGCCCTGTATGACGCGCAGGATGTAATAGCCGTACTGCACGATAACCGGCTGATCGAAACCGTACTCGTGCACGAGGCGGGCGTGCTCTTTGGGATCGATGCCCCGTTCGCCCGCCATCGTTTCGATGGGGTCGCCGGGGATGAGCCGGATGAGGACGAAGACCAGCAAGGTGATGCCGATGAAGGTCGGGATCACCAGGCTGACGCGAGTGAAAAGGAACCGGAGCATGGAAATGGAAACGGGGCGGCCCCGCAAAAGGTCCGCCCCGTCTTCCGCTTACTTCAGGTCGACGCCGTAGAAGGTGTGACGCCCGAACGGCGACAGCTTGAAGTCAACCACTTCCTTGCGCACCGGCTTGAGCTGCACCGAATGCGCGATGGTGAACCACGGCGCCTGTTCCTTGAAGATCACCTGCGCCTGCTCATAGAGCTTGGTGCGCTCGGCCTGATCGCTGACCGACTTCGCCTTGAGCACCAGATCCTCGAACGGCTGGTAGCAGAACTTGGCGATGTTCGAGCCGTTGCCCTTGGCCGATGAACAGCCGAGCAGCGTGTTGAGGAAGTTGTCCGGATCGCCGTTGTCGCCGGTCCAGCCGAGCTGCGCCATCTGGTGCTCGCCCGCCTGCGCGCGCTTGCGGTACTCGCCCCATTCGAAGCTCTTGATCTCGGCCTTGACGCCGATCTTGGCAAGATCGGCCTGCATCAGTTCGGCGATGCGCTTGGCGTTCGGGTTATACGGACGCTGCACCGGCATGGCCCACAGATCGGTCTCGAAGCCGTTCGGGAAGCCGGCTTCGGCGAGCAGCTTCTTGGCGGCGTCCGGATCGTAGGGATCGTCCTTGATCGACGTGTTGTACGACCACATGGTCGGCGGGATCGGGTTGATCGCCGGCACGCCGCTCGACAGGAACACCGCATCGACGATGGCCTTCTTGTTCATGGCCATGTTCATGGCCTTGCGCACGCGCACGTCGTCGAAAGGCTTCTTGGTGGTGTTGTAGGCGAGATAGCCGATGTTCAGGCCGGGCTGCTCGAGGATCGTGACGTTGGCATCCTTGCGGATGGCGTCGAGATCTGCCGGGTTCGGATAGGGCATGACATGGCATTCGCCCTTCTGCAGCTTGGCCCAGCGCACCGACGCGTCCGGCGTGATCGAGAAGATCAGGTCGTCGATCTTGGCCTTGCCGCCCCAGAACTGCGGGAACGCCTTGTAACGGATGATGGCGTCCTTCTGGTACTGCACCAGATAGAACGGACCGGAACCGATCGGCTCCTGATCGACCTTCTCCGGCGTGCCGGCTTTCAGCATTGCGTCGGCGTATTCTTTCGACTGCACGCCGGCATATTCCATGGCGAGGTCGGACAGGAACGGCGCTTCCGGCGCGTTCAGCGTCACCTTGACGGTGTAGTCATCGACCTTCTCCACGGACTTGAGCAGCTTCGGCATGCCCATGTCGTTGAAGTAGGAGTGGTTCGAGCTCGTCACCTTGAAATAGGGGTGCGACTCCTTCCACTGCCGCTCGAACATGAACAGGATGTCGTCGGCGTTCAGGTCGCGCGTCGGTTTGAAGTTGGCGTTGGAGTGCCACTTCACGCCCTTGCGCAGATGGAAGGTGTAGACGGTGCCGTCGGCGGAGATGTCCCACTTCTCGGCGAGACCGGGAATGACCTTGGTCGTGCCGCGCTCGAAATCCACGACGCGGCTGTAGATCTGGCTGTTGGCGTCGAACGACGTGCCGGTGGTGTTGATGCCGGGATAGAAGTTCTCCGGGCTGCCTTCCGAGCAATAGACCAGCGTCTTGGCGGACGACGGCGTGGCAAAAAGAATGGGCGTGGAAAAGAGCGCCGCCGTAACGGCGAACGCAGACAGGCTGCGGATGTGTGGCATTGGATCCCTCTCAATGGCCGGGGAGACGCCCCTCTGCGTCTCTAATCCCAGCCTACCGAAAGGAAATGCTAGCCCACGGTTGAGAGGCCGTCACGCACTCGCGCCGTGCACCTTCTCGTGAATTGGTCGGAGATCTGATTGGAACCGGGCGGCGGTCAACAGACCTGCCGGCGTCCGGGAAGTTTGGTGGAGCCAGGCGGGATCGAACCGCCGACCTCCTGCATGCCATGCAGGCGCTCTCCCAGCTGAGCTATGGCCCCGTAACGGGAGGAGATCACTAGTCGGAAACGAAAGAAAAAGCAAAGGGTCCGATTAGTCCAGGCAAGGCTGTTTTTGCGACAGCCTTACTGTTCCTCATCCTTCTCGATGCCGTCGCCGATGATATCGGTGACGTCGTCATCGCCTTCTTCCTCTTCCTGGATGAAGGCGTCATCGTCAAGACCCTCGTCGTCACCTTCGATTTCGTCATCGTCGGCGGCGATTTCGCCCTTCTTCTTGGGCTTGCCCTTCTGTTCGTTGTCGGCGTCCTCGAGCGAGACGAATTCGGCGTCTGCGGTCTCCGTAACGATCGTTTCGGCCTCCTCAGCGGCCACAGGACGGGCGGTTTCGGGCCGCGACCGCGACTGCGGCGGCGCAACGATGGGAACGATCTTGCCCGTATAGGGCGAAATCACCGGCGACTTGCCCATGTCGTAAAATTTACGACCGGTCTCCGGGCAGATGCGCTTGGTGCCGAGTTCGGGTTTGGCCACGTTCGAGCGTCCTAAGAAATGCCGTTGAAAATCATGCTGCGGATTGGCGCTTCACTTGGCTAGTTGCGAGGCCACTGTCAATAGCGGGAAACGGGCCGGAATCGGGCAGGCTGCCGAGGATGACGCCTCGCGGACCGCCGTGATACGAGGACCCGGCTTCCACTGCGCCGCCCGACCAGTTTCAAAGGATACCAGTCACTTGAGCGAGGCCCCCCTGACCCCCTTGACCGCCCGTGCCGGCGGCCCCCTGACCGGCCGCCTTCGGGTGCCCGGCGATAAGTCGATTTCGCACCGCGCCCTGATTCTGGGCGCGATGACGGTCGGCGAAACCAGGGTTTCCGGGCTTCTGGAAGGCGAGGATGTTCTGAACACCGCCGGCGCCATGCGCGCCCTGGGCGCCAAGGTTGAGAACCTGGGTGGTGGTAACTGGAGCATCCACGGCGTTGGCGTTGGCGGCTTTGCCCAGCCCGCTGCGCCGCTTGATTTCGGCAATTCCGGCACCGGCTGCCGTTTGGTCATGGGGGCGGTCGCCGGCTGTCCGATCACGGCGGTTTTCGATGGCGACGCCTCGTTGCGCAAGCGCCCGATGCGGCGGATCCTCGATCCGCTGGTCAAAATGGGTGCCCGGGTGGTCAATCAGGCCGAAGGCGGCCGCCTGCCGCTGACCCTCAAGGGCGCGACCGACCCGCTGCCGATTGAATACGAGACGCCGGTCGCCTCGGCCCAGATCAAGTCGGCGGTCCTGCTGGCCGGCCTCGCCGCCCCCGGCGAAACCATCGTCATCGAGACGGAGGCCTCGCGCGACCACACCGAAAAGATGCTCAAGCATTTCGGTGCCAAGATCGTGTCCAAGCCGCATGGCGACCACGGCCGCCGCATTGTGCTGCAGGGCCAGCCCGAGCTCGAACCCGCGGATATTGCGGTGCCGGCCGATCCGTCCTCGGCGGCGTTTCCGCTGGTCGGCGCTCTCATCGTGCCGGGCTCTGAGGTCATCCTCGACGGCGTGATGCTCAACCCGTTGCGCACGGGATTGTTTACCACCTTGCGTGAAATGGGCGCGAAGATCGCGGAAGAGAACAAGCGCGACGAGGGCGGCGAGGAGATCGCCGACCTCCGCGTGACGTACTCCACGCTCAAGGGCGTCGAGGTACCGGCGGCGCGGGCGCCGTCCATGATCGACGAATATCTCGTCCTCGCGGTGGCCGCGGCTTTCGCCGAGGGCACAACGCGCATGCGCGGCCTCAAGGAACTGCGCGTCAAGGAAAGCGATCGCCTGGAGGCGACCGCCGACATGCTCCGCGTCAACGGCGTCAAGGTCGAGATCGAGGATGACGATCTCATCGTGCACGGCGGCGGCGTGACCGGCGGCGGCGAGGTCAAAACGCACATGGATCATCGTATCGCCATGTCGGCGCTGATGATGGGCCTGGCGTCGAAAGAGCCCGTCCGCATTGACGATTCGGCCTTCATCGCCACCAGCTTCCCGGCCTTCGTCGATCTGATGAAGGGCCTGGGCGCGAATTTGGGCGCGGATCTGTCGTGATCATCGCCATCGACGGGCCGGCGGCGTCGGGGAAGGGTACTATCGGCAAGCGTCTTGCCGCGCATTATGGGCTGCGTCATCTCGACACCGGCTTGCTGTATCGCGCCGTCGGCAAGAGCGTGCTCGATGCCGGCAAGACGCCGGACGATAGGGATGCGGCCATCGCCGCCGCGCAATCGCTCGATCTCACCCGATTCGACGAGGCGACGCTGAAAGGCGCCGAGGCCGGCGAGGCCGCTTCGCATGTGTCGGCGATCCCGGAAGTGCGCGCGGCGCTGGTCGATTATCAGCGCGCCTTCGCCGCGCAAAAACCCGGCGCCGTGCTCGACGGCCGCGACATCGGCACCGTGATCTGTCCCGATGCCGACGTGAAGATCTTCGTCACCGCGAGCCCGGAAGTGCGGGCCGCGCGCCGCGGCAATGAATATCGCGCCGCCGGCAAGACGATCGACGACGCCACCGTGCTCGCCGACATCCGCAAGCGCGACGAGCGCGACTCCTCCCGCGCCGCCTCCCCCCTGAAGCAGGCCGACGATGCCGTGCTGCTCGACACCACGGCCATGGGCGTTGAGGAGGCGGTTAAGGCGGCGATTGCCATCGTCGAGGCGCGCCGCTGCAGCTAAGTCGCTGGAATCACGGCGCTTATGAGGTGACAGCGCGGGGCGCCGCCGGTCCCGCGGGCTCGATTTCTCAAGTTTTTGAGGCGCTTATGACTTGCCGGCTGCACCGGCCTTCGCTATATCCGCGCGCATCCGGGCCGCTTCAATTCAGGCGTTGAAGCAACCCGAGCGGGCCGAGGAGCGCTACCCAAACCGCCCCTCGCTGTTGGAGGACAAAAGCCCCGCTCGTGTTTCGGCGTTAAGCGCGCCCCGAACATCGATCCATCGTTCCGACCGTACGGCATGAGCGCCGGCTGTCCGTCTTCCTGGCGGATAGTCGCCGAATGTCGTGCCAGACCTTCGGCCCGTCCGGGCGGAACGCCATTTTCAAACACCGGCGCAGGCAAACAGGAGACTACATGGCTACAGCTGCTGCACCCACGCGTGAAGATTTCGCCGCGATGCTCGAAGAGTCCTTCAACCAGGGCAGCCCCCAGGAAGGGACCGTCGTTACCGGCAAGATCGTCGGTATCGAAAAGGACATGGCCGTCATCGACGTCGGCGCCAAGACCGAAGGCCGCGTTGCGCTGCGCGAATTCGCCGCGCCGGGCCGCGCCTCCGACCTGAAGGTCGGTGATGAAGTCGAGGTCTATCTCGAGCGCGTCGAGAATGCGCTGGGTGAAGCCGTGCTGTCGCGCGACAAAGCGCGCCGCGAGGAAAGCTGGGGCAAGCTCGAGAAGAGCTTCAACGCCAACGAAAAGGTGTCGGGCGTCATCTTCAATCAGGTCAAGGGTGGTTTCACCGTCGATCTCGACGGCGCCGTGGCCTTCCTGCCGCGTTCGCAGGTGGACATCCGTCCGATCCGCGACGTCACCCCGCTGATGAACAACGCGCAGCAGTTCCAGATCCTCAAGATGGATCGCCGCCGCGGCAACATCGTCGTGTCGCGCCGTACCGTCCTCGAAGAGACGCGCGCCGAACAGCGCCAGGAACTGGTGCAGAATCTCGAAGAAGGTCAGGTCATCGACGGCGTGGTCAAGAACATCACCGATTACGGTGCGTTCGTTGACCTCGGCGGCATCGACGGCCTGCTGCATGTCACCGATATCGCGTGGCGCCGCGTCAATCACCCGACCGAAGTGCTCAACATCGGTCAGCAGGTGAAGGTCAAGATCATCAAGATCAACCACGAGACGCACCGCATCTCGCTCGGCATGAAGCAGCTGCTGGACGATCCGTGGCAGGGCATCGAGGCCAAGTACCCGATCCAGGCCAAGTTCAAGGGTCGCGTGACCAACATCACCGACTACGGCGCGTTCGTCGAACTGGAGCCGGGCATCGAAGGCCTGATCCACGTCTCGGAAATGTCCTGGACGAAGAAGAACGTTCACCCCGGCAAGATCGTCTCGACCTCGCAGGAAGTCGAAGTGCAGATCCTCGAAGTCGATCCGGTCAAGCGCCGTATTTCGCTCGGTCTCAAGCAGACCATGCGCAATCCGTGGGAAGTGTTCGTCGAAACGCACCCGCCGGGCTCGATCGTCGAAGGCGAAGTCAAGAACAAGACCGAGTTCGGCCTGTTCCTCGGCCTCGACGGCGACGTCGACGGCATGGTCCACCTGTCGGATCTGGACTGGAAGCGTCCGGGCGAGCAGGTGATCGACGAGTACAACAAGGGCGACATGGTCAAGGCGCAGGTTCTCGACGTCGATGTCGAGAAGGAGCGCATTTCGCTCGGCATCAAGCAGCTCGCCGGCGATCCGATGTCGTCGGGCACTGCCGGTGAAATGAAGAAGGGCTCGGTGGTGACCTGCGAAGTCACCGCGATCAACGACGGTGGTATCGAGGTGAAGATCGTCGATACCGATCTCACCGCGTTCATCCGCCGTGCCGATCTCGCGCGCGAGCGCGCCGATCAGCGGCCGGAGCGCTTCTCGGTCGGTCAGAAGGTTGACGCCCGCGTCACCCAGTTCGACCGCAAGACCCACAAGATCGGTATCTCCATCAAGGCGCTCGAAGTCGCCGAGGAGAAGGAAGCCATGGCGCAGTATGGCTCGGCCGATTCGGGTGCTTCGCTCGGCGACATTCTCGGCGCCGCGCTCAAGCAGCGTGACGAAAAGGCCGAATAAGGTTTCCGCTTTCTAAAAGCGAAAACGGCCAAGACCCCGGAGCGAAAGCTCCGGGGTTTTTCTTTGGCGGGTGTCGATCCGTCAGGTAAAAGGGCATCAGAAAACGCCCCGTCATCCTGAGGTGCGAGCCATAGCGCGAAGACGCGCGTAAACGCGCTAATGCGAGCCTCGAAGGATGAGCGGCCCGGGCGTTCATCCTTCGAGGCTTGGCCTTCGGCCGAGCACCTCAGGATGACGGATTGGGCCTGATGAGGAACGAAACCATGTCCTTGGATGCCGATGCCATCGTCGATCGCCGCCGGCTGCGGCGCAAACTGACCTTCTGGCGTGTCGCCGCCCTGCTGATCGTGCTGGTCGCGGTCGGTATCGGCGCGGTGATGATGATGCCCGGCAGCGGCATCAAACCGGGCGAGGACTCCATCGCCCGCATCAAGATTCAGGGCCTGATCCGCGGCAACCAGGACCGCGTCGATGCGTTGGAGCGGCTCGGCCGATCGCGCGCCAGGGCGGTCATCGTCCATCTCGATTCGCCGGGTGGTACCACCGCCGGCTCCGAGCAGCTTTACGACGCGCTGCGCAATTTGCAGTCGAAGAAGCCGATGGTCGTGGTCGTCGATGGTTTGGCCGCCTCGGGCGCCTATATCGCCGCGCTCGCCTCCGACCACATCATCGCCCACGACACCTCGCTGGTCGGCTCGATCGGCGTGCTGTTCCAGTACCCGAACTTTACCGAGGTGCTGAAGACCATCGGCATCAAGGTCGAGGAGGTAAAATCGTCGCCGCTGAAGGCCGCGCCGAACGGCTTCGAACCGACCAGCCCGGAGGCGCGGGCCGCCATCGAGGCCATCGTGCTCGACTCCTATGCCTGGTTCAAAGGGCTGGTGAAGGACCGCCGCAAGCTCGACGACGCCGAATTGACCAAGGTCGCCGACGGCCGTGTCTTCACCGGCCGGCAGGGCGTGCCGCTCAAGCTGGTGGACCAGCTCGGCAATGAGAAGACCGCTTTGGCCTGGCTGGAGAAGGAAAAGAAGATTCCGGCCTCGACGCCGGTAAAGGACTTCTCCCTGGAGCCGCGATTTCGGGAACTGTCGTTCCTGCATGTCGCCGCCTATGGCTTTCAGCAAGTCGGGCTGAAAAGCCTCGGCGAGCAGGTCCAGGCCTGGTCCGGCGCGGCTGCGGTCGAAAGACTCAATCTTGACGGGCTCTTAGCGCTTTGGCACCCTTCGCCGGCCAATTGACAGTGTGAAGGTAGAGGCGGCGTCCATGATCAAATCGGAGCTGGTGCAACGCATCGCGGCCCAGAATCCCCATCTCTACCAGCGCGACGTCGAGAACATCGTCAACGCCATCCTCAACGAGATCACCGGCGCCATGGCGCAGGGCGACCGCGTTGAATTGCGCGGTTTCGGTGCCTTTTCGGTCAAACATCGCCCGGCCCGCACCGGCCGCAACCCGCGCACCGGCGCCCATGTCTCGGTCGAGCAGAAGTCGGTGCCGTTCTTCAAGACCGGCAAGGAAATGCGCGAGCGGCTCAACAAGCTCGACGGCGCTAGCGCCGACATCCCCGACGACGACGTGGATTGAGGCGCGCTGCGCGTAATTCGCACTCTGTCATCACCGGGCTTGTCCCGGTGATCTCGCTTAGGGACGCACTGCGCCCGCCTAAGCGAGATGGCCGGGTCAAGCCCGGCCATGACAGCGGTAGGTGACGGCACTTCGCACCGCGTCCGGAACACGAGGTTCACCATGCTCCGCAAGATCGTCACCCTTGTCATCGTCGTGCCCCTCGCGGCCTTGATCATCGCCTTCGCCGTGGCGAATCGGCATGCCGTGACGGTGGCGTTCGATCCGTTCTCGACCGCGAACCCGGCCTATGCGGCCACCGTGCCGCTGTTCGTCCTGATCTTCATTCTGGTCATCCTCGGCGTCATCGTCGGCGGCGCCGCGGCCTGGCTGCGCCAGTCGAAATGGCGGCGGGTGGCGCGCCGGCTCGACGGCGAGAACCGCCGGCTGCTGCAGGAACTGTCCGCCGCCCGCGAGCGGCTGGTCACCGAAACCCAGCGCGCCTCCGCCGCCGAGGCGGCGGCCCGTGAAGCGGGCAGGGGCCTCGAAAGCCGCCGCTCCGAAGCCCCCGCGCTGGCCCCGCCGGACGCGGGCTGACCCTTCGCCAAGCCCTTGGACCAAGCCCTTGGACGGCGCGGGAATAAGCCTGTAGAACCCCGCTCCGAGATGGCACTGACGATCAAAATCTGCGGCCTGCGCACCCCCGAAACCCTTGATGTGGCGATCGAATCCGGCGCCGATCAGGTCGGCTTCGTGTTTTTTCCGCCGAGCCCGCGCTCGCTCGGTATCGAGGCGGCGCGCCTGCTTGGCGCCCGCGCGCAGGGCCGCGTCCAGAAGGTGGCGCTGACGGTCGATGCGTCCAACGACGCGATTGCCGCCATCGTCGCCGCCCTCAAGCCGGACATGCTGCAGCTCCACGGCAACGAGACGCCGGAGCGCGTCGCCGTGGTGCGCTCGCGCTTCGGCCTGCCGGTGATGAAGGCGCTGCCGATCGCGACCCGGGCCGACCTGTCGCCGATTCTCGAATATTCCAAGGTGGCCGACCGGCTGCTGTTCGACGCCCGCGCCCCGCAGGATGCAACGCGGCCCGGCGGCCTCGGCAAGACCTTCGACTGGACCTTGCTCGCCGGGCTCAAGACCGGCGTGCCTTACCTGCTGTCGGGCGGGCTCGATGCCGATAACGTTGCCGAAGCCTTGCGCATCACGCGTGCGCCGGGCGTCGATGTGTCGTCCGGTGTCGAGCGCGCGCCCGGCGAGAAAGACCCCGATAAAATCCGCGCCTTCATTCGCGCGGCGCGCGCGGCCGACGCCGCGCTCGGTGAAAAGGTGAGTGCAAAAGCAACCTCATGACCGTACAGCAGCAGCCCAATTCCTTCCGCACCGGGCCCGACGAGCGCGGCCACTTCGGCATCTTTGGCGGCCGCTTCGTCGCCGAGACCTTGATGCCGCTGATCCTCGATCTGGAGAAGGCCTATAACGAGGCCAAGGCCGATCCTTCGTTCAAGAAGGAGATGGACTCTTACCTCGCGCATTATGTCGGCCGGCCGTCGCCTTTGTATTTCGCCGAACGGCTGACGAAGAAGTTCGGCGGCGCGAAGATCTATTTCAAGCGCGAAGACCTCAATCACACCGGCGCGCACAAGGTGAACAACGTCACCGGCCAGATCATGCTGGCGCAGCGCATGGGCAAGAAGCGCATCATCGCCGAGACCGGCGCCGGCATGCACGGCGTCGCCACCGCGACCTTGTGCGCCAAGTTCGGTCTGCCCTGCATCGTCTATATGGGCGCCGTGGACGTCGAGCGGCAGCAGCCCAATGTGCTGCGCATGAAGATGCTGGGCGCCGAAGTGCGTCCCGTCACGTCCGGTTCGAGCACGCTCAAGGACGCGATGAACGAAGCGCTGCGCGACTGGGTCACCAATGTCAGCGATACGTTCTATTGCATCGGCACGGTGGCGGGTCCGCATCCCTATCCGGCGATGGTGCGCGACTTTCAGTGCATCATCGGCGACGAAACCCGCGCGCAGATGCAGGAGCTCGAGGGCCGCCTGCCGGATTCGCTCATTGCCTGCATCGGCGGCGGCTCCAATGCCATGGGGCTTTTCCATCCATTTCTGGATGACCGCTCGGTCGAGATTCACGGCGTCGAAGCGGCCGGCCACGGCATTCCGTCGGGCCAGCACGCAGCGTCCGTGACCGGCGGCCGTCCCGGCGTGCTGCATGGAAATCGGACCTATCTCCTGATGGACGACGACGGCCAGATCACCGAGGCGCATTCGATTTCCGCCGGCCTCGATTATCCCGGCATCGGCCCGGAACATGCCTGGCTGAACGACATGGGCCGCGTGAAGTTCTTGTCGGCGACCGACGAGGAAGCGGTGGCGGCGTTCCAGTTGTGCAGCCAGCTCGAGGGCATCATTCCGGCGCTGGAGCCGGCGCATGCGCTGGCGCGCGTGTTCGATCTGGCGCCGAAGCTGCCGAAGGATCACCTGATGGTGGTCAACCTGTCCGGCCGCGGCGACAAGGATCTCGCCAGCGTGCAGGCCTGGCTGGAGGCGCACAAGAAATGACCACCCGTATCGAAAAGCGTTTCGCCGACCTCAAGAGCGAAGGCCGCGCGGCGCTCGTAACCTTCGTCATGTCCGGCGATCCGGATTACGCAACGTCGATGGCGATCATCAAGGCGCTGCCCAAGGCGGGGGCCGATGTGATCGAGCTCGGCATGCCGTTCACCGATCCGATGGCCGACGGCCCGTCGGTCCAGGCGGCCGGCGTGCGCGCGCTCCAGGCGGGTCAGACGCTGAAGAAGACGATCCAGATGGTGCGCGATTTCCGCAAGGACGACAGCGCCACGCCGATCGTGCTGATGGGTTACTACAATCCGATCTACATCTACGGCGTCGACAAATTCTTGGTGGACGCGAAGGAAGCCGGCGTCGATGGCCTCATCGTTGTCGATCTGCCGCCGGAAGAAGACGAAGAACTGTGCCTGCCGGCGCTGAAGGCGGGTCTCAATTTCATCCGTCTCGCCACGCCGACCACCGACGACAAGCGCCTGCCGGCGGTGCTCAACAACACTTCGGGCTTTGTCTATTACGTGTCGATCACCGGCATCACCGGCTCGGCGGCGCCGGACGCGACCAAGGTGTCGGCGGCGGTGCAGCGCATCAAGAAGCATACGAAGCTGCCGGTGGCGGTCGGATTCGGCGTCAAGAACGCCGAAAGCGCCCGCGCCATCGCGGCCGGCGCCGACGGCGTCGTGGTCGGCTCGGCGCTGATCGATGCGCTGCGCAAATCGCTCGAAGCCGAGGGCAAAGGCGGGCCGGCGACGGTCAAGGCGGTGACCGATCTGGTCGCGGACATCGCCAAGGGCGTGCGTGCAGCGGGCAAGGTGGCGGCGGAATAACCGCACCACAATTCGTTCATAGTAGCGGCTTAGGAATCGGATTCTTATCTATCGGCAGCCCGTACGGACGGGCATGACCGTCGGAGCGAATATGAACTGGATCAACAACGTCGTACGGCCGAAGATCCGCAGCTTCCTGCGCCGCGAGACGCCGGACAATCTCTGGATCAAATGCCCGGAAACCGGCCAGCTCGTGTTCTACAAGGACGTCGAGCAGAACCAGTTCGTCATTCCCTCGTCCGGCTATCACATGCGCATCTCGGCGCCGAAGCGCCTCGCGACCATGTTCGACGGCGGCGAGTATGAAGACATCGCGCTGCCCGAGGTGCAGGTCGATCCGCTCAAATTCCGCGACGAGCGCCGCTATGCCGACCGCCTCAAGGATGCGCGCACCAAGACCGGCTATCAGGACGCCGTGAAGCTCGGCATCGGCCGCCTCGAAGGTCAGCCGGTGACCATCGGCGTTCAGGATTTCGATTTCATGGGCGGCTCGCTTGGCATGGCCGCCGGCGAGGCGATCATCACCGGGCTGGAAACCGCGATCAAGCGCGAGACGCCCTTCATCATGTTCGCCGCGTCCGGCGGCGCGCGCATGCAGGAAGGCATCCTGTCGCTGATGCAGCTGCCGCGCACCACGGTGGCGGTGCAGTTGCTGCGCGAGGCCAAGAAGCCCTACATCGTCGTGCTCACCAATCCGACCACCGGCGGCGTCACGGCGTCCTATGCCATGCTGGGAGATGTGCATGTCGCCGAGCCCGGCGCGCTGATCGGTTTTGCCGGCCCGCGCGTCATCGAGCAGACCATTCGCGAAAAGTTGCCGGCGGGTTTCCAGCGTTCGGAATATCTCGCCGAGCACGGCATGGTCGACATGGTCGTCCATCGTCATCAGCTGCGCGCCACGCTTGCAAATCTCTGCCGCCTGCTCACCAAGCAGCCGGCGGCTGTTCCGGCGGACAAGCAACTGCCGGCGGCGTGATTACTGGCGCGATTCTCTGATATCGTAGCCGCGCTCCTTTCTTCACCTCTCCCAGTCGAAGTCGGATATATCCGACTTCGACCATTTAAAATGCCGAACTCGGGTAAACCCGAGTTCGGGTGGGAGAGGTCGACGCACGTAGTGCGTCGGGTGAGGGGTTGCGACCTATCGTTAGGCACTTGCCCCCTCACCCCAACCCTCTCCCCCATGGGGAGAGGGAGTTAGTCCGAGCTTGCGGCACGATTTATAGACATGAACCCCGTCGACTCCATCCTCGCGCGGCTGACCGCGCTGCATCCCAAGCGTATCGACCTGTCGCTCGAGCGGCTGGAGCGGTTGCTGGCTGCGCTTGGCCATCCCGAGCGCAAGCTGCCGCCGGTCATCCATGTCGCCGGCACCAACGGCAAGGGTTCGACCATCGCCTTCCTGCGGGCCATCTTGGAGGCTGCGGGCTTGTCGGTGCATGTCTACACCTCGCCACATCTGGTGCATTTCAACGAGCGCTTTCGCCTGGGCCAGAAAGGCGGCGAAGGCGCGCTGGTGGGCGATGTCGAACTGTCGGCGGCGCTGGAGGAATGCGAACGCGCCAATGGCGATGCGCCGATCACGGTGTTCGAGATCACCACCGCCGCCGGCATGCTGCTGTTCTCGCGCCAACCGGCCGATGTGCTGTTGCTCGAAGTCGGCCTCGGCGGCCGGCTCGATGCCACCAATGTCATCGACAAGCCGCTGGTGAGCGTCATCACGCCGGTGTCGCTCGATCATCTCGACTTCCTCGGCGACACGCTGGAGAAGATCGCGTTCGAGAAGGCTGGCATCATCAAGCAGGATGTGCCGGTGGTGGTTGCCGCGCAGCAACGCGACGCGTTGGCCGTGATCGAACGGCAGGCGGCGCGCATGAAGGCGCCGATCCGCATTGCCGGCGAGAACTGGACCGCGACCGAAGAACGCGGCCGTCTCGTTTATCAGGACGACAACGGCCTGCTCGATCTGCCGGCGCCGAAATTGTTCGGCCGACATCAGTTCGAGAATGCCGGGCTGGCGATTGCCGCTTTGCGCGCGGTGCCGTCGCTGAAAATTGCGCCGGCAGCGTATGAGGACGGCATCGCGAAGGCCGACTGGCCGGCGCGGCTGCAACGTTTGAGTGCCGGGCATCTGGTCGATCTCATTCCGCCGGGCGCCGAATTGTGGCTCGACGGCGGGCACAATCCCGATGGCGGCCGCACCATCGCCGCGGCGCTTGCCGATATCGAGGAGCGCGTGTCGCGGCCGCTGGTGATGATCGTTGGCATGCTGGCGACCAAGGACGCCGCCGGCTTCCTGCGCAATTTCACGGGCCTTGCGCGCCACATGATCACGGTGCCGGTGCCCGGCGCCGACAAAGGACTCAGCGCGGCCGATGTTGCCGAATCGGCGAAAGGCGTCGGCCTTCCGGCGATGGCGCGCGGCAACGTTACGGAAGCGCTGGAGACGGTGCGCAAACTGGATTTCGATGCGCCGCCGCGCATTCTCATCACCGGCTCGCTGTATCTGGCCGGCGAAGTGCTGCGCGAGAACGGTACGGAGCCGGTGTGATCTTCCTTATCCCTCCCCTGAAAGGGGAGGGTCGATTGCACGAAGTGCAATCGGGGTGGGGTGACCTTTCGAGAATTACTTGGCAGCAACCCCACCCGGCTCGCTGCGCTCGCCACCCTCCCCGAAGACGGGGAGGGACAAGAAAAACAAAAACGGCCGGGGATCACCCGGCCGTTCGTAACCTTGAACCTGGCGCGCGGATCAGACCGCGGCGCTGATCCACTGCTGCAGCTTCTGCTTCGGCGCGGCGCCGACCTGACGATCGGCGATCTCGCCATTCTTGAACAGCAGCAAGGTCGGGATCGACATGATGCCGTACTTGGCGGCGATGTTCGGGTTCTCGTCGACGTTCAGCTTGACGATCTTCACCTTGTCGCCGATTGCGCCGGAAATCTCTTCGAGCGCCGGGGCGATCATGCGGCACGGGCCGCACCATTCGGCCCAGAAGTCCACGACCACCGGCTCGGACGACTTCAGAACGTCCGTGTCGAAGCTTGCATCCGTAGTTTTGCCGACGGCCATGACGAGCCCCTTTACTGTGACTGGCGGCCTGAGAATCGGGCCGCAAAATTGCGACGCCCGGAACGTATGGACGGCACCCTATAGCGTCAAGACACGGGTCGCGCGGATGTGACCGCCGCCAGGGCATGGGTCAGCGCCTCGGCCGAAAGCTCCATCAAATCAGGAGCTTCGGTCCAGATCAGGGCGCAGCGCACGGTTTTTTGCGGGTATAATTTGGCGAGCACGGCGCGGTACAGCGCCAGTTGCCGGACATATTGAGGCGGCACCTCGGCCAAAGCTCGCGGCGCGGGACGATTCGTCTTGTAGTCCGCGATCAGCACCCAGTCGGCGGTGACGACGAGGCGGTCGACCTGGCCATTGACCCGCCGGGTTTCGCCGCCAACCTCGACCAAGCCGACGATCGGCACCTCGGCGCGGCTGCCGGGGCCGAACAGGGCGCCGAAGCGGGCATCGTCAAGCACGCGCAGGACGTCGGCGATCAGCGGCGCGTGGTCGGCGGTGGCGAGCTTGCTGCCCTCGCGGGCGACGTAATCCTGCGCCGCCTTGAGCCGCCGCTCGGGCGGAATGCCCGGCAGCGACTGCAGCAGCCGGTGGGTGAGCGAACCGCGCAGCATTGCCATGTTCTGCGCCTTGTTCTGCCCGTTCACCGGCAGCGGCCGCCGCGCGCTTTCGTCGAAGCCCGATGGCGTGATGATGCGGGGCGTAACGTCGCGCGGCGCGTCGCGCCTGAGCCAGTCGGGGATGATAATCGCCGGTTCGGTTTTTTCCGGCGACGCCGCGCGCGGTTCCGCCGCGGCTTCCGCTGCCGCGTAAGGATCGGTCTTGCGGAAGCGCCGCACGGTGCCTTCGCCGTCGCCAATCGTATCATCCGCCGCTTCGCGCACGGCGATCTCGCCGAGCGCGTTATCGACGAGTTGATACCAGCAGCCGTCCGGGATCTTGCGGTCGCCCTTGATGCCGCAAACGACGAGCCGCTCGGCGGCGCGCGTCATCGCCACATAGAGCAGGCGGCGATATTCGTCCGTCGCCTCGCGCAGTTTCGCCTCGCGCGCCGCCGCCATGGCTTCGCTGTCATTGGCCTTGCGGCCCGACCACACCATTGGGGCCGCCGCGTCGGGAACCGCTCTGTCCGGCACGAGCGTCAGCAATTTCGGCGGGATGGCGCCTTCCGGCTTGGTCGTCGTATCGGCGAGAATGACGAAGCGCGCCTCGAGGCCCTTCGCGCCATGCACGGTCATGACACGCACCTCGTCGCGCTCCATTTCCATGTCGCGCTTCACTTCCGCTTCGGCGGCGCGCAGCCAGGCGACGAAGCCCTGCAAGGTCGGCGTCTCGCGCGATTCGTAATCGAGTGCGAGATTCAGAAATTCATCGAGCGCGTCGGAGGCTTCGTGGCCGAGCCGCGCGAGGAACCGCTTGCGGCCGTCATGGGCGCCGAGCAGCCAGGCATAGAAGGCAAAGGGCGAAAGTTCGCGCGCCTTGCCACGCAGCAGATCGAACTGTGCCGCCAGCTCAGGCCGCAGCGCGCGCAGCGCCGCATGCAGGCTGTTGCCGCCGCGATCATAGGCGAGTTGTTCCAGCGCCGCATCGGAAAGGCCGAAAAACGGGCTCTTGAGAATGGTGGCGAGCGCCAGATCGTCCTCCGGCAGCAGCAGCGCATCGGCGAGCACCATCAGGTCCATCACCGCGATGTGCTCGGTGAGGACGAGGCGGTCGGCGCCGGCGACCGGAATGTTGGCCTGCTTGAGCGCGCGGATGACGGCTTCGAACAGCGGCCCACGCTGGCGCACCAGAATGAGCACGTCCTTGGGCGACACGCCTTGCCGCCGCCAGGCCGTGATGGTGTTGGCGATGCGCTCGGCGAGCTTGGTCGGCGCGCTGCGCGCGGTCTGCAGATCGAACGGCGCCAGCCAGGCCGGTTTCTTCTCGATCAGGTCGGCTTCGGTGAGATCCCACAATTCGACGAGGCCTGGGGCCTTGTCGGGCAAGGCTTCGTGCACCGGCGCGACATTGTCGTCGCTCAAGCCGGCAAAGGCCGCGGCGCTGGCGAACACCGTATCGACCGCGCCGAGCACATTGGAGCCGGAGCGGAACGAGCGCTTGAATTCGATGCCGGCGAAGGCGAGCTCGGCGCGTTCGTGCAGCTGCGCGAACTGCCGCCGGTTCTCGGCGAACTCTTTCGGCTTGGCGCCCTGAAAGGAGAAGATCGATTGTTTCTCGTCGCCGACGGCGAAGATGGTGCGCGTGCGCTCATGCGCGCCCTTGCCGGCGAAGAATTCGGACACCAGTGCCTGCACGATGGCCCATTGCTTCGGGCTCGTATCCTGCGCCTCGTCGATCAGGACGTGATGGATGCCGCTGTCGAGCTTGTAATGCACCCAGGCGGCGCTCTGCTCGGTGAGCAGTTCGAGCGTCTTGTCGATGAGGTCGTCGTAATCGAGCAGGCCGCGGCGGTTCTTCTCCTTCTCGAAGCCGCCGATCACGGCATGAGCAATGACAAACAGCGCCATGCTGCGGTCGCGGGCTTCGACGGCGCGTTTCTTCGTCAGCAGCGCCCAGACGCGGTCGCGCTCGCGCATCAGGCGCTCGCACAGGTCGGGATGCGCCTTCTGCACGCCGCTTGTGGCGATGCGTTCGCGCGTCTTGTCGCGTGTGCTCGTGCAGAAGATGTCGAGATAGGTCTCGATACGGGCAACGGCATCGAGCGCGGCGAGCGAACGGAAGCGGCCGCCCTGATCCTTGTCGGTCTTGGTGCCGGTTTCCAGCGCGGCGGCGACCGATGGCCATTCCGATTGAATGAACAGGCTCTCGGCGAACAAGGCCGCGTCGACCGCCTCCGCCGTGTCGCCGGCTTGAAGGCCGAGCGTTTGCGACAGTTGCGCCGCCGCGCCGTCGATGCCGCCGGTACCCGCGATCCAGCGGGTGAGCGCGTCGCGTTCGCGGATGGCGTTGCGCACCATGTCCTGGAAGGTCTGGTCGGCGGCGGCGAGCACGGCCTGCTTGAGCGCGCGGCCGAGCGGCGTGTCCGGATTCTGCGCCGCCCCGAGCAGCACCTTCATGGTGAGGTCGTGCAAAAGCTGATGTTCGGTGGCCTCGTCCAGCACCTCGAAGCGCGCCGGCACATTGGCCTCGAACGGAAACAGATGCAGCAACTGCGTGCAGAAGGCGTGGATGGTCTGCACCTTCAGCCCGCCCGGCGTATCGAGCGCCAGCGCGAATAATTGCCGCGCGCGCAGGCGCAGTTGCGGCGTGATCGTCCTGACGCCGGTGCGGGTGATCGCCGCATCGAGCGCGGTGTCGTCGAGCACGGTCCAGCCGCGCAGCACGTCGAACACGCGGTTCGCCATATTGGCGGCAGCGGCCTTGGTGAAGGTGATGCAGAGAATGCGCGCCGGATCGGTGCCGTTCAGCAGCAGCCGGATAACGCGCTGCGCCAGCACATGCGTCTTGCCGGAGCCGGCATTGGCCGACACCCAGGCCGACTGCGCCGGATCGGACGCCGATGTCTGCAACGCGATGACATCGGGCGGAATGGTGAGCGGCTTACTCATTCGCCGGCCTCCTCATCGAGACCGCCGGTCAACGACCATTCCTTGATGCGGGCGAGGTGGTCGTAAGTGCCGTAGTGGTTCTTCCACATCGGATGGCGCAGCGAGAGATAAGGGCTGTTCGGATCGGCGAACTTCGCCAGCACGCCGGTCAGTTCGGCCAGCGCCTCGTCGGCCTTCATGTCCGGCGTGCTGTCCTTGAATTTGACCGAGCGCTCTTCGCCGGCCTCGACGCCGCCGCTCAGGCGCACATAAAGGAGTTCGGCGACGGAACCGCCCGCCGGGATGCCCTTGAAGCCGCCGTCCTTGAGGATCGCCGCTTCCAGCGTGAGCTGCGGCGACAGGCCGGCGCTGACCTGGTTGTCGGAGGGCGGCGCGCCGGTCTTGTAGTCGATGATGGCGTAGCGCTCGTCGGCGAGGCATTCGATGCGGTCGGCGCGCACGGTCAGCGTGAAGGTGTCGTTGCCGAAGTCGATGGGGAGCTTGCCGCCGACTTCGATCGACAGCGATTGTGCTCCCGCGCGGCGTTTGGCGTCGAAGCCGACATACCACGCCGCGATGCGCTCGAAACGCGGCCACCAGAACGCCTTGGCTTCCGGGAAATTCTCCAGCGGTGCGAAGTGGCTCTTGCCGATATCGAGCAGGGCCGAGAGCGCGTCGGCGGGCAGCGGCCCGTTCTTGTGGGCGAGGTCGAATTCGGCAATCGAGTCGTGAATGAAGGTGCCGCGCGCCGCGGCGTCGATCGGCGCGTCGATGTCGTCGAGCGGCTGCAGCTTCAGCACATGACGGGCATAGATCGTATAGGGATCGCGCAGCAGGTCTTCGACTTCGGTGACGCTGAGGCGGCGCGGCCTCGCGTCGAAGGGCGGCTTTGGCTCGGGGCGCTGCGCCGGCGTGACGGTCGCGGCCTCGTCGAGGGTGCGGGCCAGCGCGACATAATGCGCGCCACGCTCGCGCGCGGCTTTCCAGCGCGCCTCGCCGAGCACGGCGGCGAGGCGCTGCACGAAGCGCGACGCCACCGTCGGCTCGCCGCCCAGTTTGGCCGGCCGCGACAGGATCACCTCGCGCGCGCCGAGCGCCTGCGCGAAATCATGCGCCGACAGGCCGATGCGCCGCTCCGGCAGATCGAGGCCAAGCTGCCGCCGCATCGGCCGCGACAGCCAGGCATCGGCCTTCGCTTCCGGCGGCCAAACGGCTTCGACGAGGCCGCCGAGCACCAGGCGATCGACATGCTGCAGGCGCGCTTCGAGCAGGCCGAAGATGCGGATGCGCGCATCGGCCGGCGCGCGATGAATGGTGCGGTCGGCAATCGCCAGATGAAACAGCTCGGCATAGTCGGAAATAGAGACGTCGAGCGCTTCGGCGACGGTGAGTTCGTCGAACGTCGCTTGCAGTTCGCGCGTCATGCCGCCGAGCGTGGTCAGCGCCTCGGCATGTTTGGCGGCGAAGATGCCGATCGGCTGCGCGGCTTCCAGTTTCTCGAGCGGCGCTATGTGGCGCTGAAGCGTTTCGATCAAAGCGCTGGCCGCATCGAGATCGGCATCGCTGAGCGCGAGGCGCGGATCGGAGCGATGCAGGCCGGATGGCTTGCCGGCGCGGCCAAGCGCGATCTGCGCGCGGATATCGGCGAGCGCGCCGGCAAGTCCTTTGGTGCCTTCTTTCGGCCGTGTGCCGCGCAAGGTCGCGCGCTCCAGCACGCTGATCGCATGGGTATCGAACGGGCTTGCCGGATGCTTGAGCAGAGCGAGCAGCGGGATGGGCGCGAATTTGTGGCGCACAACGTCGGCCACCAGCCGCGCGAACACGCCTTCCGGCAGATCGGCCAGCGACTGGCCGCGCGAATCGTCCACCGGCACGTTCCAGCGCGCCAGCAGTGCGGCGACGCGGCGGCCGAGCGCGACGTCCGGCGTCACCAGCGCGGCGGTCTTGCCTTGGGTCTCCATTGCCTCGCGTAAGGTGACCGCAATCGCCAGCGCTTCTTCCTCGGCATTGGCGGTTTCGACAACCGCGACAGCGTCGATCGCGGCATCGGCGCGCACGGCAAACTCAGCGTCGCCCGGCAGCGCCTGCCAGAGCTGGCTCGCCAGCGCGGGACGCAAGGCTTCCGAGGTGACGCGCTCGCGGCCATGCGGCGACGGCGCGGCGAGCGCGGTGATATCGGAGCGCATGACGCCGATGCGCTTGATCAATGAGGCCAGCGCGAATTGCGGATGGCCATGCGCGGCGTCGTTGTCGCTGAGGATCGCCTCCCAGCTTTTGTCGTCGAGATCGGTGTCGAGGCCGGGCAGCACCACGGCGCCATGCGGCAGCTTTGAAATGGTGTCGAGCAAGGTCGCGGTCGCCGGAATCGAGCCCGTCGAGCCGGCGGCGATGATCGGGTCGCTGGCATTGGCGAGGCGCTCGGTCTCGGCCTTGATCAGCAGGTCGCGGCGCTCGGCCGGCTCGATGCGGTTGCCGCCGGCCAGAATCTCCGGCCATTGCGCGCGGATGAATTTGAGGAAGCCGAGGGTCAGGTCCCAGTATTTGTCGTGCTCGTCGGGCACGAGGTCGTCGAGCGCGTCCCACGGCACCTGCCGCGTCGTCATGTCGTCCATCAGCCGCGCCAGATCCTGCGCCAGGCGGAAGGCGGTGACGGGATTGCTGGCGACCAGCGGCACATCGCCTGGATTCTTTTGTCCGCGATCCTTCGGCGCGATGGTGGTCGCCCATTTGAGGATCAGCGCCGACAGCGGCAGCAGCCGCGACAGGCCGCTCATCGCTTCGGGGATCGCCAGCGCCTGTTCCGGCAGTTCGGCCTTGGCGGCTTCGGCAAAGGCGATGTCGTCCTCGTCGATCCCGCCGAGCGGCACGATGCGCGGCAGGATGGCGGCGTCGAGGCCGAGCCGGTCGAGGAAAACGTCGCGGGCGACGCGACAGGCGCGCTGCGTCGGCAGATAGAGCGTCGCGCGGGCGATTTCGAGCGGATCGCGCGAGGCCGGATAACCTTTCACCAGCCGCCCGGCGAGCAGCGCGTCGATCAGCACCTCGAGGAACGGCGCCGACGCGGGGATGGTGAAGAGGTTGGGCTTCATGCGGCTAGAATACACAAACTGGTGAGAGGCAGTGCGCCCGATCTAACCTCCGTTCATTCCCGCGCAAGCGGGAATCCAGTCGTGATTTTGTGGGTCCCCGCTTGCGCGGGGACGAACGGCCGGGAGGTCGTCGATCAATCAAAAATCACCCCGTGCTCTCCGCGATCGCCTGTTCGGCCAGCGCGATGGCGTCGGGCGTGCCGACATGCATCCACAGGCCCTCGAGGCGCAGGCCATAGAGCCGGCCGGCGTCGATGGCTCTGTCGAACAATTTGGTCAGCGAGAAGGCGCCCTGCGGCGCGCCCTCGAACAAGCGTGGCGTCAGGATCGCCGCGCCGGCAAAGACGAAGGGCGCCACCGCACGTTCTTCCGGCCAGGCGAGGCGGCCGTCCGGCGCCATCAGGAAATCGCCGCGGCCGTCATAGCCGATGCTGCCGGCGGTCGGCGCGAGCAGCAGCAGCGCGTCCATCGCGGCCTCGTCGAAATGCTCGGCGAGCCGCGTCAGGTTTGGCTGCACGCCGTCGATCCAGATCGTGTCGGAGTTGATGTGAAAGAACGGCGCGCCGCCGAGGAGCGGCATGGCCTTGACCACGCCGCCGCCGGTGTCGAGCAGCGCGTCGCGCTCGTCGGAGATGATCACCTTCGGCGCGGCGCGGGTCGCCGTGTGCGTGACGATCTGGTCGCCGAGATAATGCACATTGACGATCGCCTGCGCGACGCCGGCATCTTTGAGCCGGTCGAGCACATGATCGAGCAACGGCTTGCCGGCGACCTCGACCAGGGGCTTAGGCCTTGTCGCGGTCAAAGGCCGCATGCGCTGGCCGAAGCCGGCGGCAAGCACCATGGCGCTATGCGGCGTGTCGATGCTCATGCGTTCTTCATGTCCGGTGCGGGAATGTTGGCGCCGTACCAGTCGGCGAGCGGCGCCAGCGCCGGATGCGCCAGCGCGCGCTGCAGATAGGTCCATACGCGCGGCAGATGACGCAAATATTGCGGCTTGCCGTCGCGCTTGTCGAGACGGGCGAAGATGCCGAGGATCTTGGAAGCGCGCTGTGCCGCCATCAGCGCATAGAGATGCACGAAGGCTTCGCGCGCGAAACCATCCTCGTCTTCGCGGCGGCGCAGATAGCGCACCAGCAACTGCACCTCGAGGTCTTCGGGAACGTCCACGCGCGCGTCCTGCAGCAGCGAGGCGACGTCATAGGCGGCCGGGCCCATCACTGCGTCCTGGAAGTCGAGCAGCCCGATGCGGCGGATGCCGTCGCGCCGCGGCAGCCAGATCAGGTTCGGCGAATGATAATCGCGCAGCACCCAGGTCGGAGGCTCCTCGAGTGCCGGCTTGAGCGCATCGGTCCACAGCGCGCGATAGGCGTCGCGCAGCGTCGCATCGGGCTCGATGCCGGCATGCGGCAGATACCAGTCGATCAGCAGCGACACCTCGATCAGCATCGCGGCGACATCGAAACGCGGCACGCGATGGGAAACGCCGGGCTCGACCGGCAGGTCGTTTGGCTTCGGCGTGCGATGCAGGGCGGCGAGCAGATCGGTGGCGACGCCATAGCGCTCGGCGATCGGCGCCGGCGGCTCGCCCTCGACCACCGTTTCAAGACCGAGGTCTTCGAGAATGAGCAGCCCTGCGGCGCGATCGGCGGCGATGATCTTCGGCGCCGACAGGCCTTCCTCGTCGAGCGCACGCGCCATGGCGATGAACGGCGTCACGTCCTCGGCGAGATGCGCAATGGCGCTGTAAGGCTTGCCGCCCTCGACCGGCGGCCCGTCGGGGCGGCGCGGCGAGTTCATCAGGATGAAGCTCTCGCCGCCGCGCGTCAGCCGCTCATACATTCGGCTCGATGCATCGCCCTGCATGCGCGTGCGCGCTGCATCGGCGAAGCCATTGGCCTCGAGAAAACGGCGAATACGATCGATGCGTTCGACACGCGCGGCAAGCTTGCCAAGTCCGGTGACCTTGCAGTGTCGAAAGGTGTCGCCGCGGCTGGCATCCAGCATCAGCGCGACATTGACGCGGTCTGCCGGCAGATGGCCGCGGGCGCGCTCTGGCCATTCGATCAGCATCACGGTCTTGCCGGCTTCATCGTCGAAGCCGAGTTCGGTGAGTTCGTCGGGGCCCGACAGCCGGTACAGGTCGGCATGGACCAGCGCGAAGCGCGGCAGGTCGTAGCTCTGCATCAGCGTAAAGGTCGGGCTCGGCACTTCGGCATTTTCGTCGCCGGCGAGATGACGGATGAAAGCGCGCGCGAAGGCCGATTTGCCGGCACCGAGATCGCCGAGCAGCGTGATGACATCGCCCGGCTCGATCAGGTTGGCGATGTCGGCGGCGAGGCGCCGCGTCGCCTGCTCGTCGTGCAGCGCGACGGTAAAACTGGATGCGGCCGGCGGGGAGGAGGGCATCGAATCGTCCAAAGAATGATCGTCTTTATAGGCGCAGCGCGCGGTACCCCGCCAGCGCACCCGGTCTCTGCCACCTTCGTGCCCCGATTGAGCCCGGTTCGACATTTTCCCGCCACGCATGGGGATTCGTTGCGGAATTCCTGCGATTCGGCGGGCGGAACAGGAACGCGTGCCTACATAGATAGTTCTCAACCCCGAGGGGTTTTGAACGAATGAAGATGGAGAATTCGCATGCGTAAACTGATCGCAGGTCTGTCCGTTGCCGCCGTCACCGCGGCCGCTGTTGCGCTGCCGGGCGTGGCTGGTGCCGTCGAGGCTCCGGGCCGCGGCGACGCGTATTATCCGCTGGCCGTGCCCGCCGTGGGCGTCGCCACCGGCGCGGTCGTCGGCTTTGGTCTCTATAACGGCTGGTTCGGCGCGGCGCCGACGATCGCCGGCAGCACGCTGCCGACCACTGCGGCAGGCGCCGCGACCATTGGCGGCGTCGCCGGTGTCGGCACCGTCGCGCTGATCGACGGCGTGCTGCAGCCGTGCCGCGGCTTCCACGCGCTGTTCGGCGCGAACAAGGATGCTTGCGCCAACGGCGAGTATGTCGGCTACCAGCAGCGTCCGGCTCGTTACGTCCGCTAATTACCCTCCCGGGTAAGAGTAGCGTTCGCGTCAGCGTAAGCGTAAGCGTGAATGCGTCAAAGGCCCCCGCGGTTCACCGCGGGGGTTTTTGTTTGCCGTTGTCCCAGGGAGTTGAATCAGTTTTAGCGCTACGCGGCGCTGCGCTTCGTCGCTGGGATCTTGGCGGCCGGCGTCTCCACCGGACGGCGCTGCTGTTCGGCCGGGAAAACGCAGGTGACCGTGGTGCCCTGGCCAACGGTGGATTCGATCGACACCGTGCCGCCATGCAGTTCGACGAAGGAGCGCACCAGCGACAGGCCCAGCCCGGTGCCGCGATGCCCGGAGCCGTTGGCGTCGGTCTCGAACAGGTCGAACACCTTGTCATGACGCTCGGGCTCGATGCCGGGGCCGCGATCGCTCACCGCGAAGATGACGGTGTCGCCATGCCGCTTTGCCGTCAGCGTGACCGCTGCATTCGGCGGCGAGAAGCCGACGGCGTTCGACAGCAGATTGAACAGCACCTGTTTCAAGCGCTTGGCGTCGGCGGTGAAGCTGCCGATGCCGGAATCGGCGACGATGTCGAGCGTGACGTGATTGGGGATCAGTCGGTCCTGCACGCCTTCGGCGGCTTCGTACATGCTGGCACGGATATCGACCTGCCCCAGGTTCAACGTCATGGCGCCGGCGTCGATGGTGGCAAGGTCGAGGATGTTGTTGATGATGGCCAGCAGCGCGTTGGTCGAGGTGGTGATGTAGCCGAGATATTCGCGCTGCTTCAGCGTGAGCGGGCCGAAGGCCGGGTCGCCGAGCAGATTGGCAAAGCCGATGATGTTGGTCAGCGGCGAGCGCAGCTCATAGGAAACGTGATGCACGAACTCGATCTTGATCGAGTCGGCGGCGACCAGCGCCTCGTTGCGTTCGCGCAGGGCGCGTTCGACATTCACCGTATCGGTGACGTCCTGGAAGGTGACGAGCGTGGCGCCGTCCGGCAGCGGCATGGTCGCCATGTCGATCATCATGCCGTCGCGACGCTCGATGGTGGCGGCGACCGGCTCGCGGTTGTCGATGCCGGTTACGGCTTCGCGCAGCGCGCGCCATACCGCGCCATCATCGTGCAGAGCCTGCGTCCAGGCGGTGACGGCTTCGACATGCGGATGGGTGTCGAGCGCCTCGGGCGTCAGCTTCCACATGCTCTGGAAGGCCGGATTGTGCAGGCGCACGCGGCCGTCGGAGGCGAACACGGCGACAGCTTCGCCCAGATGATCGAGCGTTTCGCTCTGCACCTTGATCAGCGCCTCGTAGCGCCGGCGCATATCCAGACGTTCGGTCACATCGTCATAGAGATAAGTGACGCCGCCTTCCGGATTGGGCGTCGTGACAACGCGCAAGGTACGGTTGTCGGGCAGGTGCCACATATGCTCCTTCGGCTCGACGGCGCGATAAGCTTCGTAGAGCTGCTGTTTCCACTGCTTGAAGTCTTGTTCTTCGGGCAGCTTGCGCGCGCTGCGCAAGGTGTCGAGCACGGCGGTGTCTGTCGGCGCCTGCTCCAGCAGCGCCGGATCGAGATCGAACAGGACGCGGAACGCGGTGTTGTAGAAAGCGAGCTTGCGGTCGGCGTTGAAGATGGCGACGCCGGTGGCGAGCTGGTCGAGCACGCGGCGGTGCGCGTCGGTCATGCGCTTGAGTTCGGCGCGCATGGTTTCCGCTTCGGTGCGATCGACCGCCATGCCGGCCGAACCGGATGCGGTCGGCGCCTCGACGACGTCGAAGATACGCCGTTCGCCGGCGACCACGGCCGGCAGACGCTTGGCGAAGGTTTCACCGCCGGCGCGCAGCCGTGCGATTTCGGCGCGGGCGGTGCGCTCCAGCATTTCGAGTTCGCGCGTGACCGCGTCGGTTACGTCGCTGGCTTCCACCGCGCGGGCATAGGCACTGTTGGCGAAGGTCAGGTGGCCGGCGGCGTCTCGCGCCCAGACCGGCGCCGGCAGCGCCTCGAGCATGGCCTTCAGGGTATCGAGATCGCCGGCGAGGCGATCGTGGCGAGTCGAGACCTCAACCAGTTCGCTTTCGATGCCGCTGACGTCGCGCAGCCTGAGGATGGCGCTGCCGCCGAGCGCGCGGCCTTCAGCCTCCAGCGGCCGGCCGGCCACAGTCGTCAGCGTCATGGTGAAGCCGCGGCCGTCGCTGCGCAGGCGCGCGACCGCGTCGTCGAGACGTTGCGCTGCCGCCGGCTCCAGCCAGGTACCGAAGGCGAGCACGCGCGGCGTACCCGGTCCGACGATCGAAATGTCGCCGATGATGTCCGGCTCATCCGACGCGGCCGGCCATGTCACCAGAACCTGCGGATGCGACAGCAACAGTTGCTTGAGCCGGTCGATCTCGGCCTGCATGGCCATCGCTTCGTCGCGCGGCACCGAATTCCTGCGATTGGCGTATCGGCTGCGGGCGAGCGCGATGGTGGCCAGCACCGAGAAGCCGACCAGACCGCCAATGATCGTCAGCGTCGCGAAGTCGTGGCGGCCGAATGACGTCGTGGCCTGTTCGACGGCAGGCTGCGCCAGGACCGCTTTGCCGAAAGCAGCCCATGAGGCGGCAATGAGCGCCGCGCGCGAAACGGATCCCAGGAATCCGCTTCGCTTCGGACGAGAGCGCTGTGCCCCGTTCGTCGTCCGGTGTGCTGCCGGCATTCCGAGTGCCCCAAGAAACGTGGCGAGCGCCATGGCCATCGACGCATCGAACGGCGCATCGTCCGGCCCATGACGATGGCGCCGGAGAATGCGGATGCGATCGAGCCTATCGCTCGCGAATCATTGGACTTTACCCTTCGAGGGAGTCGCGCCGAAAGAGTCCATATGGGGAACGGAGCAAGGAGAGACGACGTTTTCGGCGCGCGTGGCGGTTAAAGCCGGTGGCGCGCTCGCTTCGTCATGTCGTCGACATTGATGCGGCCGAGCGCGGCTGAGAACGTGCGCTCCGCTTCAGCAAGCGCCGGCTGCACGATGTCGCTGACCAGGCCCGACGGCGGGACCGGCAGGTCGTCGGCCTCATCAGTGCTGGAGGCCGCGCGCAGAATGTCCTCTGCGGTGATGTAGCGGTGCTCGCGCGCCAGCTCGTAGCCGCCATGGGGCCCGCGGATACCGCGCAGGATGCCATCGCGGACGAGCGCCTGCAGAACGGGTTCGAGATGGCGAGGAGGTAGCTTGTGGCGGGCGGCAAGCGCCTTGGCCGATACCGGACGGTCCTCGGCATTCATGGCCACATCGATTACGGCGGCAATGGCCAGGACGCCTTTGCGGGAAACGAGCGGCATTATCGGCACCACGGAAGCTATTACCCCCGTGGTAATAGATTACAGTCGTTAATCCGTCCAGCGAAAAGCGGTATAATTCGTTCTCAACTCCCGGTGGAACCGAATCCGCCGGCTCCTCTCGCGGTCTGATCGAGCGACGCGGTTACCACGAAGCTCGCGCGCGTGACGGTTGCGATCACGCACTGCGCGATGCGCATGCCGCGCGTGATGACGACCGAATCGGTGCCGAGATTGACGAGCAGCACTTGCACCTCGCCGCGATAATCGGCGTCGATGGTGCCGGGCGAATTGAGCACGGTGAGGCCCTGTTTCATGGCGAGGCCAGAACGCGGCCGCACCTGCGCCTCGAAGCCCTCGGGCAGCGCGAAGGCCAGCCCCGTCGGCACCAGTGCCCGGGCGCCGGGCCCTATCGTGAGGGGCGCCTCTTCCGGCACCGCCGCGGTGAGATCGAAGCCGGCGGCGAGGGCGCTTTGATAGGCCGGCAGCGGCAATCCTTCGCCGTGCGGCAAACGCATGATGCGGAGTTCGACGTTCAAGTTCTGTCCTTCCCAACGGCAGCAACGATTTTGGCGATCAGCATCGCGGCGGCTTCTTCCTTGCTTTGCGGCGGCCAGTCGTCAACGCCATCTTTGGTGACGAGATGGATGGTGTTGCTGTCGCCGCCCATGATGCCGGTCGCCGGCGACACGTCGTTGGCGAGAATCCAGTCGCAGCCCTTCCTGGCGAGCTTGGCCTTGGCATTGGCGATGACGTTTTCGGTCTCGGCGGCAAAGCCGATCACCAGCGACGGCCGGTTATGGGTGCGGTGCGCAATCGTCGAGAGAATATCGGGATTTTCGGCCAGTGAAAATTGCGGCACTGCGGCGCCGGGCTGCTTCTTGATCTTCTGCTCGCCGGCATTGGCGACGCGCCAGTCGGCGACGGCGGCGGCGAAAATGGCGATGTCTACCGGCAGCGCCTTTTCGACGGCACTCAGCATGTCGCGCGCGCTTTCGACGTCGATGACAGTGACGCCGTCCGGCTTGCGCAGGATCACCGGCCCGCTGACGAGCGTGACGGCGGCGCCGGCGGCGGCGGCGGCGGCGGCAACAGCATAACCCTGCTTGCCCGAGGAACGGTTCGCGATATAGCGCACCGGATCGATCGGCTCATGCGTCGGGCCGGCGGTGATGAGGATGCGCAAGCCTTCAAGCGGCCTGACCTTGAGCGACTGCGACGATGTTTCAGATTTGAACAGACGATCGACGGCGCCGGCGATCTCCAGCGGCTCGGCCATGCGGCCCTCGCCGCGTTCGCCGCGCTCCGCCATCTCGCCGGCATTGGGGCCGATCAGCGCGACGCCATCGGCTTTCAATTGCGCCAGATTGCGCTGCGTCGCCTTGTGCGACCACATCGCCGGGTTCATTGCCGGGGCGAGCAAAATCTTCGCTCGCGTCGCCAGCAGCACGGCGGTGGCGAGATCGTTCGCGAGGCCCTGCGCCATCTTCGCCATCAGGTCGGCGGTGGCCGGCGCGACGACGACGAGGTCGGCCTCGCGCGCCAGGCGAATATGGCCGACGTCGAATTCATGTTCAGGATTGAACAGGTCGGTATGTACACGCGAGCCGACCAGCGCCCCGGCGGCGAGCGGCGTGACGAACTGCATCGCCGCCTGCGTCAGAATGCAGCGCACGGCGTAGCCGCGTTCTTTCAGCCGGCGGATGAGGTCGAGCGATTTGTAGGCGGCGATGCCGCCGCCGATGATCAGCAGCACCTGCGGCTGGGCGGTGTCGCGCGCGACGGCGGTAGCCACCGCCGGCTGCGACGGCGCCTCGGTCTCGCCGGCGGCTTCGCGCAGAATGCTTCGGACTTCGTCCTCGACCGAGCGGCCGTTGCGCGCGGCGCGCAGCCGGAGCTGCTGCTTGAGCGCCTCATCGAGCTGCCGAACGGTCAGCGACGCCATGGAAAACCCCGTAGAATCAGTGCGGTACTCTCAGGTGATTGCAATGATGCCAATGCAATCATTTCTCGATCATAATTCAGCGCGTTGACAACCGCCAGCCGTCCTGTATTTAACGGATGGGTTATTTAACGTATCGGCTAAATACTATGCCCGAGACCGACCGCCTCAACGCCACCTTCGCCGCGCTCGCCGATCCGACGCGTCGCGCCATCCTGGCGCGCCTCGCGCTCGGCGAGACCTCGGTGCAAAAACTGGCCGAGCCTTTCGCCATCAGTCTGCCCGCCATCTCGCGGCACCTGAAGGTGCTGGAGCATGCCGGCCTCATCAGCCGCGGCCGCGACGCGCAGATGCGGCCGTGCAGGATCGACACCGCGGGCCTCATCGGTGTCGATCACTGGCTCGAGGAATATCGCAAGCTCTGGAATCAGAGCATGGACAAGCTCGAGAGCTATCTCGAGGTCATGAAAGCGCAGCAGGCCGCCGCGCCGAAAAAGAAATCCCGTTCAGTGAAGCGTCAAGGAGAAACCCATGCCCGCAAGGACTGATCTCGATCTCAGCGATCCCGTGTCCATCAAAGGCACGCGCGAGTTCGACGCCCCGGTCGCGCTGGTGTTCGCGGCCTTCACCGACCCGAAGCATCTGGCGCAATGGTGGGGGCCGAACGGCTTCACCACCACGACCTCGCATTTCGAGTTCAAGCCCGGCGGCGTCTGGCGCTTCGTCATGCACGGACCCGACGGCCGCGATTATCAGAACCGCGTCACCTTCGACGAGATCGAGACCAACAAACGCATCGCCTATCACCACGGCGGCGGCGAGGAAGATCTCGAGCCGGTGTGCTTCGCGCAGACCGTGACCTTCGAGGATCTCGGCGACGGCCGCACCCGCATCGTCTGGCACGGTGTCTTCCCGAATGCGGAAATGCGCGATTTCGTCATCAAGGAATACGGCGCCGCCAAGGGCCTGCAGGAAACCACGGCGCGGCTCGCGGGCTATGTCGCCACCATGGCGCGGAGCTGAGACGATGACCTTGAAGCTCTACTATCACCCGCTGTCGTCCTATTGCCACAAGGCGCTGATCGCGCTCTACGAGAATGACATTCCGTTCGAGCCCGTAGTCGTCAATCTGATGGACCCCGTCTCCAGCGCCGAAATGCGGGCGTTGTGGCCGGTCGGCAAATTCCCGGTGCTCAAGGACGAGGCGCGCGGCCACGCCATCGCCGAGTCGAGCGTCATCATCGACTATCTCGACACGCACTATGCGCGGAACCGCCTGATCCCGGCGGATGCCGATGCAGCCTGGCAGGCGCGGATGTGGGATCGCTTCTTCGATCTCTACGTCATGGAGAAGCAGGGCAAGCTGGTCGAAGACAATCTGCGCCCCGCCGAGGCGCGCGATCCGCACGGCGTCGCCAAGGCGATGGAAGCGATCGAAAAATCCTACGCGATCGTCGAGGGCAAGCTCGGCGATGGTGCCTGGGCCCTCGGCGACGACTACACGCTCGCGGACTGCGCCGCGTCGCCGTCGCTGTTCTATGCCAGCCTCGCCGTGCCGATCACCGATACAACGCCGAAGCTCAAGGCCTATTACGAGCGCCTGGTGCGTCGCCCGTCATACTTGCGCGCGCTCAAGGAAGCCGAGCCGTTCTTCGACTGGGTGCCGATGGATGTGAAGCCGCGCATGCCGGCATAAGGCTATAGGAGCGCCATCAGCGCGCGCCGCAAATCGTCAGCGCTGCCGTTCGCGATCCTGAACTCGAGTGCGGTGTGGGCCTCGCGCCAGATCGGATAGGCCTGCGCCAGCAGTGCGCGGCCCTCCGGCGTGATGCCGAGCCGGCGGCTGCGCTTGTCGTCCTTGTCAACGGCGATGGTGATCAGCCCGCGCCGTTCCAGCGGCTTGAGATTCGCCGTCAGCGTCGTCCGGTCCATCGCCAGCAGGTCCGCCACGCTGCCGATGGTCGGCGGCTCCGGGCGGTTGAGCGACGTCAGCAGCGAGAACTGGCCGCTGGTCAGATCGAGCGGCCGCAGCACGTCGTCGAAACGCCGCGCCAGCGCCCGCGCCGCGCGCTGCACATGCAGGCACAGGCACGCGTCCCGCACCTCGATGGTCTTGTCGAAGCCCATCGCCGGCAAGGCTTCAGCCGCGCCGACACGCGCCGAATTCTGCTCCTTGCCGCGGTGTATTGACATACCGGATGATATGTTGATATCAACGTATTTGTCAAGGCAAGTTCCATCGAACGGGCCGCTCATACACAGCGATGAACTCTCGTCGCACCTGGAAGGAAACGACATGTACGTTCAGCCGTATCTGAGCTTCGAAGGCCGCTGCGAGGAAGCGCTGGAGTTCTACAAGAAGGCCGTCGGTGCGCAGGTCGAGGTCATGATGCGCTTCAGCGACGCCCCGGCCGATGGCGGCATGTCTGCTGAAGGCTGCGCCGGCCCGATGCCGCCGGCGAACAAGATCATGCATTCGAGCTTCAAGGTCGGCGACAGCGTCGTCATGGCGACTGACGGCATGACCAGCGGCAAGACGGAATTCAAGGGCATCTCGCTGGCGCTCTCGACCAAGGACGACGCCGAGGCCAAACGGATGTTCGATGCCCTGAGCGAAGGCGGCGCCGTGATGCAGCCGCTGACGAAGACCTTCTTCGCGTCCAGCTTCGGCATGGTCGCCGACAAGTTCGGCGTCGTCTGGATGATCGTCACCGCGCCGTAACGTGGCACAAGCCGACAACTCGGGCCGACAAGGAGGAACGTGATGCTCGATACCAACAAGACGCTGCCTTCGGCCCGTACCCTGGCCGAGAACAATTCGGTCCGCATCAAAAGCGAGAGCGCCGACTATCGCAAGGCGCGCACGGCGCTGCTTGCCGAGGAGATCGAACTGCGCCGTCACATCGAGCGTGTCGCGCAAATGCGCCGCGCCCTGCCGCCGGGCGCCGAGGTGAAGAACTACAGCTTTATCGGCGAGAGCGGCCCAACCGATCTCAACGGCATGTTCGGCGACAAGCAGTCACTCGTTGTCTACACCTACATGTTCGGCCCGCAGCGCGAGCGGCCATGCCCGATGTGCACGTCGCTGCTGGCGTCCTTCGAAGGCGAGGCGCGCGACATCATGCAGAACGTCGCGCTCGCGGTGACGGCGCGCTCGCCGATTGAGCGCCTGCGGCACTTCAAGAGCGAGCGCGGCTGGCGCGACCTTCTGCTCTACTCCGATCCGTCCGGCGAGTTCAGCCGCGATTTTAATGCTGTCGGCCCCAATGGCGAGGAGTGGCCCGGCCTGCACGTCTTCACGCGCCGCGACGGCACGCTGCGTCACTTCTGGAGCGGCGAGATGGACGGCTCCACCGCCGACCCGGGGCAGGACCCGCGCGGCGCGCCGGACCTGATGCCGCTATGGACCGTGCTCGACTGCACGCCCGAAGGCCGCAAGCCGGACTGGTACCCGAAGCTCGATTACGGCCGCTGAATTCCTGTCCGCACAAGAACACATCGCATGGCCCGCGCGGGGCCTGCCAGCGACGGAGCACGGCTGATGATCACGATTTCCGCTTTCCGGTGGGTGCCGGAATTCGCCCGCGGTCAGGTGCGCGATTTGCGTGTCCGCTGGGCGCTGGAGGAGGCGGGTCTGCCTTACAAGACCCGCCTTCTCGAGCAGGGCGATCAGGATAAGGACGACTATCGCGCCCTGCAGCCGTTCGGGCAGGTACCGATCTTCGAGGAGGACGGCTTCTCGCTGTTCGAGACCGGCGCCATCGTGCTCCACATCGGTGAGCGAACCGAAGCGCTGTTGCCGCGCGACGAGAAGATGCGGGCGCGCGCCGTGCAGTGGGTCGTCGCCGCGCTCAATTCGGTCGAGCCCTCCATCCTTAACGTGGCGCTGATCGATCTCTTCTATGTCAAGGAAGAGTGGGCCAAGCTGCGCCGGCCCGGCGCCGTCGCGTTCGCGCAGCGACGCATCGCCGGTGTGTCGAAGGCGCTGGGCGACAAACCCTATCTCGATGGCGAGCGTTTCACCGCCGGCGACCTGATGATGTCCACCGTGCTCCGCATTCTCAATTACACCGACATGGTGAGGAGCGATGCACGCCTTTGGGCCTATGTCGAGCGCTGCACCGCGCGGCCGGCTTTCAAGCGCGCGCTCGAGGCGCAGCTCGGCGATTTCCGCGACGCGGCCTGATGAGCCGATGCCTCCGTGCGGCGTCAGGTCGCGCGGCCAGCCGGACTGAAATGGAGAATGATGAATGGGACTCGCTAAACACAAGCTGGCCACTTGTCTGTGGTTCGACACCGAGGCCGAGGAAGCGGCGAAGTTCTATTGCTCGGTGTTCAGGAATTCGAAGATCGGCCGCACCGCCTACTATCCGGAGGTCGGCCAGGACATCCACGGCAAGTCGGCGGGCTCGGTGATGACGGTCGAATTCGAACTTGAGGGCATGGCATTTCTGGCGCTGAACGGCGGGACGCGATTCAAGTTCAACGAGGCGATTTCGCTGCAGATCCCCTGCGAGACGCAAGAGGAGATCGATTACTACTGGAATGCGCTGACGGCCGATGGCGGTCAGGAAAGCCAGTGCGGCTGGCTCAAGGACAAATACGGCCTGTCCTGGCAGGTGTTTCCCGCTTTCATGGGCGATATTCTCTCCGGGCCGGATCGCGTCGCCGCCAAGCGCGCCATGGAAGCCTTCATGCCGATGCAGAAATTCGACCTGGCGGCGGTGAAGAGAGCCTACGAGGGCCAATAGTCGCTCGACCGGAAAAGCAATGAGGAACGCACAATGACTTACGTCGATGGATTTCTGCTGGCGCTGCCGAAGAAGAACCTTGCGACCTACAAAAAGATGGCGACGGTCGCCGCCAAGGTGTGGATGGGCTATGGCGCGCTGTCCTATGTCGAAGCCGTGGCCGACGACGTCAAGCCTGGCAAGTGGACGTCGTTCCCGCAGGCCGTGAAGCTGAAGAAGGGCGAGGTCGTCGTCTTCTCGTGGATCACCTACAAGTCCCGCAAGTCGCGCGACACCATCCTTGCCAAGGTGATGAAAGACAAGCGCATGATCGATTACATGAACGGCACGAAGAAAATGCCGTTCGACGGCAAGCGCATGATCTACGGCGGCTTCAAGTCGCTCGTGGAGAAGTGACGGACGTCAAGAACTCCGTTCGTCCCCGCGAAAGCGGGGAGCCAGTCTTCGTCGTATACTAAGAAAGAAAGTGTTGGGCCCCCGCCTTCGCGGGGGCGAACGGGGACTTCAAGCTAGAAAAGCATCCATGTGATCGCCGCAAGCAGCCCCGCGATGACCCACAGCGCCGCGGTGCTGGCGCGGTTGCGGCGGGCTTCCGCCTTGCCGATGGCGGCGACGGTCTCCGGCGACAACACGAGCCCGTTGCGCGTGATGCCGTCGATCTGATCGAGCACGGTGCCGGCGCGCAGCAGCAGCGACGGCACCTGCGCCGCGAAAACGCCGAGCTTGCCGACGCCGGCGGCGGCGTCTTCCAGTTTGCCGATCGGGCCGAGATTGCGCGTGATCCATTCGCGCACCACCGGATCGGCGGTCTTCCACATGTCGAGCTTTGGATCGAAGGTGCGAGCCACGCCCTCGACCACCACCATGGTCTTCTGCAGCAGGATCAGCTCTGGCCGCGTCTGCATCTCGAAAATGCCGGTGACCTCGAACAGCAAGGTCAGCAGCTTGGCCATCGAGATGTCTTCGGCGGTGCGGTTGTGGATTGGTTCGCCGATGGCGCGGATCGCCTGCGCGAAAGCCTCCACCGAATGATGCCGCGGCACATAGCCGGCGTCGAAATGCACCTGCGCGACGCGCATGTAATCGCGGGTGATGAATCCGAACAGGATCTCGGCGAGGAAGCGGCGCTCCTTGGGCCCGAGCCGGCCCATGATGCCGAAATCCACCGCGACCAGCCGGCCGTCGTCATCGACGAACAGGTTGCCCGGATGCATGTCGGCATGGAAGAAGCCGTCGCGCAGCGCATGGCGCAGGAAGCTCTGGATGACGATGCGGCCGAGCGCCGGCAGGTCGAAGCCCTTGGCCTCCAGCCCGGCGCGGTCGTTGAGCTTGGTGCCGTCGACCCATTCCATGGTCAGCACTTCGCGCGCGGTGCGATCCCAGTCGATGCCGGGCACACGGAAGTCCGGATCGTCCTTGGTGTTCTCCGCCATCTCCGACAGCGCCGCGGCTTCGAGGCGGAAATCCATCTCCAGCCGCACCGAGCGGTCGAGCGTGTTGACGACTTCGACGAAACGCAGGCGCTGCGCCTCCGGCGACAAGGCTTCGGCGTTGCGCGCGGCGAAATAGAAGGCGTCGAGATCGACGCGGAAGCGCCGCTCCACGCCGGGCCGCAGGATTTTCACCGCGACCGGCTTGCGCACGCCATCGACATCGACTTCGGCGCGGTGCACCTGCGCGATCGAGGCTGCGGCAACGGAAGGACCGAAGCTCGCATAGACATTGGCGACCGGCCGCTCCAGCGCCTCCGTGACCACGGCTTCCGCTTCGGCTTGCGGGAAAGCCGGCATCTTGTCCTGCAGCGATTCCAGATCGCGCGCGATTACGGTGCCGACGACATCGGGCCGCGTCGCCAGGAACTGGCCAAGCTTGACGTAAGTCGGTCCGAGCCGCCGCAGCGCCGCCGCCAGCCGGCTTTCGTCGCTGCGCGCGCCGCGCCGTTCGATCAGCCGCGCCAGCGCAATGCCGGTGCGCGCCGGCATCGGCAGCGGCCGCGTATCGACGAGGCCGAACACGCCTTCGCGCGCGAACACATAGCCGGCGCGCGACAGGCGGATGAGGTGGGAAATGCCGGCGATCACAATTTCCAGCCCGAATGCATCGCCACCACGCCGCCGGTCATCGGCGTGAACGAAACGCGACGGAAGCCGGCGTCGGTGATCATCTGCGCGAAAGCCTTGGGCTTGGGAAACTTGCGGATCGATTCCACGAGATACTGATAGGCCTCGCGGTCGCCGGTGACGCGCTCGCCGACGCGCGGGATGACCTTGAACGAATACAGCTCATAGATTTTATCGAGGCCCGGCACATCGACGCTCGAGAATTCGAGGCACAGGAACCGGCCGCCATATTTCAGCACGCGATGCGCTTCCTTGAGCGCCTTGTCGATGCGCGGCACGTTGCGGATGCCGAAGGCGATGGTGACGCAGTCGAAGCTCTTGTCGGCGTAAGGCAGCTCCTCGGCATTGCCCTGCTCGAAGGTCACCTGGCCGTCGAGCCCGCGCTTCTCGGCGCGCTCGCGGCCCACCGCCAGCATTTCGGCGTTGATGTCGCACACCGTGACGCGGGTGCCATAGCCGCCGGCCTCGACCGTGCGGAAGGCAACATCGCCGGTGCCCCCGGCGAGATCGAGCAGCGCGAACGCCTTGTCGCCCTTCGGCGGATTGACCGCGGTAACCAGCGCATCCTTCCACGGCCTATGCAGCCCGCCGGACATCAGGTCATTCATCAGGTCGTAGCGCTTGGCCACCGAGTGGAACACGTCATCGACCAGCCCCTGCTTCTCAGTCAGGGGCACGTCGCGGTAGCCGAAATGCGTTTCGTCAGCCTTGGTCATCAGCCAATAATCCTTTGCGGGCAGGACCGTAGCGCGGCAGCCCGCGGCACGCTATCTATCACGCCCGGAGCGGTAAACCATGCCCGAATTGCCCGAAGTCGAGACCGTACGCAGGGGCCTCGCCCCCGCCATGGAAGGCGCGCGCATCGACAAGGTCGAGGTGCGGCACCGTGGTCTGCGCTGGCCCATCGCCAGGGACTTCGAAAAGCGCATCGAGGGCCAGACCGTCGAGGGCCTCGGCCGCCGCGCCAAATATCTCACCGCCGACCTGTCGTCCGGCGACGTGCTGGTCATGCATCTGGGCATGTCGGGCTCGTTCCGCGTCGGCCATGAGTCGCGGCCGGGCATTTACCATCACGAGAAATCCAAGAGCGCGGCGCACGACCACGTCGTCTTTCACCTATCGAACGGCGAGACCGTGACCTTCAACGATCCGCGCCGCTTCGGCTCGATGAAGCTGGTTGCGCGCGCCAAGCTCGATCAGGAACCGCTGCTCAAAAGCATCGGCCCCGAGCCGCTCGGCAATGAATTCGACGCGGCCATGCTGGCCGCCGCCTGCGCCGGAAAGAAGACATCGCTCAAGGCCGCGCTGCTCGATCAGCGCGTCGTTGCCGGTCTCGGCAATATCTATGTCTGCGAGGCGCTATACCGCGCGCATTTGTCGCCCAAGCGCATCGCCGCCACCATCGCCGACCGTCACGGCAAGCCGAATGAGCGCGCCGCCGCGCTGGTCGTCGCCATCAAGGCGGTGTTGAACGACGCCATCAAGGCCGGCGGCTCGTCGCTGCGCGACCACCGCCGCGCCGACGGCTCGCTCGGCGATTTCCAGCACAATTTTCTGGTCTATGACCGCGAAGGGCAGAAATGTCCGGACGGCAAAGGTACGGTCAAACGCATCGTGCAGAACGGCCGCTCGACGTTCTATTGCCCGGCGTGCCAGAAGTAATTTGAATAGCGCAATAAACCGCCGGGAGAGTGCAATGGCATACGAAAACATCCTCGTCGACACCAAGGGCCGCGTCGGCGTCATCACGCTGAACCGCCCCAATGCGCTCAACGCGCTCAACCGCGCGCTGATGAGCGAACTCACCCAGGCGGTCGTCGACTTCCAGAACAACGACGCCATCGGCTGCCTGCTGATCACCGGTAGCGACAAGGCCTTCGCCGCCGGCGCCGACATCAAGGAGATGGCGGAGAAGTCGTTCATCGATGCCTATCTCGGCAACTTCGCCGCCGACTGGCATGCGCCGACGAAAACGCGCAAGCCTGTGGTTGCCGCGGTCGCCGGCTTCGCGCTCGGCGGCGGCTGCGAACTCGCCATGCTGTGCGACATCGTGATCGCGGCCGACACCGCCAAGTTCGGCCAGCCCGAAATCAAGCTCGGCGTCATTCCCGGCATCGGTGGCACGCAGCGCCTCACGCGCGCCATCGGCAAGGCCAAGGCGATGGACCTCGTTCTCACCGGCCGCATGATGGATGCCGCCGAAGCCGAGCGTTCGGGCCTCGTCGCCCGCGTCGTGCCGGCGGCGCAGTTAATGGACGAGGCGATGAAGGCGGCGGAGACCATTGCCGGCATGTCGCTGCCCTCAGTGCTCGCCGCCAAGGAATCGGTCGACACAGCCTTCGAGACGTCGCTCGCCGAAGGCCTGCGCTTCGAGCGCCGCATCTTCCACGCGCTGTTCGCAACGGAAGATCAGAAGGAAGGCATGAAAGCCTTCATCGAAAAGCGCAAGCCAGCGTGGAAGAATAAGTAGCTGACAGAGTCACGATTCTCCTGCCCCGGACGCGCTGCGGCATTCTCGCTTCCCCTCTCCCCTTGAGGGAGAGGGGAAGCGAACATTGAGCGAAGCGAAATGTGAGCCGGGAGAGGGGTTGCTTCCATTGCGCGCCGACCCCTCTCCCGCCCTCGCTATCGCTCGGGCACCCTCTCCCTCAAGGGGAGAGGGGAAGAAAGAAAGCAGCTATTTGCGGACACAAATCACCCGCACCACCGCGTCGCGCGGATCGGTGGTCGAGGCCGCCGGCTGCGCTACCTTGTGCGTATCGAGGAAGCCGCGGATCTGATCGGCACGGATGAGTCGCACCGGCGGCACGGCGGGCGTAATGCTTGCCAGCACGGCGTTGCGCATTTCGGTGAGGCCGATGAAGCGGCCGCCGGCGTCGATCGCCGCAGCGCCGGAGAAGCCCGCCATCGGCACCGAGTCGCGCAAGTCGAGCGCGCTGCCGGTCAGCTTCGCCTTGATCTCGGTGAGCCTCGCGCGGCCTTCGTTTTCCTTCGGGTCGGGAATGCCAGCGATAGTCACGTCGCCCTTTGCCGCCGCCGTATGACGCGGCAGCGCCAGCGGCGTCATGTGGCGCGCGCCATAGACGCGCAGCAGGGCCAGCCCCTTGTCCTTGTCCTCGGCGATGCGCTCGGCATCGCCGAAACCGTTGGCGACGATCACCTGGCAGCCTTGCGTCAGCCGCGCATCGGTCACGATGTGGCCCTGCGCGCTGACGATCAGCCCGCTGCCGTATTCGACCGACTTCGCCAATGTCGCGAACGGCGCGGCGCGCTGCGGAAACGGCGAGAAGGCCGACGCCATCGCCACCATCACCGGCGCGACGATGCCTTCCATCGCCTGGTCGTACAGCATGGTGAAGCCGCGCACCTCGCCGTTGCGAAGCTGTGCGCGCACCGAAAATTTCTTCAGGCCCTGCAGGCCGCTGATGAAAAAGCCGTCGTCGCGCAGGATGCTGTATTCGATCTTGCGCGTTGAAGGCTCCTGCTTCTCGCGTTCGAACAGCGCCGACAGCTTGAGCGCCGGTTCGACATAGCGGAAGGTCTCGACCTGCACGTCGCCGTAGCGCGACGACCAGTGCGTGCCGCGTTTGGCTTCGCGCGCCAGCGGCACCATTTTGGTCGGCAGGCCGATGCGGATGCCGGTCGCCGGATCGACGACGACGCTCCAGCCGAACTCGTCCTGATAGTTCTTCGCCGCGCCGACCAGTTCGCTGCGCTCGCGATCGGTCAGGGTGCCGGTAACTTTATAATTCTTGCGCTTCTGGAAATTCTTGATGGCGACGGCAAGCGGATCGTCGCCGTTCTCGGCGGCGCCGGTGAAATCGCCCGACCACAACAAGGCCGCCTGGATCAGCAGACGCTCGTCGGCGGCATTGCCGTACAAGGTGTCGCCTTCATTCGCGGCCTCTTTGGCGGTATTGACCGGCCTGGCATCGGGCAACACCGCCGCGTCCGGGGCGGGCGCGATAGCCACGACCTCTGCGGCGGCCGGTGTCTTCAACACTTCGGGCCGCGGTCGCGGCATGGCGATGGCCACCGGTGCTTCGCTCTTGTCGGGGGCTTTTGCTTCCGGCGCCTTTGACTCAGGTGCCTTGGCTTCAGATGCTTTGGCCTCCTGAGCCTTTGTCTCGGGCTTCGCAGCGTCGGCCTTCAGCGCATCAGGCTTGGGCAGCGGCAAAGGATTGGCCGGCGGCGTCGCGGCGGCCTGCTTGTCGGCTGGCTTCTGCGCCGGCTTGTCCGCCGATTTTGCCGGCTTGGCTTGAGCGGGCTTCTCGGGATGAGCGGGCGCGGCGTCTTCGATCGGATAGGGTGCGGCGTCGGCACCGCCCGGCTGCGCGGTTGCCGCACCGGCGCCAAAACCAAGCGCCAGCGTCGCCGTCACCGCGAAAAGGGGCCCGATACGCATGCCGTTTACTCAATGCTAACCAATCGGGCCACCTTAGCCGAACAGGGTGGGGGCGCAACCGCCGCCCAAAAACTGCATTAACCGGCTCGTTTTGCCGCGTTTGAGTGTTAAATTGGCGGCAAATGACAGCCCTTCCCCCGCTCAGCCGCGACGAACTCGAACGCTACGCCCGCCACATCGTCATGCGCGAGGTGGGCGGCCCCGGTCAGGCCAAGCTGAAGGCCGCCAAAGTGCTGGTGGTCGGCGCCGGCGGTCTCGGCGCGCCGCTGCTTATGTATCTCGCCGCCGCCGGCGTCGGCACCATCGGCATTGTCGATGACGACGAGGTGGCTTTGTCCAACCTGCAGCGTCAGGTGATTTTCACTACCGGCGATATCGGCGCGTCGAAAGCGGAGCGCGCGCGTGACGCGTTGGCGCGGCTCAATCCGCACGTGACGGTCGAGGTGCATAACGAGCGCCTCAATGCCGGCAACGCGCTGCCGCTCATCGGCGGCTACGATATCGTCGCCGACGGCTCCGACAATTTCGAAACGCGCTATCTGGTGTCGGACACCTGCTATGCCGCCAGGAAGCCGCTCGTCACCGCCGCGCTCGGTGTGTTCGATGCCTCGCTCACCACTATCCGCGCGCATGAGCGGCGAACCGACGGCGTGCCGAACCCGACCTATCGTTGTCTGTTTCCCGAGCCGCCGCCGGCCGGCACGATCCCGTCGTGTTCGGAAGCCGGTATTCTCGGCGCGCTGCCCGGCATTCTCGGTTCGATGATGGCGCTTGAGGTCATTCGCGAGATCGTCGGCTTCGGTGAAGGCCTGGTTGGCCGGTTGCTGATGATCGACGCGCGCTCCATGCGTTTCGAAACGCTGGATTATGCCTGGGACAGCGACAATCCGCTGAGCGGCAATGACACGGCGGCATTTTCAGCCACGCGATAGTTGACGCGATTTAACGCCGCTGCGCGGTGTCCGGTTCGCATCCCTTACCGCTAACCGATCTTAACGTGTCCGTTGCCATCCGCTTAACGGCGGGCCAGCATTTTTAGGTCAAACTGAACTCAAATCCGGTTGAGCTTTTAGGTATCCGGAACCGGTGTGTTCGAGTTCGGAGTCATGTCTCACGTACAGCAGAGCCAGGGCAATCCGCCGCGCGATCGCGCGATCGTCGATTGCTTGAAGTGTCATTCGCCGATCTTCATCGACAAGCCCGGCAGCGTGGCCACGGAGTTCTCCGTGCCGTGCCCGAAATGCGGCCATCGCGGCATGTATTTCAAGCGTATGATGCGCGGGGAAAACGAACAGCCCGAACGTCGCCGCACGCCGCGGGGGTGAGTGTCGTAACTGCAAAGCTCAGCCTGCTCCCTCTCCCCTTTGGGGAGAGGGTTGGGGTGAGGGGGCAAGTGAGCCCGATAGTTTGTAACCCCTCACCCGACGCGCTATCGCGCGTCGACCTCTCCCTATGGGAGAGGTGAAGGAAGAACAGCGGCCTCTGCCTACAACATGCTCGGCAGGACCCGGTCCGGCGCACCAGGCCCGCGCTTGCGCGGGCCGTCTTCGAGAAAAAAGGCCGCCGGCCTCCGCCCTAAAGCATGCTCGGCAGCACGCGATCCGGCGGCCGATGGCCATCCATGAAGGTCTTGATGTTGATGATGACCTTCTCGCCCATGTCGACGCGGCCTTCCAAAGTCGCCGAGCCCATGTGTGGCAGCAGCGTCACCTTGCCGGCCTTGGCGAGCTTCACGAGTTTCGGATTGACCGCCGGCTCGTGCTCGAAGACGTCGAGGCCGGCGCCGGCGATCTCGCCGGCTTCCAGCATGCGCGCCAGCGCGTTCTCGTCGATGACTTCGCCGCGCGCGGTGTTGACAACATAGGCTTCGGGCCGCAGCATCTTCAGCCGCCGCGCCGACAGCAGATGGAACGTCGCCGGCGTGTGCGGGCAGTTCACCGACACGATGTCCATGCGGGCGAGCATCTGGTCGAGGCTCTCCCAATAGGTCGCGTCGAGCTCTTCTTCGATCTTCGGCGCCACCTTGCGGCGGTTGTGATAGTGCACCTGCAGGCCGAAGGCGCGAGCGCGGCGCGCCACCGCCTGGCCGATGCGGCCCATGCCGATGATGCCGAGGCGCTTGCCCCAGATACGATGGCCGAGCATCCAGGTCGGCGACCAGCCGTTCCAGTCCTTGTCGGAGGTGAGCACCTGCGCGCCTTCGGTGAGGCGCCGCGGCACCGCGAGGATCAGGGCCATGGTCATGTCGGCGGTATCTTCGGTCAGCACGCCCGGCGTGTTGGTGACGGTGATGCCGCGCTGAACCGCGGTCGCGACGTCGATATTATCGACGCCGTTGCCGAAGTTCGCGATCAGCCGCAATTGCTCGCCGGCCTTGGACAGCAGCGCCGAGTCGATCTTGTCGGTCACGGTCGGCACCAGCACGTCGGCTGATTTGACCGCCTCGCCGAGTTCGGCCGCGCTCATCGGCTTGTCGTCGGCATTGAGACGAACGTCGAACAGCTCCCGCATCCGCAGCTCGATCGTCTCGGGCAGCTTGCGGGTGACGACGACGACGGGCTTCTTCTGTTTCACCATTGGCTTCGGAACTTCGATGGATTGGGTCGAAAAGCGTGGCGTTCAGGGCTCATTAACCGCGCTGGCACAGACTGCCGTCCGTGACTGCGAGGCCTCAAATTCGTTCCGTTTCCTATCAGATGGTTGAGACAACACAAAGCGCCTGCCGGCTTGTGGCCGTGAGGGTCTGCCGCGGCCTTGCCGCCGCCCTGATCGGCGCCCTGTGCCTTGGCGGCAGCGTGCACGCGGCCACCGACGTACCGGCCGGGCCGGTCAGCGGCCTGCCGATGCCGCGCTTCGTCAGCCTTAAGTCGGACAGGACGAATGTCCGTGCCGGCCCCAACAAGGACCAGGACGTGCGGTGGGTCTATACCCGCGCCGGTATGCCGGTCGAAATTACCGCCGAGTTCGAAAACTGGCGCCGCATCCGCGACTGGGAAGGCGCTGAGGGCTGGGTTTACCACTCGCTGCTGTCCGGCCGGCGCAGCGGTGTCGTCGTGCCGTCGCGCAACGAGGAACTGGTGCCGATCTATCAGGGCCCGAGCCTCGAATCCGGGGTGATGGCGCAACTGCAATCCGGCGTTCTCGCGCAGATCAAGTCCTGCGACGGTAACTGGTGTCAGATCGTCGGCAAGAGCTTTTCCGGCTACATCGTGCAGGAGCGCATTTGGGGCGCCTATCCGCACGAGAAGATCGACTAGACGTCCGTCCAGCAACTCCGTTCGTCGCCGCGAAAGCGGGGACCCAGATATGGATTCCCGCTTTCGCGGGAATGAACGGAGTGTGTTGCCCGCCCTAAACTTCTATCCCGAACACATCGCGAAAAGCGACGCGCCCTTTTGTCGTCACGCCGACCGCGCGCGAGCCTTCGATGCGCCTGATCCATCCCACCGTCAGACAATGCGCGCACAAGGCGGCACCGAGCGCGCCGCCGATATGCGGACGCCGTTCGCTCCAGTCGAGACAGGGCCGGCACAATATGCGTTTCGACCGCTCGGGCTTGCGGGTGTCGAGCGCGATACCGAGCCGCTCGAACAACGTCGCGCCTTGCGCCGTGACGATGCCGGCATCCGCCGTGAGTTCGATCTGTTGGTTGGCGATCATGGCATCGGCGAGCGCGACGCCCAGATGACCGGCGAGATGATCGTAACAGGTGCGGGCCGCGCGCAGCGCCTTGTCGCGCGGGCCGGTGACGATGACGCGCGGCCGCGCATCGGCCGCCACCTGCATGATGCTCTCGAGCATGCGCGCGACCGAAGGCGAAGCGAGGCGGTGATAGCGATGGCGGCCCTGCTTCTCGACCGCGATGAGGCCGCCGGCGGCGAGCTTGGTGAGATGACCTGACGCCGTCTGCGGCGTCACGTGCGCGGCTTGCGCCAGTTCGCTTGCCGTCAGCGCGCGGCCGTCCATCAGCGCATGCAGCATGCCGGCACGCGCCGGATCGCCGGCCAGATTGGCTATTTCCGTGAACGCGCCCTGGCTCGCCATGGCCGGCTCCGTGGTTGTTCGTCGGCCGGCATCCTAGCCGTTTTGCGCGCGTAATGGTTCGGCCGGGACCGTAACGTTGGGCAGCGTGCCGCGCGCAGGGTGCGCGTCATGACACGATCACCGATCCTGACAACGATTGTCTTCTGGTACCACCGTTGTCGCACGCGGCGGCAATTGCGCGAACTGCCGCCGCATCTGCTCGCCGATATCGGGCTCGACAATGCGGCACGCGACCACGAATGCCATCAGTGGCCATGGCAGGGCGCCGCCGTCGATACACCAAAAGAAAACGGGCGCCGCTTGCGCGCGCCCGTTGGTGAATTCGCGGTGAGCGATCGCTCTTAGACCTTGCGGCGCAGCCGCACGACCACATCGACGCGCGCGATCTCGTAGCCTTCCGGCGCTTCCGGCGTCTTGCCGACGATGACGTCGCTGGCCGGAATGTCGAGCAGTTCGTCTTCACCTTCGACGAAGAAGTGGTGGTGCGACGACGCGTTGGTGTCGAAATAGGCCTTGGTGCCATCGACCGGCACCTGGCGCAGCAGGCCGACTTCGGTGAACTGGTGCAGCGTGTTGTAAACGGTGGCGAGCGACACCGGCACCTTGGCGCGGGTCGCTTCCTCGTACAGCGCTTCGGCGGTCAGGTGGCGGTCGCCCTTGCCGAACAGGATCCAGCCCAGCGCCATGCGCTGGCGGGTCGGGCGCAGGCCGACGTCACGCAGCATCGACTTGACGTCGTGCCACGGGCAGCCCGTGAACGCCGCGCGGTCATGCGCTTCCGCAGCATCCGCTTTGCTGATCGGCAACATCGTGGTCCGGGTTTCGGTCATGCTTGGCCAAGCTCTTCCACTGATTACGCTTCTGACACTCATTCGCAAACGCGGGGGATGCTTGGCCGGAATATAGCGATCCGAAGGCCTGGCGCCACGCTGCGACAAAAAGAACGGTTCGCCCGCAAAGGCGGAGGAAACCTGTTTCATCTGCAACATATCGGAGGGGCCGGGGGCACGCAACTCCGGTAAATACCGGAGAATGTCATTTTTCCGTGCCGGTTAAGGGTTTAGGGCCCGGGTTTCACCCCAAGGCCGCCTTTGCCCGCTCCCGGCCCCTGTGGTACCCCTTCGCCATTGAATTTGCGGTTTTTCGCGTTATGCCTCGCCTCGAGGCCGGGGGCGGCCGCCAGATTGGGATTTGAGCACGATGACAGAGCGCCGGAGCAGTTTCGCCTACGAGGATTTGCTGGCCTGCGGCCGCGGCGAACTGTTCGGTCCGGGCAATGCCCAGCTCCCCCTGCCGCCGATGCTGATGTTCGACCGCATCACCGAAATCTCGGAAACCGGCGGCGAATTCGGCAAGGGCATGGTGCGTGCCGAACTCGACGTGAAGCCGGACCTCTGGTTTTTCCAGTGTCATTTCAAGGGCGATCCGGTAATGCCGGGCTGCCTTGGCCTCGACGCCCTCTGGCAGATGGTCGGTTTTTTCCTCGGCTGGCTGGGTGAACCCGGCCGCGGCCGCGCCATCGCCACCGGCGAGATCAAGTTCAGCGATCAGGTCCTGCCGACCGTGAAAAAGGTCGTCTATGGCGTCGATTTCAAGCGCGTCATGCGCTCCAAGCTGAAGCTCGGCATTGCCGATGGCTGGTTGGCGGCCGACGGCAAGGTGATCTACAAGGCCAGCGATCTCAAGGTCGCCCTGTTCAACCAGGACGACGCGCCGCAGCCGGCTGGCGCCTGACCGCGAGGCGCTGCATTCGAGACGATCGACACGCTCCGCTGTTGACAGTTACCAAGCTTGCGGATTGTGCTCGGGGCGCCATCTGTGTGCCAATCGCCGACATTTCTTGAAGGGAAACGATGATGCGACGGGTAGTCGTCACCGGGATGGGGATCGTCTCATCCATTGGCAACAATACGCAGGAAGTGCTCGCCAGCCTGCGCGAAGCCAAATCCGGCATCACATTCGCCACCGAATTCGCCGAGCACGGCTTCAGGTGCCAAGTCTATGGCAAGCCGACGCTCGATCCGTCCGGCATGGTCGATCGCCGCGCCATGCGCTTCCTCAGCCAGGCCTCGGCCTGGAACCACGTCGCCATGGATCAGGCGATCCGCGATAGCGGCGTCGAGGAAAAGGACATCGTCAATCCGCGCACCGGCATCGTCATGGGCGCTGGCGGTCCCTCGACCGAGGTCATCGTCGAGGCCGCTGACATCACCCGCAAGAACGGCTCGCCCAAGCGCATCGGGCCCTTCGCCGTGCCGAAGGCCATGTCGTCGAGCCCGTCGGCGACGCTCGCCACCTGGTTCAAGATCAAAGGCGTCAACTATTCCATCTCGTCGGCCTGCGCGACCTCGACGCATTGCATCGGCAATGCCGCCGAACTGATCCAGTGGGGCAAGCAGGACATGGTGTTCGCCGGCGGCTCGGAAGACCTGAGCTGGACCATGTCGAACCTGTTCGATGCCATGGGCGCGATGTCGTCGAAATACAACGACACGCCGCAGACCGCCTCGCGCGCCTATGACGTTTCCCGCGACGGCTTCGTCATCGCCGGCGGCGCCGGCGTTCTCGTGCTCGAGGAACTCGAACACGCCAAGGCCCGCGGCGCCAAGATCTACGCCGAAGTCGCCGGCTACGGCGCGACCTCGGACGGCTACGACATGGTGGCGCCGTCGGGCGAGGGCGCGCAGCGCTGCATGCGGCAGGCGCTGGAGACCTGCAAGGTGCCGATCGACTACATCAACCCGCATGCCACGGCGACGCCGGTCGGCGACCAGAAAGAGATCGAAGGCATCCGCGCCGTGTTCGGCGACAAGTGCCCGCCGATCTCGGCGACCAAGTCGCTGTCGGGTCATTCGCTGGGCGCCGCCGGCGTGCAGGAAGCGATCTATACGCTGCTGATGATGCAGAACGGCTTCATGTGCGAGAGCGCCAACATCAAGGATCTCGATCCCGAATTCGCCGACATGCCGATCCTGCGCGAGCGCAAGGACAATGTGCAGATCCGCGCGGCGATGTCGAATTCGTTCGGCTTCGGCGGCACCAACGGCACGCTGGTGTTCAAGCACGTGGATGCGTGATTGGGTTTGACGCCGTAACTCCGCTCGTCATGCCCCGCGAAGGCGGGGCATCCAGCCCTGATCCGATAAAACCACGCGAGGACGCCGATTGCTGGATCGTCCGCCTTCGCGGACGATGACAGAAGGTGGCTCTATGCCGGGTTTGATGGAAGGTAAGCGCGGGCTGATCATGGGGGTCGCCAACGACCACTCGATCGCCTGGGGCATCGCGAAGACGCTGCATCAGCACGGCGCGCAGATCGCCTACACCTATCAGGGCGACGCGCTCCTCAAGCGCGTCAAGCCGCTCGCCGAGCAGACCGGCTCCGACCTCGTCCTGCCCTGCGACGTCGAGGACATCGCCTCGGTCGACAGACTGTGGGCGACGATCAAGGAAAAGTGGGGCACCATCGACTTCTTCGTCCACGCCGTCGGCTTCTCGGACAAGAACGAACTCAAGGGCCGCTTCGCCGACAACACGCGCGAGAACTTCGTGCGCACCATGGTGATCTCGTGCTTCTCCTTCGCCGAGAGCGCCAAGCGCGCGGCGGAGCTGATGCCGAACGGCGGCGCCATGGTGACGCTGACCTATAATGGCGGCGATCGCGCCATGCCGAATTACAACGTCATGGGTCTGGCCAAGGCGGCACTGGAGTCCTCGGTGCGCTATCTCGCCGTCGACTTCGGCCACCAGAAAATCCGCGTCAACGCCATCTCGGCGGGCCCGATCCGCACTTTGGCCGGCGCCGGCATCGGCGATGCGCGCTACATGTTCGCCTTCCAGCAGAAATATTCGCCGCTCGGTCGCGGCGTGACGCTGGAGGATCTCGGCGGCTCGGGCCTCTATCTGTGCTCGGATCTGTCCACCGGCGTCACCGGCGAAATCCATTTCGTCGATTCGGGCTACAACGTCATCGCCATGCCGCAACCGGCGGCGCTGCGCGACGCCGGCGGCTCGGTCGAGAACGGCGGCTAAACCCGCCTCCGCCGTCCCATCGCCATCAGCACGATCTGCGTCGCGATCATCGGCGCGAGGCTGCACGCCATGACCACGGCCCACATCGCCGCCGTCGGCGGCGTCAGGCCGAGAATGCCGGCGAGCGCCGGCGTATAGGCCGGCACCACCAGCAGCGCGGTGCAGGCCGCCAGCGCGGCCCAGATCCACGGATTGCGCACGATGTCGTTCGACAGCAGCCGCGACGAGGGGTGCCGCATGTCGAACACGTGCCAGAGCTGGGCGAAAGCCAGCGTCAGGAAGGTCACGGTGATGACCGCGTCATTGTCGAGGCCGAGCCAGACTCTTGCCGCGATCAGCGCGGCGAAGGTCGCCGTGGCAAGACCGACGCTTTGCAGGGCGATGCCGGTCCATTGCGGGCGCGACAGCAGCGATTGCTTCGGGTCGCGCGGCGGTCGCTTGAGAATGTCGCGGTCGCCTTCGCCGAGCGCCAGCGCGAAAGCCGGGAACACGTCGGTGACCAGATTGAGATAGAGAATCTGCAGCGGCAGGATCGGCAGCGGCAAGGCCAGCAGCACGGCGAGCCCGACCACCAGCACTTCGCTCAGATTGCACGACATCAGATAGGCGACGAAGCGCCGGATATTGCCGAAAATGATGCGGCCTTCGCGGATGGCGCGGACGATGCTGGGAAACGCATCGTCGAGCAGGATCATGGCGGCGGCCTCGCGCGCCACGTCGGTACCGCGCAGGCCCATGGCGACGCCGATATCGGCCTGCCGCAACGCCGGCGCGTCGTTGACGCCGTCGCCGGTCATGGCGACGATGTCGCCGCGCTTCTGGAAAGCGCGCACCAGGATCAGTTTTTCGCTCGGGCTGACGCGGGCGAAAATGCCGGCCTGATAGACCGCCGGATCGCCGCTCTCGATCAGCCGCGCCACATGCCGGCCTTCGATGACATGCGCGGCGGATTCGCCGAGACCGACGGCGCGGCCGATGCTGCGCGCGGTCACGGCATGATCGCCGGTCACCATGACGACGCGGATGCCGGCGCGCCGGCAGTCCGCGATCGCCTCCGGCACATTCTCGCGCGCGGGATCCTCCAGTGCGATCAGCCCGGCGAGGGTCAGTCCTTCGTAAGGCGCGATGTCGGCGCCGGTGCCCATCTTCATGGCGCAGCCGATGACGCGCAGGCCATGGTGGCCGAGATGTTCGACGCGCTGCGCCCAATCGCGGCGCATGGCGTCGGTCAGCGGCACGACGCGGCCATCGCCATAGACCGTATTGCAGACGTCCAGCACCGCTTCCGGCGCGCCTTTGACGGCGAACAGATAGCCGTCGCCGCTTTTGTGCACCGTCGCCATCTTCTTGGTCGCGGTGTCGAAGGCCTCCTTGCGTACCACCGGATTGCGATGCGTCAGTCGCTCGCGCGACAGACCGGCATGCAGCCCGGCGCGCAGCAGCGCCAGCTCCATCGGGTCGCCGGTCCCGGTGTCCTTTGCGTTCTCGAGCGCGGCGTCGTTGCACAGCACGGCGATGCGCAGCAGCAACGTTGCTTCCTCGTCCTGCGCCAGTTCCTTCTTCGGCGCGTGGAGGTCGATCTCGCCATCCGGCACCCAGAGGCGGCGCACCGTCATGCGGTTCTCGGTCAGCGTGCCGGTCTTGTCGGTGAGAATGACGGTGGTGGCCCCTAACGTTTCGACGGCGGCGAGCCGCTCGATCAGCGCGTTGTGCTGCGCCATGCGCCACATGCCGCGCGCCAGCGCCAATGTCGCGACGATCGGCAGGCCTTCGGGAATGGCGGCGACCGCGAGCGCGATCGACGTTTCGATGATCAGAAACGGCTCCTTGCCGGTCAACAGTCCGACGACGACCAGCACGGCCGCCAGCGCCAGCGTGCCCCACACCAGTTGCAGCGACAGCCGCGCCAGCTTGCGCTCCAGCGGCGAGGCGCCCGGTTCGGATTCCTCGACCAGCTTCGATACGCGGCCGAGTTCGGTGGCAAGACCGGTTGCCGTCACCACCGCGACCGCGCTGCCGCGTGTCACCGCAGTGCCCTTGAACAGCATCGAATCCCGCTCCGACAGCCGCGCCTCTGTGGCCACGGCCTTCGTCGATTTTTCCACCCCCACGGATTCGCCGGTGACAGTCGATTCATCAGCCGCCAGGCTGGAGGCTTCGATCAGCCGCATGTCGGCGGGCACGGCGTCGCCGGCCTCGATCAGCACAATGTCGCCGGGCACCAGCTCCGCCGCTTCGATGCTGCGCACATGGCCGTCGCGGCGGACGCGCGCGGCGTGGCTGCCGAGCTTGCGCAGCGCCTCGATCGAGCGCGCCGCCTTGAGTTCGGTGATGAAGCCGATCAGTGCGTTGACGGCGAGCACGGCGACGATGGCGAGGCCTTCCTCGATTTCGTGAAACCAGAAGGCCAGCGCCGCCGCGCCGCCGAGCAGGTAGACCACCGGACTGACGAACTGATGCAACAGCAGCAGGAGCGCGCTGGCCTCGCGCGTCGCCTCGATGGTGTTGGCGCCGGCCATCGCGCGCCGCCGCGTCACTTCGTTTTCGGAGAGACCGCGTTCAGCCGTCACCCCCAGCGCCGCCAGCACCTCACGACCGGAGCGGCCGTGCGGCTCGTCGATGGAAAAAAGTGTCGGCGTATCGGTCATGAGGTGGTCCCTTCCGCGTCAACCAGCGCGCGAAAGCATCATGATGCCGGCCCGGTGCGGAGCTCCCTTGATGTCCATCAACCGGATACCGCGCGGATTGTCGCAGTCGGGGTGCGAGTCTCCGTCCTTCCGAGGCGCCGCGAAGCGGCGAGCCCGGAATCCATATCCCCGGCGCTGCGGCGTATGGGTTCCGGGCCCATCGCTTCGCGATATCCAGGAATGACGGATAGAAAATAGTCCTTGCCTATTATTCCTATCAGGACTATAAGCAAAATCGTCCTGCTCCAGCCGGGGGCGCTGTCATGAGGCGTCGTTTCAGTGGGAGCAGGATGCGGTGCCCGCGGGCTTGGCGAAACGCACGCCAGGCGCTCGGGCGGCGACGGGGCTCCGCCCGGAGGCAATAGGACCTCCTGCAAGGAGCTTGCTGACGGTGCGTGCTAGCCATTCCCCGGTTGGGAGTGGCCCAGCCGCCGAAAGCGCGGCCCGTGCCGTAACGACACCGCGATGGAGCGCCGCGGGGCGCAGGTTCTCCGCGTTATGGAGAACCGCGCACCGCAAGGTGCGATCCTTAAAGAGCGCCTCGCGGCGCTCCATCCCCTCGGCGTTTCCCGAGGGAGTAAAGCTTGTCCCCGCGAAGGCGGGGAGGAAGGCAGGCCGCCCCGGGCCTTCAAGAACAGGGGCGATGAATCACGCGCATCCGGACGATGACGGGCACTCGATCAAGGCCGCAGGATCACCTTGCCCATCACCTTGCGCTCCGCGATGGCTTTCAGCGCAGCGGCGGCTTCGCTCAGTGGATAGACCGCATGTACATGCGACGACAGGCGACCTTCCGCGGCCCATGCGAGCAACTGCGCGGTATTGGCGCGGTGGCCATCCGGGTCGCGCTCGGTCCACGCGCCCCAGAATACGCCGAGCACGTTGGCGCTCTTCAAAAGATACAGGTTGAACGGCACTTTCGGAATGTCGCCGGCGGCAAAGCCGATGACCAGATAACGGCCTTCCCAGGCGATGCCACGCAGCGCCGCTTCGGCATAGGAACCGCCGACCGGATCGTAGATCACATCGACGCCTTTGCCGCCGGTCACACGGCGCAGGCCGTCTTTCAGATTTTCGCTCGCGTAATCGATGCCGTCGTCGGCGCCGTGCCGGCGCGCGAAGTCGAGCTTCTCCGGCGACGAGGCGCAGGCGATCACGCGCGCGCCCATCAGCTTGCCGATCTCGATGGCGGCGAGGCCGGTGCCGCCGGATGCGCCGAGCACCGCGAGCGTTTCGCCGGGCGCAAGATGCGCGCGGTTCTTCAACGCATAGAGCGTGGTGCCGTAGGTGACGCACAGCCCGGCGGCGCGATCGAAGTCGAGTTCGTCGGGGATCGGTGTCAGCATCGCCGTCGAGACGGCGATGGTCTCGCGCGCGGCGCCGTAACCGGTGAAACCCAGCACCCGGTCGCCCGGTTTGAAGTCGTTGACGCCCTCGCCGACGCTCTCGACGACGCCGGCGAACTCGGCCGACGGCGAGAACGGGAAGGCCGGCTTGGTCTGGTACTTGCCCTGGATGATCAGCGTGTCGAAGAAATTCAGCGCCGCCGTCTTGATGCGGACCACGGCTTCGCCGGGCTGCGCTACCGGATCGGGCAGATCGGCCAAAGTCAGTTCGTCAGGAGTTCCATAGTGGGTGCAGAGCAGGGCTTTCATGGATATCCGCAAAGGTACCGGAGGAGGTTCTGTCCTCGTGTGTAGCACAGGCCCGCGACGTCGCGGCCCGCACCGGGCATGGCCCCATTAACCTTTGCTGGGTAAGGTGGGGAAAGAAGGCGATTTGGTGCCTTCACTATGCCGATATTGGTCCCTAGGCGGACCATATCTCCCTCAAATCAAGGCGGCGTGCCACGCGTCGTTCCATTCAAACGGTAGGGCCCGAAGAGAATGAAACACCCAAGCCCCGCGATTGTTCTGACCGCCGCTGCCGCGGTGTTGGTCGCAATCTCCATTAACCCAGCCGTTGCGCAGAAGAAGGATCCAGCCGAACAGGCCGTATTGCTCGGCCAGTTTGGCGATTGGGGCGCCTATACGGCCAGCCCCGGCGGCAAGAAGGTCTGCTTTGCCCTGTCGAAGCCGACCACGGCGGTCACCGACCCGCCCGGCCGCAACCGCGATGCGTCCTACGCCTTCGTCTCCACCCGCCCGTCGGAAAAGGTGACGAACGAGGTCTCCCTCATCGTCGGCTATCCGCAGAAGCCGAATTTCGATGCCAGCGCGGCGGTCGATTCCCGAACCTTCGTGCTGTACACGCAGAACGACGGCGCCTGGGTCAAGAATGCAGGCGAAGAGACGCAAATGGTGGACGCCATGCGCAAGGGCTCGACCCTGACCGTGAAGAGCGAATCTGGCCGCGGCACCAAGACCACCGATACCTATTCGCTCCGCGGCGTCTCGGACGCCCTCGACAAGGTTGCGGCGGAGTGTAAATAGGCCCCGCGCACCCTATATAAGCGTGCTGATCCTTGACCCTCTTCCAAAAGAAGAGGGTCAAGTTTTTGCCGGTTCCACATGCTAGATTGACGCCATGACCCTCGCCACCGAACAGCAGAAGGCCCCCGCCGGCTTCGTCGAAAAGGCGCCGCTCGAGGCCTATGTCGCGCCGGAAAAACCGTCGCTGGTCGGCCTGTCGCGGGCGCAGCTCGCCGACGTGTTCGGCGAACTCGGCGTGCCCCCGGCGCAGCGCAAGATGCGCGCCCAGCAGTTCTGGCACTGGACCTATTTCCGCGGCGCCACCTCCTTCGACGACATGACGTCGATGGGCAAGGACCTGCGCGCGAAACTCGCCGAGCGCTACACCGTGGACCGTCCCGAAGTCATCGCCGAGCAGGTCTCGGTCGACGGCACGCGCAAGTGGCTGCTGCGGCTGCCGGGCGACAAGGATTCCAAGCTGCCGCACGATGTCGAGTGCGTTTATATCCCCGACACCGAGCGCGGCACGCTCTGCGTTTCGAGCCAGGTCGGCTGCACGCTGACCTGCGCCTTCTGCCACACCGGCACCCAGCGCCTGGTGCGCAACCTCACGGCCGGCGAAATCGTCGGCCAGGTGCTGGCCGCGCGCGATCGTCTCGGCGACTGGCCGGGCGGCACCCGCCCCACCGACGGCGTCATTCCATCGGGCGAGCGCTGCGTCACCAACATTGTCATGATGGGCATGGGCGAGCCGCTCTATAATTTCGACGCCGTGCGCGACGCGCTGCTGATCATGTCGGACGGCGACGGCATCGGTATTTCCAAGCGCCGCATCACTCTGTCGACCTCCGGCGTGGTGCCGAACATCGTCAAGACTGGCGCCGAGATCGGCTGCATGTTGGCGATCTCGCTGCATGCCGTGCGCGACGAACTGCGAAACGAGCTTGTGCCGCTCAATCGCAAATATCCCATCGCCGAGTTGATGGAAGCGTGCCGCAACTATCCCGGCGCGTCGAATGCCAAGCGCATTACCTTCGAGTACGTGATGCTCAAGGGCGTCAACGATTCCATCGCTGACGCCAAGGCGCTCATCAAGCTGCTCGCCGGCATTCCGGCCAAGATCAATCTCATCCCGTTCAACCCGTGGCCCGGCACGAAGTATGAGTGCTCGGACTGGGAGCAGATCGAGAAATTCTCGCAGGTCGTGTTCGACGCCGGCTACGCTTCGCCGGTGCGCACGCCGCGCGGCCGCGACATTCTCGCCGCCTGCGGCCAGCTCAAAAGCGCAACCGAAAAGCTGTCGGCGCGCAAGCGCATGGCGCTGCGCGCGATGGCGATGACGGATGAGTAGCATTCGTCATTCCGGGGCGCGGCTGAAAGCCGCGAGCCCGGAATCCATATCCCCTGCTGCGGCGTATGGATTCCGGACTCGCCGCTCTCGCGGCGTCCCGGAGTGACGGAATAAAAATGTCCCTCATCGGCCGCCTCTTCGTCATCTTCTTCACCGTGATCCTCGCCAGCATGGCGGCGGGCATCGTGATTGCCTTCGGCATTCTCGGCACGCAGTGGAGCAGCGTTTCCGGCGATCCGGTCGAGCGCGTGTTCTTCTGGGGCACGGCCTTCATCGGCGCGACAGGCGCCGGCGCGGTCAGCATCCTGCCGATGGTTATCTTCATCGCGCTCGGCGAAACCTTCAAGGTTCGCTCGCTCGCGCTCAACATGCTCGGCGGCGTGGCGATGCTGATGCTCTATTATGGCGCCGGCTTCGCGCCGCCGTCCTATGAAGAGTCGATCGACCATCCGCCGCCGGTCGTGTCACACGATCTGCAAATCGCCGCCGCTGCGGGTGCCATGTTCGGGCTGGTCTATTGGTTGCTCGCCGGCCGCAATGCAGGCCGCTGGCGCGAGCGGTTGCCGCGGTAATTCCGTTCGCCCCCGCGAAGGCGGGGACCCATAATTCATCCGCCAACTTTAGCAAGATCTGGATTCCCGCTTCCGCGGGAACGAACGGAGACTGTGGCCACGCCTACATTTTCTTTGCTACGGCCCAATCCAGCGCCTGTTCCAGCCGGTCATTGCCCCAGAACAATTCGCCATCCGCGGTGACAAAACTCGGCGAGCCGAAAATGCCGCGCGCGATAGCGTCTTCGGTTTGCTGCCGGAGGCGCACTTTATTGTCGTCGGATTGCGCCCGCGTCATGACGTCGTCGGCGTCCTTGCCCAAGCCATTGACGATTGACGCAACCGTTTCCGGCTCACCAATGTTTTGCCTGTCACCGAACTGCGCGCGATAGGCCCCATTGGTGAAAGCTTCGCCCCAGCCGTCATCGAAGGCAATGAGTGCGACGCGCGCCGGCAGCATCGTATTCTGCGGAAATTGCGGCGGTTCGGCGAAGGGCAGATCAAGCACGCCGCAAATGCGCTCGAGATCGCGCCACATGTAGCGGCCCTTGGCGGGATAGATGTTGAAGGGCGAAGTGGTCCAGCCGTTCTGCTTGAATACCGGGCCGAGCAGAAATGGACGCCAGCGCAAGGTTACGCCACGCGCTTGCGCCAGGCGGCCGATGCGCGCCGCCGCCGGATAGGAATAGGTCGAGGCGAATTCGAACCAGAAATCGAGCGAGGGCTGCTGCGTCATGATGGCCATCATAGAGCGGTTCGTGGCGGCTTTCCATTTCCGGCGGCCTCGGCTAGACGGGCCGCGGATCAGGGAATTCCGATGGGTCGCACCGGACTTTATATAGCGCTCGGCATTGGCGTCGTGACAGGCCTGGTGTTCGGCCTGTTCCCGCAGGCCGACCTCGCCATCTCGCGCGTGTTCTACGAGCATGTCATCGGTGGCAATCATTTCGGCTGGCGTATCTATCCGCCGTTGATGATGGCGCGCGATGCCGGTCTGTGGGTCGGCACGATCCTCATCTCCGGCGCGCTGCTCGCGCTCGCTTTCAAGCTGCTGTTTCCGGGGCGTCGTTCGCTCGTGTCCGGCCGCTCCATTCTGTTTCTGGTCGTGACTATGGCGCTCGGGCCGGGCTTGCTCGTCAATGTCGTGCTGAAGGAAGGCTGGAGCCGGTCGCGGCCCATCGACGTGCCGCAGTTCGGCGGCAACGAGGTCTTCACGCCGTGGTGGGATCCGCGCGGCGGCTGCGGCAGCAACTGCGCCTTCGTGTCCGGCGACGTATCGGGCGCGGTATGGACGCTTGCGCCTGCCGTGCTGGCGCCGCCGCCTTATCGCGCTGTCGCGGTTGGCGCTGCGCTGGCGCTCAGCGCCGGCATGGCTCTTGTGCGCGTGATGGCCGGCGGTCATTTCGCCAGCGATGTGCTGTTCGCCGGCGTGTTCACGTTCCTGATCATCTGGCTTAGTTATGCGGCGATCTTCCGCTGGCCGTCGACGCGGCTCAGCGAAGAAGCTTCCGAGCGCCGCCTCGAACGATTCTCCGCGCGCTGCCGGCGCCTGATCGGCCTCGGCTAGGTTGCGCCACACGCACTGGTATTGCCGGCCGATTGGACTACAGTGTTCGCGACGGCAAGGCGTGCCGCTCGATAGTCGGAGGCGTCGATGGCGGCAGAGCAGGAAACCCTGCACCGCGTCCTGCAAATGAAGGTCAGGGCGCTCGGCGATCCTGCGCAGGTGTTGTCACTGATCAAGAGCACGGCCGCATTTTACCGCGCCCTCGGCGGCACCCAGGTCCGCTATCTGCAGAACGTCGATGATCCGGCGCAGTTCGTGATCGAGGTCGAGTATGAGGCCAATGCCAATCTCGAGCTCAACCGGCAGAAGATCTCCAGCGACCCGATGGTGCGGAGCTTCCTCCAGGGCTGGCGCACGCTGCTGGCCGGCTCGGCCGAAATGGACGTCTTCCAGGACGTTACCGACTAATCGTAAAGTTATGTAATATCAATATGTTGCAAGGTTGTCAGCGGGCGTGCTGCTGGAGCCTGTCCGGCGCGCTGATCGCTTGCGCCTCGCTATAAGCGCCCTATAGTCCGCGCCGATCCAACAACATGCCCTACGGTCATGAAGGCCCGGCATTTATCCACGATAGGCAATGCGTATGGCGAGCGACGGCAAGAAGCGGGACATCAAGAAGGTCGTTCTGGCCTACTCCGGCGGTCTCGATACCTCGATCATCCTCAAGTGGCTGCAGACCACCTATGGCGCCGAGGTCGTGACCTTCACCGCCGATCTCGGCCAGGGCGAAGAGCTTGGCCCCGCGCGCGAGAAAGCGCTGCGTGCCGGCATCAAGCCCGAGAACATCTTCATCGACGATCTGCGCGAGGAGTTCGTTCGCGACTTCGTCAACCCGATGTTCCGCGCCAATACCGTCTATGAAGGCCAGTACCTGCTCGGCACCTCGATCGCGCGGCCGCTGATCGCCAAGCGCCAGATCGAGATCGCGCATCAGGTCGGCGCCGACGCCGTCTGTCATGGCGCCACCGGCAAGGGCAACGACCAGGTCCGCTTCGAGCTCGGTTATTACGCGCTCGATCCGTCGATCAAGATCATCGCGCCGTGGCGCGAATGGACCTTCAAGGGCCGCGACGAACTGCTGAACTTCGCGCGCGACAACCAGATCACCATCACCAAGGACAAGGAGGGCGAAGCGCCGTTCTCGGTCGACGCCAACCTGTTGCACTCCTCGTCCGAAGGCAAGGTGCTGGAAGACCCGGCCAAGGAAGCGCCGAGCATTGTCTATCAGCGCACCATCTCGCCGATGGAAGCCCCCGACAAGCCGACCGAGATTTCGATCGGCTTCAAGCGCGGCGATGCCGTCAGCCTCAACGGCAAGGCGATGTCGCCGGCCACGCTCCTGACCGAACTCAACAAATACGGCCACGACAACGGTATCGGCCGGCTCGATCTGGTCGAGAACCGTTTCGTCGGCATGAAGTCGCGTGGTGTCTACGAGACGCCCGGCGGCACCATCCTGTTGCAGGCGCACCGCGCCATCGAATCGATCACGCTGGATCGCGGCGCCGCGCATCTGAAAGACGAGCTGATGCCGCGCTATGCCGAACTGATCTACAACGGCTTCTGGTTCTCGCCGGAGCGCGAGATGCTGCAGGCGCTGATCGACAAGTCTCAGGAAGCGGTCGAAGGCACCGTGCGGCTCAAGCTGTACAAGGGCAATGTCATCGTCACCGGCCGCGAGAGCCCGGCTTCGCTCTATTCCTCGACGCTCGTCACGTTCGAGGACGACAAGGGCGCCTACGATCAGAAGGACGCCGAGGGCTTCATCAAGCTCAACGCGCTGCGCCTGCGCACGCTCGGCCAGCGCAAGCGCACGCTCAAGGGTGAGTGATGACGCGTACAGCCCCGAAATTCGCACTGGTCGCTCTGGCTGCGGTGGGGCTGGCCGCCTGTTCGGGAGACGGCAAGTGGAATGCCGAGCCCGAACCCAATCTGTTTCCGAAGGACTACAAGACCGAGATCATCTACACGTTGCAGAAGGATCTCGACGATCCGACCAATATTCGCGACGCTTTCATCACCGAGCCGTTTCTCACGCAGGGAGGCCGCGAACAGCGTTATGCCGTCTGTGTGCGCAGCAATTCGCGCAACATGAATCGCGACTATACCGGCATCAAGGATCGCATCGGCTTTTTCTACGGCGGCCACCTCAACCAGCTGATCGAGGCAACGCCGGAGCAATGCGGCAAGGCCGCCTACAAGCCGTGGCCGGAACTGCAGAACATCTGCTTCAGCGACAAGGGTTGCAAATAGGAGCCTGCGGACAGCCGGCCTAGTGCCGTGCGGCGGCCTCGACCGTCGGCGCCGTTTCGGAGGCGGCGGGCTTGAATTCAGGGTTGAGCGGCAGGCCGCGGCGCTTCTTGTCTTCGATCTCCGCCGTGGTCCTCTGGATCTGCACGAAGCGAACGGCATTGATCGGATGCGTGCGGCTGTTGAGGATGCTTCCCGGGTCGATCATGCTCATCCTCCGCCAGATCTCCTCCGTGCCGCGGGTATCATAGCCTGCGCGCGCCGCGTAATAGGTGCCGACATAGTCTGCCTCGCGTTCGAAGCCGGCGCTGTAAGCGACGGCGCCCAGTCGCGCGAACTGTCTTCCGAACGCGCCGCCGGTTGAAAGTCCGCCGGACAGAATAGCCGCATCGATCGCCGTTCCGCCGGCCCGGCCGAGCCAGTAATTCCAGAGCTTCTTGTCCCCATGCCCGAGGTTGGCATGCGCCAGTTCGTGTCCGATGATCATTGCCAGATCGTTGTCGCCGGTCAGATGCGCGAGGAAGCCGGAATGGATGACGATCTTTTTATCCGAGGCCGAAGCATTGGCGGCTTCGTCCACGCGGTACTCGATGGGGATCGAGCAGCCCATCACCGGCGTCACGGTGACAGTGCGGTCCACGCCGTCGCGTCGTGTATCGAGCCGCACCGCGTCGGTGCCGGTCTCGGCGATCTTGCGCCACATCCAGTTGGCGGTGCCCCAGGTCGGGATGAGTTCGCCGTTGAGCGTGATGATCTCGTCGCCGGCGGTGAGGCCGGCCTCCGCGGCGGGCGAACCCTCGACCACGGAAATCGCCGTCGGCCGGGTCCAGCCGATGCTGAGCGCCTCGGCGGTGTAGGATTGATACTTGCGCGGCAGGCTGCGCGGAGTCGCGGCGGTCAGGCCGATCTGCGCGGCGATGTGGTTCTTGCAGTCGGCCACATTGGCGGTGCGGATGCGGAAGGCGACGGAATCGACGCGGTGCCGCTCGCTGTAATATTTGCGCAGCTGAGCGATCTGTTGGGACCGCTGCTCCGCCGCGACGACGTCCTTGGGCAGGTCCGGGAGCTTGGACTCCGGCATGGCGCACGCAGCGCATGCGAACACCGCTGCCGCCCCGCTCTGCCGGATGATCTTACGCACGCGTCGTACCCCAATCCCGACGGCACGAGGTTATCGGGGCGCGTACGACCGAAGCAAGCAAAAGTTGTGTTTGGTCCGTGTAGTAGCCTTAGGCTGTTTCGCCTTTCAGGCGTCCGATGAGGCCAAAAATGTCTCCCAGAACAAAGAGATCGCGCACTTTGGAGCCCTCAAAGGTGAAGATCGGCATGCCAGTCCACCACACGTGACGGCCGCTCGGCGAAACGCCAAAGATTTCTTTGCGGTGCAGGCCGTGGAACCGCATTTTGCCGCTGACGCGGTCGCCTTCTTCGATCATCGCGATGATGTCGGTCGTGTACCTGTCGAAGGCGCCGGTCACGTAATCGACATAGCCGGCGAACTGATCGTGGCCGACGAGCACCGGGCCGAGCGAGCCGCGGAAGGTAAAGCCCTCGTGAAAAATCTGCGGGATCAGGCTTTTATCGGCGTGGTCCCACAGATCTTTGTAGAAGGCGCGTACGGTTTCTTTTTGCGGCGAGAGCGCGATACCGCGCAGATCGAGGGCTGGTTCATCCATCCTGTCAGGTTAGCGTGCCGCGCTCTCGCAAGCTACCGCGCGCCGGTCATCGTCACCTTGGCATTGGCGCCAAGGTCCGGACGCGTGCCCGTGGCGGCCGCCATCATCATCTTGACCATGCTGACCACGGTGCCGGGGCCGTCCCAGTATTGCGCCTCGGTCGGTGTCACCTTGAGGACGCGAATGTTCGGATTATCAGCGGTGTCCCACCACGCCTTCGCGGTCGGCTCCCACAGTTCCTTGATCAGCGCCCGATCGTTCGACACGACTGCTGTACCCGACACGGAGGCGTATTTCTGGCCGCCGGTGTCGGCGAAAGCGAGCGCCAGCTTGGGATAGCGCTCGATCTCCTCGTCCTTGTGATGGCGCGTATCAGTCAGGAAATAGACCGCGGTCTCGGCGCGGCGCGAGCGCGCGTCCATCGGCCGGCTGTGCAGGTTGTTGCCGTCCCAGGTCGTGAGCATGCAGATGGAGATCTTCTCCATCAGGTCCCACACCCGCTCCACTTCGTTCGTTGCCATGATTTGCTCCTTTTGAAGCATCAACGGCGCAAAGAGGGCTGCGTTCCGGGAACAACAAAAAGGGCGCCGCTTCTGGCGCCCTTGTCATCTCTGGTTCGGACCACTGCCTAGGCAGGCGTGTGGCAGACCGCTTCGATATTGTGGCCGTCCGGATCGAGAACGAACGCGCCATAGTAGTTCGGATGATACTGGGGGCGTAGTCCCGGCGGGCCGTTATCGCGCGCGCCGGCGGCGATTGCGGCCTTGTAGAAGGCGTCGACCGCGGCCCGATCCCTGGCGGCGAAAGCGACGTGCAGGCTACCGCGCAACGGCGCGCCCGAACCAATCCAGAAATCCGGCTTGTGCCCTTCACCGAAACCGGCGCCCTCGTAAGCGCCGCCGGTTTCCTCCCGCGTCACCTGCATCAACACGCGATAGCCGAGCGGCGCCAAGGTCTGCTCGTAGAAGCGTTTCGATTCCGCGTAGTCGGAAACCGGAAAGCCCATGTGATCGAGCATGTCGGTGGCCTTGTCTCCTGCCGGGTTCAGACCTAGCCGATTTAGACTTTCCGGGTTTAGACTTGGCGGTCGACCAGCGCCTTCTTCAGCGTGGCGATTTCCTTGGCCGGGTTGAGGCCCTTCGGGCAGGCCTTCGAGCAGTTCAGGATGGTGTGGCAGCGATAGAGGCGGAACGGATCCTCGAGATTGTCGAGGCGGTCGCCGGTCGCTTCGTCGCGCGAATCCTGCACCCAGCGATTGGCCTGCAGCAGCGCGGCGGGGCCGAGATACCGATCCGAATTCCACCAGTAGCTCGGGCAAGAGGTCGAGCAGCAGGCGCACAGAATGCACTCGTACATGCCGTCGAGCTTGTTGCGCTCCTCGTGGCTCTGGCGCCATTCCTTCTCCGGCGCCGGTGTCACGGTGTGCAGCCACGGCTCGATGGAGGCGTACTGGGCGTAGAAATTCTTCAGGTCCGGCACGAGATCCTTGACCACCGGCTGATGCGGCAGCGGGTAGATCTTGATCGGCGTTTTGACCTCGTCCATCGCGCGGGTGCAGGCCAGCGTGTTGGTGCCGTCGATGTTCATCGCGCAGGAGCCGCAAACGCCTTCGCGGCAGGAGCGGCGGAAGGTCAGGGTCGGGTCGATGTTGTTCTTGATCCAGATGAGGGCGTCGAGAACCATCGGGCCGCAATTGTCGCGGTCGACGTAATAGGTGTCGACATGCGGGTTGGCGCCGTCATCCGGGTTCCAGCGATAGATCTTGAACTCGGTCAGGTGCGTGGCGTGCGCGGAGCGCGGCCAGGTCTTGCCTTCTTCGACCTTGGAGTTCTTCGGCAGCGTGATTTCGACCATCTGAATAGCTTTCCTATCCTTCGTCATGGCCGGGCTTGACCCGGCCATCTCGCTTAGGTTGGCACCGTGCCCTCCTAAGCGGGATCACCGGGTCACGCCGCTTCGCGGCGGCCCGGTGATGACAAGACATTAGTAAACGCGGGCCTTGGGTTCGATGTACGAGATTTCGTTCGTCAGCGTGTAGGTGTGCACCGGGCGGTAGTCGATCGAGACACTGCCCTTGGCGTCGATCCACGCCAGCGTGTGCTTCATCCAGTTCTGATCGTCGCGATCCGGGAAGTCCTCGCGGGCGTGAGCGCCGCGGCTTTCGGTGCGGTTGCGGGCCGAGTCCATGGTGACGCAGGCCTGCGAGATCAGGTTGTCCAGTTCCAGGGTCTCGATGAGATCGGAATTCCAGACCAGTGAACGGTCCGACACGGCGATGTCGGTCATGCCGCCATAGACCTGGTGAATCAGGTTGTGGCCTTCCTCGAGCACTTCGCCGGTACGGAACACCGCGCAGTTGGTCTGCATGACCTTCTGCATCTTCAGGCGAAGCTCCGCGGTCGGCGTGCCGCCCGAGGCGTAACGGAAGTGGTCGAGACGGGCGAGCGCCTTGTCGGCCGAGTCCTTCGGCAGGTCCGGCTGCTTCTCGCCCGGCTTCAGCGTATCGGCGCAGCGCTGCGCTGCGGCGCGGCCGAACACGACGAGATCGATCAGCGAGTTGGAGCCGAGGCGGTTGGCGCCGTGCACCGACACGCAGGCGGCTTCGCCGATGGCCATCAGGCCGGGAATGACGAAGTCGTTGTTGCCGTCCTTCTTGGTCAGCGCCTCGCCGTGATAGTTCGTGGCGATGCCGCCCATGTTGTAATGCACGGTCGGCAGCACCGGGATCGGCTCGCGGGTCACATCGACGCCGGCGAAGATGCGCGCGGTCTCGGAGATGCCGGGCAGGCGTTCATGCAGCACGGCCGGGTCGAGATGGTCGAGGTGAAGGAAGATATGGTCCTTCTCCTTGCCGACGCCGCGGCCTTCGCGGATTTCGATGGTCATGGCGCGCGAGACGACGTCGCGGGAGGCGAGATCCTTCGCCGACGGCGCATAGCGCTCCATGAAGCGCTCGCCTTCGGAATTGACGAGATAGCCGCCTTCGCCGCGCGAGCCTTCGGTGATGAGGCAGCCGGCCGGATAGATGCCGGTCGGGTGGAATTGCACGAACTCCATGTCCTGCAGCGGCAGGCCGGCGCGCAGCACCATGGCATTGCCGTCGCCGGTGCAGATATGCGCCGAGGTGCAGGAGAAGTAGGCGCGGCCATAGCCGCCGGTCGCCAGGATGGTCTGGTTGGCGATGAAGCGGTGGATCGTGCCGTCGTCCATGTTGAGGGCAATGACGCCGCGGCAACGGCCTTCGTCGTCCATGATCAGGTCGAGGGCGAAATACTCGATGTAGAATTCGGCCGCGTGCTTGAGCGACTGGCCGTACATCGTGTGCAGCATGGCGTGGCCGGTGCGGTCGGCGGCGGCGCAGGTGCGCTGCGCGGTGCCCTTGCCGAAATGCGTGGTCATGCCGCCGAACGGGCGCTGGTAGATCTTGCCGTCTTCCTCGCGGCGCGAGAACGGCATGCCCCAGTGCTCGAGCTCATAGACCGCGGCCGGCGCGTTCTTGCACATGTACTCGATGGTGTCCTGGTCGCCGAGCCAGTCGGCGCCCTTGACCGTGTCGTACATGTGCCAGCGCCAGTCGTCCTCGCTCATATTGCCGAGCGAGGCGGCGATGCCGCCCTGCGCCGCGACGGTGTGCGAGCGGGTCGGGAAAACCTTGGAAATACAGGCGGTGCGCAGGCCGGCTTCCGAACAGCCGACCACGGCGCGCAGGCCGGCGCCGCCAGCACCAACCACGACGACGTCGTATTGATGATCTTCAATCGGATAGGCGCGGCCATTGATGGCGGGACCGCCGTTCATCTTGCCGTTGCTGTCAGCCATCGTCAGACTCCGAAAGACATTTTGAGGATGGCGAACGCCGAGGCGAGGCCGATGGCCACGCAGAAGAAGGTATTCAGCATCAGGCTCAAGAACTTGTATTTATCGTCGTGGACGTAATCGAGGATGATCTCCTGCATGCCGAGCCACATGTGATAGACGCTGGTCAGGATGAACAGCAGCATCACGATGGCGACGAGCGGCGAGCCGAGGATCTGCACCGCGGCGGCGTGACTGCGGCCGAGCAGCGAGATCAGGATGACGATCAGCGCGATCGTCAGGAAGATGCCGGCGAAGCCGGTCAGGCGCTGATGCCAGAAATCGGCGGTGCCGGAGCGCGCCGGGCCGAGGCCGCGAACGCGGCGGGCCGGGGTGCGCATGTCGTGCTGCGGGTTCATCGCGGACCTCCGACGGCGAGATAGCCGATGACCCAGACCACGACGGTCAGGACGATGGAGCCGACCAGGGTCGCGAGGGTGAGCCATTCGCGCTCGGCCGGCTGGAAGCCGTGCAGCGTGTCCCAGATCAGATGGCGGATGCCGCCGAGCATGTGGTGCAGAAGCGCCCACGTGTAGCCGAACAGGATGACCCGGCCGATGAACGAGCCGATGAAGGCCTCGAAGGTCGCATAGGCGTTCGGGCCGGAAGCGGCGGAAATAACCCACCAGGCCAGCAGCAGCATGCCGAAATACAGCGCGCCGCCGGTGATGCGATGGACGATGGACATCGTCATCGTCAGCGTCGGCCGGTAGATCTGCAAATGGGGGGAAAGCGGTCGGGAACGTCGCGGCGCCGTGCCGGCGCCAGCCTTGGAATCGGCCATTGTCTTGTCTCCTCGCCCCGCCGGAACCCTGTCGGCGGTCGCGGACGGTTGGTTAGCTCAAACTACATATTTACCGCAACGCACGAGGTGCGCCCGGTTCCGCCAGATTGGAGCTGGACCAAGTTAAACTTCTTCAATCGCGAAACTAAACCGGCTAAACTGGCCGGATCAATCCGTGTTTTGCGTAGCTAGCCTTCGCAAAATAAGAAGGGAAGCCCGGGCCCGGCGATGCGCTACGACTTTACCGACCTGAGCCTTTTTCGGCACATCGTCGAGGCCGGCAGCATCACCCACGGCGCCGAGCGCATGAATCTCGCGCTGGCGGCGGCCTCGACCCGCATCCGCAAGCTCGAGGAGGCCTTCGGCGCCGAGCTCCTGACGCGCGGACGCCAGGGTGTGGCGCCCACGCAGGCCGGCCGGACCTTGCTGCAGCACGCCCGGACCATCCTCGAGCAGTCGGAGCGTCTGCAGGAGGACCTCGGCGTCTATGCCGGCGGGCACGCCGGTCAGGTACGGGTGCTGTCCAACACCAATTCGCTGACCGAGTTTCTCCCCGAGGCGCTCGGCAGTTTCCTCGCCGCCCACCCCAATATCAGCGTCGATATCGAGGAGCGGCTGTCGGATGAGATCGTCGGCCTCATTGCCGAGGGCGTCGGCGATATCGGGATCGTCGCCGGCACGGTGGATGCCGGCTCGCTGACCACCTATCCGTTCCGCAGCGACCGCTTCGTGCTGGTTGTGGCGCGCGGTCATGAACTCGCCAAGCGCAACAAGACCAGCTTCGCCGAAACGCTCGATTACAATTTCGTCGGCATCGATCGCGCCAGCGCCATCCAGCGCTTCCTGGCCAGCAAGGCCAGCCAGTCGGGCCGCACCTTGCGGCTGCGCGTGCAATTGCGCTCGTTCGATGCGGTGTGCCGGATGGTGGAGAACCATGTCGGCGTCGGCGTGGTGCCGCTGACCACGGCGCGCTGGGCCGCCAAGACCATGGCGATCCAGGTCGTCGAACTCACCGACCCATGGGCGCTGCGCAACCTGTCAATTTGCCTGCGTGACTACAAGTCACTGCCGCCTTACGCGCGGCAACTCGTGGATCATTTGAGGGAAGCGAGGCGGGAGAGTACCTGACGGCTATGGCCGCGCCGCGGCGATCAACGCGGCCGCGCTCGTCACTTCGGCATATTCGCCATTCATGACGGCGAGCGAGAGCTGATGCACGTCTTCCGCCGGCCAGTGCCTGCCAGTGAGGTCCGTTACGTCGACCGACCAGCATGCATCGGCGGCGAGCAGCACGCGAAAACCAAGATTGCCGCCGTGCCTGACTGTCGCCTCGACGGAATTATGCGTGAGCACACCGCAAACGGCGATCGTGCCGCAGTCCATCTTTCGCAAGATGGCTTCAAGCTCGGTGCCGATGAAGGCGGAATTGACGGATTTGCCGATGACGAGTTCGCCGTCGATCGGCGCCGCTTCCGGTTTGAAGGGATGTCCGGGCGAATTCTCCCGATAGGTCGATTGCGGTTCGGTCGAATCGTGCCGGATGTGAATGACCGGAAGCGCCGCCTGGCGCCAGGCGGCCAGCAAGGCGGCGATCTTACGTTCCGCGTCTGGATTGTTGCGCGGCCCCCATTTCGGATCGTCGATGGCGAGTTGGACATCGACGATGAGGAGCGGCGTTTTGTGCGGCAGCCAGTTCTCGGTCATCGCGGCATCAGCACCCAGTAGTCCAGGTCGAGAATGACCGCCGGGTCGTACTCATTGCCGATCTTGTAGGGGAAGTCGTCGCACGGCTTGTCCTTGGTGGCGACCGTGCGAATGCGCAGCGCGCCGACATCGTCGCGGCCGTGGAGTTCGGCCTTGTCGAGCACTTCGCTCCAGGCGAACACCGTCAGGCCCGCCGTCAACGGCGCGACATGCCGGCCGCCGTTGATGGCGGTGATATGGAAGGCGTTGCCGAGACCGTTGAAAGACAGCGCGCGCGCCAGCGAAATGGCGTGGCCGCCATAGATCAGCCGGCCGCCGAAGCGGCCCTTGCTCTCGGTGAAATGATCGAAGTGGACGCGCGCCGTGTTCTGATAGAGCCGCGTGGCGATCATGTGCTCGGCATCTTCGACGGTGATGCCCACGACATGGTCGATCTTGTCGCCCCTGGCGTAATCGCCGAAGCGATGCGGGCTGCCGGCGAGCTCGGTGTCGTAATTGTCTTTCTGGATGATCGGACAGCCATTGCCAAGCGCGCCAACATCGACGCAAGTCGGCAGTTCGGGAACGACCTCGTCCGGCGCGCGGGCGTTCTCGTCGCGCTTGCGCACCATCACCCAGCGCACATAGTCGAGCACGGTGGCGCCGTCCTGATCGAGCCCGCGCGAACGCACATAGACGATGCCGGTCTTGCGGTTCGAATTCTCCTTGAGGCCGATGACTTCCGACGTCGCGCTCAGGGTCGCGCCGGGATAGACCGGCTTGAGGAAGCGGCAATCGGCATAGCCGAGATTGGCCACGGCATTGAGCGAGATGTCGGGCACCGTCTTGCCGAACACCATATGGAAAACGAGGAAATCGTCGATCGGCGCGCGCGGATAACCGATCTTCGCGGCGAAGGTGTCGGCCGATTGCACGGCAAAGCGCGAGCCGAACAGGCCGTTGTACAGCGCGACGTCGCCGAGCGTGACCGTGCGCGGCGTGGCATGGCGGATTTGCTGGCCGAGTTTGAAGTCCTCGAAGAAATTGCCTGAATTGGTTTTGCCGCTCACGAGATCACTCCTCTGGTCACGCTGCGGCGCAGCATAGCAACATTCGCCCGGCGCGCCCATCGTGCAAAAACGAATGGCGATGCGGCCGGCAGAAGTCAGGTGGCGTCGTCATGCGCGCGGGTGATCAGCCGCGCGCCGCGCTGGAAGGTGAGATAGCTCCAGAACCAGTTCAAGGCGACGCTGAAGCGGTTGCGGGTACCGATCAGAAAATAGACGTGGGCGATGCCCCAGAACCACCAGCCGAGATAACCGCGCAGGCGAAAGCGGCCGAGCTGCACCACGGCGGCGCGGCGGCCGATGGTGGCCAGATCGCCGAGATGCCGGTAGCGGAACGGTTTGCTGGTCTCGCGTCCGGCAATGCGCGCCGCGATCAGCCGCCCGACATAGTGGCCCATCTGTTTGGCGGCCGGTGCGATGCCGGGCACCGGTTTGTTGTTGTTGTCCGTCACAGCGGCGGCGTCGCCGATAACGAAGATGTCGGGATGGCCGGACACCGACAGATCGGGATTGACCCTGGTCCGCCCGGCGCGGTCGGCCTCGGCGCCCAGCCATTTCGCGGCCGGCGAGGCCATCACGCCAGCGGCCCAGATGACAGTCGCGGCGGGCAGGCGCTGGCTGCCGAGCTCGACGCCGCCGGCATCGCACTTTGTCACCATCGTATCGGTCATCACCGTGACGCCGGCGTTGCCGAGCACGCCGCGCACATAATCGGACTGTTCGGGCGGAAAGGCCGGCAGCAGACGCGGGCCGGCTTCGACCAGTACGATGCGCGCGTTGCGCGGGTCGATGCGGCGGAAGTCCATGGCCAGGGTTTGCCGCGCGATCTCGGCGATGGCGCCGGCCATCTCGACGCCGGTGGCGCCGCCGCCGACGATGACGAAGGTCAGGAGGCGGCGCATCGCCTCCGGGTCCTGCGCGATCTCGGCCTTCTCAAAGGCGATGAGAATCTGGCGGCGGATGCGGGTGGCGTCGTCGATGCGCTTGAGGCCGGGCGCGAACGGCGCCCAGTCGTCATGGCCGAAATAGGAGTGCATCGCGCCGGTGGCGATGACGAGATAGTCGAACGGCATCTCGCCGAAATTGGTGACGACCACCTTGCGCGCCGGATCGACGCCGAGCACGTCCTGCATCAGCACGGTGGCGTTCTTCTGCGCGCGCAGGATGTGGCGGATCGGCCAGGCGATGTCGGCCGGCGACAGCGCCGCGGTCGCGACCTGATAGAGCAGCGGCTGGAAGCAATGATGGTTCTGCCGGTCGATGACCGTGATCTCGGCCGGCGCGCGCTCCAGCGCCCGCACGGCTTCCAGGCCGCCGAACCCGGCGCCGACGACGATAATCCGGGGAATCTGCACGCTCATTCCGGTCTCCGGGCCCTGCGCCAGGGGAAAGGCTGGACCGCCCGCGCGCGGTTGCCAAGGGGCAGGGGAGGCTTTAGCAATCCGCCAGTTTTGCCGCGCGGGCCGGGCCCGCGGACTTCAAGGAAACGCGCAAAACGTCGAAAAGAGCCGTCCAAGGAAAGGCGAACAATGGCGACCCATAATCTGCTCCTGCTGGCCGGCGACGGCATTGGCCCCGAGGTCATGGCCGAGGTGAAGCGCCTGATCGAGTTCTTCAACAAAAAGGGCCCGAACCGCTTCTCTTATGAAGAGGGCCTGGTGGGCGGCGCGTCCTACGACGCCGACAAGACGTCGATCAGCGATGCCACCATGGAGAAGGCCAAGGCCGCCGACGCCATTATCTTCGGCGCCGTGGGTGGCCCGAAATGGGCCGACGTTCCCTACGAGGCGCGCCCGGAAGCCGGCCTGCTGCGCCTGCGCAAGGATCTCGACCTTTACGCCAACCTGCGCCCCGCGGTGACCTATCCGGCGCTGGCCGATGCCTCCTCGCTCAAGCGCGAGCTCGTCGAAGGCCTCGACATCATGATCCTGCGCGAATTGACCGGCGGCGTTTATTTCGGCGAGCCGAAGACCATCACCGATCTCGGCAATGGCCAGAAGCGCGCCGTCGATACGCAAGTTTATGACACCTACGAGATCGAGCGCATTTCGCGCGTCGCTTTCGAGCTTGCGCGCAAGCGCAACAACAAGGTGACGTCGATGGAAAAGCACAACGTCATGAAGAGCGGCGTGCTCTGGAAGGAAGTCGTGCAGCAGACGCACGACCGCGAGTTCAAGGACGTGACGCTCGAGCATCAGCTCGCCGATTCCGGCGGCATGCAGCTCGTGCGCAATCCCAAGCAGTTCGACGTCATCGTCTGCGACAATCTGTTCGGCGACATGCTGTCGGATATCGCGGCGATGCTCACCGGTTCGCTCGGCATGCTGGCTTCTGCTTCGCTCGGTGAGGTCGATCCCAAGACCAAGCGCCGCAAGGCGATGTACGAGCCGGTGCACGGCTCGGCGCCGGACATTGCCGGCAAGGGCCTTGCCAATCCGATCGCGATGATCGCGTCCTTCGGCATGGCGCTGCGCTACTCGTTCGACATGGGCGCGGAAGCCGACCTGATCGACAAGGCGATCGCCGCCACGCTCGAGAAGGGCATCCGCACCGCGGACATCGCCACCGCCGGCGAGAAGACCGTGAGCACCTCGGAGATGGGCTCCGCCATCCTCGCCGAGATGGAAGCGCTGTCGGCCTGACGTTGTCCCCGCAATTCGCGGCGGGGCTCGGCATACCGAATTGCAGCTTGACGAATCGTAGGACCGTGACGCCATATATGGGCGTCACGGTCTTTTCGTTTCTACATCTTGTGGAGATGAAGAGCTAAGAGGGAATCCGGTGTGTCCTTGGGGACTAGACCGGAGCTGCCCCCGCAACTGTAAGCGGCGAGCGATCATCCGATACGCCACTGAGGCTTGTCCTTGGGAAGGCATGACGATCGCACCGACCCGCGAGCCAGGAGACCTGCCGTGACCGCTGAAATCGTCCACGGGCGGGGTGCCCCGGCGGGTCGCTTGTGCACGTCCGCCTGAGCGGATGTGACCGTCAGGCATCCATCGGTCTCCTTGCCCCCACATCACGGGGTTGCTGATGGCCTTCGCCTATGACTTCGACCGCAACGGTCAGCTCGTTCCGCCGACAATCAAATCCACCAGACCGCCGCGGCCCATAGAGGCCGAGCCCGAACTCGCGCTCGTCGAACCGCAGCGCGCGGCCCATCACGCCCCGCTGCCACAGCCACTGGCGCCGGCGCCGAAGCCGTCCGATCTCACGCTCGACCGCTCGCGCGATGCGCTGCTCACCGCATTCGGCAAGCTGACGCTCAACGATCGCTATCTGCTCGCCGGCGAGAGCTATCAGGACATGTTCGCGCGTGTGTCGTGCGCCTTCGCCGACGACATCGCGCATGCGCAGCGGCTGTACGACGCCATGTCGCAGTTGTGGTTCATGCCGGCGACACCGATTCTGTCCAACGGCGGCACCACGCGCGGCCTGCCGATCTCATGCTTCCTCAACGCCGTGCCGGATTCGCTCGACGGCATCGTTACGACCTGGAACGAGAATGTCTGGCTCGCCTCCAATGGCGGCGGTATCGGCACCTACTGGGGCAAGGTCCGTTCGATCGGCGAGAAGGTCAAAGGCGGCGTCACCTCAGGCATCATCCCGTTCATCCATGTCATGGACGGCCTGACGCTGGCGATCAGCCAGGGCTCGCTGCGCCGCGGCTCGGCGGCGGTCTATCTCGACATTCATCATCCCGAGATCGAGGAATTCCTCGAGATCCGCAAAGCCTCCGGCGATTTCAACAGGAAGGGGCTCAACCTTCATCACGGCATCAACGTCACTAACGGCTTCATGGAGGCCGTGAAGGACAACGCCATGTTCGCGCTGCGCAGCCCGAAGTCCGGCGAGACGGTGCGCGAGGTCAACGCCCGCCAGCTCTGGCAGCGCATCCTGGAGACGCGGCTGCAGACCGGCGAGCCGTATCTCCTGTTCATCGACGCGGTGAACGGCGCGCTGCCCAAGCATCAGCGCGAGCTCGGCCTCAAGGTTTCGACCTCCAATCTGTGCAGCGAAATCACGCTGCCGACCGGCGTCGATCATCGCGGCGAGGAGCGCACCGCGGTGTGCTGCCTGTCATCGCTCAATGTCGAGACCTGGGATCAGTGGGCCGATGCGCCGGGCTTCGTCGAGGATGTGATGCGCTTCCTCGACAATGTGCTGACGCATTTCATCAATGTCGCGCCCGACGGCATGAAGCGCGCGCGTTACGCGGCCTTGCGCGAGCGTTCCGTCGGCCTCGGCATCATGGGCTTCCACTCTTTCCTGCAGTCGAAGGGCGTGCCGTTCGAAAGCGCGATGGCCAAATCGTGGAATTTCAAGATGTTTCGCAAGATACGCCGCGACGCCGATGCCGCCTCCGTGGCGCTGGCGAAGGAGCGCGGGCCTTGTCCCGACGCGCTGGAGCGTGGCGTGATGGCGCGCTTCTCGCACAAGCTGGCGATCGCGCCGACCGCCTCGATCAGCATTATCTGCGGCGGCACCAGCGCTTGCGTCGAGCCGATCCCGGCCAACATCTACACGCACAAGACCCTGTCCGGCGCGATCTCGGTGCGCAATCCGCATCTCGCCAGACTGCTGCGCGCCAAGGACGCCGATACGCCGGAGGTGTGGCAGTCAATCATCGAGCATGAAGGTTCGGTGGCGCATCTGACCATGCTGAGCGAGCAGGAGAAACTGGTGTTCCGCACCGCCTTCGAGATCGACCAGCGCTGGGTCATCGAGCTCGCGGCCGACCGCACGCCGTTCATCTGCCAGAGCCAGTCGATCAATGTCTATCTGCCGGCCGATATCGATAAATGGGATCTGCACATGCTGCACTGGACGGCGTGGAAGAAGGGGCTGAAGAGCCTCTATTACTGCCGCTCCAAGTCGATCTCGCGCGCCGCCTTTGTCGGCCAGCAGGGCGAAAAGCCGGCATCGGCCGACGCGCTCACCACGCCGGTTCGCGCCGACTATGAGGAGTGCCTCGCATGTCAGTAAGCGGCGAAGCATTGGGCAAGTTCGACCCCCGCATTCTCATCGGCACCGGCAAGGTCGGTCTGCTAGAATCGACCGGCACCTATGACGTCGATCGCTACGGCTGGGCCTACGAGTTCTGGAAGCGCCAGCAGCAGACGCACTGGATGGGCGAGGAGGTGCCGCTCGGCGGCGACCTCAAGGACTGGGCGTCCGAGCGCGTGACCGAGAACGAGCGGGCGCTGCTGACGCAGATCTTCCGCTTCTTCACCCAGTCGGACATCGAGGTCGGCGACAACTATCTCAAGCGCTACATCCCGATCTTCCAGCCGCTCGCGGTGCAGATGATGATGGCCGCCTTCACCAACATGGAGACGGTTCATATCGACGCCTACGCGCTGCTGCTCAAGACGCTCGGCATGCCCAAGACCGAGTTCGAGGCGTTCCGCGATTACTCGGAAATGCGGGCCAAGGCCGATTACATGCACGAGTTCGGCGTCGATACGGTTTCCGACGTCTCGCGCACGCTCGCCATGTTCGGCGCCTTCACCGAAGGCATGGCGCTGTTCGCCAGCTTTGCGATGCTGCTCAACTTCCCGCGCCACAACAAGATGAGCGGCATGGGGCAGATCGTGACCTGGTCGGTGCGCGACGAGAGCCTGCATTGCGAAGGCATCATCAAGCTGTTCCACGAATGGAATCGCGAGACCGGCGCGCTGACGCCGGCGGTGCGCGACGACATCGTCGATGTGGCCAAGACGATGGTGAGCCTCGAGGAGAACTTCGTCGATCTGGCCTTCGGGCTCGGCGACATCCAAGGCATGACGCCGGACGACATCCGCGCCTATGTGCGCTACGTCGCCGACTGGCGGCTGACGCAGCTCCGGCTGCCGACGACCTTCGGCTACTTCGAGCAGACCGAAGGCGGCTACAATCAGCTCAAGCCGCATCCTTTGCCGTGGCTCGTCGAAATCCTCAATGGCGTCGAGCACGCCAATTTCTTCGAGCAGCGCGCCACCGAATATTCCAAGGGCGCCAGCCGCGGCACCTGGGACGGCGACAGCGGGGTGTGGGCGCAGTTCGACGGCGCCGGTGCCGGGCGGTCCTGACAATAAAAAACGCGGCCCGGTGGGCCGCGTTTTTCGATTCCGGAATTTGCCGGGATCAGAACTTCAGCCAGGGGCCGTTGCGGCCGGAATCCCACGGGCCCGGCAACGGCAGCTGGTTGGTGCCGCCGACGGTATTGTCGAGCACGCCGGTCGCTCGATGGTTCGGGTTCTGCGCATAGTCGAGGTCGTGGCGACTGCCCGGCAGCACTTCGGTGCCCGGATCGAGATAAGAGCGCTTCTCGATGATGATGCGGGTACGGGTCTTGCCGTCCTCGCCGCGGGTCACAACGACCGTATTGTTGCGGTTCGAAACGGTCCGCTGGCTCGATTGGGCATCCGCTGGCGACGACAGCGTCAGCAGGGCGACGGCAGCCGCGCAGGTCACAGCGCACGTCGCAGTAGCGAATTTCAGGTGCATAGTCCGGATCCTCAACCGATTCCCAAGTGGGCGCACTCTAGCCGTGTTCGGTTCGGCGGGACAGCGCTAAATCGTTGCGGTGCAGCGGTAACTTCCCGGTGAGACAACAGGTTTTGGCACAAAAGGGCGGGGCCGGGTTGCCTTGACCGCCCCGGAAATTGATAGTCGGCAGGGCGCCTGTGGCACTTCGCAGGACGTTCTTCTGGTGACAGACGAGGCTCAGTGCCGAGAAACCGTAAAAAATCGACCGCCGCCCCGCGCAGGGCCATCTCCGGTAAAGGCCAACTGACCGTCATTGGCGAGCGGCCGCTGGTCGCGGAGACGCCGGAAAGCCTGCTCGATGACGACACCACGCCGACTTCGCGGTTCTTTGTGCGCAACAACGGCCTGTTGCCCGAGCGTGCCCGGCGGCCCGAGCGGTGGACGCTGACAATCGACGGCGAGGTCGATGAACCGCTGACCTTGAGCCTCGCCGAACTGAAGAAGAACTTCGCGCCGGTGACATTGCGGCTGTTGCTCGAGTGCGGCGGCAACGGGCGCTCGTTCTTCTCGCCGCGCGCCAAGGGCGTGCAATGGACCCATGGCGGCGCCGGCTGCCCGGAGTGGACCGGCGTGCGCGTTGCCGATGTGCTGGCCGCGGCGCGGCTCAAACCGTCGGCGGTGTTCAGCGGTCACTACGGCGTCGATCCGACTTTGTCCGGCAGCACGCGCAAGCCGGCGATGTCGCGGGGCGTGCCAATCGCCAAACTGCTCGACGACAGCAATCTCATTGCCTGGGCGATCAATGGCGAGCCCCTGCCGCTGCTGCACGGCTTTCCGTTGCGGCTTGTCGTTCCGGGTTGGCCGGCGTCGATATCGACCAAGTGGCTGACGCGAATCTGGATTCGCGACCGCTATCACGACGGCCCGGGTATGGGCGGCGAAAATTATCGCGTGCCGGTGAAGCCGATGCGGCCGGGCGATCCGGTGGATCCCGATAACCTGGTCGATCTTGAATCCATGCCGGTGCGCTCGATCATTTCGAGGCCGGCGGACGCGGCGCGGTTTGCCGCGGGCACGCGCGTCGTCAATCTGCGCGGCGCGGCCTGGGCCGGCGATCACACGGTCGCGCGGGTCGATCTGTCGATCGATGGCGGCGCGACATGGCAAGCGACCGATCTTGCGTCGCCGCGCAATCGCCACGACTGGCAGCGCTGGACCGCGAGCCTGTCATTCCCGTCCGACGGCTATTTCGAAATTCTGGCGCGTGCCACCGACAGCCGCGGCGTGATGCAGCCTTTTCGCGCGACCAACTGGAATCCGCACGGCTATGGCGGCAATCCGATGCACCGCATCGCGATCCGGATTGGCTGAAGTTGGTCGGATAAGGTTCGATCAACGCGGGCCGCGCGAGGGCGGCGGCCCCATTTCCAGCGCTTTCCAGAGGGCACGATATTTCGGTGTCGGCGTCATCAGCGGATCGCGCTGGCCGCAGAAGGAGCGATTGAGTTCGGCCTGCGCGAACAGCGCGCCGATCTTCGGCTCGCTGCCGGCATAGAGCAGCGTCAGCCGGTCGAGCGCGCAGGACAAGGTGCCATCCTGGATGAACTCGTTGCCCTGGCAGAAGCGGCCGGAGATTTGCAGCATGGGATCGTCATAGCTGCGCACGAAGCCCAGACAGAAACGCCGATCGCCCTCGGACGTCTCAAAGCGGGCAATGGCGAGCGGCCCGAACTTGGTCGCCAGCGGCTCGGTTGCCGGCGCGATGTTGACCGGACCGAGCGCGGCGGCGTCGCTCACGATGGCCTCCACGGGCGGCGCGAAGCGGGCAATTTCGCTGCCGGGCCGGTAGATGGTGACTTCGAGATAGGGCGTCGCGCCCTCCGGATCGCCGAGGCCGAGAATGTCCTTGCGGCCGTCGCCGGCGCGGTGGCGGCGGATGGCATAGCTTTCGGGCTGACCGGCTGCCTCCGGGATGGACAGGGCGAAGGCCGGGAAAGGCCGCTCGACCGTGATCCAGTCCGAACGATCAACGGGAGCGATGGCAGGTATCGGCGGCGTTGATTTAAACAGCGCTGCGGCGCCAATGGACAACAGCGCCAGAACACCCACATAAGCCATCAGCCGGACCGCTTGGCCGGGCCATTCGTCGCGCCAGGAGTGCAGGGCCGGATGCATGGGTCGAGCCTCGCCTTGCGGGCCTCGGAAACTGCGCTTTCGCCTCTGGTACCGTTGTCAGAAAGCGCATTCTCGCCTAGAAGCGCTGCCATCCGGTTGCTTTGAATCAAGCCAGACCGGGGAATTTTTTCGGAGAGTAAACAATGGGTTACAAGGTCGCCGTGGTCGGCGCCACCGGCAATGTGGGGCGCGAAATGCTCAACATTCTGGATGAGCGCAAATTTCCCGCCGACGAAGTCGTCGCACTCGCCTCGCGCAAGAGCGCGGGCCAGGAATGCTCGTTCGGCGACAAGACCCTGAAAGTGAAAGCGCTCGATCACTACGACTTCTCCGACGTCGATATTTGTTTGATGTCGGCGGGCGGCGCCGTGTCGAAGGAATGGTCGCCGAAGATCGCGGCGCAAGGCGCGGTGGTGATCGACAACTCGTCGACGTGGCGCATGGACCCGGACGTTCCGCTGGTCGTTCCGGAAGTGAACGCGCATGCGCTCGAGGGCTTCACCAAGAAGAACATCATCGCCAATCCGAACTGCTCGACGGCGCAGCTCGTCGTCGCGCTCAAGCCGCTGCACGACAAGGCGACCATCAAGCGCGTCGTCGTCTCGACCTATCAATCGGTGTCGGGCGCCGGCAAGGATGCGATGGACGAACTGTTCTCGCAGACCAAGTCGGTGTTCACGCTCGACGAAGTGACGAACAAGAAGTTTCCCAAGCGCATCGCCTTCAACCTCATTCCGCAGATCGACGTCTTCATGGAGGACGGCTACACCAAGGAAGAGTGGAAGATGGTGGTCGAGACCAAGAAGATCCTCGATCCGAAGATCAAGCTGGTTGCGACCTGCGTGCGCGTGCCGGTGTTCGTGTCGCATTCGGAAGCCGTGAACATCGAGTTCGAGAACCCGATCACGGAAGACGAGGCGCGCGATATTTTGCGTTCGGCGCCGGGTTGTCTCGTCATCGACAAGCGCGAGCCGGGCGGTTACGTCACGCCGTATGAAGCTGCGGGTGAGGATGCGACCTATATCAGCCGCATCCGCACCGACCCGACGATCGATAATGGCCTGGAGATGTGGGTGGTGTCCGACAACCTGCGCAAGGGCGCGGCGCTCAATACGATCCAGATCGCCGAAGCGCTGATCAACCGCAAGCTTCTGCAGGCGAAGAAAAAGGCGGCGTAGCTTTCTGCTTTATCCCTCCCCTGAAAGGGGAGGGTGGGCCGCCTGAGCAATTAGCGAAGGCGGGTCGGGTGGGGTCGTCATCTCGTTCGAACGTCTAGCTTCGCCCCACCCCGATCGCTTTCGCTAACGCTTCAGCGATCGACCCTCCCCGTAGCCGGGGAGGGATAAGAAGCGCCTCAGAACCCCGGCTTCCTGAACGGCGCGTCGGCGGGTTCGATCCGCACGAATTGCTTCTGCGCCGGGTCGTAGACCGACAGGTCGCCGGTGGCGACGCCGAAATAGGCGGCGTGAAGCTGCAGTCTGCCGCGCTCGACCAGGATGCTGATGCACGGGAACGTCATCAGGTTGTCGATGGTGGACACGGCCGCCTGCTGCTCCAGCGCGGTGAGGTACTCGGTCATGCTGCGGTCGCCGCGCGGCCCCACCGCCTTGGCGGCCGGTCCGAGCAGCTCGATCCAGCGGCCGATGAAATCGCCGGGCGACAGCGGCGCCGCCTCCTCGGCATAGGCGCGGATGCCACCGCACTGGGCATGGGCGAGCACGACGATGTGCTTGACCTTGAGCGCCTGGACCGCGAATTCCAGCGCCGCCGAGACGGCGCGCTGGGCCCCGTCCGGGGTGTAGGGCGGAACCAGGTTGGCGATATTGCGGGCAACGAACAGTTCGCCCGGCCCGGCGTCGAAAATGGCCTCCGGCGCGACCCGCGAATCGCAGCAGCCGATGACCATGATTTCCGGGCTCTGGCCGCTTTCGGCGAGGTGGCGGAAGCGGTCCTGCTCGGATTTCAGCCGGCCGCCGGCAAAGGCGCTGTAACCTTCGATCAAACGCTGCGGAAAAGTCATGGGATCGCTCCTGAAACCGGCGTTTGCCTCTCATATAGGGTGCCGCGAGGCAAGCCGGCGAGGGCACCCGGGCTGGTTGTGGCGACCTTCACAGGCTCCACGAGTTTCCTCAGACCTCAGTAACCATGTTCTGGCAGGCTGCGCATTCATCGCGCGTTCAGGTCAAATGGACCACTGCTAGCCTTCAATCAGGCTCAACTCACATGCTGTCACCAACCAGGCCGGGTAACGCCGAGCCGACCGCCGCGCGTCTCCGCTCGCATGGCTTTTCGGGCGGTCAGATCGTCGTGCTGTTCGCGGCTTTTACGCTGCTGATCTCGATTCCGATCTGGACCCATCCGCTGCCGCCGCTGTCGGACTACGTCAACCACCTGGCGCGCATGCAGGTGCTGGCGACGCTCGACAAGAACCCGCGGCTGGCCGAATTCTACCAGATCAACTGGCAGGTGATTCCGAACCTGACCATGGACTTCATCGTGCCGTGGCTGGCGCGCGCGGGGCTGAACATCTACCTCGCCGGGCAGATCTACATGGTGGCGATGTTCGCGCTGATCATGTCGGGGTCGCTGGCGCTGAACCGCGCGCTGATCGGGCGCTGGTCGACGACGCCTTTGTTCGCCTTTCCGCTGCTGTACAACTACGTCTTCCTCGTCGGACTGATGAACTATCTGTTCGGCATCGGCATCGCGCTGTGGGCGATGGCGGGATGGGTTGCGCTGCGCGATCGTCCCTGGCCGTGGCGCTATCTCTTGTCGGCGGCGAGCGTGCCGTTGCTGTTCTTCTGCCATCTCTCGGCGCTCGGCGTATATGGCGTCGGCATCCTGTCTTACGAGACGCTCCGGCTGTGGGAGCGGCGCGGCGAGACGTCTCGCGATAAGGCCTGGCCGGCGCGCATCGCCGAATTCGTCTGCGGCGGGCTGCCGTTCCTGGCCGCGGCGCCGCTTCTGGCGGCGAGCCCGACCTTAGGGCTGGCGGGTAATATTTACTGGGAGCAGCGCGGCAAGATCGATGGGCTGATGTATGTCCTTGCCGACTACTCGGACATCGCCGCGTTCCTCATCGTCACCGTGCTCGGCGCCTCCATCGTCTGGGCGGTGCGTCACCGCGTGCTGCGTTTCCATCCGCTGGTCTATGTGCTGTTACTCGTCGGCGGGGTGATTTACCTCGCACTGCCGCGCGTGATGTTCGACACCTACATGACGGATCAGCGGGTCCCGGTCGGCGTCGCCTTCATGATCTTCGCCTGCGGCGACCTCGAACTGCGCCGGCGCCTGGTCCGTCGCGGTTTCATGATCGTGCTGATCGTGCTGACGGCCGCCCGGCTGATCGAGATCGACTACAACTGGACCCAGCTCAGCGACACGACCAGCCAACTTCGCGCATCGGTGAAGCGCATTGCGCCGGGCTCCAAGGTGTTCGTTTCATATTCCGACCGGTCGATGGGCGATGATGTCCGTGATCTCGGTCTCGTCCACGCAGCCTGCATGGCGACCATCGAACGCTCGGCGCTGGTCACCACCTTGTTCACGGTGCCGGGCAAGCAGGTCGTTCACGTCACGCCGGCTTATGAAGATTTCGCCGACATCCATGACGGCACGCCGCCGTCGGTGGCGCAGCTCATCGTTGCGGCCGAGCAGCCCCAACCCGGCACGCCGGCCTTCTGGCTGAACTGGACCAAGTTCGATTATCTCTACGTGCTGTTTACCGAGGACGACGCGCCCAATCCCTACCCGTCTCATCTCAAGCTGGTCGCTGACGGCGACCGCTTCCAGCTCTACAAGATCATCAAGCCGGGCGAGACGACGGATCGTGAGCCCCAGTATCCGGGGCGCTATACGGTGGGGCAGCGCTAGGCGCTCTCCTTCACCTCTCCCATAGGGAGAGGTCGGCTCACGAAGTGAGCCGGGTGAGGGGTTACGAACTATCGAGAGTCACTTGCCCCCTCACCCCGCCCCTCTCCCCAAAGGGGAGAGGGAGGGCGCCGAGTTTGATGCGCGCCTCTCGCGCTTACGCCCAGATCGCCATCGGCAGGCCGTGCTCATCGCGCGGTGGGTCTTGCGGATAGGACCGTGCCTCGCCGCGAAACAACCGGCGCGCCGTGACGAGGCAGGCGAGTGCGTCGATCAGGTCGTCGTCAGCGGCGCCTTTCGGCGCTTTCCTGGCGACGATGTTTGCGTCGATACCGGCGCGCGCCAGCAACGCGCGGCGCAGATCGAGCCCCGGCGGATGCGTGCGGCTCTTCACCTTCTTGGGCAGCTCGAGCGGCTTGCCGCCATTCATCATCACGAATGCCAGTTCGGGGTGGGTCTCGAACATGTGGCCCGCATGGTCCTTGTGCGTGCGCAGGAAGGCGTCGATCTCCGCGACCTTGTCGAGAATGTAGAAGCCCTGCTTGGCAAAGCCTTTGCGGTCGTCCGAGGTTTCACGCGCTATCGCGCAGGCGGCAAAGAAGCGCTCGCGCGCATCGGCCGGCTTCGGTGCGACGCTCGCTTCGACGGCACGGCGCGACGGGATGCGGAACACGCTCGACCTGCGGTCGCCGAGCAGCGCCCGTGCCTCGCGTTCGGCAAGGCGACCGCCGGCGGGGCTGCGCTCGGGCAGACCGATGGGCATGTCCACGGCGACGATCGCAGGCCGCTCGTTGCCGAGGACAATGTCGGCAAAACGTTTCACCACGCGCGGCGGCAGAATGACGCCATCCGGCCGGGCGAATACCGCGAGCCAGGCGCCCGGACAGCCATCGACGCCGGCCAGCCAGATATCGTCTTTTGTCGAGGTCATCGCCATGACAGTGGCACGCATGGCGGATGGACGGTAGGGTTCGCTATCGTCCAAGGGGGCTTCGACCATGACCATCCGTCCGCGCCGCAGCGTGCTCTATATGCCGGGCTCCAATGCCCGCGCGCTGGAAAAAGCGAAAACCCTGCCCGCCGACGGCGTCATTCTCGATCTGGAGGATTCGGTCGCGCCCGACGCCAAGGAGTCGGCGCGTCAGCAGGTGGTCCATGCCGTGAAGGCCGGTGGCTTCGGTGCGCGGGAGGTCATCATCCGCGTCAACGCCGTGGATACGCCTTGGCACGCCGAAGACCTCGCCGCCGCGGCGCAGGCCGCGCCGGACGCGATCCTCATTCCCAAGGTGCAATCGGCGGAGACGCTGGAGCTGATCGGCAGGCGGTTGATGGATATGCATACGCCGCTCAAGACCCGGGTCTGGGCCATGATCGAAACGCCGCTCGCCATCTTCAACATCCTGTCGATTGCCGCCGAGGCGCGCGACTCGGAGGCGCGGCTGACGACCTTCGTGCTCGGCACGAACGATCTGGCCAAGGACACGCGGGCGCGGCTGGTGCCGGGGCGGGCGCCGATGTTGCCGTGGCTCACCACGGTCATCGCCGCCGCGCGCATTCATGGCGTTGAAGTGCTGGACGGTGTCTACAACGATCTGGGCAATGCAGACGGCTTCGCCGCCGAATGCCAGCAGGGCGTCGAGCTCGGCATGGACGGCAAGACGCTCATTCATCCCAACCAGATCGAGCCGTGCAACAAGGCGTTCTCGCCGACCGCCGCCGAAGTCGAATGGGCGCGCAAGATGATCGCCGCCTTCGACCTGCCGGAGAACAAATCGAAAGGCGTCGTCTCGATCGATGGCCGCATGGTCGAACGGCTGCACGCCGAGATGGCGCGGCGTACGGTGGCGATCGACGAGGCGATTGCCGCGCGCGGCTGAGTTACGGCTTGCGACATCAAGAAAGGCGCGGGAGCGATCCCGCGCCTTTTGTATTCATCGCCGCCGACCAGTCGAACCTAGTAGGTCGATGCCTGGCCGTTCGGAGCCGCGCCATTCGTGTTGGCGTCGTTGGCCGCATAGCCATTGCCGCTGGCGTAGCCGCCATTCGTATAAGCATAAGCCGTGGCCGCTGGCTGCTCCGGCACCAGAGCCGGGGTCGCCGGCTTCACGGCGATCTGATCTTCCGTCGGCGCTTCCACCGGCTGCGACAGGCGGCGGGCGACGCCTTCGAAATTGGCGTTCTGGTCGATCGCCAGCGAACGATTATAAACCTCGCCTTCGACAGCGGCGGTCGATTGCAGCTTCACGACATTACCGTGGATGGTGCCCTTGAAGGTGCCGTCGATGACCACGTCCTGTGCGCGGACATTGCCTTCGATATTGGCGCCCTTGCCGACCACCAGATGCGCGGCGTGGATGTCACCGACGACGCGGCCGAACACCTGGACGCCGCCGGTCGAAACGATATTGCCGGTGATCAGAAGGCCGGCGCCCAAAGTCGATACGATCTCGCGCTCGGTGGTGCGTAACGGAGCGGCGGCTTTGACCTCCGGAGCGGCGGTCTCGGCCGGCTTCACGGGGCGGTCGCCTTTGGTCGGGGAAAAATAACTCAACACACTCTCCTGTCGTCCTGGCTCGTCGGCGGATGGCTCGGTGGTTCGGCACGCTTATATTAACCAGCCGGGCGCGGCGGTACAGGAGAAGATGAATCTATCGCTAACGCGCGCACGGCGACTGTCACACGGACGTTAACTAGCGGGCTAAATTGACCGCCGCAGCGCCTGTCTTGTCGCGGCGATCATGGCTAATATCGCGGTAGCGAAACCCGTGTCGCGCATGTTGTTTATTGCGCGCACCAGAAAGGCTCCGTCGAAGAAACATGATCGGCGACAAGGCCCTGCAGGTCGCAATCGACCGTTACATCAAATCGGTGCGCCCGCAGGCGCAGGCGGAGCTGACCAAGGTCATCCGCGAGGCGATGGATCGCGGAGAACTGCGCGGCGGCACCATCGATACGGCGGTGAGCCTGACCTGCGAGAAGATCGGCCTCAACGTCACGCTGTACGGCAAGGTTGAACTTTAAGCTGGCGTGTTCGGCAAAAGAAAAAGCCGCGCCCTTCGGCGCGGCTTTTGACGTTGGCCTGAGGCCGGATTTACGCCCACGGACGCGCGGCGGCGGCCTTCTGCTCGAAGGTCGAAATCTTGTCGGCCTTCTGCTTGGTCAGGCCGATATCGTCGAGGCCGTTGAGCAGGCAGTGCTTGCGGAAGGCGTCGACGTCGAACTTGATGACGCCGCCGTCCGGACCGCGGATTTCCTGCTTCTCGAGATCGACCGAGAGCGTGGCGTTGGAGCCGCGGTCGGCGTCGTCGAACAGCTTCTCGAGGTCTTCCGGCGAAACGCGGATCGGCAGGATGCCGTTCTTGAAGCAGTTGTTGTAGAAAATGTCGCCGAACGAGGTCGAGATCACGCAGCGGATGCCGAAGTCCATCAGCGCCCACGGCGCGTGCTCGCGGGACGAGCCGCAGCCGAAATTGTCGCCGGCGACCAGAATCTTGGCGTTGCGATAGGCCGGCTTATTGAGCACGAAGTCCGGGTTCTCGGCGCCGTCGTCGAGGTAGCGCTGCTCGGAGAACAGGCCCTTGCCCAGCCCGGTGCGCTTGATGGTCTTGAGGTACTGCTTGGGGATGATCATGTCGGTGTCGACATTGATGATCCGCAGCGGCGCGGCGACGCCTTCGAGGTGATTGAACTTTTCCATGCGATTGCTCCCGGGCCGCCCCGTAAAGGGTGTGTTTGCCCGCCTTTTTAAGGCCTCCGGGGGCCCGGTCAACCGCGCCGGACGCCGCCGCGGCATGCAACGGCCGCGGGCCCTCCTGGACAGCGGGATTCATTAACCATTCCGGTTCCATACCACCGCTGACGGCGGGAAATCGCCGATTCGGGGGCTCAAGATCAGGTGGGGCAGGCATGAAATCGCGCGCACGGCGGTGTGCGGTTGCGTTTCTTGTATTGGTGTTTGGGGTTGGCGGGGCAGAGGCCCAATCCGTTTCGAGAAAGAATTCGGCCAGCCGAACCGTCGGCGAGACGGCGTCGCTCGAGGTCTATGCCGGCACCATGTCCGGCGAATCCCGTGAGCTGGTCATCGATCCAGGTACCGGCTTCGTCAATAGCGAGCTGTTCTGGAAGATCAACAAGGCGGCGGTGATCGGCGGCACCTTCACCTACAGCCCGCAGCCTTATTTGACTTTAAAAGTCAGCGGCTGGGTGCCGGCCAGTTCGTCCAACACCATGGACGATTACGACTACCTGGCGGCGCCGAGCAATTCCTGGACCGATCTGTCGCATCACGACGACACCAAGCTCGACCATGCCTGGATGATCGACGCGCGCGTTGGCGTGCGGATGCTGTCGCTGCCGCCGATGGCCTATGCCGACCGCGGCGGCATCGAAGCCATTGTCGGCTTCAGGCGCTTCAACATCGCGTGGACGGCCAAGGGCGGCAGCTTCGTCTATTCGAGCGGTGGCGGCTTCCGCAACGACACCGGCAATTTTGCGGCCGGTCAGCCGGTCATCAAATACGAGCAGTGGATGTACACGCCGTTTCTCGGCATCGGCGGTTCGGTCGGTTTCGGCCGCTGGTCGCTCGACGGTTCGTTCATCGGCAGCCTGTGGGGAGAGGGTCGCGACCGCGACGACCACGTCCTGCGCAGCACCTTGTTCACCGAGGAGTATTCCAAGGTGAAGATGATCGGCATCGACACCCAGCTCAACTATGCGCTGAACGACCGCTTCTCGGTGTTCGGGCGCTACGAGTATCAGAAATACTACGAGGCCCGCGCATCGAGCCTGTCCTACAACTACGGCACGGACACCTACACCCGATCACCCGGCGATTCCGGCGGCATGTCGCACTATTCGATGGTGGTGTCGTTCGGCGTCAAAGGCCGGCTGTAGCCGGCCTTACTCGACGCTGGCCTCGATCGCTTCCATGTCCTCGTCCGACAGGCCGAAATGGTGGCCGATCTCGTGGACCAGGACGTGAGTGACGATGGCGCCCAGCGTTTCCTCGTGCTCGGCCCAGTAGTCCAGAATGGGACGGCGATACAGCCACACCATGTTCGGCATCTGGCCGCTGATCTGGTCGGACCGGAACGGCAGGCCGATGCCCTGGAACAGGCCGAGCAGGTCGAATTCGCTCTCGGCGGCCATATGCTCGAGTACTTCCTCGGTCGGGAAATCGTCGACCTGGATCACCAGGCCCTCGCACAGCGCCCGAAACGTCTCCGGCAGGCGGGCATAGGCGGCGTGGGCTAGGGCCTCGACATCGTCGAGAGACGGGGCCTGCGCGCCGTACCACTTCTCCGGATCGTCGAATTCCTGTGCCATGAGTGACTATCTAGGCGAGACCGCCCCCCGAACCAAGCCGGGCGCGCCTGGCAAGCTCCAAGCCCTTGACCCGCTTGCCGAATAGGCCGCCGTTAACTATTATGGCGGTTCTGAGGAGAGGATAACCCCATGGTTTTGCGTACGATCGGATCCGCCATTCTCGCCGCCGCGCTGATCGGCGCCGCCGCGACACCGGCCTCGGCCGAGTTTTTCGGCTGCAAGGAGCCGCGCAGCAAGGTCAGCTACTCGTCGTCCGCCGACCGGCAGGCTTTCGCCGCCTATGCCCGCTCGCATCAAGCCGAGCGCGTGGTCTACGAACGCGCTCCGCGGCGCGAGCGCAATGCCGGGCTGTTCGCGCCCTACAGCGCCCGCAGCCAGCAGCGCTGGTAACCCCCGTGCGCCGCTTGCTCGCCATCGCTCTCGCCGGTGCGTTTGCCGCCCTCGTGGTGGCACCTGCCGCTGCGCAGACCCAGCGCGGCACCGACGTCGCGCAGGCCTCCTCGCGCCAGCGCATCATCGTCACGCCGGGCCGCACCACGCCGGGGCCGAATTCGACGCGTCAATGTCAGGCGCGGCTGGTCGAGCAGCATCGCCCCAGCGGCACGGTGATCGTGCCGGTGATGCACTGCTGGTGGCAGTGAACGCTGCGCAAATCCCGAAATGAAAAACGCCGCCCTCATCGGGCGGCGTTTTCGGTTTCAGGATTTGATGAAGCTCAGCGCCACTCGCGGACGTCGACGAAGTGTCCGGCGATCGCGGCGGCGGCGGCCATGGCCGGCGACACCAGATGCGTGCGGCCCTTGTGGCCCTGACGGCCCTCGAAGTTGCGGTTCGAGGTCGAGGCGCAACGTTCGCCCGGCGCAAGCTTGTCCGGGTTCATGGCGAGGCACATCGAGCAGCCCGGCTCGCGCCAGTCGAAGCCCGCGGCCTTGAAGATCTTGTCGAGACCTTCGGCTTCCGCCTGTTCCTTCACCAGGCCCGAGCCCGGCACGATCATGGCGCTTACGTTGGCATTGACGGTCTTGCCCTGCGCGACGCGCGCGACCTCGCGCAAATCCTCGATGCGGCCGTTGGTGCAGGAGCCGATGAAGACGCGGTCGATCTTGATGTCGGTGATCTTCTCGCCGCCCTGCAAACCCATGTAACCGAGCGAGCGTTCGGCGGCGACGCGCTTCTTCTCGTCGGCAATTTCGGCGGCGACGGGAACGCGGCCGGCGATCGAGGCGACCTGCTCGGGGCTGGTGCCCCAGGTCACGATCGGCGGCAGCTTGGCGGCGTCGAGCTTGAGCTCACGGTCGAAGTGCGCGCCATCTTCCGACTGCAGCGTTTCCCAGTAACGTACGGCCTGGTCCCAGGCTTCGCCCTTGGGCGCCATCGGGCGGCCCTTGAGATACTCGAACACCTTGGCGTCCGGCGCGACAAAGCCCGCCTTGGCGCCGGCTTCGACCGACATGTTGCAGACGGTCATGCGCCCTTCCATCGAAAGGGCGCGGATCGCCTCGCCGGCATACTCGATGGCATAGCCGGTGCCGCCGGCCGTGCCGATCTCGCCGATGATGGCGAGGATGATGTCCTTCGATGTCACGCCTTGCGGCAGCACGCCGTCCACGAGCACGCGCATGTTCTTCGACTTGCGCTGCAGCAGCGTCTGCGTCGCCAGCACATGCTCCACTTCCGAGGTGCCGATGCCGTAGGCCAGCGCGCCGAAGGCGCCGTGCGTCGCGGTGTGGCTGTCGCCGCAGACGATCGTCGTGCCCGGCAAGGTGAAGCCCTGCTCGGGGCCGATGATGTGGACGACGCCCTGACGCTTGTCGAACTCGTTGAAGTAGGTGAGGCCGAAGTCCTTGGCGTTCTGCGCCAGAGCGGCGATCTGCTCGGCGCTTTCGGGGTCGGGGTTCGGCAGCGAGCGGTCCGAGGTCGGCACGTTGTGATCGACCACGGCGAGGGTCTTCTCCGGTGCGTGCACCGGCCGGCCTGCGGTGCGCAGGCCTTCGAAGGCCTGCGGGCTGGTCACTTCGTGAACCAGATGGCGGTCGATGTAGAGCAGCGCGGTGCCGTCTTCCTGGACGTCGACGACGTGGTCGTCCCAGATCTTGTCGTAGAGGGTGCGCGGGGTCATGGCGTGTTACCTTGTCTGAAAGGGTGGGTTCTTGAAGGGGTCGCTGGCAGCAGGCGCGCGCGAAAACGCGCCGCGCCGGTCAAAGCCCAGCCTGGACGGCGGTCAGGCGGCCGAAAAACCGCCAGGGCAGGCGGGTGTGGTCGGCCAGAATGATGCGCTGAACCTTTAGAACCATGACAGGGTGTATAGCGGCTTGTCCCGCGGGCGACAACAAAGTCCGGGCGGCCGATTTAGGCCCTACAGCAGGGTCCGCAGCTCCCACAATTCGGGGAAAAACGAGCGCTCCAGCGCCGTTTTCAGGAAGCCGACACCGGACGAACCGCCGGTGCCGCGTTTGAAGCCGATGATGCGTTCGACGGTCTTCATGTGGCGGAAGCGCCATTGCTGGAACCAGTCCTCCATGTCGACCAGCTCTTCGGCCAGTTCGTACAAGTCGAAGTACTTTTCCGGATCGCGGTAGACCGCCAGCCAGGCGTCCCGCACCGCGGGATTGCTGATATGCGGGTGGGTGACGTCGCGCTCGAGCACGTCCTGCGGCACCGGAAAGCCGCACCGCGCCAGCAGGCGCAGCGCCTCGTCGTACAGGCTCGGCGCGGCCAGCGCCTTGCTCAGGATATCGTGATGCTCGGCATGGTGCCGGTGCGGCAGGAGCATCTTGGCGTCCTTGGCGCCGAGACGGAATTCGACCAGCCGGTACTGGAAGGACTGGAAGCCGGAGGCGGGGCCGAGCGCGTCGCGGAAGGCGAGATAATCGGCCGGGGTCATTGTGGAGAGCACGTCCCAGGCGCGGATCAACTGCTCCTGGATGCGGGTGACGCGGGCAAAGGACTTGAAGGCCGGCGGCAGGTCGTCGCCCCGGATGGAAACCGTTGCGGCCTCGAGCTCATGCGCGATCAACTTCAGCCACAGTTCCTGCACGTGATGGATGATGATGAAGGCGACTTCATCATGCTCCTGTGTCACCGGGCGCTGGGCCGAGAGCAACTGATCGAGATTGAGGTAGGCGCCGTAGCTCAGCTTGCCGGCCAGATCGACATGCATATCGGCTTCGACGCGCGTTGCGTGCGGCGGCTTCGGGTCGGTCATGCGCGGCTCCCGTGGAAAGGGTTCGACAAGCGGCGGCGAGTTACTTTAAGCTTAAAACGTCTCGGCGGATAGTCCATTGACGGTGCAAGGAGGCTTCATGAGCCGGCCCATTCCGCTCGATCTTTCGGGAGCGTTCAGCCGCTTCCGCGGCAGCGATCCGCATCGCCTCCACTTCGCCGCGCACAGCCATCATTTCTGGCCGGACGTGAGCGAAGCCGCGCAGCAGCTCGCCTGGAGCGACGCCGCGCGGCTCGCGGACGACAAATGGGATCACGTGCTGGGCGAGGTGTGGCCGGCGGTGCGGACCATGCTGGCGCGGCACCTCAATCTGCCGGACCCGGCGACCCTGGTGCCGGCACCGAACACGTTCGAATTCGTCAACCGCCTGCTGTCCTGTGGGCCGCTGGAGCGGCCGATGCGGGTGGTGGGGGGCGACGGCGAATTTCATTCCTTTCGGCGCCAGACCGACCGGCTCGCCGAAGACGGTGTTATCGAACTGACGCTCGTCGCAACGGAGCCGCTGGCCACCTTCACGGCGCGCCTTGCGATGGCGGTGCAGGAGCACGCACCGGACCTCGTTTTCGTCAGCCAGGTTTTCTTCAATTCAGGCTTTGCCCTGACCGATCTCGAAGCGCTTGTGGATCAGATCGCGGCGCCAGGGCGGCTGGTGGTGATCGACGGCTATCATGGCTTCATGGCGCGGCCGACAAATCTCTCGCGTATCGCCGACCGCGCCTTCTACATCGCCGGCGGTTATAAATATGCGATGGCCGGTGAAGGCGCCTGCTTCATGCACTGCCCGCCGGGCTTTGCGCCGCGGCCGCGCAACACCGGCTGGTATGCCGGTTTCGGCAATCTCTCGGGCGTGCAGCAAGGCGTGCCCTATGCCGAAGACGGCTGGCGCTTCATGGGCGCGACCTTCGATCCGTCAGGTCTTTATCGCTTGCGCGCCGTGCTGGAGTGGCTCGAGCGCGAACAAATCGATGCCGCGCTCATTCACGCGCACGTCGAAGTGCTGCAGGCGCGCTTCATGGCGGCGATGGCGGAGAAGCCGTGGGGCATTTTCAGCGCGGACAATCTGGTCGTGCCGCTCGAAAATCCGGCGCGCGGCAACTTCCTGACGTTCCAGAGCGCGGATGCGGGGCGCTGGTACGAACGCCTGCATATGGCCGGCATCGTGACCGATGTGCGCGGCGACAGGCTGCGCCTCGGCTTCGGGCTTTATCACACCGCCGAGGACGTGGAGCGGCTGGTTGAGCGGTTGCGCGATATTTAACAACCGCGCCAAAGAAAAAGGGCCGCGCAAGCGCGGCCCTTTCCGGCATTCCCCCGAATAGCCGTAACTTATGAAGCGGCGGCTTCCGCGCCGGTCGAGGCGGTGGCCTCGACGATGCGGGCCTTCTTGCCGCGCAGCGCGCGCAGGTAATACAGCTTGGCGCGGCGCACCTTGCCGCGGCGCACGACCTTGAGCGAGTCGATCGCCGGCGCGTAGAGCGGGAACACGCGCTCGACGCCTTCGCCGTACGAAATCTTGCGCACCGTGAAGCTCTCATGGAGGCCGCGGCCCGAACGCGCGATGCACACGCCTTCGTAGGCCTGCACGCGGGTCTTGTCGCCTTCGGTCACCTTGACGTTGACGATCACGGTGTCGCCCGGCGCGAATTCCGGCAGCGTCCGGATGGCGGACAGCTTCTCGAGCTGCTCTTTCTCGATTTCCTGGATGATGTTCATGGCTCAAATCTCCGTCGGCAGCGCCAGCAACCGGCGCGCGGTTCAAGGCTCAAACTGAATGGGTTGGCCGGGCTTTTAGAGCAAAGCCGGGCACTTGTCACCTGGGGTTTTGGCCCCGTTTCAGGGCTTCTTTCGGGCCAAAAAGGCCGCCCAGAGGTCCGGACGGCGCTCCCGGGTCAGCCTTTCGGCCTCCGCGCGGCGCCAGGCGGCGACCTTGGCGTGGTCGCCCGAGGTCAGGATTTCGGGGATCGGCCGACCCTCAAACAGGGCGGGGCGGGTGTATTGGGGGTATTCGAGCAGGCCGTCGGAGAAGCTTTCCTCCACGCCGGAGGCCTCCTTGCCCATGACCCCCGGAATGAGGCGTACACAGGCGTCCAGCAGGGTCAGGGTGGCCATCTCGCCGCCGGACAGCACGAAATCCCCCAGGCAGACCTCCTCGAGGCCGCGGGCCTCGATCAGCCGCTCATCGACACCCTCGAAGCGGCCGCAGAGGATCACCGCGCCGGGGCCGGCCGCCAGTTCGCGGACACGGGCTTGCGTCAGCGGCTTGCCGCGCGCGCTCATGATCAGGCGCGGACGGTCATCAGCCGGGACGGCATCGAGCGCGCGCGCGAGAATGTCAGCTTTCATCACCATGCCGGGGCCGCCGCCGGCGGGGGTGTCGTCCACGGTGCCGTGCTTGTCGGTGGCGTAGTCGCGAATTTGCGTCGCCTCGAGCGACCACAAGCCATTCGCCAAAGCCCTGCCGG